>CAZOZP010000016.1:0-53189 GCA_964584325.1 uncultured Melioribacteraceae bacterium
GCAGAAGATAAATGGCTTGAAGCTTCTTCCTGCAGTACATTTTATACTTTCCAGGCAAGAAGAGCCGGAATAAGATACAGAGACTCTGAAACAAAGAAAGTTGAAACTGCCGCCACATTAAACGGCAGCGGACTTGCAACAAGCAGATTGATGGTTTCAATTCTTGAAAATTATCAGAATGCCGAGGGCAAAATAATTGTGCCCGAAGTATTACGGAAATATACCGGATTCTCGGTTATTGAATAGAAAAGAGGATTAATGGGAAGTCTATTTTCCCTGAAAAAGTATTTTCTCAGATATAAATTCAAATTGGCAATGGGTATCATTTTTATAATGATATCCAATGCATCACAGGTCTATATCCCGCTTTTACTGAAAAACGGCATAGACCGGATCTCCACAAATCCTGATAACACCGTTATTCTTAATTATGCCTTTATGATTGTAGGCACTGCTGTTTTCGGCGGTGTATTCAGGTTTCTTATCCGCCAGACAATAATTGTGGTATCCAGAGAAATTGAATACGATCTGCGACAGGATTTCTGGAATCACCTTCAGAAACTCCCCTTAAGATTCTTTCAGAATAATTCCACCGGAAACCTTATGGCTCATGCCACTAACGATATTTCCGCCGTGAGAATGTTTGTAGGACCGGCAGTAATGTATTCCATAGATACATTTACCAAGTCTTTGATAATCACGGTTATAATGGTCTCCATACATCCCGCGCTTACATTTTATGCACTGATTCCTCTGCCGTTTCTTTCTTTTCTCGTTTATCTTATAAGCAGAAAAATCAATAAAAAATACACACTTATTCAGGAAAAGTTTTCTGAAATTACGACAAAAGCACAGGAAACATTCTCCGGAATAAGAGTCATAAAATCTTATGTCAGAGAAGAAGGAGAGCAGCAGGAATTCAACCGCCTCAGCAGCGATTATTACAAACGCACTATGGAAAAAGTCAGAATTCAAGCTTCCTTTATGCCTGTTCTTTATATGATAACCGGAATTTCGGCAATAATTGTGGTTTGGACTGGCGGCGGCTATGTAATTGAAGGAACTATGACTATAGGAGAAATTGCCGCATTTATAGTATATCTCGGATTGCTTATCTGGCCGGTAATTGCATTCGGCTGGGTTGCAAATATTATTCAGCAGGCTGAAGCAAGTATGAAAAGGCTTAACAGCATATTGAGCGAAGAATATGAAATTACGGATACTCCCGAATCGGGGAATTTTACAGAAACAATTAACGGAAGCATAGAATTCAGAGATGTTGTTTTCAGATACAGAGACGGTTTGCCTGATGTTCTTAAGAAAATTAATCTAAAAATAGAGAATGGTGAAACTCTTGCCATAATCGGTTCTACCGGTTCAGGGAAAACATCTTTAGTGAACCTTATTCCCCGACTCTACGATACAACCGAGGGCGAAGTTTTAGTTGGCGGAATACCCGTAAGAAGCATACCGTTATCTAAACTACGGGAAATTATGGGTATTGTTCCGCAAGATACATTCCTTTTTTCTGATACAATCACGGAAAATATACTCTACGGATGCAAGCAGCGCAATCAGGATAAAGCCCGCTTTGCCGCAAGTGTTTCGAAACTTACCAAAGATATTGAACAGTTCCCGAAAGGCTTTGATACAATTTTAGGAGAAAGGGGAATTACTCTTTCGGGCGGGCAAAAACAGCGCACTTGTATTGCCCGCGCAATTGCCGTTGATCCGAAAATACTGATTCTCGATGATTCTTTTTCTGCCGTTGATACTTTTACTGAAGAAGAAATTCTAAAAGAACTTAAGGAATTTATGAAAGGCAGAACAAGTATAATTATCAGCCATAGAATTTCAACCGTTAAAGATGCCGATAAAATTATTGTACTTGATGACGGACTTATAAAAGAATCCGGAACCCACTCTGAACTGATAAAACTTAACGGAATTTATGCAGATCTTAACTTCAAGCAGATGCTGGAAAAAGAACTGGAAGGGTTAGCCTGATGAGCAAAGAAGATGAAATAGCAGGAAAAGCATACGATTCGTCTTTAATGAAACGGCTTCTGGGTTATGTAAAGCCTTACAGAAAGTATGTGATAATTGCCATACTCCTGAATCTGGTTTTCTCCGGACTCGGGCCCCTTCGTGCTATTCTTACTCAGATTGCAATTGATGACAAGATTGGAGGGAAAGACTACGAAGGGCTCCTGATGATTTCCGTTCTACTCTTCCTTTCCCTTATTACACAGTCGCTTCTTCAGTATTTTCTTACATATTATACTGAGTATATGGGACAAAAAATCATATACGATATCCGTATTAAAGTGTTTTCGCATATTCAAAAACTTGCTCTGAAATTCTTCGACAAGACTCCTATTGGCAGAATCGTTACACGCACAACAAACGATGTTGAAGCACTTAACGAGATGTTTTCTTCCGGAATCATAATGGCATTCAGCGATATATTTATCATTATTTGGATATTGATTATAATGTTTACTATGTCGTGGGATCTTTCACTTGTTACTCTCTCGGTACTCCCGATTCTCATCTATGCTACTTTTCTTTTCAGAGAGAAAGTACGTCAGGCTTACAGAGATGTGAGATATCATCTTGCGGCACTCAATACATATATGCAGGAACATATTACCGGGATGAATGTTGTTCAGATTTTTGCCAAAGAAAGAGAAGAGCTGAATATTTTCTCTGATATAAACCAAGAACATAAAGATGCAAATGTAAGATCAGTTTTTTATTATGCCGTTTTCTTTCCGACAGTCGAATTAATAAGCTCCATTGCCTTTGCACTCATTATTTGGTACGGCGGAGGAGAAGTAATTCAAAACACAATGAAGATTGGTGTACTTTTCGCCTTTATTCAACTTACTGAAATGTTCTTCAGACCAATTCGCGATTTGTCTGAAAAGTATAATATAATGCAGACCGCCATGGCTGCATCAGAGAGAATATTTAAACTTCTTGATGATGATACTTTTATCAAAAATCCGGAAAATCCGGTTACCCTCCAAAATGTTAAGGGAGAAATAGAATTTAAGAGTGTGTGTCTGGCATATAATCCGGAAGAGTATGTTCTTAAAAACATTTCTTTTACGATTAAACCCGGGGAATCTATTGCAATAGTAGGTGCAACCGGAGCCGGAAAAACAAGTATCATAAATATTCTTACAAGATTTTACGACATTAATCACGGACAAATTCTCTTAGACGGAACTGATATAAGGGAATTGGACAAAAGGGAACTTAGAAAGTATATCTCAATAGTACTTCAGGATGTGTTTCTTTTTTCCGGAACAGTTAAATCAAATATAAGCCTCAACAATCCGGATATAAACGATGAGCAGATAATTAATGCCGCAAAAATGGTTGGCGCCGATAGATTTATCCGTGAACTGCCTGAAAAATATAATGAAGAAGTAAAAGAAAAAGGATCAACATTAAGTGTCGGTCAAAGACAATTAATTTCGTTTGCGAGAGCTCTTGCTTACAACCCACAAATACTTATTCTGGATGAAGCTACTTCGAGTGTTGATACTGAAACAGAGAAAATAATTCAGAATGCAATTCAAACCCTTTTGAAAGGCAGAACATCGATTGTAATTGCCCACAGGCTTAGTACAATACAAAAAGCCGATAAAATTCTTGTTATGCACAAAGGAGAACTCAGAGAGAGTGGTACCCATCAGGAACTTCTTTCTAAAAAAGGTATTTACTATAAACTTTATCAGTTACAGTATAAAGACCAGGAAATAAATAATAATTAGTTATCCAGCCTTACTTTTACCACAGCCTTAATTACACGTGAGGGTTCATCTTTATAGAGCCCGGGCATATGTGCATCTTCCGGAAAAAATATTGCGAAATATCCTTCAGACAAACTTACGAAATCAATCTCACCTTCAAGTTTGTAGAATTCTCTTTCTTCGTCGTAGGGACCTGCGGCAAGTTTTAATATATTGGAATAACCGAATCTTTCTTCCCCTTTACAAACAAACTGAACATCTGCATATTTATAATGAGCTTCAATAAAGGCTTCGCTCATAGCTTTTGTAGTGTAATCCTGAACCAGAACATAAACACTTGTTCCGTCAATTTCATATCTTCCCGGCTCAATACTGTTGAAATCAGTCTTCTTCAAATACTCAAACGCCTTAGCAAATCTTTCACCTAAAAAATTATATTTGGCTGAATTTACCAGTCTGTCTAAAATCATTAGTCTATCCTCTTTATTTGAAATGACTTTGCAATCGTATCAAAATCCGCTTCCAATGCGTTGCGGTTTTCCTTTAGGTCTGAACAAGTAATAAGATAATAACTTCTGTTACCCGGAATGATATACTGAACCTGCGTTAAGCTTTTACCTCTGAGTTCAGTATTTATTTTTAATTTTCTTCCCACAACTTTTAGTGAAGTTTCAAAATCCTTGTTTGAAAGAACATTCATCCCTGATTCCTTGAGTGCCTTTATATGTCCGCCTAAATAAGAATCCAGCGGCAACTCCGATTCTTCTCTTATAAACTTTATGTTGGCTCTGAATCCTTTATCCATAGGCTTTTGAAGAATTTTATATGGGAAGCCCGGAAATGAAGCAGCGTCCCACCCTTCCGGAACTTCAATCGAGAAATCTGCTTCGTCATATTGATTTTCTTGTGAAAATAAAATAACTTGAGTTAGAAATAACAGTACAAGAATTATTGTTTTCATAAGACCTGATTTTTTTTTCTTTAAAAATAACCTAATAAAATCAATATTCAAATTATTTGAGGCAAAGATGCAAAAATCTGTATTAATTATCCTCATAGGCCAGAGAAAAGAAGAAGCTGTAAAGGTTCAGCAAATATTAACCGGGTGGGGCTGTATTATAAAAACAAGACTAGGGATTCACGACGGGGTACTTCCTGAATGCAGCAATACCGGATTGGTTATACTTGAACTTGTAGGAACAGAAGAACAAAAAGACGAATTAACTCGAAAACTGAATGTGCTTCCGGGAATTTCCGCAAAGCTTGTTCATTTAAGTGTGGATGAATGATTATTTCTTAATACGATATAATATTTTTTCATCCTTTAATTCTCTTATGGCATCAGAGGCAATCCATTTTGCCGAGCTGTTTTTTGCTAATGCAAGATTTTCGGCAAAGGCAATTGCATTGGCATTAAGAAACATACTTCTCTTTCCGATCTGTCTCAAGGCCCAGTTGACAGCTTTTTTAACAAAGTTTCTTCCGTCTGAAGAGTATTGTTCTATCAGAGGTAAATATTCAAGGAAAGATTCATCCGGAATCTTTTTCAAATGCACAGCCGAAACGGCAATGAGTGCAAATGATGCTCTTCTTACAAATTCCTTTTCCGAAATGCACCATTGGTGAATTTTTTTTTCCCTGAAATCAGCATTAACAAATAGATTCAGACAACATTGATCGCATACATCCCAGGAATCAAAATCATTTGCCCATTTGTCTGCTGAAACTTCATCAAAACCGGAAGCATCAGCAACCATTGAAGCAAGAATCCGAGCCTCGTGAAATCCGCTTTCCCAAAGTTCTTTTGCAAGATTATTATCTCTTTTTATACCTGAAGAAATTTTTCTTATTTCAGGCATTCTAATTCCGAAAGCTTTATCTGCATTTATTCCGAAACGCGCCATTCCTTCAATATTGGTTTGGTCTGCCATTAAAGAAAATTTTTTAATTATTTCTTTGGAAGTCATCACTTAATAATTTATTGTTTATGTTAACAATAATAATTAGATTAAAATTGAAATACAAAAGCAATTTGGCAATTAGTCTTATAGGAGGGTCTATGTCGCTTGTTGAACAAACCAGAGATGTTCTTCATATTGCAGAAAAAGTTCATAAAGATTTAAGCTCAATATTTGAAAAACTAGGCAAAGAGTCTGATAAGATAAGAATTAAGATTCTTCTCGATTATCTTTCCGAACACGAGATGTTTCTTGAAAAGTGTCTTGTTGAATACGAGAATAGTTGTTCCGATAAGATTTTAAATAATTGGTTCAAGTATGGACCTGAGAAAAAAACAATAACGGAAATTGCTGAAATAGATATTAGTCCGGATTCAGATATTGATGATATAGTAGAAAAAGTATTGCTTATAGATGACAGGCTGATAGAGTTTTATTCTGAAATGAAAGAACAGACAAACTGCAGTTGTGTAAAAGAAGCTTTTGATAATTTGGTTGAAATGGAAAAGAGAGAAAAAATTAAGCTTGTTAAGAATACGGCAAGATTTCAGGACATTTAGACTTGGGAAATCAAATACTGATAATCGCGCACAGAGGTGCAAGTGCTTATGAGCCGGAGAACACACTTCCGGCAATAAATAAAGCTCTTGAATTGGGAGCAAAGTGGATTGAAATTGATGTTCACAAATGTGAAAATAATATTATAGTTATTCATGACCATTTCCTTTTCAGAAGAACAAACGGAAGAGGTTTTGTATCCGGAAAAAGTCTTGAATACATTAGATCTCTTGATGCAGGCAATGGTGCGGTTATACCGTTGTTAACAGAGGTAATTGACCTGACTGCCGGGAAATCGGGTCTGAATATAGAACTCAAAGGAAAAGAAACCGCTGAACCTGTAGCTCAGATTCTTTTGAAATATATCAAAGACGGAATCTGCAAATATGAGGATTTTATCCTTTCTTCCTTTAATTACAATGAACTTAGAAAAATTAAAAGTCTGGACAGAAAGTTTAATACTGCCGTACTGACTCGTAATTCAGGTGCAAAGGCATTGAATCTTTCAACAGAACTTGGGGCAAAGACTGTACATGTGTATTATCGATTTATTAAAAAGAAATTTGTAGAAAAAGCTCACGAATTGGGAATTAAAGTTTACACATACACTGTAAATGATCCGAAAATCTGCATTAAACTTAAATCTATAGGTGTTGACGGCGTCTTTTCTGATTACCCTGATTTACTTCATAGGCAGTAATTAGCCTGTCTTCAGATTATTCTTTCCAGAACCAGTTTCCCGTAGGGATTTACGGCAGGTTTTTCGAAAGACTGTCTTATTAGAGGCCCGATTGTTAAAACTTCGGCAGCATTACCCTTACATTCAACTTTGTTGTAAAAATAGTAATCAGTACCATTATCGATACTTCCGGCAGCATTGGAAAACACTATTCCGTCTTTTTGGTAATTATCCGATTTATGCATATGACCGTGAAGTACAAGATTAATTGAATTATTTTTGAAAAAATCTATTATCTTTTTCTTTCCTCTAAGTTTCAATGTTTGGCTTTCTATTCTGCTCCAGATTGTATTTTGAGAAGTTTGAGGGTCATTTTCGTATTTACAGAAGTGATGATGTATCACCGCAATTTTTTTGCAGCCGGAGAATTCAGGTTTTGACAAAATGTTTTCTACTGATTTTCTGTCTTTCTTCAAAATTTTTCCGTTCGAAGCCATAGGATTATTGAATAAATGGAATTTATCCGAAGAATTAAATCCGACCAGTACTGCACCATCAATTATTTTAATAAATGGAAAGAACTTCTCGGAATCAGGAAATATTACCCCGGTAAACAATTCAGGTAACTTATTTACAAATGCTGTCAGTTTATCTTCAAGATCTGCCTTTCTGCAATCGTTGGTAAAGTTCAGAATATCCTCAGCCGAAGCAACACCTCCGAAAATATCATGATTGCCGGGTACTATCGTTACCTTACGTGAATCCAGCAGATTATGTTTTTTCAGAAGTTTTCTGAATATTTCAAACTCTTCGGGTAAAGCCTTATGAGTGATATCGCCTGAGATTACAAGATGATCGAAACCGGCTTCATTTATTTCATGAAAAAGATTGTTTGTTTTGTTTATGTTAGCCTTCTTAAATTTAGAATTAAGATGTAGGTCTGAAATATGGATAATTTTCATAATGTCTCTTATTTGTATAGTACGAAAATAAAACCCGCATATTACAAACAAATTATTATGAAACTTAGGAATTTATCCGAGTGAATTAAATGTGATTTTTATTGATGTACCTAATCCTTTCTCGCTGTGAAGAGTGATTTCGGCTTCATTAAATTCGCAGAATTTCTTAACCAGCGCCAAACCAAGTCCGTTCCCCTCATATTTACGTGAAAAACCCTCATCTTCCTGAGAAAAAGGCGAGAACAGTTTATTTCTGTATTCGGGACTAATTCCAATGCCGGTATCAGCAATTTCAACCCAAAGTTTTTTATTTCCTTCCCTAACGATACTAACAGAAACCATACCCTTTTCGGTATATTTAACTGAATTTTCAATAAGATGTACAAATATTTGAGTTAATGAGTATGGATCGCCCCATATTCCGGCCTGTTCAGAAAGATCGCGGTACTTAATTTGCAGATTCTTTTGTTCAGCAGATGTTTTAAAATCTTTAATAATTTCCGGGAGCAATTCACTTAGTATAACTTTCTTAGGGTGTATTTCAAATGTACCGCTTTGAATCTGTGACATATTCAGAATAGAATCGACAGTCCGAATCAGTCTTCTGCTTCCGTGTTCAATGTAATCAAAAGATTCAAGCTGATACTCGTCAAGAGAACTTTGCAATTCTGATTTAATCATTGATGTAAAACTTAAAATCGAATTTATCGGAGTGCGAATTTCGTGGGACATCTGCGCAAGAAACTCAGATTTCAGTTTACTGGTTTTCTCTGCCTGTTCTTTTGCTTGTCTGAGCTGTGCTTCAATTTTCTTTCTTTCTGTTATATCGCGGTACATTGCAAGAATAGCCCGCTTACCTGAATATGAAACGAGCACTGCATTTAATTCCAGTTCCAGAATACTGCCGTCTTTTGAGATATGTGAAGTCTCCATAAATCTTAGCTGAGTATTCCTGATTATATAATCAATATTAGCTTTTGCATTATCAAAATTATAAACAAGTTCTTCAACCTGCATCCCTTTCATTTCTTCTGCCGAATAACCGTACATATTCAATGCACTTAAATTCGCATCAATTATAGTATGGCTGTCCGGATCAAATATTAAGATTGGGTCATAAGCATTTTCAAACAATCCTTTATAATCTTTTTCAGACTGTTTAAGCTTTTCCTCGTATTCAGTTTTTGTCCGGAGCAATTTATTAAGCTGTTCATTCTTCTCAATTACATTCTTCATTCTCCAACGGTATGCATAATAAAGAATTCCGGCTGCAATTGTTAAAAGAATGAAATAGAACCAGTAAGTTCTCCAAAACGGAGCCTTAATAGAGAATTTATATTCCAACGGCTCAGATGACCATATATTGTATCGATTGCAGCTTATCAGTTTAAATGTATATTCTCCCGGAGGCAGGTTAGAGTAAGTTGCATTGTTTTTATTTGTGGCAGGAGAATATTTCTCATCTGCTCCTTCAAGCATATATTTATATCTCACATAAGTCGGATTTGCATAATTCAAGCCGGAAAATTCAAATGTTATGTGATTATAGTTATAAGGCAATTCCAGTTCCAGCGGAGTTAAATGGTTTACGGGATTCTGGATACCATACTCAGAAATATCTCTGTCTTCAAAAAATATTTTTAATCCTCGTAAGATATTTATGTTTTCCACCGGCCGGTTTACATTTTTTGTTGGATCATATACTACAAGTCCGTCTGTTGTCCCTGCCCAAAGTCTTCCATGATTATCAACAAATCCGCTGCCCTGAGTAGTCTCCAATCCGCCAAAATTATCATACTCATTAAAGGGTAAAATATTTACAATATTCTTTGTTTTGAACTCCGAAAGATTGATATCATTAATTCCGGCATTTGTACCTGCAAAAAAACCGTTTCTACCTTTGCAGAGAAACATAACAATATCATTATTTAATCCGTTTTTTGAATCATATTGTGTAATCCTATCATATTTTCCGGGTTCAGCCACAGAAGTATGAATAACGCCTCTGCCGTTTGTACCCATCCATAAGTCATCGCCAATCATAATCATTGAAAGTATCACGTAATTATCATATTCAGGAATCTGAACGATTCTTCCTTCAGAATTAATAATTTGTAATCCGGCATCACTTCCTAAAAATACATTGCCGTATCTGTCTTCAGAAAAGCAATGAACCGATCTTTCAGCCAAACCATCTTCTTCTGATATATGTTTTAATTCAAATCCGTTAAATCTATAGATTCCGTTTCTGTATGAAGCAATCCACATATTTCCGCGGCGGTCTTCATACAAATTAATGATCATCTGCGAATTGAGCTCCTGAGAATTTACAGGTCTTATAATATTATTGCCTTCTTTGGCAAATATTCCGTTATTCGTGCCCATCCAAATTCTGCCTCGTGTATCTTTGGCCATGCACCAAATTGATTCACCTTTCAAATCCGGATTATTGTAGTCATTAAATTTATCATCACGGAAAATCTTAAGACCGAATCCGTCTGTGCCAATCAGAATATCACCGTTAGTTTCCTGAAACATAGACCATACAAAATACTTCATATCGTTCAGAGCGTTATATTTTACGAGGTTTTCACCCCTGAACAGCATTAGACCAACGTCAGTTCCCAGCCAAAGATTTTGCTCTCTGTCTTCAACAATTGTTCTTACTTCGTTAACTATTCCACCCATATACAAAGAATTGTAATGAACAAAATTCTTTCCTGTAATTCTTATTACTCCTCTGTCTGCACCTATCCAAAAATGTCCCCTGTAATCTTCATAGATGCAATTTATTCTTGAAATCTGAAAATCGGCCGGATATTTCTCAAATTCAACTCCATTGAAATAGTACAGATTTTTACCAAGTGCCGCCCAAACCTTACCAAGCTTGTCAACAAAAACGTGAACCGGATTTTCTTCAAAAACATTTTTTTCAAAAAGAACTTCCTTCAATCCTCCGTCATCTTTATGCCATACTTTTCCGATTCCGCCAATCCATAGATTTCCGTATCTGTCAGAAGCAAGGGAACGGATAAAAAACTGGGTCATAGCTTTTTCATTAAAATCTACTGCAACTCCGTTTTCAATGAGGTTTAGACCTTTCTCAGTTCCGGCCCAAATTTTATCGCCTGTTTTATGAAGTGCATTGATTCTGTTGCCGCTGATATTCTCAACCAGGGAATATTTACCATTCTCAAGTTTATTTAGACCTGCGGAAGTCCCTGCATAATACAATCCCTTTGCATCCTGTGAAATTGACAGAATAATATCTTTGGAAATACCGTTTGTGGAATTATGAATCTTAAACTCGATACCGTCAAAGAAAGCGATACCATTATATGTACCTATTACCAGGAGGCCGTTGTTATCAATGAAGAGTTTATTTATTAATGGATCAGGAATGCCTTCGTTTGATCCGAATGTTTTAAAGTTTAACTGCTGTCCAAAATTTAAAGAAAAAGCCAGGCAAAGCAGTAGATTAATATATTTGAGGCATTTTCTTATCGGCATATTGATTCTAACTATTTTATTTGGTTATTATCGATAATGTTTAATATATTTTGAATTAAATATACTTATAATCACATTATTTTCTTAAACCGTTAACTCAAATCACTGTTTTATGCAGTTCATCAAAAAACTCTTAAGCACCTCAATATACTTTTCTGGCTTTTCAAAATGAATATTATGTCCGGAATCCTTAATAATTATATGATCTGCTGCCTTTAGCAATGAATGAACATAAGAATTAACAGACAGATATTTTTGGTCCAGACTTCCGGAAAGAAGAAGTACTTTTGCCTCTATTAAAGGAAGAATATCATAACACGGCGGCATAGTTCCCTGTGAAAAAGCCCGGAGCATATTTGCGAGGCCCAAAGGATTATTATTTATTCTGTACTCGATTATTTTGTTAAATAAAGCCTCGTTACCTGCTAAGGTGTTGAACACGGGCTGACTATACCAGAATTTTATAAAATCCGGAATTCCTTCTTTTTCAATTTTGGAAGCCACCAGATAGTCGTGTTTAAGTCTTTCAATTCTTTTCCCCGGATCATCGATTCCGGGACCGGCACTTTCTACAATCATTCCGATTATATTTGCTCTATACTTTGATGCATAGGAATAAACGAGTCTGCCGCCCATTGAATAACCCAATAGACATAGTTTTTCAATTTTCAGCGCCATTCGTATTTCCTCGATAATTCCAACAAGAAAATCCGTCTCATAAAACTCAAGATTTTCCGGAGTTTCAGAAGCGCCGTGACCGGGTAAATCAATAGCAAGAATCCTGAAAGCCTTATCGATTTTATTGGTGAGGAACTGCCAGTCCCGAGAAGAACCGGTAAAACCATGAATACATAGAACCGTTAAGCTGCCCGGGTCAGAAATGCTTCCGTTGATTTCAGCAACATTTATTTTTATACCTTTTATATCAAACTTCATTAAATATGCCTTGAATTATTTCCGTTGCTTTAATAAAATACAGCCGCCTGAGTTTTGCAGATTCATCTGAGTCTGTTTCTATCTCAATAACCTGCATACCTTTCGGTGCATCTTTTCCCACAACATCCATCAGATTAACTTCGTCCTCAATCTTTTGATAACTAATCCCGAAAGCTTTACAAATCTGCTCAAAATCAACATCTGCCGGAGTTCTGAAATATTCCTCATAGATATCTGATTCATCTTTTACAGGAAGCATTTTAAATATTCCGCCTCCTGAGTTATTGAAAACAAAGATTCTGAGACTTTCCCCGATATAACGGTTAAGATATAATGAATTCATATCGTAATAAAATGCCAAATCGCCTGAAACAAGAGTTACCGGAACATTACATCCGGCAGCTACTCCGGCGGCGCTTGAAATTATTCCGTCTATTCCGCTTGCCCCGCGGTTCGAATATATTCTCCTGCCGGGAGGAATGTTTCCGAAAAATTCGATATCTCTTGCCGGTGTACTATTTGAGATAAATAATACATCATTGCATTCTTCGGAAATTTCGTGAGAAGAAATGATATTCATCGCTTTACCCTCGAAGGTTAAACTACAAGCTGACAATGTCGTCATTTTTAGTTTAAGAATTTCGGATGAACATTTATCCATAAGATTTAAGTATTCTAAATCCGTCTCTGCGTTGTAATCTGACTTTGGAAGCATATTTAGAAGAATATCAGTAAACTCTTCCGGTGAGGCTTTTACCACTTCATTCAATGTTCCGGAGGGATCGTTATAATCGTCATACTGATTAACAGAAATTTTATAGGCCGATTCAGCGGAATCAAAAAATTTTAGCACTGAAGCTGTAGTAGGTGCTGCTCCAAAATGCAGAATTAAATCCGGAGCATATTTTCCCTTTAGTACCCCTGCCTCAGATAATTCTATAAGTGGGATACCGGGAGAAATCCGCCTTGTTCCGGACAGATTTTCCGCATAAGCAGCAAATCCGAACTTTTGTTTGAACAATTCCAGTTTTTCAGAAAAATCATCTCCGAAAACTCCCGGCCCGGCTATAATCATTTTTCTTTTTGAATTTAAGATTCTGTTAAATATTTCTGAATATCTTATTTTTTCGGAGTTGTTTTCTGTTGCTGTTATTCTTTTTTTTAATTTATTAACAGAATTGCAAACACTCCCAAAATCAAAATCATCCTGAATACAATGAGTATGAATAAAACTTTCCAGTGGCTTATCAAACCGGAAATTCAAATGCACGGGACCCTTATCTGTAATGCTTCCGTGCAAAACCGCTGAAGCAATTCCTTCAAGATATTTTTCTAATTCGGTTATTCCCGGAAGTCCGGAATTGTAAAAACTCTTAATGTGGTTACTGAACATTCCATCTTGAAAAATTGTTTGATTTGCGCCCTTGCCTAGCAGATATTCAGGTCTGTCGGCTGTACATAAAATAATTGGGACTCTTGAGAAAAAAGCTTCAACTGTTGCCGGAAGTAATTCTGCCGCCGCTGTTCCGGAAGTAGTTACAACAGCAACTGGCGTTCCGATTGCTTTTGCCAATCCTAATGCAAAAAATGCCGATGCTCTTTCATCTATAATACTATAACACTTAATCTCCGGATTTCTGGCAAAAGCAGTTGTGAGAGGAGTACTTCTTGATCCGGGAGATATACATGCATTTCTGATTCCAAGAAATGTAAAAAGCCTTGCAACCAGCTCTGCATAATATGTATTAATATTAACTTTCATTACCTTCAAGAAGACTTAAAACAGGTGTAAGTTTTAACTCTGTTTCAACAAACTCGCTATCCGGATCAGAACCTTCAACTATTCCGCAACCTGCAAAAGCGTGAAGTTCCTTGCCTTTAAGCAGTGCCGACCGAATCCCGACAAAAAATTCCGCCTTATGGTTTAAGTTAAACCAGCCAATTACGCCGGCAAACAATCCCCTACTATAGCTTTCAAGCTGATTTATAATTTCTCTTGCTTCCGAAGGAGGAATTCCGCATACAGCAGGTGTAGGATGTATTCTTCTCAAAACATCGAACATACTTACATCATCTTTAATAACAGCAGTAACCGGAGTCCATAAATGCTGAATGTTGCTGAGTTTCTTTATTACAGGACGTTCCGGATGCTCAATGCTTAGTGCCAATCCATGGAATGCATTTCTGATATATTCAGTAACTGCTTGTTGCTCTGCAAGATTTTTGGTGCTATTTAACAGTTCCTCAGCAAATGCATCATCTTCTTCTTTGGTAATTCCCCGTTTGATTGATCCCGCCAGAGCATCTGAAAGAACATAATTTCCGTTGAAGCAAGCAAGCTTTTCAGGCGAAGCGCCAAAGAAAATGCTTTTCTCTTTTTTATAGGCAAATATGCAGCAGTCAGGATAACCGGAAGACAATTTTTCCATAAAAACTTTAATGTCGGGCTCTTCATCTAAGATGAGTTTTATTTTTCTTGAAACAACAGCTTTTCTTAATTCATTTGTATTGATCTTTTCGAGTATGGAATAGATCCCATCATCCCATTGAATTTTCGCATCAGATTCACTACTGTCGTTATATCCGATTTTCAGCGGCTTTTTCCTTTCTGAAGATAACCGGCAGGATTCAAAAAATTTTCTTATGGAGCTGCATCTTTCTTCCAAAGGTACATCTGTACGGGAATTATAAATAAGCATTATTTTTTTTTCTTTACGGCATATTATAAATTCAGGCAGAAAAAAAGAGAATCCCGGAAAATCATTCCACAACACTTTTCTGTTATCTTTTGCGAATTTTAATGCGGCAAAAAAAAGAGGAAGGCTAAAAGAAGCCTCCGGATTATTGAACACAAATTCGTTTTTTATCTGTTCTAAACCTGAATTTAAGTATTGGTTAAAGTTTTCATCTTCTCCCGATACCGTAAAAATTGGATTTACAGCTAAAACTTCAAAATTTTCCTGAGGTATTTGCCAGTAAACATAGTCATCCGAAAAATTCCGGCACAGCAGGAAAGAGACTTCCCGCGGTTTTATCTCAGAGGAAAAACTCAGGAATTTCTTGCCGGATTCAAATTCGTTTTCTGAATACTCTCTGAATGAATTTACAAATCCCGAAGCAGATTCAAGCATAAAAGATTAATTCTGATTAAATTTAGGGTACAATTATTTTCGGTATTCACTGTATTATTTTATCAATTCTATGATTTATGAAAAACCGATTAGTAAAATTAAATAAAATTGAAATCAAATATAACCTTAAAATAAGTTCTCGAGCTAAAAGAATACGGCTGCAGATTTCAGGCAGAAGTGGTCTTGAAGTAATTCTGCCTAAAGGAACTCCTGAAAATGAAGCTGAAAAACTGATATTTAGGAAACAGGAATGGATTTTAAAATATCTGAATCAAAGCATCAAGAGATTCGGTCAGTTTCATTTTTTCGGATCTCCGATGAATGAATCTCATCCATCATATAGTCAGTACTCTGAACTGCGCGGAAAAGTTCTGAAACATAAACCCGACAGTCCTGATGAACTCATTCAGAGAAAGTGGCTTTTAGGCGAAGCCGGTCATTATATTCCTGCACGCACCGCAGAACTTGCCGGCAATTACGGATTTTCCTATAATGCAATAAGCATTAGAAATCAGAAAACCAGATGGGGAAGTTGTTCAGGAAAAAAAAGACTTTCGTTCAACTTCAATCTTATGTCTTTTCAGCCTGAAGTTATAGATTATGTAATTATTCATGAACTTTGTCACCTCAAACATATGAATCATTCTCAGGCATTTTGGAACGAAGTAGCGGCAATTTTACCTGATTTCAAAATTCTCAGAAAAAAACTGAAAGCCGGATTCAATGAATAAAAGCATTGAACTCCTTGCACCGGCTGCAAATCTGCAAAGCGGTAGAGCAGCTATAAATTGCGGTGCAGATGCCGTATATATCGGTGCATCCAAATTCGGGGCAAGAGTTTCAGCCGGAAATTCACTTCAGGATATTAATGAACTGATAAATTATGCTCATCTTTTCGGTTGCAAAGTCTATGTTACGATAAATACTCTTCTCTTTGATAATGAAATACCTGAAGTACTTGAACTTATCTCCCGGCTTTCCGAGGCCCGGACAGACGGTATTATAATTCAGGATATTGCTTTAATCGAATCGGATCTGCCCCCGGTAAATCTTATTGCCTCAACGCAGATGCACAATTATGATCCTGAAAGAATTAAATTCTTAGATAAATTCGGTTTCAAGAGAATTATTCTTGCACGGGAAATGCCGCTTGAAGTAATTAGAGAACTTAAATCTTCGGTAAATTCTGAGCTTGAATATTTTGTTCATGGTGCATTGTGTGTAAGTTTCAGCGGTCAGTGTTATATGAGTTTCGCATCCGGCGGAAGAAGTGCAAACAGAGGAGAATGTGCCCAACCCTGCAGATTAAATTATTCTCTCTATGACGAGAACGAAAAGGAGATTATCAGGGATAAACATCTTTTGTCGTTGAAAGACCTAAATCTTTCGGCAAGGCTTGTTGACTTAATTGATGCCGGAATCACTTCTTTTAAGATTGAAGGAAGGTTAAAAGATGAATCATACGTTAAAAATATAACGGCATTTTATCATTCGCAGTTGGATAAAATTATTTCAGTTCGCAAAGACCTATCCCGTTCGTCTTCGGGTTACTCAAGAATACCCTTTGAACCTGACCCTGAAAAAACATTCAATAGGGGATATACTGAATATTTCATTAACGGTGAACAGAATAATATTGCCTGCTGGGATAGTCCTAAATCCCGCGGTAAACTTCTTGGGCCTGCTTTTAATCTACCCGGAGGTAATCTCAAAATTGATTTTCCCGGGGAAGTAAGACCAGGCGACGGACTCTGTTTCATCAATGAATCCGGAAATATTGAAGGATTCAGCGTAAATAAAACAGACGGGGATATGGTAATTCTTCCTAAAGAAATCAGAATAAAGGACGGAACTCTAATTTACAGAAACCATGATATTGAATTCTTCAGACAAGTATCTGCTGATGTAAGAAGAAAAATTCGCATAAAAATCCGTCTTGAATTTAATAAGGGAAATCTGCTCGCAATAGTTTCTGATGAAGATAATATAACAGCGGAAATTATTATTGAAGGAGATGGAAAAACTCCAGACAATCTTGAAAAATACAAGGAAACAATAATTAGGCAGTTTCACAAAACCGGAAATTCTGCATTCGAAGCTGATGAAATAAACTTAACCGGGGATTCACTCTTTTTTCTTCCTATATCCCGAATTAATGAAATAAGACGGCAGCTTTTGGAAAAACTTGCTGATAATCGGATTAACCATTATAATATATCATCTGTAAAAACTCCCGTGCCGGATTCTGTCGGGGAACTCGGAGAGAGTAATACCGGTAAGTTCAAACGGGATTACAGACTAAACATAACAAACAATGCGGCGATGACATTCTATAAGAAAAACTGCGGCGGTGATTTCGAATTTGCTCCTGAATATGACGGTCTGACAGAAGGCAGAATTCTGATGGAATGCAAATACTGTATAAGGGCAGAATTGGGAATTTGTCTGCTTGATAATCCCGGACCATACACAAGAAATCTTAAACTGGTTTCCGATAAAAAATCATACAGTTTAAGTTTTAACTGTAGTGAGTGCAGAATGATAATCAAAAAGGCTTAATCAGAATTTCATTCCTTCAAGAAGTAATCTGTCCATATCCACAAGTATTATTAGATATTCTTCCATTTTCGCAATGGAAGTAATATATTCGGTTGAAATACCGGTAGAAAAATCCGGTGGTGGAGTTAATCTATCCTTAGGAATTCTTAATACTTCCTTAACTTCGTCCACCATGAATCCCACTCTTGTATCCTCCAGTTCATAAACAATTATTCTTGTGTTTTCAGTATCTGTATTCTCCGGAAGATTAATTTTTCTTCTGATATTTATTACCGGAATAACAGAACCGCGGAGATTTATTACACCTTCAATAAATACAGGAGCATTTGGAACTCTCGTAATGTCCGGTTTCCTGATTATTTCCTGTATCTTCAATATTTCAGTACCATAAGATTCATTGGCAAGCTTAAACTCAACAATTTGAATTAGGTCAACAAAAGTTTCGTCTTTTTGTCCGCTTACAATCTTATTGACAAGTTCTTTTTTCGCTTCAAGTTTAGACTGTTCTGCCTGAACAGGTTTTACAGGAACAGGTATTTCCTTTGCTTCCGGTTTTGCAATTGCAGGTTTTTCTTTTTTTTCTTCTAAAATCGGCTTTGTCGGTTCAGAAATTTCCTTTTCAGGCCCGGCAACTTTTTCAGTCTTGGCCTCCGGTGCCGGCTCTTCTGATTTAGGTTCTATCTTGAACATTGGTTTTTTAATTACAATCATCGGTTTTTGCGGAGCTTGAGGTACTATAACAGGTTTTTCCGGTGCTTCAGCAATATCTGCCGGTAAATTATAAAGCTCAGGCTTTTCCAGCTCTTTTTCATCCGGTATTTCTTCTCCTTCATTAAGATTAAGTGAAGTATCTTCCATTACCTGCTTTAATAGTTCTTCTCTTAGAATATCCGGTTTATCCGGAAGTATTTCATTCGACAAATCGTACAACTCGGGATTTTCAAGTTCTTTTTCATCCGGAATATTATCATCTGCGGAAAAGACCAATGACGGATCATTCAGCACTTGTTGCAGAAGCAGTTCCCTCAATTTCTCGGCTTTGTCTTTTTCTGAAATACTTTCATTTTTTTCAGCAGGAACATCGGTGGTCTTCTCTTCCGGTTCTATTACTTCTTCAGTCTTTTCAATTACATTTTCTGCAGCTTTTTCTGCAGGTATTTCATCGGGAACTATTTCAAACTCGGTAAAACCATCAATCGGTTCAGAAGGGAGTGATTTTCCGGAAGTTTCCGCGGTTTCATTTTTATCTAATTTATTCTCATCATTTTTTTTCTGCATTTCCCGCAGCTTGAGTATATTAATCATTTCCTCTCCTTAACTATTTTCATCTTCCAAATACAATATTGATTTGGCTGCAGTTTTTACATTTTCTGCATTTATTTCTGCTGAATCTTTTGTGACCGCATCCATCATCGCAAATGAAGCAAGATGGTTTACCGGACGCGGATAGCCTTTTGTAAGCCTGTGAATTTCCAGAACGGCATCACTTGAAAATATATTTTTGCCTTTTAATCCGGCAATTCTTAGTCTGTGATGAAGATATTTTTCCAGTTCATCCGGAGCAAGTGCTTCCAAATTTATTGTAAACCTGACACGCTGAAGAAATGCACGATGATTCTTTCTTTTTAGTTTTGCCGCTAGCTCCGGCTGTCCTAAAAGAATTATGGAAAGCAGATTGCTTTCATCAGTCTGATAATTGCTGATAAGTCTTAATTCTTCAAATATTCTGAAACTGGAAATAGCCTGTGCTTCATCTATAATTACAACCGGATAAATATTCTTAATATAAAAATCTGCCAATCCCTCCTGAAGTTGTGCAATCAGACCGGCTTTTGTACCAGGAGGCGGTGTTTCAAACAGTTGAAAATTAATCTCTTTTAAGATCTGAACCAATGTCATTGAAGGATTAACAATCCAGCAGATTTTATATTTTCCGTCTTTTATGGAATCTATCAGATAACGCGATATGACTGTTTTTCCTGAACCTACTTCCCCTGTCACGAGTCCGAACTCATGCTGTTCGAGCGCCATTTTCATCCATTCGATTGCAGAGTTATGAGGAGTGCTCAGGTACATGAACTTTGGGTCGGGAGTCAATCCGAAAGGATTGATACTTAATTCATAGTAGTTCCAGTACATAAGGTATTCTCTATAATATTTTTTTTGATGTTATGCTAAATATCGGAAATTTTGCCAAAGTTTTAATCAATAAAGAAAAAAACACAAACTTATATTCGTTTAATAATGGATTTACTTTATAATTTGTTATTTTTTTTTGCTCTACAATGGCAAATTCGGTAAGAATATCTGCGTTTTATAAGTAATCGTTAAAATAAAATCAAATTTAAGCGACAATATATTATAAAAACATTATTTAATTAATATGAACAACGTCAGCTTAAATAATCAATTATCTGTTTACAGCAGACAGCAATTTTCCGGCATTTCGGATAAAGACAAAAAACAGAGTTCCGGAAATGCTCAGGTGGAGACTTCGGATTACGCAAGCATATCTTCTGAATCAAGATTGTTTTATGAATCCGGTCTTGACATTAAAAATTCCAATGCGGAATTTTTCGGAGAGAGCCTTGCCTTTAACCTTTCTTTTAATACAGAAGACTCAGCAAAACTAACAGCTAACGGTATTTATTTTTCGTCAAAAAAAACACTTAATATATCTCTTCAATATCAATTTGAACAGATAGTCCAAAAAGACGGGAAAACCGAAAAGAAAAAATACCAATTGGAATTCATCTATAATTCAGAATTATCCAAAAAACGTTCTGCTGAAGCCAATATAAAAAAGGAAGACATTACCGATTTCGTCAGACGGCTTGTAGATAAAATTCTTTCCACAGCAAAGGACAAGCAAAAATCTGTTGGAGGAGTATCTCTGAATGAAGAAGATTTAAAAGATATTCTAGCCATTGAAGACGAAAAAGTACGGGAGACATTAATAAGTATTATTAATATGGCAATGGCAATTGCCCGTTTTAAAGACAAACAGGAAGACGATGAGGATGCAAAAGTTACTGAGGTATCTTTAAAGCGAAAAAAATGGCTTGAACTTATCCTTAATAAGGAAGACAAGAATAACACCAATATTAGCTTAAGCATTGAAGAAATAAGCTCTGAAATAATTGAAGACTCTTCTGATAAAAAATTGTCCGCTGATGAAAAAATCGAAACAAAAGCAGATCCCCCTGAAAATATTCCTATAAACTCCGAAGCATAAAAATCACAACCTAAGGACTTTTTATGAGCACAAACACTGAAGAAGGACGCTTCCTTTATAATGAGATTTATGTCTGGTATAAAATTCTTCGGGGAAGCAATCCTGATATGTACCCTGTTATTTGCCTTCACGGTGGCCCCGGCGGAACACACCACTATCTCGAGCCTCTCAGCAAGCTAAATGATGAGGGGCGGACTATTGTTTTTTATGACCAGTCAGGAAATGGAAACTCCGGCAAAATTTCTGACCTTTCAGTTCTTTCGCCCGAATACTTCTGCAAAGAACTCGATTTACTCAGAAAAGAATTGCGACTGGATGATGTACACTTATTCGGGCAATCCTGGGGCGGAATGCTAGCTATGGAATACGCCCTCACAAAACCTTCCGGAATTAAGAGTATGATTCTTGCTGATTCTCCTTCTGGCGCACCCTCGTGGATTAATGAGATAAACAGACTTCGTTCCGAATTGCCTGAAGAAATAAAATCTGTGCTTGATAAACACGAATCTTGCGGTACTACTGACAGCTCTGAATATCAGGAGGCTGTTATGGTGTTTTACAGAAGACATTTATGCAGATTGGAAGAATGGCCTGAATCGATGAATCAGACTTTCGAATTTGTCGGGAAAAATCCGGAAGTATATTTTTCAATGTGGGGCCCGAGCGAATTTTTCGTAACCGGAAGTCTTAAGAATTGGGATATAACATCCCGGCTCGGAGAAATAGATATTCCTGCTCTTGTGCTTGGCGGAAGATATGATGAAGCAACACCTCTTATAACGGAAACAGTTCATAAAGGAATTAAAAATTCGGAATATTATATTTTTGAGAATAGTTCTCACAGTCCGCACCACGAAGAAAAGGAATTATTTATTAAATTAGTATCAGATTATTTAAGAAAAATTGAAAAATGAAAAAAAACATTCTAATAACAGTCTTCTTTCTCGTATGCATTGTATCCGGACAAGTATATTCACAGGAAGGAAAAGTCTATCAAATATCAACAATCGATGCTCTTCTAAAAGGACTATACGACGGTATTATTTCATCCGACTCTCTTAAAACAAAGGGCGACACCGGATTAGGAACATTCCATTCACTCGAAGGAGAAATGGTTTATCTTAACGGAGTTGTTTACCAGGTAAAAGCGGATGGAAATGTGTATATCCCCAAAGACGATATTCTGATTCCTTTTGCTGCTGTTTGCTTTTTTTCGCAAGATACCTTATTCAATATTCCTAAAGCCAATTCATTCCACAGCCTCGAAACAAAATTGGATAGTATGCTAATTACGAAAAACCACATTGTGTGCTTCAGGATTGAAGGAGAATTTTCATTTGTTAAGACCAGAAGCGTACCTGCTCAAGACAAACCCTATAAAGAATTAAAATACATAGCTGCAACACAACCTGTTTTTGAAAGAGAAAACACACGCGGTACAATTGTAGGTTTCCGATGCCCGATTTATGTAAAGGGAATCAATGTACCGGGCTATCATTTTCATTTCTTAAGCGAGGACAAAAAATTCGGCGGTCATCTACTTGATTTTAAGGGTGAAAATCTTGTAGTAAACGTTGATTATACAAATAGTATTGAAATCGAACTTCCGGCAAGAAAGGATTTTACTGAAATGGAATTCGGAGAAGATCTTTCGTCCGACTTAAAAAAAGTAGAGAAATAGAAAAACATTTAAGCCGGATTCTATTAATCAATTGGAAGGAATCGTTATTTCTTCATCAATTATTCCTTTCTGTTCAGGGAATACTATAAGCAGGGAATGAGAAGGAAACTGTTTTTCAAGTTCGGCGGGTAACTTATGAAAAACCGGATTATAGGAAACTGATAGTTTTCTGGAACTGACGCATACCAGCAGGTCATTTTCCCTTACTTCACCATATTGCTTTTCATGGTTATTCCAATCACTGAATTCAATTGAATTAAACGGTGCTTTTGTTTTTATTATTGAAGTAGTTTCTGCTATCTTCCTGAGAACTTTTGGTGTGGCAATATAAATCACTTCTGCACTTATGTTAGCAGCTAATCTGTTAAGCTTCAAAATCCATTTATTGAAACCAAATTCAAAATCTGCATATTCAGGAACAAAAACTGTAAGTCGGTTAATTTCTCTGAACGGCTTAATATACTTCAAAATCATAATTGCTTGATTCGTTCTGGTAAGAAGGCTTCCGGATATTGTTCCGAAAAGAAATGTCCCAATATCTTTACGTGGATTCCATCCAAGAATAATTTCAGTTATAAAATTTTCCAATATGGAATTTATTATACCGTTGCTTATGTTAAGATCAAGCCGGGCAATCGGCTGAACCTTTGTATCTGTTGCACTTGCCCTTCCGGCAGCTTTCTCCATTATACTATTTGCTTCAACAAGTTTCTTATTATAGTTAGCTGAATCATTAATTACTGAAAGCAAAAACAGAGGTGTCTTTTTGTTTTTTTCTTTAGTAAGAACTGCAAGGTCAACTAGAAAATCTACCGTATCCGGATTACCCAGAGGAATAAGAACTCTGTCTTCATCTTCCAACTGTACTTTTTCTGCCTTTTGAGTAAGTGCGATTTGCTTTGCGGCATTTTCAACTGAAAATGAACTTATTATGCAGGAAAATAAAATTACCAGAATTGTCCCGTTTAATACTTCTTCTCCAAAAAGATTAAAATTAAAACCTATAAGTACAGTAGCCAAAGCAACAGCGGCATGTGCGTTACTTAAACCGAAGATCATTCTTCTTTCAATCTTGCTGTAACCAAAAATTTTCTGAGTAAAAAATGCTGCTAACCACTTGGAAGATGTAGCAATAACAACCATTATCAAAGCAAGTAATATGCTTTTATATGAAGAAACAACTGCACTCAGATTAATAATCATTCCCACACCTATGAGGAAGAAAGGAATAAATATTGCGTTACCGACAAATTCAAGTCTGTTCATAATCGGGGATACTTTAGGAATAATCTTGTTCATTGCCAGTCCCGCCAAAAAAGCTCCGATTATCGCTTCAAGACCGATTATTTCCGAAAAGAACGACGACAAAAAAACAACCCCGAGAATAAATGTGAACTGAGATATATTATTTTCAAATTTCCTGAGAAACCATACTGTGATTTTAGGAAAAACATAGAGAACAATTATGCAGAGAAGTATCAGAAGAAGCAAAATTTCATATATAAAACTAATACCGCCGGTTCCGGAATGCAGATTAATTACAAATGCCAGCACAAGTATTGCAAGAGTATCGGTAATAAGAGTTCCGCCTAACACTATATTAACAGAACGTGCTTTGGCAACGTCGAATTTTGCCACTATAGGATATGCAACAAGAGTCTGAGTTGAATATATACTCGCAATCAAAAGTGCCGGAAGAAACGAATACTCAAGAAGATAAAATGAAACTGTAAATCCGATAACCAAAGGAAATAAAAATGTCAGCAACCCGAAAACAATTGATTTTTCCTTATTTTTCTTGAAATCAGAGATTTCAAGTTCAAGTCCGGCAAGAAACATAACATATAATATTCCTACAGTACCAAACAGAACAATGCTTGAATCTCTGGCAAGAATATTTAATCCGTGTGGACCTATCAGCATTCCTGCGAAAATATAACCGATAATATGCGGTATTTTCATTTTGCTGAAAAGCAGGGGAACTATCAGCATAACGAACATTAGAACGCTTATAACAATAACCGGATTATGAAACGGAAGACTTATGTCATGAATTTGAGAAAATCCTATCATCCAGTACCTTTTGATTAAATACTAAGTCTTTCGGGTTAGTTAAACTATTTGGAAAACACTTTTTTAAGCAAGTCAGTTACCCTTGCAACCGGATTCTCTCTGATTTTTTTCTCTTCCTCGGCAACCATATAAAAAAGTCCGTCTAATGCTTTTTCTGTTACATATCCGGTTAGGTCTGTATTTTCAGCTTTTAGGAAAGGCACGGTTTTAATTTTTTCATTAAGGCTGTTGTAAGTATTCGCTACACCAACGCTTTTCATACTGCTGTCAACTATAGGTCTGAACTTTTCTGTTAGTATGTCAGTTGTTTTTTCTTGAAAATAAAGAGTAGCCTCGTTGTCTCTTCCGGTTAGTATTCTTTTTGCATCAGAAAAACTCATATCCTTAATTGCACCCCAGAAAACATCAATTGCTTCTTTTGAGGCTACTTCGGCGGCTCTGTTTATACTTAAGTCAAATTCATCAAAATATTTTCCCAATCCGAACGTACGGGCTGTTTTTTCAATCTTTTTTACATTTTCGGGAAGAGGAATTTTAATAATAGGGTTCTTATAGAAACCATCAACTTGAGAAACTATATTTACAGAATTTTCCGTTCCAATTTTTAGTGCTTCTTTTAATCCGTCAGCAACATCAGTATCAGATAACTGAGAATTGTTATTTTCCTTTTTTTCTCCTCCGGTAATGCTTTTAAGCAAATCACCGAACTGAGCCTGAGATACAGAAACGGATAAAAGTAAAGCTGCGGCAAAAGATAAAACTTTCATTCCATCCTCCTTATATTTTATTCATTATATTCTTCTTCTAAAACCTTCTCCAAGCACTTCGTGAACGCTGTTTACAATTACGAAAGCTTTCGGATCAATATCTTTAACAAGTTCAAGCAAAGTTCCAAGTTCCTTGAAAGTAACAACAGACATAATTACTTCTCGGTCAACATTGCGATACAATCCTCTGGACTTAATGGCTGTTGCACCTCTGTCGAGGTTTTTAATTATTGATTCCGCAATCTCGTCATTTTTATCTGAAATAATATGAACAGCTCTCGCATAATCAAATCCGTCAATAATTACATCAATTATTCTTGCAGAAACAAATAGCAGGAACAAAGCGTAAAGAGTAAGCGAAATTGCAGGTTTATCGGGGGATAGATCTTTAAAATGAATAATAAAACCGGCTATCGTAACAACAAAAAAGTCTATAATCAGAATTGCCATTCCGGGTTTCATTCCGAATTTCTTTTGCATTATTGCTGCAACTATGTCAGACCCCCCAGTGGTACCTTTGAATTTAAAGATAATGCCAAGACCTAACCCGAGCAAGGCACCTCCGCAAAGAACCAGGAAAAGAAAATCGTGTTTCATCAAATCCAAAACAAACGGAGCTGATGTAAGATCCATAAATCTAAAAAATGGGATATCTCCTCTGAAAAGATCAATAAATATTGAAGCCAAAGTAAATCCGACAAATGTTCTGACTCCGAATTGATGACCCAATTCCTTATACCCCCATATAAACAGCGGTACATTCATAGCCCATGTCATAAGACCAATCGGAATTGTGTTATTTGAAAGGTAGTGAATAGCCATTGCCAGTCCGCTTACCCCTCCCGGAACAACCTTTGCATCAACAAGGAAAACACCAATGCCGATAGCCATAAATGCTGATCCCAGAGTTATAAGAAAGTAATCTTTAAACGGGTGTTTGCTTATAAAACGCTTTACCAAAATATCTCCGTGGAAAAATTGTAATTTTATTCACTAAAATTAATATTTTGTTGCATCATCTCATAGAAGTATCATTTAGTTTTATTTTTCCAGTTGATAATTGTTTCTGCAAACTGCCTTACATACCAAGACGGTAAATTGCTTCCGGCTATATGAATTGCCCTCTCGCCTGTTTCCACAGCTTCTTCCCAGTATTCTTTTACAGCAAGAAGTTCTGCTTTGGTCTTGAGGTTATCAAAGTTCTCTTCAATTTCTATTGATTTCTGAACTGCATCAAGCGCTTCTTCCCAGTGTGTACCAGTTTCAAGATAAGTTCGGGCCATACCATGAAGCTGTACCATCGCGTTATATAAAACAGTCCGATTCATATTATCCATAAGTGAATCAGTAGGTACTTCAATCTTTAATGAAAAGGATTGCTTCTCCCATCGAAATTTCAGAGAAGCTGAATAAATGCAAAGATCAGTAAAATTATAGCAAAGCCATTCTTCAAATTCACAATTTTTCCAATTAGTAACTATTTCCAGAACATTTTTGGTAGAATCCATCCAGAAGGCTCCCCACTGATTCCATTCTGAATTTAAAATAATTTTAACTTTTTCCTGATAGGGTACAACAAAAAATGCATATATACCTTTTTCGAGAGATTTTCCTTCAATAATAACATTATCTGAAACTTCAAGTGTTGTTGCTTCGTTGGCACCGGCACGCCACACCTGATTGAAAGGAACAAGCTTTCCCCAAATTTCTCTTCCCTTAACACCCGGTCTGTGATATGTAATTGTTAAATCCGTTAATCCGATTCTTTGAGTAATAACCGACTTCTGACTTAGCATAGGTCTTTCGGGCTGTGCATAGCATAAAGTTATTATCACCATAAAAAGAAAAAGAATTCTATACATATCATTCTCATTAAATTGTTGTTTCAAGTTAAGAAAAGATTTTCTTGTTATCAATTACAGAAAAATAATTCTGTGCATTTGGCTGTCTATTTCTTAATTTGTGTTTATGCTTTTGAACCGAAAAGCAGCAGGATTAACATTTATCAAGGACGTTATAAAATGGATTATGATATCTACAAAATGCTCCACTTTACAGGAATGATTATTCTTTTTTCCGGTTTGTCCGGAATGGCAGTATCTTATTTCGGCGGAAAAAATAACTTTCGAAAGCAATTGAAATTCTTCGGAGCTCTTCACGGAATTGCACTTCTTCTGCTCTTGATATCAGGCTTCGGCTTTGCCGGGAAGAATGCTATTGAATTTCCGCTTTGGATGAATATTAAGATTTTATTCTGGTTCATATTAGGCGGACTCCCGGTACTGATTAAGCAGAAGCCCCAAAATATTAAGCTGTATTTTGTAATAATTATTATTCTTGGAATTGCAGCTTCATATCTTGGTGTTGTAAAACCCGGCTTTTGAAATGGATGAAGAAAAAATTAAGATTCGTTCTGCCGGACTTATCACTTTCTTTTTTCTTTTCATAATCTGGACTGTTAAGGCTGCTGAAATGTTTTTTGAAGTAAGCCTTTTCAAATACGGAATAAATCCGTCTGCGATTGAAGGTCTTCGCGGAGTTCTGTTTTCACCTCTTATTCATTCCGACTTCAACCACCTGATGTCTAACAGTTTTTCTATTATGATCCTTCTGCCTGTTACTATATATTTTTACATCACCGCCTCAGCAAGACTGCTTGTTTTCATTTATCTGGTATCAGGAATTCTAACTTGGATTATAGCACAGCACGGCTATCATGCAGGTGCAAGCGGATTGATATACGGTCTGGCTTCATTCCTTTTTTTCTCAGGCCTAATCAGGAAAGACCACCGCGCACTAACAATCACTACGATTGTATTTTTTCTTTACAGCAGCATGATTTACGGCTTAATTCCACATAAACCGGGTATTTCCTGGGAAGGACATATAGCCGGAGCTGTTTCCGGGCTAATAGCATCATTCATTTTCCGAAAATATGACCCGGCACCGGTCTATGAATGGGAAAACGAAGAAATTGAAGAAAAACAATCTTCTGATACAGAACAAACAGAAATTAAGAAAGAGGACAATAGTTTTAAGTTGAACTAAAACATCTATTAAATCTCTGTGAATAATTCTTCAGCCGGCCTTCTTACTTTTTCCAATTTTGAATATTTATCTGATTCAGACCTGTAGCCTACGGCTGCAACCACAACCGAAGAAAGTCCTTTTTCTTTTAAGCCGAGAATACGGTTATACTCGTCTTTGTTAAAACCTTCCATCGGACAAGCATCAATTCTCATATCCGCTGCGGCAGTCAAGAGAGTTCCAAGAGCAATATAGGCTTGTCTGGAAGTCCAAACTGCCAAGTCCTCATCTTTCATTGAATTAACAGTGTTTTTAATAGACTTATTAAAGGAAGCTGCTGTTCCCGGTTCCTGCTTTCTTGTTTTTTCTATATTTTCAGTATATGAATCAATAATTGCATCATCAATCTTAGTATAGTGGCAAAAGATAAATAAGCACTCAGCGTCCGTTATCTGAGGCTGATTCCAAGATACAGCTCTTAACTCTTCCCGGATTTTGCTGTCTGACACAACATAAACCTTATATGGCTGAAGTCCTAACGAGGATGCTGATAGTCTTACTGCTTCTTTTAATAATTCGATTTTTTCCTTACCCGGTTTGTTTGCTGTATCAAACATTTTAACAGCATACCGCCATTTAAGAGCATCTAAAACAGACATAATTTATTCCCTTTAATTTTATTTGCTAAAGATAATTTTGAAATACCTCAAAAAGAAATCACAATTTTCTATTGCTCATCACTTTTAGCATCTTCAGAATTATCAACTGTAACTTTCTTTTGTATTTCCTTTACCCTGCATATATTTACAAAATCGCAGTACCGGCAAGTTTTATCTGACTCCTGCGGCCTAAACATTCCTGCGGAAATATTATCAACTATTTCATTTACTATTTCCGGTATTCTGGGTAAAAACTCCTTATTTTCAATCTCCGGATCATAATTTTTAGATCTGCGCAGAGCAAATTGAACTTCTTCCTGACCGAAATCTTTGTTGCTGTCCTTAAGTGAATAAATAAACACTCTCCACTTAGTAAGAATCTGATTTTTATCTTGAAGCATTTTTTCCGCGGCAAGTAAATAAACAGGGAGCTGCAAAGATTTTCCTGATATTATTTCCGTTCCCGTGATTGTTTTCCCATTGGTTTTATAATCAAGAATATTAAATTTGCCTTCTTCATTGTTAATGTCAATTCTGTCTATCGTACCACGGAGTTTAATTTTATCAATTTTAAAGTATTCCTCTTTGGAAATGCCGTCATCCGATTTACCTTTCATTCCGAACGACGCTTCAAAATATGATGGTATAAATCCGTCGGTTCTTTTCCTTTCTTCTAACAAAACTTTGTATAATGCTGATGTTTCTCTTTTGTTGTCATAACCCAAAATTCTTTCTTTCTGGGAACATAGCAATTTATTCTCCATAATAGACTTTGGAATTTTCTTTATTGCAAAACTGAACATTATTTCAACAGCCTCATCGAAAACCTTATCTGAACACCCGGATAAAGTAATTCTCTTTTTTTTCAATTCAGTAAATGTTTCTTCCAGAATATTGTGAAACAGATTACCGATTTCCATTGCCTCCGGCTCTTCTTCAGGGTCCTCAACTAATTCTGCTTTAATAATTCTTTCCATAAAATATTTAAAGGGACAAGCCTTATATGTTTCGAGCTGTGAAACTGAATAAACCGCCTCCGGATTAAACATCCCCGGGATATCGCCAATTACTCCGTTGTATTCATTGTCTTGTGCCGATAAAGATATTCTTTGTTTTTCAGCCGTAATTTTTTTACCAAGAGAAATGCTTTCTCTGAAATTTTTTACATATTCAGGCATAGCTTCTTCTGAAGAATGCATTAAGCCGGCGTAAACTGCAATGTCAGATTTCGAGAAAAACTTATTCTTAAATGCCTGAGAATCTTTTTGTTGTATTTCAAATATTTTTTTTAGATCCGCTAAAAGTATTGATTCGGAAAGTATTGTTTCATCTTTATTCTCTGCCCTTGAAAGATACAAATGCTTTGTATGGCAATTAAGCACACGATAAAATCTGTACATTTCCGATCTAAGGTGGTTTTCTTCCAGTCTTTGATATTTTCCTGACAGAAATACTTCCGGTCTATATTTGGTAGGCAATTCTCCGTCATTTAATCCGCCAAGAAATAAATATTCGAACTTTAGTCCTCTTATTTCATCAAAGTTTGTTATTAAAACTCCATAATCAGATTTTTCCTTAACATTATATCTAGCCCATGATGCAGCATTTCTGAGATGCTCCATAAAAAAAGTGAAACTGTATTTTTTCCCTTCGCCGTTCTGCTTTTCAATCAGATTAAATACTGTACTCACTGTTTCAAGAAAAACGTTTAGTGCTTTAATGTCAGCTTCCGTATTTTTCTGCATGTCTTTTAGAATATTAACTTGAATATTCAGTTTATCTATAAGAACAAGAATATTTGAGAAGAACTCTTTTAATGTCTGTGATTTCGTAAATGGATTAAGTAGTGCTTCCAGCTCTTTCATTCCTGTCAGACAATTCTCTGCACTTTTAATATTGATTTTGCTCTTTGATTCTTTAATTGAATATTGTTCCAATTCTTCATTGACTGCTGTTATCCAGTTATTATAACCTGAAATCACTTTAATATGTCTTGATATTTTCCGGAAGTCGGAAGGATTCAGCGATATGCTTACCAACCGATTATTAAGAGCCCTCATAATGCTGTTAAAGAAATAGTCATTCTCCTCTATTTCAAGAAACTGAAGAATTGTTTTTACCGAATTTGCCGATTCTATTCTTGGTCTGTCCGTGATATTAACCGGAATTCCAAAACTGTTAAAAACAGACGATGCCATAAGAGAATGTTCGTCAATGAGATTAAAGGCAACGCAAATATTTCCCGGCTCTGCCTTGTCGTTAATAATAAGTTCTTTTATCTGAGAAGCTATAAGGCGGATTTCCTCTTCTGCTGTTAACGCACTGATAAATGTGATGTTGTCTTTTGAAACCGCAGAACCGGTATTCGAACTGTTAAATAAACGGCTTTTCAAAAGAGATTTGAATTCATCTTCATCGGGTTTCTCAACTGCAGATATGCTATTAAAACCCTGCATTTTAAAATAATTAAAGCATTCATCAAGATTTCCGAAAAGATGCGGGTTACCTTCGGCATAATCAAAATTAATAAATACCTGAAGTTTCTCTAAAGATGTTATTTTATTAATTAACGACCTTTCCGGAGCAGTAATTTCATCAAATCCATCAAAAAACAAATATTCTGCATTTGGATAGAAACTTCTGAATTCAGATTTTATATCATCTAATCCGAAAGCAAGAAGGTTTCTGTAGATATCTCCGGGTTCAAACACAGAAAGAGAATCGCACATCCAAATATATTTCTCATAGATCTTTGAAATATCTTCTGCTTTTAGTTTCTCACTTCCGTTAAGCAGATTAGATTCCTTTAACAGCATTTCAGGAGTAACGCCATGCTTTTTATATTCTGACAGAACATTTTTTATTCTTTCAATTGTTCCTTTCGGAATATTGTTTTTAATCGTCTTGAAATAGTTAAGCTCACACCCCGAAAAAGCTTCTTTTAAAAACATCATAGCCAGAGCATCGTTTAAACTTATAAACGATTTTTTCCTGCCAAGAATTTTTCCGAACATTGTTGTAAGTGTCTCGAGATTAATCCCCGATGCGGCCTTTGCAGAATTCTCACTTATAAGTTTTTTCTTTAAACTTCTTAATCTTCTGTTTGTTGGAACAACAAGAATGAATTTTTCAAACTGATTATTCCTGCAAAAACCATTAATCAGGTCAGAAATATCAATCTTAAGATTTTTTTCTTTTGATAGTATCATATTTTACTTCAATTCTATTTAGTGTAAATATACTAAACCGGAGGAATAAATGTTAAACCCAAATTACTATTTATTTGCAATGGTATTCAGTGATAAAGATTATCTAACGAATAATTTGGGTTAAAAATGAATTAAAATAAATCAAGCTGCAAGAAAACTATTGAATTTAATAAAATGAAATTGTTAGATTGGAAATCAATTTGACAGGATTTTTATGAATTCCGCCTTGAATAAATTTTTGTTTACTTTTATTCTTCCTTTATCTATGGTCTTTGCTCAGAAAATCGGCAAGATTGCACCTCCGTCTGATCCCGAAGTTTTTCCGGCAAATGCCTGGGGTGTAGATATTATGTTTTGTGAAGGCGGATTTGGTTTCGGAACTTTCTTCAGATATGATTTCAATCCGAATTTCACGGGATTTGCCGATATTTCATTTTCCGAATCAGCAAACGAAAGGGAAATACCCGAATTCAATTATTATACAGGGGAAATTTTTGTTCGTAATAAAGTTAACCGTGTTTTTCTTGTACCTGTTACATTCGGAGTTCAGCAAAGACTTTTTTACGATGCCCTTACAGAGAATCTTAGACCTTATATCACGGCTGGTCTCGGCCCGTCAATGGTTATTACAACTCCATACGCAAAGGATGGTCAGAGCGTAGAATTCTTTAAATCCTTCGGCGATGCCCGCTCTTATTTAAGTTTAGGCGGATATATCGGATTTGGGGCAAACATAGGCGGCAGCAAATCAAGTCTGGTAGGAATAAATATAAGATATTATGTAATTAGAATATTGGATAAAGAAATCGAAACCATCAGGAACAAATTCGAAAAGGATTTTGGCGGTATTTATCTATCTCTTAATATCGGTCTGCTTTATTAAAATAAAACCGGAAGCTTGCGTTATCAGACTGATAAACTATAAATAAGGGGGCTGATTTATAGCCTTCCGGTATAGAAATATACTAATTTAATACATCATAATAAAGAACAAATCATATAGATGTTGCTGAAGTGCCTTAGATTTGATTACACTTTTGTATTAATAATTTTTCCAATAGTCTAAAAAATCATTTAATTACATCGGTATTGAAGGAACACCTTTACATTAAACTGTTTTCTTTACACATTCAAGAACATCATTGTGTGTTTTCATTTTGTCGTTCAAATAGCTCTTAAATACTGATTTTTGTTGTTTCCTTAATTGTAGAAAGCACAAAACTCGTAATTGTTCTCTGCACTCCGGGCCAGGACTGAATTCTCTTTAATAATGATTCCAGCGAAGCTGTATCTTTCACAATCGCCTTCATAATGTGTGAACCTTCGCCCAAAACTGCGTGGCATTCGATTACTTCCGGTGTATCTTTTACATTTACTGCCAGCTCATCATAATGCTTAGGTGAATCCATAACAATTGATATAAAAGCCATTATATCATAGCCGAACATTTTACGGTCTAGTTTAGAGTAATAACCGTCAATTACTTTCTTTTTTTCAAGTTTTCTCAACCTCTCGCTTAACGACGGAAGAGATAACCCTACAGCTTCGGCAAGCTCATTCCTTTTTGTTCTGCCTTTTTCCTGAAGAATGTTGAGAATCTTGATGTCTAATTGGTCTAACATGGCAACCTTATTTTGTTAGGTAAAAATATTTTTACAACTGAGAATATAAGGTTAATAAATATATTACGCAATAGGATTGCAGATAATAATTGACCTATTTGCGGATATGTCAGCTATTCGGCTGATTTATTGAAATAGGGTGTAAATAACAATGCATCTATGGTAACAAAACGAAGGTATTCCCATATTTATGTGATTTCAATTTAACACCCCGGTTATTTTTGCAGCTGCATCATTTAAGTCTCCTGCAACTTCAAAGCTTAGTTTTGAATTAGTCAAAAGCTCCTTAGCTTCAACAGCGTTTGTTCCTTCTAATCTTATAACAACCGGAAGAGTAACGTGCACTTCATTAACTGCATCGATAATACCTTGAGCAACTCTGTCACAACGAACAATTCCGCCGAATATATTAATTAGAATAGCCTTGACATGTGGATCTGCAAGAATAATTTTAAATCCGTTGGCAACAGTTGTTTTATTTGCTCCGCCTCCAACATCCAGAAAATTAGCCGGTTTTCCTCCGGCAAGCTGAATTATGTCCATAGTAGCCATTGCGAGTCCGGCACCATTAACCATGCAACCTACATTTCCGTCGAGTTTTATGTAATTGAGATTATGGGCTGAAGCCTCAATTTCCAATTCTGCTTCTTCATTAAGATCGCGCATGGTCAGAATTTCAGGATGTCTGTAAAGTGCATTATCATCAATAACTATTTTTGCATCAAGAGCAAGAACTTCATTATCGGCAGTTACAACAAGCGGATTGATTTCCGCCAGAGATGCGTCATTAGCCATATAAGCTTCATAGAGAGATTTAATAAATGATACTGTATTTTTATATACTTCATTCTTTATTCCCAGTGAATCTGCAAGTCGCCTTATCTGATAATTCTGTAATCCAATTAGAGGGTCAATAACTTCCCTGAAGATTAATTCAGGTGTTTCTTCAGCAACTTTCTCAATCTCCATTCCACCTTCAGTTGAAACCATAATCACGTTCTTTGAAACTGAGCGATCGAGTGTAATGCCAAGATAGAACTCACGCTTTATATTAATTCCTTTTTCTATCAGAAGTCTTTTAACAATTCGGCCTTCTGCTCCGGTTTGGTTTGTTACAAGATTCATCCCCAACATCTGTGAAGCAATCATTTCAACATCAGACAGAGATTTAGCTATTTTTACACCTCCGGCTTTACCACGGCCTCCAGCATGAATCTGTGCTTTAACCACCCAAATATCTCCGCCTAGGTCCAGTGCAGCTTTTACAGCCTGACTGATACTCATTGCCGGAGTACCATCCGGAACAGCAACATTATATTTTCTCAGAATCTCTTTGGCTTGGTATTCGTGGATTTTCATAGGGTTCCTGTTTTGTTTAATTGAATAAAAATTAACTGTTTAAACTTTTATAATCAATAATTTAATAATAATTCTTTGTTTTACTTTTTCCTTTTTTTATTTTGTCATTGATTTAAAACATAATTTTCAGGCGGCAATATGAGCAGTATTCAAAAACGAATTATTATTTATGCTGTTGTAATAATTCTCCTGGCATTTTTTAATTGGTATTTGTCCGGATTTGAAACATTATCAGGCTATAAGGAAGTTCCCGTCATAAAAGATAATTTAATTGTCGGAAATGGCGAAAGGTTTTTCTGGGGATTAGATTTAACTCTTCTTGTTACAGGACTTACTGCAATTCTTGCCGGATTTTTCTATATGAAAATAGCAAAGAAAAACCAAGTAACCGAAGAACAGGGTGAACATATTCAATAATAAACCTGCATTAGAGAATCCGCTAAAAAGGCGGCAGCTCTGATTAGTCTATCAGTTTAAGCTCTTTAATTTTGGCTGTAAGTTTATCAAGGTCAATAGGTTTAACTATATAGCCTTCGCACTGTGAATTGAATGCTGTTTTAATATTGTTGAAATCATTCAGTGCCGTAGTCATAATCACTTTAACGCCTTTGAGTCCGAATATTTTATGACCGGCTTCTATTTCTCTTATTTTCTTAAGTACGGTTTGTCCGTCTGTTTCCGGCAGCATAATATCAAGGCTTATCAAATCATATTTATGGCCTGATTCAAGGGCTTCACGGAATAGGGCCACTGCTTCATCACCATCAACTGCTGTGTCGCATTCACCGTACTGACTAAAATATTCCACTATAATCTGCCGGCTTATCATTTCATCTTCAACAATCAGTACCTTCATTCTTCCAGCTCCTTTTTTATCTGTTCGAGTTTATTCCTGAATTCGGTAAATCTGGACTCAAGATTCTGAAAATATTTATCCATTGCTTTACTTTCAGTAGTTGGTGTAATTTCTTTAAACTTATCGAAAGCCGAATATAAATTAACAGCCTTAAAATTTGCCACGCCTGACTTGGTCCTATGTGCTATGTTCTTAACTTCAGTTAATTTGTTTTCGTTAGTCAGCTTCTTCATTTTTTCAATTTCTTCCGGAACAAGTTCCAATATTGATTTAATATATTTAAGTATGGATTCTTTCTTTCCGAAAACTGCTTTTGAAAGAAAAGAAATATCGGCTATATTATCGTCATTATTGAGGCTTTTCTTTACTTTCTCTTCTTTATTTGTGTATTTGTATATTATTTCAAGTAAAAATTCAAAATCTATCGGCTTCGTCAGAAAATCATCCATTCCTGAACTGAGTACATTATCTTTATCTTCATTTCTGGCATGCGCGGTAATAGCAATTACCGGTGTATGAGCCGCTCCGAGTTCTTTTTCGTATTTAATCACTTGTGAAGCAAACTCTATTCCGTCCATACCCGGCATCTGAATGTCAGTAAGAATTATGTCCGGTTTGTCCTCTATATATCTGTCTAACCCTTCCAGTCCGTTTGTTGCCAGAGAAACTCTGCAGTTATGTCCTTCCAGAAATTCTTGTATTACTTCACTATTTATCTTATTGTCTTCAATTATAAGAACTTTTACTCGATTTGAATCATAAAATCTCAGCAAATCATCTGCTGAGATTGATTTCCTGAATGTTTCACAACTTTCTGTTTTGATACTATCTATACTGAAAGGAATCTCTACAAAAAATTCTGTTCCTGATTTTTCGGTGCTTTCAAACCATATTTTTCCATTGTGCAATTCCACAAATTCCTTTGAAATTGAAAGACCTAAACCTGTGCCTCCGTACTTCCTGGTGAAACTACCGTCTGCCTGGATAAACGGACTGAATATTTCATCTTTCATTTTCGCAGAGATTCCGATTCCGGTATCCTTAACCGAAATATTTACAACTGCCTCCTGGTTTTCAATTTTCTTCAACTCAACAGATACAGATATTTTTCCTTTTTCAGTAAATTTAACGGCGTTTCCTACAATGTTGTTGATAATCTGATTTATCCTTATTCTGTCACCGGAGAGAATAGAAGGAATTCTATTGTCAAAACTATAAATAAACTCCAGATTCTTTTCATTACTCATTATACGAAAAACCGGTAAAGCTTCATCAAGTAATTCTCTGAGACTGAAACCGGTTATTTCAAGACTCATTTTCCCTGAAGCGATTTTTGCATAATCAAGGATATCGTTGATAATGGAAAGCAGCACTGCTGAAGATTGTTGTAAATATTTCACATGCTCTTTTTGTTTTAATGTAAGATTTGTCTTTTCAAGAAGGTAGAGAATTCCAGTAATACCGTTAAGAGGAGTACGAAGTTCATGACTTACATTAGCCAAAAATGCATCTTTTGTCTTGTTTGCTGCTTCAGCGGCTTCTTTTGCAATTATGAGATTATGTTCAATGCTTTTTCGCTCTTCAATTTCCTGCATCAGTAATTTGTTGGATATCTGCAGTTCTTCTGTCCGCTCATTTACCCGCAGATTCAGAGACTCATTCGCGCTTTCAAGCTCAAGTCGTGCAATAACAAGTTCACGTCTTATTGAGATATTGGGGTAAACATGTTCAATAACATCCAAAAGATTCTTTTTTGTAATCGGTTTTAAAAGATACTGAGCAGCACCAAGAGAAATAGCCTTGGAAAGAATATCTGTCTGATTTAATGCTGAAGCAAAAACTATCTGAATGTTTTTATCGAGCTTTCGTATTCTCTTAACAAACTCGATTCCGTCAATTCCCGGAAGCATAATGTCTGATATTATCATATCATATTTATATTGCTTAAACAGGTCAATAGCTTCTTCACCTGTTTTTGCTACACTATGATTATATACCATTCCCTGCAGTAATTTGTCGTAAACTTGTCCGAGAATTTTATCATCTTCAACAACGAGAACGGATATATCATATTTTTCAGACATAGAACACCCGTAAATTATTCTTTAAATAAAGTAAGCTTTGCAAACGGAAGTAAAGTTTTAATTTTGTCCTCAACATTTTCCACAGCCGAATCGGTTTCAATCAGAGCAACACATTTTTTGATCTTTGAAATCTCCGGCTGTTTTACGCTTTCTCCGGAACAGCTTGTTACCTGAGCAAACTTAAGAAAATATGCTATCTGATTATCATCCTGAACAATTGGAATTATCACAGCATTTTCGTCATATAATGAACCGTCTTTCCTTCGGTTTTTAAAATGCCCCTGCCAGTTATTTCCGCTTTTTATTGTTCGCCATATCTGATCGTAATATTCCTTCGGATGGTAATTTGATTTAAGAAGTCCCGGTTTTTGTCCGAGTGCTTCCTCTTGTGAATATCCTGTCTGCTCACAAAAATAAGAATTAACATACTCTATAATTCCGTGTCCGTTAGCAACCATTATTATTATCGGTGCATACTGCATAATTTTTTGTGATATCAAAGCCGTAAAATCAAAATTGGCTTTTTTACGCTTCTCTGTAATTATCTTATCGTACCATTTGTTAATTGTCTTTACAAGTTGACTGCGTAGAGAAGATTTCAGTATATATTCCTGAATGCCTATTGATAAAGCTTCCTTAATATATTTGTTTTCATCGTACGCTGTTGTAATTATTATAACAGCATCCGGATTTATCTGCATAATGTGCCGCGACATAGTAAGGCCGTCCATTTCAGGCATACCGATATCGGTAATTACAAGATCCGGCTGATGTGATTTATACATTTCAAGTCCTTCGGCACCATCTTTGGCAACAACAAGCTCTCTAACCTTGCTTTTAATTATTTCAGAACCGGTATTACGGATTAAATCCGAATCTTCCACATAAAGCACTTTTAATTCAAAAAATTCTTTATCCATTTGTTCTCCTATATTTTCCATTTACCAACGGTGGGGGAACTTATAAAAACCGAAAAAGTACCTGATCTTACTTCAACCGTACGGCTTATGGTACCACCGATATCTTCCGAAATAACAGGTATTTTCACCTGATCCAATATACTTTTAACTGCATTTATGTTTTTAATACCTATATTGAAAACATCATTGGTAAACTGGAACACTGATGCTCCTCCTACAAGCTTAGCTTTCATCTGCCTTAACTGAGAGAGGCATCCGGCATTTCGCATTTTTCTTATTAGCACCTGAATTCCTGTATCAGCAAAATACCCGGGTAATTCGGCAGCTTTTATTTTATCTATTTCAGAATTTGAAAGAGCGATATGAACCATTCCTATGATACTGCTGTCCGGACAAAAAAGTACAACTGAGACACAAGAACCCAGAGCGTAAGTTTTCATCACATCTCCGGATGAAGAAATCACATCCAATTCTCCTACACCGAGAATTACGCTTTTAGGCATTGCTTTCCGTAAGTTTATTAATAACTGCCGTTACTATCTGATCCAGAGGAAGTACCTTGTCTATAGCGTTTTTTTCAATTGCAATTTTAGGCATTCCAAAAACAACAGATGTTCTTTCATCCTGCGCTATATTGAATGCCCCGGCTTCTTTCATCCTTTTCATTCCGCCGGCACCATCGCCGCCCATACCTGTAAGCATTATTCCTACTGCGTTTTTTCCTGCTGAATCAGCAACAGAATTCATCATTACTTCCACTGAAGGAATATGCCCGTTTACTTTTTCGCCGGAAAAGATTTCAGTATAATAGTATCCGCCTTTTTTTACAACTTTAAGATGTTCACCCCCCGGAGCAACAAGAATCTTTCCCTGTGATATTTTGTCTCCGGATTCAGCTTCCTTAACGCGCATTCTGCAAAGCTGATTTAGTCTTTCTGCAAACATCTTTGTAAATCCGCCCGGCATATGCTGAACTATCACTATTCCGGGTGTGTTCACGGGAAATTCAGGAAGTATTCTTCTCAGAGCCTCAGTTCCGCCGGTAGATGCGCCTATTGCAATTATTTTATCAGTAGTAACAGAAAGTGCATTTTCGTTAAAATTGGATTTCATCTCGGAATTTGCCTGATTGAATTTCCAATGAGAAACATCTGCGGTTGATGCAATCATTATTTTTGTACGCAATTCAAGCATCATACTATCCAACCCGCGGCTTAAATCTGTGGCAGGTTTGGAAACAAAATCCAATGCGCCGTATTCAAGAGCTTTTAGAGTAGTTTCCTGACCTTTTTGAGTTAGCGAGCTGACAACCACAATAGGTTTAGGATACTGCGGCATAAGTCTTCTAAGGAATTCCAGTCCGTCCATTCTCGGCATCTCTATATCGAGAGTAATTACATCCGGATTGAGTTCAAGAATTTTATCTCTTGCCACATATACATCAGGAGCTGTGCCTATTACTTCAATATTTGGATCTTTTGCCAGCGCCTGAGATAAAATATTTCTTACCAGCGCCGAATCGTCAACAATTAATACTCTTACTTTTGCCATTATTGTTTTCTGTAAATTGAAGGTTGAATATATTTAAATCTTTTGTCTATCTGAACTATCGACTCAGAATGCCCAATGAACAAATATCCGTTTTCTTCAAGGTTTTCATAAAAATTGTTCAGTACTTTTTTCTTAGATACTTCATTAAAATAAATAAGAACATTTCTGCAGAAAATCGCCTGAAATTTTTTTTTGAACGGAAATTTATCAGCCATCAGATTGAATCTTCGGAATACAACATCCCGGCTTAATTCTTCCTTTACTCTATATGAGTTTTTATCCACTTTAACAAAATACTTAAGTAACATTGGTTTGGGAAGAAATCTTAGGGAATCTGTACTGTATTCTGCATTTTTAGCTATCCTTAAAACTTTGTCGGATACATCCGTTGCCAGAATTCCGGCTTTCCAATTATTATAATTATTACCGAAAAACTCCAACTGAAGCATTTGAATAGTATAGGGTTCCTCACCGGAAGAACATCCGGCACTCCAAACTCTCAGGTCTTTGCTTTGAGATGCAGCCGTTTCTTTAAGTATATTAGGAAGTGCTTCCTTAACATAATAATCGAAATGCTCGTTTTCACGATAAAAATAAGTATAGTTTGTAGTAACAGTGTCAATAAAGCTTGATAATGCAGAAAAATCCTTCTCTCTGGATATTAGATAATAATATTCACGAAAAGAATTCAGATTCAGTTCTTTAAGTTTTTTCTCGAGACGTGTAATTAGAAGTGTTTTCTTCTGTTCACTAAGGAAGATTCCAAACTTATCGAATACGAGTTTTTGAAATAATTGAAACTCTTCATCGGTAAGTATGTAATTTCTTCCTGGAAACATTTCACTCGTTTAGTTTCGGGTACCAGATATCCCCGTTTGCTGAATTAACCCGGGCACACAGCAACTCTCCGCTGTATGCATTAAAAGCAACCTTTCTGGTTTTGGCTGCTCCGCCGGTGTCGTCAAAATCTATGGGAATTTTCATCTTGCCAAGCAATTCCCGTGCTGTCTTAACATTCTGGGCTGCTTCGCCCCGGCGGTATCTTGGTGAATAAATATTTTCAGACCCGCCTATTATATTAGCTTGCAACCTTGAAGCGGCAATACCTTTTTTCCTGAAAAAATTAACCAGCCCTATTATGGAAGGGCAGGCATAACTCGGATTGCTGTTTTTAGGATTATCTCTTAAAGGCTTAAAAAAATAACCCATACCGCCTGTTTTAGAACATTTATCATAAAGAGTAACAACAACTCCGGAGCCAATTGATGCATAAAACACGCTTGGCTCCGATGCACAGTAAACATAACCGGGATCAACCGATACTTCATTTACCAATGAGTTCATATTTTTTAGTTATTCCTAATAATTTTAGATAAGATAACTTCAAAATATGAAAAAATATTAATATCTGCCAAATTCCTCATCATCGAGGTTAATTATGTCTTTCGGACTAAGACTTTCCATGTTTTTCTGATTACCGTGATATTTTGCCTGATTCAGTTGTTTTGCCGCAGGCCGGCCGGATACCTGGAATTGTCTTATTCCGCTAAGTTTGAACTGATTCAGCATATTATTAAGCATGATTGTCTGACTTGAAAGTTCTTCGGCAGAAGAAGCAGTTTCTTCCGCACTCGCGGTATTCTGCTGAACAACTTTATCAACCTGAGCAAGGCCAACTGTTATCTGGTTAATTCCCAAAGCCTGTTCATTTGATGAAGCGGCAATCTCAGCTACAATATCAGCTACCTTTACTGAATCGTTTGTAATTTCAGCAAGCACTTCTGCTGTTTTGTTTGATATTTCAGCACCCACTTCAGATTTCTTTAAAGCATTTTCTATCATTTCCGAAGTCTCTTTGGCAGCTTTAGCGCTTCTTGCGGCAAGATTTCTAACTTCTTCGGCAACAACCGCAAATCCCTTTCCGTGTCTTCCGGCTCTGGCTGCTTCAACCGCTGCATTAAGAGCAAGAAGGTTTGTCTGGAATGCAATTTCTTCTATTACTTTAATTATCTTGGAAATGCTCTTGCTTGATTCGCTAATATCTCCCATAGCGCGCATAAGGTTCTGCATTTCGTTATTTCCGCGCTCTGCTGTCTGTTTAGATTGGTTGGCAAGCTGATTTGATACATTTGCATTTTCTGCATTTATCTTTGTCTGTGCACTAATCTGTGTCATAGAACTGGAAATTTCCTGAAGCGATGATGCCTGCTCTGTTGCACCCTGCGACATTGACTGACTTACATCCGATATTTGCTGAGAACCCATTGCAACCTGTTCTACAGTAGTTGCAACCTGAGCCATAATATCATTCATCTTATCCAGACTGCTGTTGAGGCTTTCTTTAACTTCGGCAAAAATACCCTGATATTGACCTTTTACTCTTGCTGTAAGATCGTTTTCAGACATTCGGCTTATTACCTGATTAGCTTCCACTAAACCCTGGAGTCCGTCAATACACTGGTTAAGATTATTCTTTATGTTATTGAAATCTCCCTTATAAGTATCTGTAATTTTATTCGGAATATCACCTTTGGAAATCCTGTCAACATATTCCGCAGCAACATTCAGTGGGCGGATTACCGCATCAAGAACTGAATTTATTCCTTCAACTAATGGTCTGAATTCAAAATTTATTGTATTAGGATCTGCCCTGTAATCAAGCTTCCCGTTTGAAGCGGCATCTGTGAGTTTTGCAACCTGTTCGCTTAAGCCTGTTGTAACACCTTTTATATTGCGGATAATTAAAAAACTGAATAAAATTGCCAAAGATGCACCAAGCAGCATAACAACAACGGTAAATACTTTAAAGAAAGAGGCTTCAGAAATATCATCTTCTATCATTTTATTAGTGTTTTCTGTATTATTAGCATAAAGTAAATCAGCAGTTTCTCCGAATTTATTAGACATGGGAATCATTCTTCTTGTAATTTCGGAATATTCTTTATAGAGTTTGGCTTTAGTTTCAGCATCGTTGGTTATTGAGAGCTGGTTAATAATTCGGTCAATGTCCACATAGATTTCTCGCCATGCACGATAATCCCTTTCTAATTGAGCAGATAACATGCGGCCTCTGTCACTTTGTCTTTCAACTTTCAAGAAATCTGAAAGTGCTTCTTCCACAATTTTCTGACTTTTATCTTTTTGGTCAAGTATTTTTCTATATTCATTTTGAGAATCAGGCACATTTTCATAAGTCCAGACATCTAAAGTCTGAGATCTGATGGTCCATCGCTCTCGATTTATTAACAATAAGTTTCGTAAATCAGGAATCCTGTTTAGTCCGATATTGGATATACTCTCCTCAAGATTATAAACCCCTAAAAATCCGGTTATTCCGGTTATTAGAAGGAACAAAGTTACTGCACCGAAACCTATAATTAGTTTTGCTCCGATTTTTAAGTTTTTCATTTTTACTCCGGCTTTTATTCTATCTTTTATTTTAATTTGCTTAATGTCTGAATTTCGTCTTCTGAAAGTATTTTTTCTACATCAAGAAGTATTTTAACATTTTCTTCAATTTTTCCGATTCCATAAATATATTGATTGTTTGCACTTCTGTTAAAATTCCGTGTAAGTTGAATATTTTCTTCAGCAATCGAAAGAACTTCAAGAACTTCATCCACAACCAATCCGATTGCTGCGCCTCCCATATCTACAACGATTATACAGGTTCTTTCCTCATAATCCTTAGGTTCGAAACGGAATCTGATTCTCATATCGATTACTGGAATTATTTTACCTCTAAGGTTAATAACGCCTTTAATGTGTGAAGGCATTTCGGGTACTAATGTAATTTTCTGAATTCCGATAATTTCCGTTACATATTTAATGGCTATTCCGTAGTCTTCTTCCTTAAGTCTGAAGGTCAGGAATTTATCCTTAAGAGTATCCTCATCATCGAAATCATCATCATCGTCATAACCATATTTTTTATCATCAATCATAATTCTCCTGAATATTAGTTAACCGATTTTTTTAAGATTGTATCTACATCCAGTATTAGTCCTACTTCACCGTTGCCAAGTATCATACCTCCGGTAATGCCCGAAACTTTCCCGATATAATCCGAAAGTCCTTTAATAACTGTCTGCTGCTGACCAACAATTTCATCAACAAACAGACAAGCCTGTGTATTGCCTGATTCTATCCTTATTAGAATGCCATCTTCCAGATTTGTATATTTTGGATTTTTATTAAGAAACTCGTGTATTCTGATAACCGGATAAATCTTTCCTCTTATTTTCACTTGTTCGTTACCGTCCATGGTAATAAAGATTTCTTCTTTTTTCGGACGGAATGATTCCTGAATGCTCAGGATCGGCAGAGCATAGGTTGTGTTACTGACAGCAGCTAACATACTATCCATTATTGCAAGAGTAAGCGGTATTCTCAGTTTAAATACCGAGCCTTGTCCCTTATGACTTTCTATCGAAACACTACCTCTTAGTTTTTCAATATTTTTCTTAACAACATCCATCCCCACACCGCGTCCGGAAATATTTGTTACTTTTTCTGCAGTTGAGAAACCCGGATTGAAAATAAAATCCCAAACTTCTGAATCTCTGAGTTTTGCCGTTTCGCTTTCTTCAACCAGACCTTTTTCCAAAGCCTTTCTCAATATTCTATCCCTGTCTAAACCGTTTCCGTCATCCCGGATAGTTATAATTATTTCATTACCTTCATATCCGGCACCCAAGGTTAGATGTCCGACTGCAGGCTTACCTTTAGATATTCGGGCTTCTGATTTTTCTATACCGTGGTCAATTGCGTTTCTGATTATATGAACCAGTGGGTCTGATATTTCTTCAATCACATTCTTATCCATTTCCGTTTCTTCTCCGAAAATGGTAAGTTCAATTTTCTTTTCAGATTTCTGTGCCAGATCGCGCACCAGCCTTTTCATTTTATTGAAAAGTGCATCAAGCGGGGTCATCCTCAGAGACATTGAAATTTCCTGCAGTTCCCTTGTAATCTTGCTAAGCATTCCCGCCGCTTTTGCAAAATTAGGCATATCCTTACCCCGGATATCTGCATTGTTGATAATCATTGATTCTATTGTAATCAACTCACCCACTAAATCAAAGAGGCTGTCAAGTTTCTGAGTATCTACTCTGATATCTTTTTTCTGATGGACTGCCTGCTTTGCAGAGATATTGTTTTCAGGTTTGTCGGATTTTGCAGACTCTTCTTCCTTTTGCCTGATCGATGGTTCTGCCTTTTCTGTTTGCATTTCAACATTTATTACCGGCAATGGTATTTGAGGTTTAATTTCAGTATCCGGTTCGCTTTTTGGTTTAACTTCATCTTCTTTTTTAGTTGGCGTTTCAGAAGTTACACCTTTATTTCCAAATACTTTGATTTCCAGTTTTTTTACATTTGCACTTAGTCTGTCGAGAATAGAAAAAGATTTATTAATATCTGCAGGCCCGAACTTACCGGCATCTTCCCTGGCCATTACGAGCATACTTTCGAGTTCCATTGAATCTTTTTCTATTTCGCTTATGCCTATAAATCCGGCATTTCCCTTGATGCTGTGTATAAAACAAAATGCATCGTTTATAATTTTTTCCTTATCCGGCGATGATTCAAATTCAACAAGTGCCTGTTCTGTTTTATTAAGATATGCAACTGAATCTTCAATGAATATTTTCATCATATCATCAGAAATAAGATCATCATAATTATCAGGCTGAATTTCCTGAATAGTATCAATTACTGCAGAGTCGGCAACTTCCTGTATTAAGACTTCAGATTCGATCTCTTCCTCAAAAAAGCTCTTTAATTTTTCGATCATAGAATTAATTTCATTCTCGAATCCGGTATCTGTCTGATTAGTTGATACATTTGCAACCAATTTTCTCAGCAAGTCAAAATTCGCATATATAAGATTTACTGCTTCTTCAGACTGAGGTATGTTCATATCTCTCATTTTATCAAGAAGTGTTTCAGCCTGGTGGGTAAGCCGCGAAATTTCTTCAAGACCAAAAAATCCCGACAATCCCTTTATTGTATGGAATACCCTGAATATGGCATTTACCGAATCAAAATTGTTTTCTTCGGAAAGACTGTCTATCTGCGGCTCAAACTTATCGAGAGAATCCATAGTCTCATCAACAAATGAGGCCAGCATTTCTTTTGTTTCATTATCCGACTGATTCAAATAATCTGACATTGTGTTCCTATAACTTTTATTTTGAGAGTAATGCCTGAAGATCAAGAATTATCTTAATACCCCCCGGAATTTTTCCTATTCCGGAAATAAACTTGTCTTTTTCCGACTTTACAATTTTTCTTGAACGTTCAATATTTTCTTCCGAAATACTAATAACTTCATCTATTTCGTCAACTATAATTCCCAATATTTTTTCTTCATACGAAACAATAACAATACAGGTTTTTTCATCGTATGGTGTTTCCTCTAATCCGAATCTTTTTTTCAAATCGATTATCGGTGTAATTTTACCTCTAAGATTAATAACGCCCTTTACATAAGGCTCAATATTCGGAATTTCCGTAACATTCTGCATACCTATAATTTCAAGAACGTATTCGATACTCAATGCATAGCTTAAACTATCCGACTTGAAAGACATATACAAATCTTTCTGAGTATCTTCATCTTCAAATTCTTCAAATGACTGCTTTTCCTTTAAAGGAAGACTGCTTTCAGTAGTTTTTTCGGGTTCAATATTCATTTTCTTGAATGCTTTATCTATATATTTATAATCCACAAATTTGGTTAAATCAATGATTGAACCAATTTGCATAATATCATGCATATAATGCTGAATTCTGTCAAGATCGGCTTCATTAGGATAAATTCCGCTGAAAGTAATATTATCAGGATCTGAGAGAATTTCCTCCAGATTACTTCTTGTAATCGATAATTCTCTCTGTGGATATAAAAATTCAAGAGCAAGCGAAGCTGCTTCGTTAAGAGGCATCTTCTCGTAGTATTTTGAGGCTGCGGTAAAAAGATCAACAAGCTGTTCAACTGCCTCAGGATTCTTTTCCAGCAGACTGTTTCGTGCAACCACAACGCAGCAGGGATGGTCTTTCCACAATTGATTGGAAAGAAACTCTCTTTTAGCTTTCCCTGAATTAACGGCATAGGTACCAATCGGTTCTGCTACAAGAAATCCGCTTACTTTCGGATTATCTTTTAGTGTATCCGGCATTTTAGCAGGAGGAACTACTTCAAATGTTACATCTATATTTTTATCTCCGGCCTTTCCTGATCTTAATCCGTTCTGCCTGAAGAACATATTTGCCAGCATATGATGTATGGAAAGTCTGTGAGGAATCAGGAAAGTACTATCCGCATAGAAGTCTGCCGGACTTTCTTTAGCCCCGCTTCCTCTTTTATGATTCCTTACACAAATACTCCCTCTTCTGTGAGCAAAAGTAAGGAGACTTATAGGTGTGCCTGATGCATACAAATCCATAGCCAGCGGAGCAAGAATAAATGCAATATCAACCTCGCCTTTATCCAGAGATTCAGCCAGAGGATTCCATCCGGAATAGCAAACTGTTTCAAGTTCAAATTTATCTGCATTATATTTTCCCTTGGCAAGCATATCCTTTGCAATACCAAGAAGAAGATGGTCGGTTATTTGAATATGTGCGGCTTTAATATGAAGTTTACCGGAATCAAGTTTCCTGCGCGATTTCGGTCTTTCTTCCTCACTTATTTCCATCCCCAATGCTGAAGCCAGTTTCTTATCCAGTTCATCATCATCAAACGGTTTGGAAATAAATCCGGTTACTCCTGCCTCTTTTGCAAGATTAATTTCCTTCTTTTCTCCGCGTGCTGTAGCCATTATAAATGGAATTGAATGATCTGAGTATTCGTTTCTTACCCACTTAAGAAGTTCATAACCCGTAAGATTCGGCATATCCCAGTCACTGATAATGAGGTCGAACCGAATCCCTTTTTTTAAAATTTCAACTGCTTCGGCACCGTCTTCGGCTTCGGTAATATCGGTTATTCCAAGGGCATTCAGTGATTTTATTTCAATTCGCCGCATCAGAGCGGCATCATCAACTAAAAGAATTTTTGTTTTAAGCATATACACAATAATTTTTAGACAATAATCGAAAAAATAATTCGATTCTTTAGTTATTCTCCGCTATATTGTCAAATATTTTGATTCTTCGAAAGAACATTTCTGAAAATTCTTTCAACTATTTCCCACTCTTTCATTATTTTTTCCAAATAATCATTTAACTGACTAATGTCAATATCCTTCGACATCTCTATTTTTTCACTTAATTCAGACATACGCGGCAAACAAAGCGTTAATGCTGACCCTTTTAATATGTGTGCATTCTTTCTGATTTTCTGCTCATCTCCAAACCTGATTGCATCCTCCAATTCCGTTATATAAACCGGATAGTTCTCAAGAGAGAGTTTTATAAGTTCCAGTATTATATTCTCATTATTATCAACATTCAACTGTAGTTTGTTTCTGTTGAAATGTAAATTCTCCGAATCATCCTTAATTGTCTGATCAGTCGGTTTTAAGTTATGTTTCATCTTAAGATACTTATTAAGTATTGCAGGTATCGAACTCTGTTCAATTGGTTTAGCCAGGAAATCATCCATTCCTGCTTCCAGACATCTTTGCCTTTCTTCCTTAACAGCCCCGGCAGTCAGTGCAATTATCGGAATACGTCTGCCGCTTTTTCTTTCTGCTTCTCTTATTTTTTTTGTTGCTTCAATTCCGTCCATTTCCGGCATTTGGATATCCATAAAAATCAGATCCGGATTCTGTTTTTCAATAACATTCAATACTTCAAAACCGGTGAGTGCTTCTAAAAAAACCGCATCAGGAAGATGATTCTTTAATATTGTTTTTATCAGCAGAAGATTCATTTGAATATCTTCTGCAATTAGTATAACAACTCCCGAATTACTCATTTGTAAAGGCAAAGAAGCTTCCTTCTTTTGTCGTTTTTCATTTCTTTCGGCATTTTTCAGGTCGCAAAATACTCTAAGCAGTTGTTTTCTGTTTACCGGTTTTCCCACTTCAGCGCAAATCCCAAGCTCCAGACTTTCTTTCTGAATATCTTCCGAATCATCCGAATTGGTAAGAAGAATCACAGGATTGCTCTCCGATGAAAGATTCAGTTTTTCTCTCATTAGTCTTACTGTATCCAAACCGTTTAAATAAGGCATATTATAATCAACAATTACAGCATCGAAATCGCCTTCCTTTTCTAAAAGTTTTAATCCGGAAGCTCCGTTATCCGTCTCAGAATATTGTATTCCCATACTTAACAATATTTTTCCGATGATACTCCGGTTTAAATCATTATCATCAATTATCAGTATCTTATTTAATCCGCAGGCAGGCAGTTCTTCAGGAGTTTCTCTTTCAAAAGGTACTTCAACAGAAAAGCTGAAAACCGATCCTTTATTTATTTGGCTGGTTATCTCAATTTCGCTGCCCATCTTTGCTGCCAGATGATTTGAGATGGTTAAGCCTAAGCCGGTACCTCCGAATTTTCGTGTGGTAGAGGAATCTGCCTGAGAAAATGCCTTAAAAAGTCTATCTTTTTGTTCAGATGTAATTCCAATTCCGGTATCTCTCACAGAGAAGAAGAATTTTCCTTTATCCGGACTTGTCTGTGAAAACAAAACCTGAAGTTCCACTTCGCCCTTTTGTGTAAATTTAACCGCATTACTCAAAAGATTCATTATAATCTGCTTTAGTCTTACAGGATCAACAAACGAATATTCCGGTACATCCGGTGCAACATTCAGAAGAAGTTCAAGTCCTTTTTTCCAGGCCTGAATTTTAACGATATCCGCCGATTCACGAATAAGTTCTTCAATGTTTGTCATAACCGGATCAAGTTCCAGTTTACCTGCTTCTATCTTGGAAAAATCAAGAATGTCATTTATTATTCCCAACAGTGATTTTGCAGAAGTAAAAGCATTCTCCACGTATTGATCTTGTAATTTGCTTAACTGAGTATTTCTCAATAATTCGGTAAACCCGATAACTCCGTTAAGAGGGGTTCGGATTTCGTGGCTCATATTTGCCAGAAATTCTGATTTTGCTTTATTTGCCCTTTCAGCTTCTTCTTTTGCTTTGATTACTTCCTTTTCAATTTCCTTTCTTTCTGTTATATCGCTTACGAATCCGTGCCATAATACTTTACCTCCGTCAAGTTCTTCCGGCCGCGATTGGGCGTGAAGCCACCTTAATCCTTTCACCGGCAAATCTACTCTGAACTCGCAATCCCAAATCTCCAGCTTTTTTGCTGAATCATCAATCGATTGAATGACCCGGGGCAGATCATTCGGCACTATGTATTCAAAAACCCTGGAACCGTCTTTAACAACATCTTCGGGTTTTATTTCAAAAATCTGCCATAGCTGATTAGAAGCAAAAGGCAATAAACTGCTTCCATCCGATAATCTTAAAAACTGGTATATTGCTCCCGGAAGCTGTGCTGAAAGCTTCTTCAAAAGCTGATCACTTTCTTCAAGAGCCTTTTCAACAATTTTCTGAGGAGTAATATCTGTCATTACGGTCAGAAAATATGTGCCTTCATCAGAGTCAATCACTTCTCCGGAAAAAAGTCCGTCTAAAAAATTACCGTCTTTTTTTAGAACTTTGAGTTCAATATTTCTCAAGTTACCCTGCATTTTAAGGGTTTCACCTGATTGTTTTTGCTTCTCAATTTCAGGAAACAGTTTTAGTTGTTCAGGTGTTTTACCTACAACATCTTGTTTCATATATCCGAGAGTATTAACAAAAGATTCATTTACATCAATAAATTCCATTGTATTAATATCATTCAGAGCCATAAGTGCCGGATTACTTTGAAAAAGCCTGTTAAATTTTCTTTCACTAAGCCTTAGTTTTTTTTTGGCTTCAGTTCTCTTTTGAATTTCAGTTTGCAGTTCCCAGTTCATCCATTCCATATTATCAGCAAACTTATTAAGCTTTTCTGTTTGAACTTTTCGATCTGTGATATCCTGATGTGTTCCGGAAATTACCAGAGGCTTTCCTTCAGCATCTCTTGCAGAAATTTTGCCCCTGTCGCTTACCCAAACCCATTCGCCGTTTTTGTGCTTCATTCTGCATTCAAATTCGTAGAAATCGGATTCTCCCCGAAGATGTTTTTCTATCAGAGCGGAACTCTCTTTTAAGTCATCCGGATGAGCAAATTGTTCCCAGGTTTTTATCGAAACAGGAGAAATCTCTTCAAGAGTGTAACCAATAATATTGGCCCATCTTTCGTTAAAAACAACTTCGCCGGATTCAAGCACCCATTCCCAGGTACCCAAATTGGTAACGTCGATAAAATACTTGAATCTCTGCTTTTCTTTTTTAAGTTCATCCTCAAAACTTATATATTCTGTTATATCAAGAAAAACCATTGAAAAGTAATCCTCTTCGGCTGAGTTAGTCTGAATTCTAAACCATTTGCCAATGTTCTGAAAATAATGCTCCTTTGTGATGTTTCCTTTATTCCCGGCTATATTAATAAAAGATTTAAACCATTCAGGAAATATTTCTGAGACTTTCTTCCCGAGAATTTCCTTTTTATTTCTTTCGGCTATGATTTCAAAAGTACGATTTACTTCAAGAATAATATAATCTGAAGGAACTCCTTTATCGTCTGTTATTGCTTTATTACAGGAATAACCAAATGGAGCATTTTCAAGAAATTCAGAAATCGTTGAGTTTTTCATTTTTGTAATTCTTATTAGGAAACAATAGCTCATTATCGAAACATTTTTTCTTTTCTTTTGGATATTGTTTTGTTGATTGTTTTCTTCTCCGGAAACTCTCAGTTCATTTCTGTGTTGTCAGGTAACATTTCCGTGCGTGAACTTTACATTTCCATCCGTGAACTTTACATTTCCATCCGTGAACTTTACATTTCCGTCCGTGAACTTTACATTTCCGTCCGTGAACTTTACATTTCCGTGCGTGAACTTCATATTTCCGTCCGTGAACTTTACATTTCCGTCCGTGAACTTTACATTTCCATCCGTGAACTTTACATTTCCGTCCGTGAACTTCATATTTCCGTGCGTGAACTTCATATTTCCGTGCGTGAACTTCATA
>CAZOZP010000017.1:0-53002 GCA_964584325.1 uncultured Melioribacteraceae bacterium
AAACCCAGCGGCAATCTCCTGAAGCAGTAATTATTCTGTAAACCAGCCGATAGTGTTCTCCACGATTAATACCATCCTGTATTTCAGCCCAAACATAATCTCTATCATCAGGATGGATAACATCGCTGTAGCTTAAGACATTGTTATTTACCAGATCAGACTGATCATATCCGGTAAGCATCTTACAGCCTTCGCTTAGAAATGTCATAGTCCACTCAGAGTTATTCAAGCATCTGTATGCCATTCCAGGTAGATTTGCCAGCAATGCCGAAATTGATCTCCTGCTTTCCTTAAGTTCTTCTTCGGCTTTCATTCTTTCTGTAAGGTCGCGCATTACAGCATAGATTATCGGTTTGTTCTGGATAAAAATAGTAGTAAGCATAGTATCAATATAAAGCGGAGTTCCATCAGCTTTTGTATGTACCCATTCAAAAGAACATGAGCCGTTTTCGAATGCGGTTTTTAAATATTCATCAGCCTTTTTATAGGACGGATTTCCGTCCGGCTGGAATTCAGGTGATAGATCTCTCGGCCTTTTTCCAATTAGATCTTCTTTTTCTGTGTAACCGAAAATACTTAAAGCAGCCTGATTACAGTCAAAGAATTTTCCATCTTCCATAAGCACTATTGCATCAGCAGATTCTTCAAACAGTTTTCTGAAAGTTGCTTCCTTTTCTAAAAGAGCAATCTCAGAGGCCTTTCTTTCTGTAATATCGATTGTATATCCTGCAAGATATTTGGGTCTTCCTTCAATATGTATCGGAAATTTATACGTTAAATAATGTTTACCGTTAAATTCTTCCTCTACTTCTATATGTTTGCCTTCATTAAGAATTCTCTTATCGTCTTCGATCATTCCTTTCGCAAGATCCGAAGGAAAAAGCTCATCCATTGTTTTATTCAGTAATTTTTCAAGAGGCATTCCAAGCATCTTTTCGTAATTTCTACTGAGTCTTAATGAACGAATATCATTATCCTTAAAGAAGACGTAAACCGGTGAATGCAACATAAAACTATTAAAAATTTCCTCGGTCTCGGAAAGTTTTTTCTCCGCTTGTTTCAGTTCAGTGATATCCTGGTTTGCTCCGATCAGTTTTGTAAGTTCTCCGTTTTCTCCTAAAACAATATCACCGTATGATCTTATATAAATCATTTTACCATCATTAACCCTATAAAATCTGATATCTACAGCATAAGGCTTGTTATATTTAAGAGCATTCTGGAAACCGTTTCGTGATATTAAAATATCATCAGGATGAATATTTGCAGTAACTTCAGAAAAATCCGGTTTTGCATCCGGCGGAAAGCCCATCATTTCCAATGCTTCAGCAGAGGCAAAAAACTTATTCAGTTTAACATCCAGAACCCAGCCCGCAACTTTAGCTAATCTTTGGATATAATGAAGTTGCTGCTCTTTTGTAAATGAATCGTCAGCTAATTTTGATTCCTCAGAAAGGAAAATAGGTAAATTGTAATCTATGAGCTTTTTTATTGAATTTCGATTTTTGATTTCTGAAACTACTGCTGGCAGAGATTTTATTTCATTTATTGTTATATATTCTGTAGCCCCTGCTTTCATAAATCTGACGGCAGTCCTGGAGTCGTTTTTTTCACCGGCAACAATAAAAATGAAATCTGTCCAGGCCTCAATAATACTTAAAAGCATTTCAGAATTATCATTTTCTGCATGACAAAGAACCAAAGACGGTCTTAACTGCTGAATAGATTTTGCAAGTAATTCCGGCTCGGTAACAATATCAAATAATATATCATTATTACCTGAACCAATGGCTGTTTTTACAGCTTCGAAGAAAGATGGAGTCTTAGAAAAAATAATATAATGTTTATTACCTGAATTCATTTTTCTCCGGCAGTAATATTACTGTTAATAACGATGTAAAATTCTCATACAATTTATTAAATATTAATGTTTAAATACAGAATATTGTTGTTAATAAGACAAATAAAACTCATATTCTTCCGTAGTGCAGCTATTTATCTGTCCGAATACGAATTCATTGAAGCAATCATATTAAGAGCTGAATTAAATTGTGATATAAAATCATCAAAAAGAGTCATTACGTCAGGAATGTCCTTAATCATACCCGCTCCCTGCCCTGCTTCTATTAAGCCTTCTTCTGTATCTCCTTCAAAAATTCCTTTCATCTCGCGTTTTTCTCCTTTTAGTTCCCGTAAAAGGGTTTCATCGGCTCCTGCTCTTTCTGCCTCAGTAATTCTCTGTGTAAAATTGTTTTTTACAGCTCTCGCCATACCAAGTTTTTTCATCAGAAGCGTTGTAGAATTGTCAGAAGCGTTAACAATTGCATTTTTATAATTGACGTGTGCGGATGATTCCTGAGTAACTGCGAATCTGGTTCCAATTTGTACTCCTTCGGCACCAAGAACCATAGCTGCAAGAATACCTCTGCCGTCAGCAATTCCACCAGCAGCGATAACCGGTATATTAACCGCATCAACAAGCTGGGGAATAAGAGAGAAAGTAGTAATTTCATCAGCCCCGTTATGACCACCTGCTTCAACACCTTCTCCAACAATTGCATCGCATCCGCAGGATTCCGCTTTTAATCCGAATTTTATTGCCGGAACAACATGAACTACTTTCATATTTTTCTTCTTGAATGAATCAATGAATTTACCCGGGTGCCCGGCTGAAGTAAAAACGACAGGTACATTTTCTTCAAGAATTACATCAACGAGATCATTAACATCGCCTCTCATTAAAGGAAGATTGACGCCGAATGTTTTGTCGGATGCAGCGGCGCACTTTCTAATATGTTCCCGAAGCAGTTCAGGTTTCATTGATCCTGCTCCTATAAGACCTAATCCGCCCGCATTGGATACGGCAGAAGCAAGTTTCCATCCTGATACCCAAACCATACCCCCCTGAATAACCGGGTATTTAATCCCGAATAAGTCTGTAATTCTGTTTTTGATTTGCATAAAAACACCTTTTCTAGTATTTAAAGATAATAACTCCGAATATAATTGAATAGGAGTTGATTATTTATTAAATTTAGCGCAAAATTTTTAATTTTAAGCCCATAAGTATAAAAATAATCAGTACAAAAAATAATTTAATTATGAGGGAATAATGTCTTTTTTATTTACATCCGAATCAGTATCCGAAGGCCATCCTGATAAAGTAAGTGATGCGATTTCAGACGGGGTACTCGATGCTATTCTTAAAGAAGATCCTAATGCGCGGGTTGCATGTGAAACTTTTGTAACAACAGGTCTTGTACTTGTTGGAGGTGAGGTTACAACAAATGCTTACGCTGACATTCAGGAAATTGCCAGGAATACAGTTAAAAACATCGGCTACATAGATGCCGCCTATAAATTTGATTCAGAATCATGTTCAGTATTAAATGCCCTTCATTCACAGTCTCCGGATATAGCAATGGGTGTTGATACAGGAGGTGCAGGTGACCAGGGAATTATGTTCGGTTATGCATGCGACCAGACTCCTGAACTTATGCCTATGCCTATTATGTTTTCTCATAAACTTGTAAAAAAACTTGCTGATATAAGAAAAACAAACAAACAGCTAATGCCTTATCTGCGGCCGGATTCAAAATCACAGGTTACAATTGAATACGGGGAAGGTTATAAACCTTTAAGAGTAGATACAGTTGTTATTTCTACTCAGCATGATCCGGATGTTTCACAAAATAAAATAAAAGAAGATGTTATTGCCAATGTAATAAAGACTGTAATCCCGGAAAATCTGCTTGATGCCGAAACAAAGTATTTTGTTAATCCTACAGGCAGGTTTGAAATAGGTGGTCCTCATGGAGATAGCGGTCTTACCGGAAGAAAAATAATTGTTGATACTTACGGCGGCTGGGCTCCTCACGGCGGCGGAGCATTCTCAGGTAAAGACGCCACTAAAGTTGACAGAAGCGCAACTTATGCAGCAAGACACATTGCAAAAAATGTTGTAGCTTCAGGTATGGCTAAAGAATGCCTGGTTCAGCTTGCTTATGCAATTGGTGTGGCACAACCGGTTTCGATTTTTATAGATACAAAAGGCACCGGAAAAATTCCTGATCAAACAATCGCAAAAATGATTAATAAAGAAGTTGATCTTACACCAAAAGGAATAATTGATCGTCTTGAGTTAAGAAGACCAATATTCCAGATTACATCTTCATACGGCCATTTTGGTAGAGTAGAAGATTCATTTACATGGGAAAAGACAGATCTGGTTTCTGTTTTCCAAAAATATTTATAAAAGGAAATAATATGTCAACTGAATACATTAAATACAAAGTAAAAGATATTTCTCTTGCAGAATGGGGAAGGAAAGAAATGGAACTTGCCGAAGCTGAGATGCCGGGATTAATGGCAATCAGAAAGGAATTCGGAAGTTCAAAACCTCTCACGGGTGCCAGAATTGCCGGATGCCTTCATATGACTATTCAGACAGCGGTTCTTATAGAAACACTTATTGAACTTGGAGCAGAAGTAACCTGGTCATCCTGCAATATATTCTCAACCCAGGATCACGCCGCTGCAGCAATTGCCGCCAAAGGAATCTCAGTTTATGCATGGAAGGGTATGAATGCCGAAGAGTTCGACTGGTGTATCGAGCAGACTCTTTACTTTGGGGAAGAACGCAAGCCGTTAAATATGATTCTTGATGACGGGGGAGATCTTACGAATATGGTTCTCGATAAATATCCTGAACTTGTAAAGGGAGTAAAAGGTATATCGGAAGAAACCACAACAGGTGTTCACAGACTTTATGAAAGAGTTGTGAAGGGTACGCTGCCTGTTCCTGCTATTAATGTAAATGATTCTGTTACTAAGTCAAAGTTTGATAATAAATATGGTTGCCGCGAGTCACTGGTTGACGGTATCAGAAGAGCAACTGACTTAATGCTTGCCGGAAAGGTTGCTGTAGTTGCCGGTTTCGGTGATGTAGGTAAAGGCTCTGCTGAATCTTTAAGCGGTGCCGGTGTAAGAGTAATAATTACTGAAATTGATCCTATCTGTGCTCTTCAGGCCGCAATGGAGGGTTATGAAGTTAAAAAAATGGACGATGCAGTAAAAGAAGCTGATATAATTGTTACTGCTACCGGCAACTTGAATATAATAGATGCAAAACATTTTAGAATGATGAAGGATAAAGCTGTTCTTTGTAACATAGGTCATTTTGATAATGAAATCAATATGGCATGGTTAAATGCAAATTACGGTTCCACTAAAGTCAATATTAAACCTCAGGTAGATAAGTTTACTGTTGACGGAAAAGATATTATTGTTCTTGCTGAAGGAAGACTTGTTAATCTCGGATGTGCAATGGGGCATCCTTCTTTTGTTATGTCATCCTCTTTTACAAATCAGGTGCTGGCTCAGATTGAGTTATGGACTCACCCAGAAAGATATGAGAATAAAGTATATATGCTTCCAAAACACCTTGATGAAAAAGTAGCAAGACTTCATCTTTCAAAACTTGGTGTGGAACTAGATGTTCTTTCTGAAGAACAAGCATCATATATAGGCGTAAAAGTAGAGGGACCATTTAAACCGGATTATTACCGTTATTAAGATGCAGTATTATTAATTTTTTGGCAAAGCGGTTAACTCCGCTTTGCCCATTGTTTCTGACTTTTGCTTTTTTTAACATATATATTTCTTATTGCAGGCTGATAGGGAAAAGGGGTTCTATGACCGGTAAAATGGTCTGTATTGCATCATACAGTACGCCTGTTGTTGCCAATATAGTTAAACTGTATTTAGAATCTAATGGTATTCTATGTAATATCATTGAGGAAGATCGTGATGATTTTTCGTGGAGTTACTTTAACACCGGAAATACAGCGAAACTTGAAGTTCTTGAATCTGAAGCAGCAATAGCAGAAGAAATTCTGAACGCAATTATTTCTGACGGAAACCTGCTTGAATTTGAAAAAAGCTGCCCGCTTTGCGGTTCAACCCATATTGAAGCCAAGAAAACTACTCTCCTTAAATACTTTCTGTATTTTTTCCTTTTATATATTCCTTTTCTTTTTGAAAAATCAGCATATAGTTGTAAGGACTGTGGTAATATATGGAAGGTAGAAGACAAAGGCGGGGGATTATTATGAGTACAGAATCCGAAGAACAAAAAAACAATCCATTCCATAATCGAACACTTGAAGATATACTAAAAATTCTTGTAAAACATTATGGCTGGGAAGAAATGGGAAGAATGATTGAAATACGTTGTTTTATGTTTGATCCGAGTATTAATTCAAGTCTCAAATTTCTTCGGAAAACTCCTTGGGCAAGGAAAAAAGTTGAAGAATTATACCTTAGATATTATTATAATTATGTAAAAAAAATATAATTCTTCCCGGAGAAATAAATATTAAAATGCTTAAATTCTATATCAGGCAATCATTTGCTCTGCTTGCAGTGCTCACCGGATTGTTTTCGGTATCTTGCAGAAATTCTTTGGAACCGGAAACATCATCATTTACAATTGTTATTCGAGAGTCTTTTGCTGAAGGCGGCTACTATATAATTCATTCAAAATCGGCTGATATTATTTACAATAGCGGCAGTTTTTCCGGAGGCAAGACGATAAGCATTAACGAACTTCCCGACGATAACTATTCCGTTACTGTATTTTCGGAATTAAGAAAAGGAACTGAAACCGTAAAGAGAGTTTTTACCGTTAATGATCTGGCAGGAGGAATTATGGAGCTTGCCGGGGATATTGAAAAGTTTTCAGGAAAATTAAATATTGATGTCGGCTTTCCTGAAAATTATTATGATGAAATAATTTTGACCACTTCCGGCAGTTTCAGCCGACAAAGAACACAAGGGGTTAATGATTCGCATCTTTTCGAAAATGTTATTCTTCAGAATACGAATTTCGATAATTCAATTTCTATTTATGCTGCTGCAGTTAACGATTCGGGCGGAATGTCCTATTGCGGATGGCTTCTAAACCGACCGGTTTACGAAGGTGGAAGTTCAACTAAAATAATTAATCTGGAAATTCCTCTTTCACGTTATAGCATTAATTCAACTCAGGTATGCAGCGAAATTGATTTGGAAGTATTTTACGGTGTAAATAATGATAAACTAAAAATTTATCAAAATGAATTTAGTCCCTCATTAGAAATTAGATTCTATGTTCCCAAATCTCTGACAGTTAAAAAATACAAGACTACTGTAAAGCATTCTTATCAGAACTATAGATATGAGTATAAACTGTTTACAATGCTGCTTCCGGATTTTTTGAATATTCCTCAAATCGGAATCAATGCACAAGTAAAAGCCGATGCTGTGGACAGCATCAGGATTTCGGGAAGTGCAAATACCATATTTACCAAATGGGTTAGTGACGAGGCACAATGGATGATATTTAATAATAATTCTTCAGAAAACAGACTTCCTGAATTCAATTCATTACCTGAGGCTTTTTCAAAAATTCATGAAGGATTAAAACCATACTCTGCCGGTGTAGTTAAACTATCTGATTCAGAAAGCTATTTAGAAACTGCCGGGAAAATTGCAGGTAATAAAGAAGATGATTATCAAAACTCCGGAAGTCTTTTTATTTCGGAGATATTATTTTAATTAAACTAAGGATTTATTATGAGCCGCTTTCTTGTTATGTTTTTCGTTTTTGTTTGCGGTATTTTTGCTCAGGATTTTTATACTCCGCTCAATATTCTAAACGCTCAGAGAAAAGGAACACGGAGTACAACCGGCCAACCCGGAGAAAATTATTGGCAGAACAGGAGCGATTACAGAATCAAAGTGGAGTTCCTTCCGAAAGAAAGATTGATTAAAGGAACAGTAGAAATCAAGTATCATAATGAGAGTCCTGATACACTCACTAAACTTGTTATAAGATCGTATCCGGATATTTATAAGAAAGGGAATCTTAGAGATTTTCAACTGCACCCTGAAGATATTAATGAAGGAATGAAACTGGATTCGATTTTCTATGACGGAAATTATCTTGACTCACATTATTTTGAGAGATACGGTACAAATCTGACAATTAAGGGGATAAAAAGAATCATGCCGAAAGAGTCTGTGACACTTAAGATTCTTTTTGAAACTAGACTCCCGAAGATCTCAAACGTAAGGATGGGAACTTATGATTCTACTTCTTTCTTTGCGGGATATTGGTATCCGCAGATGTCAGTCTATGATGATATAGAAGGCTGGGATATAAATCATTATAGCGGGACACAGGAATTTTACAATGATTTTAATAATTACGATGTCGAAATTACTACCGGTAAGGAATTTACTCTTTGGGCATCAGGAGTATTACAGAATCCGGAAGATGTTTTTCCGGAAGTTATTCTGCAGAGATATAATTCAGTTGCAAATACTGAAGAGATTGTAAATATTATCACTGAAAATGACTTGGCACTTTATGAGGAATTAAAAGGAAAGGGAACCAATTGCTGGAAATTCAAGGCCGAAGGGACTCCGGATTTTGCTTTTGCTTTAAGCGATCATTATCTGTATGATCTGTGCAGTTATAAAAATAAATCTAAAGAAAATCCTATAGTTCTGATTGGTGCAGCATACAAAAAAAACTCGGAAGATTTTAAATCAGTTGCTGATTTGGCAAGACAAAGCATCAAGTATTTATCAGAAGAGCTTCCCGGGTATCCTTTCCCTTATCCGGTTTTTCATGTTTTTAACGGCATAGGAGGGATGGAATTTCCTATGATGGCAAATAACGGAAGTTTTGCAAAATACAGCGAAACAATACATGTCACAATTCACGAAATTACACACACATATTTCCCTTTTCTTACAGGAATAAATGAGCGCAAATATGCCTGGATGGATGAAGGGTGGGCGGTATTTCTGCCATTTGAATTTGAGAAAAGAATGGCAGAAGATTTTTATCCGGATAAAACTACAGTCTTTAGTTATTCATTTATGGCCGGGCAAGAATCTGAACTTCCGTTAATGGTTCCAAGTACTTTTCTCAGAGGTTACCCATACAGGGTATATGCTTACGGAAGGTCAGCGGTAGCTTTTTTGTATTTACAGGGTCTATTGGGAAAAGAAATGTTTGGTGAAACTCTTCGAGGATTTATTGATACCTGGAAAGGTAAACATCCGGTGCCGCACGATTTTTTCTACTATTTCAACAAAGCTTCCGGAAAAAATCTTAATTGGTTTTGGAACCCATGGTTTTTTGAATCGGGCTGGCCTGATATAGCTTTAGAAAGTTTCAAAGACGGTCAGTTAAAAATAATAAAAAAAGGAAATATTCCTGTGCCTGTATGTGTTACTATTGAATATAAAGATAAAACACAAAAAGAAATCATTAAGACTGCAGGTGTTTGGGAAAACAGTAAAGATTTTCTTCTGCTTGATATTCCTGATCATGAAAATGTTTTAAATATCGTACTCGGAAACGGAACGATTGCAGATTCGGATTTAAGTAATAATGTTTTAGACTAAAACATTATTAACAATTTCATATAAAAAAAGGCCGGATTGTACCGGCCTTTTTTTGTTTATATTTTTTTGAACTACTTGACTAGCATAAGTTTCTTAACAGAACTGTAACCCTCTGATTCAAGTCTGTAAAAATAAACTCCCGTGGAAAGATTTGAAGCATTAAATCTTACTTCATATTTTCCTGATTTCTGAGCAGAGTTTACAAGAACTGCAGTTTCCCTTCCGAGTATATCATATACTTTAAGAGAAACAAACCCTTCTTTTGCAATCTGATATTTAATAACAGTTGAAGGATTAAAAGGATTCGGATAATTCTGAGAAAGTGAATATTCCATTACAGTTCCGGAATTCATTTCTGCAGATACAACTTCTGATACAACAGCAGAATAAATTTTACCGTTTGATGCTGAAACTATAATTGTTCCGGTTGTATTGTCATAAACAATCGAGCCGGTTTCAATACCTGCAAGACCAAGTGAAAGTGCAACTTCTGTTCCTGCCGGAATCATATAGATGCCCTGCATCCAGGTATTTATGAAAAGATTACCGGCTTCATCAGTAACAAGGCTATATACATGGTCAGCATAAATACCTTCGTTTACTTTTATCCATTCAGAATTGGAAGCATTAAACATATAGAGCCCGTCTCCGTAAGTTCCTGCAAACAGTTTTCCGTTAACTGCTTTTATGCTCCATATGTGAGGATAACCAATATTCTCTAAATCAAATGTAACTCCGTCTGCTGATGATAAAATACCATTATCAAATGAAGCAAGATACAATCTTGTTCCGTCAGATGTCATTGAATGGATTGCGAGATTTGCAATTCCTGTGTTTACAGATTCCCAGGTATGAAGGTCATCAAGTCTTGATCTGTAAAGTCCGTATCCCCAGCTTCCGGCATATAGATAATCGCCAAAAACTTCAAGGGCGCGAACATCAAGGCTATCCGGACTTACAAATTCCCAATTTGTAAATGTTTCATCTGTTAAATAAATTCCCTTTTCGGAAGAAACGATTACTTTTGATCCGATAGTTTTTATACTCCACAAATAAGCAGAATTCATTCCTTCGTTAACAGTAATCCAGGAACTGTCTTGTTTGAGGAGTACTTTACCGCCCCATGTTCCGGCAAGGACTCTGCCGTTAGAATAATCGTTTGTCCAGATTAAATGTCCTTCGAGAACATTATTTTCCTCTTTCCATTTAATTTCAGGAACTTCAGGTGATTGCTCAATAAGCGGATTATAATCCAGTTTGAGCACTGCGAATGCACTATTGTTTGATAAATCTGTTTCAGGCTGGTCTAGTGCAACAATATTAACATAATTTGTTATATAAGGTTGAGGAGGAACATATCCGGCAAATGGAGCAAGGTTAAACTGTGCTCTTCCGGAAAGCGATTTTGCAATCATCTGTCCGTACTGAACACCGGTAACGAAATCAATATGAGCTAAAGGTGCCAGAACGCTTCCGGTTATACTTATTTTTTCAATATAAATACTGTCTGCCTCAAAGAAATTGAAGAGAACATTTGATTTGTCTGTACCGCTTATATGAAGACCACCTGTCCAGCTTATTTTGCTTCCGGCAATGTTTACGAGAACAACAGAGCCGTTTGGTGCAGTTATCCGAACATCATTGGCTGATGTAATCTTGCTGCCGTCTATATTAAATACATTAAGATAAGGAGAAGTACCTTTTAAGCTTACAGTTCCGTATTCAAATCCGTCTGTTCCATTGGAAGTATATGCTGAAAGCTTAAGAGAAAGATCGCGGAAATAGCTTTCTGCAGCTTTGAAATCAATAAGGCTGTCTTCAATTATTTCACCGCCGATAACGCCGAATTGTTCAGTAATATCAAGGAATTTACCGTAAACCATATTTCCGTTCAGAACTGCGCCGCTTTTGAATGTTGCTTTGCGGCCTACAATAAATACATTTTGTCCGGGAATAAATGGCAGCATCTCTCCAATACTATAGTTGGCAAGATTTGCATCACGACCAACAGCAACTTTTCCTTCTGTATCAGAAGAAGGCTGATATAGATCATCAAAAATGAAAAGATTATAATCTGATGCAATTCCAAGATTAAACGAGCTCTTGAAAAAATCAGGATAATCTGTCATAACAGTAATTGAAAGTGTAGCTGTCCCCTGAGCCTGAAGTGCATCTATCGCCCAAAGGCTTGTGTTAATATCGTATGAACCGTGTGTTGCATTATATGAAACGAAGTTCAAACCCTGCGGAAGTTTTTCATAAACACTTATATTTGTTGCAGCTGCATTCCCATTGTTTTTCAGGAGAATCGTAAAAGTAACAGATTGATTGTCGCCAATGGAATCAGGATCTACCGATTTGCTGATTTCCAGATCAATTTCGCTAAACCAGGATAATGTAGTTTTTACTTCTTTTAAATCTGTTTTTGGTGTAGCAAGAACCAATTTCTGATATGTGTCGCCTTTAACTTTATGAACATATCTGGTGCCGTGCGGAATTACAAGCATTCCTCTGGCAGTAATAATAACGTTTTCTACAGATGATATATTGTCTAAAGTTACTACTTCTGAAACACCCGTTGAATCTGTAACAATCTTAGTTTTGGATAAGGTACCTGATGAACTGGTAAGATCGATTGAAACATTTTTTGCCGGACGGTTAAGTATGTCATAGGCTTCAACAATAAATCGGCCTTTTTCTCCCGGACGAAATTTCTCTTGCAAAGGAGTTATTACAAGAGTCTTAACCGGTCTGACTAATCCTGCATTTCTTTTTGTTAATTCAGATATTTCTTTAGCGCGGTTTTTAATTTCAGTATTTTCAACCTTCGAAATGTCAAGACCGTCAACAAAATGCCATATAGCTATCTGTATCGCAGCGGCTTCTTTATTTATTGAGGATAATGATCCGGAATAAGGATAACTAACAAAAGGATAGAAGTTATTTAAAATATATGTTACTTCGCTGCTCGTTTCGCCGGCATCAGTGTATTCTTGGTTATAAACAAGATTGTGAGCCAAATCTATGCAATAGAATTTTGCTGTTTCCGAATTAATGCTTCCGACGAATGATCCGACAGTATAAGTTGCTGTACCTGAATATGGATTGGCAAGCTTTACACTTACTGTTTTATCCACTCCGGTAACTATTGCAATGCTTGTTGAGTCTTTAGACTTGTTAATTCCTTTGCCTCCGGCAATAAGATTAACAGAAAATAATAATGCTGTGAGAAGCAGTATGACTGTTTTATTCATAAACCATCCTTGATTAGAATTGATAATAAATTAAAATTACATATTTAATGCCACTGCAAATAACCAAATAAAATTGAACGAATATAATTATTAGTCTGTTTCAAATTAAGAAAGCAAAATAAGTGTATTAATTTGAAACCTTAAAGAGATATTTACATCCGCTGATAACCCTATATAATAAAACGAATTTATTGATGATAAAATAATTTATTTATTATACATCATAAGATAATGAAGATTTAAATCAGATTCATGATAATAATGGATTAATAAGCCTGTCAATTTTCGTATTTTCTGTAAATAAATATTTCGGGTATTTGTGATATATCTTATTATTGCTGCTGTAATTTGGGGATTTTCATTTGGATTGATTAAAAATCATCTTAGCGGACTTGATTCAGCTTTTATATCATTTGTTCGTCTTCTGATTTCTTTTCTATTATTTCTTCCTTTTTTAAGGATAAAGGGGTTAGGGAATAGAAAAAGTTATATGTTGTTTTTAACGGGAATCATTCAGTACGGGTTGATGTATCTATTTTATATAAGTTCTTTTAATTACTTAAAGTCATACGAAGTTGCTTTGTTTACAATTTTCACTCCGATTTATGTTATTATGGCTGATGCTTTATTTACCCGAAGATTCAATTTGAGATTTATCAGTGCAGCCATAGTTGCCGCTGTAGGAAGCGGAATAATTGTTTACTCGGGATTTATGGGTATTTCAGATTTACGTGGATTCATTCTTGTTCAGCTTTCAAATATTTGTTTTGCTTTCGGGCAGATATTTTACATAAGAATAACCAAAGATCAGAAAGAAAAAGACCATGTTTCTTTTGCTTTGCTTTATTTAGGCGGATTGATTCCGGCTCTATTACTTACAGTTTTTGATGGATCAGCAACCTTCCCTGAATCAATTTCCTCAATGCAAATTTTAGTTCTGCTATATTTAGGCATTATCCCATCAGGATTGTGCTTTTTTTTGTGGAATTATGGTGCAGGTAAAACAAATTCCGGAGTACTTGCGGTAATGAATAATTTAAAAATACCCATAGGGGTAATATTTTCATTAACTCTATTTGGCGAGTCAGCCGAAATAATTAACCTAATAATCGGCTTTGTTCTTATTCTTTTCTCATTCAGGATTACAGTTAAATAAAATCACATAAACTTGAAACGGCATAAAAGGTTATTCAAATTTTCTATCACTTGAAGCACATCTCTTGTTTCTGATGCTGTTTCTTTGATTGAAGATGAATACTCTCCTGCTAATTTATTAATTTGATCTACATTTCCCGTAATCAGATCTGCTGTTGCAGATTCTTCCTCACTTGCTGCAGCCAGTTGGTCAATCTGAAAAGCCAAATTCTTACTGCTCTGAAGGATACTGAGTAATGCAGCTTCTACTTCATGTATTCTAGCAGTTTCCTCCATAACTGATTTGTGGGAGGTTTCCATAGAATTTTGAGCAAGTGTTGCTTCTTCCTTAACCATAAATATTGTTTTGGAAATTTCTTTGGTAGCATTTGTTGTTTTTTCGGCAAGTTTTCTCACTTCATCAGCTACTACTGCAAAACCACGTCCCTGCTCGCCAGCCCGCGCAGCTTCTATTGCAGCATTAAGTGCTAAAAGATTTGTCTGGTCTGCAATTTCATCAATTACCTGAATAATGCTGTTTATCTGTTCAGTTTTTTCGTTCAGCGAATTAATTATTTTATACGCACTTTCTGAACTTTCTGCAATCTTGTTTATCCCTGATACAGTTGAGCTTATTTTTTTAACTCCTGATTCAGCATAGTCAAATGATTGTTGTGATGAATCCGCAGCCTGACTCGCGCTTTTTGCGGTTTCATGTATTGTTTTAGATATTTCTTCAATAGCTGCGGCAATTTCATCAGTCTGTCTGCTTAAATCATCAGCTCCTCCTGCCATCTGTTCATTATGCTGAATTATTATCATTCCTGAACTCAAAGCAGCTTCTCCGGTATTTTTCACTTCAATAACCATGTTTCGAATATTATCGGTAACTTCGTTAAATCCGCGGTATAATTTCTTTAATTCAGGGTTCTCCGGTCTTGATTCATCAACGTGTACCAAAAGATTTCCTGAAGCAAATTTATGCATTTCATCTAATAGTATGGCTATGCTGCCGGATAACTCGGAATTCTGTTTTTCAATAATTTGTTTTGTCTTATTGGCCTCTTCCAAAGCAGTGTTAACTTCTTCAGTCTTACTTTGCATCTCGCTTATCGCTATCTTAATCTTTTCGGACATTTTATTAAAAGTTTCAGCGAGTTTTCCGAATTCATCCTTTGAGTTAATAATTGTTTTTATTTCAAGATTTCCGGATGTTATAGCTTGTGCAGCTTCATTGAGTTTCCTCAGTGGCAAAAGTACCGCCTTTCGCGCGAGAAAAATCATTGCAGCAATTAATAAAATTCCGGCTGCAATTCCTGCATAAACAATTTTATTTCTCAATTTTGATGCCTTTGTGCTTATGTCTGAAAGCGGATATGCAGTAATTATCTGATAATTCCATGGTTCAAAAACAGTAGATTTAATATTCCACTCACCTCCGACAGAATCTGAAATAACTTGTTTTATGAAATCATCAGTAACATTTCCGGAGTGGAAAGTTACTCTGTTTTTATTATCAACTAAAGCAGTAAAGCCGTTATCCAGAATTTTAAAATGTTCAATATCTTCTTTGATCTTATCTAGTGAAGAAATCTTATACCCAATATACCAAATACCTATAATTGCATCATTACCATCCATGATTGGTTCATAACCAGTCATATAAGAACTTCCGAGTATTTCAACTACTCCGTAAAATGATTGTCCTTTCTGAATTGCCGCTGAAGCCGGACCGGAGGGGTCAAGAATAGTTCCGATTGCTCTTTGTCCGTTATCTTTCATTACATTAGTGGAGATTCTTACAAAATCACCATTGTTTTTAGAAAAGATAGTGGCTGTTCCGCCCATAATATCCTTCAATTCATCAACAATGGAGAAGTTATTTATCATTTCTTCTTCGCCGAAGGAAAGACTGTAGGCTTGGCCACCGCTAAAGCTTGTTATATCTCCTTGCATTGGCTGACCTTTAGCCAGAGATTTGCTCTTAAGAAGAGAAATTCCGCTTTTTACTTGAGTAAGAAGCAGTTCATCAGCTATTCCTAATTGTCGTTCAACCATTTTAGTCTGAAAACCGGCTTCAATTTCTGCTTCAGCGGTTAATTGGGCAGTTTCATTAGAAATAATTACAAACAATGCAGTTGTTATTCCTAAAATAAATACTGATATTATCGGGATGAGTAACTTATAAACAATTTTATTCATGAGAAAAATTCCGTTTTATCTGATTATCGATTTTTATTATTTAAAATTCAAGTGTTGCAAAAACGAAAATTATAATTAAAAAAATCTGATTAGTCAAGTTTTCTGTTTTAAATCAATTTTCTATATTTGAGAGCTCTTAATTAGTTTCATATTTTACTTATCTGAAATCCATACCGGAATGGTTGAATATATGCGGAATCTAACTCCTTGGAAAATAAAATTACGTTTTTGGCAAAAAGAAGCATTTGATAAAGTTAAGATTTTGTTCAATAACGGCACTAAAGACTTTTTAAGCGTTGCCACTCCGGGTTCCGGGAAAACTGTATTTGCAGTGCGTACCGCTCATCACCTTCTTGAACAAGGTTCAATCGAAAGAGTAATAGTTGTATGTCCGACCGAGCACCTAAAAAAACAATGGGCTGCTTCGGCATTTAATTGTGGAATTAATCTCGACCCTGCTTTTGAAAACTCATCAATTCGTGAGACTTCTGATTATCACGGCGCAGTTCTGACATATTCGCAAGTTGGCCGCTCTCCGCTTGTTCACGGAAATAATTGTGCTGCAAAAAAGACTTTTGTTATTTTTGATGAAATTCATCATCTGGGCGATAATCTGTCTTGGGGTGATTCCGGAAGGATTGCCTTTGAAAAGGCTTCATTTCGTCTGGCTATTTCCGGTACACCGTTCAGAAGAGATAATAATCCGATACCTTATGTAAAATACAAAAATCATCAGAGCATTGCAGACTATACTTATGGATATACAGACGCTCTTCTGGATAATGTATGCCGACCGATATATTTTCCTGCTTACGATGGTATTATGGAATGGAGAATTAAGGATAAAGTATTTAAATGTTCATTTAACGATATTCTGGATGAAGAAAAATCTTCCGCCAGACTTCGGACAGCTCTGGATACTGACGGAAAATGGCTGAAGATGGTACTCAATGATGCAGAAGGCAGACTACAGCAAATACGCAGTTCCGGACACAGTGATGCCGGCGGATTGATAATTGCAATTGACCAAAGTCATGCAAGAAGAATTGCCGCTTTAATAAACGATATTAGCGGTGAAAAATCTGTGGTGGTTGTATCTGATGATCCAAATGCATCAAAAAAGATAAGAACATTTGCCGAAAGTTCAAAAAAGTGGCTGGTTTCTGTGAAAATGGTATCGGAAGGCGTTGATATCCCAAGACTGAGAGTGGGAGTTTATGCAACAAATGTTAAAAGTGAATTATTCTTTCGTCAGGCAGTAGGACGTTTTGTAAGAATTCAGAATGGAATGAAGAAGCAGGAATCATATTTATTTATTCCGAAAGATATAATTTTAATGGATTATGCCCGTCAAATTGAACGAGAGAGGGACCATTATCTTAAAATAAACGCATCCGATGATGACCCCCGGGAAATTGATAGGCGGAAGAGAATGGAGGCAGAAGAAGAAAGTTTTGAAGCAATCTACTCAGTTGTAACAGATAAAGTTCAGCTTGAATTTGATTACGGTCCTTTATTTAGTCAGAACAGCACAGGAAACCGGCTAGAGGATCGTAAGGCGCAGAAGACACAAATTAAAAAAGTCGAAAAAGAAATTCCGGTATTTGAAATTATATCTAACTTAAAAGAAGACATAAACAGTCTGTCAAAACTTGTGGCATCAAAGAAAGGAATTATAAACGGCAGAGTTGACTGGAATTATGCTCATAAGCAATGGCTGAAAATTGGCGGAAAACCCATCGAGAAAGAAACTCTTGAAGAACTTCAAAAAAGAAAAGTTTGGCTTAAAAAACAACTTACCGGTTAAACCCAAATTTGTCATTGAGGAAGAAAGTAATGACAAATCGCCTAACAAAATCTAAATCCCGCAAAATGCGGGATAAGATTTTGTAAGGCGGGGTTACCCAAATTATTCTTTCTTTGCAATGGTATTCAGTGATAAAGATTTTCTAACGAATAATTTGGGTTAAATGGAATTATCCGGGTTTGTGTGAATCCGGTTTATTTTGAAACATTTGCTTCGAAGAGAAAATGTGAACTGAAGTTCTGCTTATTAGCTAAATGAATTAAACTATGTGAAAATAATTAAGTGTAGTTTAATTTTTGTTTCATTTAATTAGTTCTTATTATATATTTGACTGTTTATTTAAATATATTTTTAAGAGGAGTTGCCATGGTATCCGAAAGAGTAAAAAAAATAATTGTATCTCCGACTATGAAAGTTGCTGCTGAGGCTAAAAGGCTGAAGGGCGAAGGTCATAATGTAATAGATTTAAGCGTAGGCGAACCTGATTTTCCGACACCTGCAAATATTAAAGCCGCAGCGGTCAAAGCAATTGAATCAAATAAAACTTATTATACTGTTAATGCCGGGCTACCCGAACTGCGAAATGCAATAAGTGCCAAACTGAAGAAAGATAACGGACTTGATTTTCCTGCGAGCGATATTATAGTTTCATCAGGAGCAAAGCAAAGCTGTTATAATACAGTACTGTCAGTTGTCGGACCAGGTGATGAAGTCATTATTCCTGCTCCTTACTGGGTATCTTATCCTGAGATGGTATCTATGGCCGAAGGCAAAGTAGTATATATCAACACAAAAGAAGAAAACGGATTCAAAGTTACTCCGGAAGAACTAAAAAATGCAATTACTGATAAAACAAAGCTTTTTATATTATGTAATCCTTCCAATCCGACAGGTTCAGCTTATTCAAAAGAAGAACTTGAGTCAATTGCCGAAATACTGATTGAAAAACAGATTCTTGTTATGTCTGATGAAATATATGAGAAACTTTCCTATGGAACTTATAAATTCGTAAGCTTTGCTTCATTGAGTGAGGCGGCAAAAAAAATTACAATTGTCATAAACGGGGTTTCAAAATCTTATTCAATGACAGGATGGAGAATTGGTTATACAGCCGGTAATCCGGAAATAATTAAAGGAATAGACAAAATCCAGAGTCACAGTACGTCAAATGCATGTTCTATCGCTCAATATGCTACTTTAGAAGCATTAACCGGTGTTCAGGATGAAGTTGAAAATATGAGAGTAGAATTTGAAAAAAGGCGTGATTATTTCTACAGTGAAATAACTGCGATTGAAGGCATTACTTGTTACAAACCTGAAGGTGCATTCTATCTTTTTCCAAATATCAGCAGCTTTTTCGGTAAATCTTTCGAAGATACAGTGATTTCAAATTCATACGATTTTGCAATGTTTATTCTCAATGAATCAAAAATTGCAGCAGTCCCTGGAAGTGCATTCGGTGCTGAAGGGTTTATTCGTTTTTCTTATGCAACCTCTATGGAAAATCTGGTGGATGCAGTCAGCAGACTAAAATCTACTCTTGCAAAATTAAAGTAATTTTCTATTCGGCTGCCTGTTTAACGGGCAGCCGTTCAAATTTATTGAAATCAATGTAAATACCCATAAACTTCTTTCACTTAAAAATAATTACTAATATTGATTCAGAGCAAGTTTCAATTCTGCTATTATTTTATATTTACCATATTAAATAAAATATTTTTTTTGCGATACTGATTGAGTAAGTGTAAAAATTATTATAAATGAACGCAGGCGTTAAATGGAAAAGCATATTACTTTTAATTACAGTTTTAAGTTTAAAGACACAAAAGAAAAAATTTTCACCATCAATTTAGACAAAGACACTCTGAATCATATAGACGAAAGTAATACTGAACCTGCAGAATGGACTAAATTCTGCAACTTCAGATGTCCTCATTGCCCGATAGAAAAAGATTCTATAACATACTGTCCCGTTGCTCTGCGTCTTGAAGATATTATAACTTTCTTTTCTGATTTTCCATCTTTTACTGAAGCAAATATACTTGTTACAACCAGGGAAAGGGTATATGCAAAGAAAGGTTCTGTTCAGCAGGGTGTGAGTAGTCTTGTAGGACTTGTCATGGCCTCATCAGGGTGTCCGGTTATGAACAAACTGAAACCGCTGGTACAGTTTCACCTGCCTTTTGCAACATTGGAAGATACCGAATTTCGCATCCTTTCAATGTATCTTGTAGCCCAGTTTTTTAGATGGAAGAAAGGTCTTGAACCGGACTGGTCTCTAGAAAAACTTTCGCATTTTTACAAAGAAATTCAGATGACAAACGAATATGTTGTTTTCAAAATGAATTCTTTGGAATCTTATGACAGTGCACGAAATGCGGTAACAATATTAAATTATTTTGCCAATTATATTTCTTTTAACATAGAATCGAATGATTTTTCAAAACTGACTAGTTCATTTGATGAATATTTGAAAGATTAATTGGAAGCTGCTCGAAATCTTACTTTTTATCGTCAAATTTCTTATTATTGGAGATATTTTTTCCAATAATATGAGTTTCCGGAAAATTCAATGAAAGAACTTCTCATTCTTGGCTCCACGGGTTCTATAGGAGCAAATACTTTAACTGTTGTCAGAGAATTCAGTAATCTCTATAAGGCAAAAGTTCTTACGGTTAATTCGAATATCGATGAACTTGAAAAACAGATTAACGAATTTAAGCCGGAAACCGTCGTGGTTACATCTCCTGCCAGAGCTGAGGAACTTAAAACCAGAATCGGAGGTGAAGTTGAAATTCTTTGCGGGATTGATGGATTGACAGAAGTTGCCAAAAGGGGAAATTACGACATAATGGTGTCAGCATTGGTAGGATTTGCCGGATTAGCCCCAACTATCGAAGGAATAAAACTTGGGAAAAGAATAGCTCTGGCAAATAAGGAAACTTTGGTGGCTGCAGGAAGTCTGGTAACCGATCTTGCTAAGCAATTCGGAGCAGAAATTATTCCGGTTGACTCAGAACATAGTGCAATATTTCAGTGCCTTGCCGGAGAAAGTCATTCTGAAATTGCAAAAATTATTCTTACTGCTTCTGGCGGACCCTTTTTTAAGAGAGAAAAACATGAACTCGAAAAGGTAACAGTCATTGAAGCTCTTAAGCATCCGAACTGGACAATGGGAAGCAAAATCACAATAGATTCAGCGACTATGATGAATAAAGGACTTGAAATTATTGAAGCAAAATGGTTATTTAACGTGCCTGTTGAAAAAATTGATGTTGTAATTCATCCTCAATCCATTATTCACTCGATGGTTGAATTTGTTGACGGATCAATAAAAGCTCAAATGAGCAAGCCTGATATGAAACTTCCGATTCAGTATGCTCTAACTTATCCCGGAAGATTGGCCAGCAGATTTGTAGAAACCAATTTCCCAAAAATTCATCAGATCAGTTTTTTTGAACCGGATCCTGAAAAGTTTGACTGTCTTAAAATTGCATACGAGGCAATGGAAGCCGGAGGAACTGCTCCCTGTATTATGAATGCGGCTAATGAAATAGCAGTAAGTAAATTCCTTTCCGGTGAAATAGGATTTACTGAGATTCCGGAATTAATAAGAAAAACACTTGAAAAAATTGAAACTAAACAAAATCCTGACATTGAGATAATTTTTGAAGCCGACAGGCTTTCAAGGGAATTTGCATTAAATTTGAAAAAAAGGAGAAATAAATGAATATAGGTCCGTTCTTTGATCAATTACTCTATTTTGCAATTACTATCGGAATCCTGGTTTTTGTACACGAACTTGGACATTTTCTGGCTGCAAAATCATGTAAAATGCAAACAGATGTATTCGCTCTCGGTTTCGGAAAAAGGCTTTTCGGATGGAACAGAATCAATGGTTTTACTTTCGGGAAACTTGATGAAAGTCTTGATTTACAGGGCCATACAGATTACCGCATTTGTCTGCTTCCTCTTGGCGGGTATGTGAAAATTGCCGGAATGATAGATGAAAGTTTCGATACTGAATTTGCAAATAAAGAACCCCAGCCTTATGAATTTCGTTCCAAATCCGCCTGGCAGAAAGCTTTTGTTATCAGTGCCGGAGTTTTAATGAATTTCTTTCTTGCACTTGCTGTTTTTGCGGTTATAAATTATTCAAACGGAAAAAGAATATATCATACAACAGAAATTGGTTATGTTCAGGAAAATTCAGTTGCAAATCAAGCCGGACTTAAATCTCTGGATAATATAAAAAAAATAAACGGAAAGGCTGTTCGCAATTACGAAGATGTTATCAATAACCTTCTGATTAATAATGCAGGCTCAGATATACAAATCGATCTTATACGAAATGGAAAAGATACATCATTTACTATAAGCAAATCTGTAATTAATGACTTTCAGAAAAAAGAAGAACTTCTTCCTGTAGGCGAAACAGGAATGCTGATTACCGCTGTCGGCAAAAACACACCAGCTGAAAGAGCAGGATTTATTGCCGCGGATACAGTTGTTTCTATAAATAGTGAAAATATTTTCTCATCCGCTCAGTTTTCCGGCCTTATCAAGAAAGCAGAGAAGAAAGAAATTACCGTTATCGTAAAACGTGGTGATGATATGTTTAGTCTGTATGTTACTCCTGATGATAATAATATGATTGGAGTAGGTATCCAAGATTATTACGCAGGGAAATACGATATTTTGGAATATGGCGCGCTGGCATCTGTTCAGAAAGGCTTTACTGATATATTTCATTATTCTGCACTAACCGGCACAATGCTTAAAAAAGTAATAACCGGCGAAGTTGAATTTAAGCAGTCATTCGGCGGACCGGTGAAAATTGCGAAATATGCTGCTTCATCTGCTGATAAAGGATTTATGGCTTTTATCTTTTTTCTTGGAATGCTCAGTCTATCATTAGCTCTTATAAACATCTTGCCTTTTCCAGTTCTTGACGGCGGACATTTGGTAATTATTATTATTGAGGGATTGGCAGGAAAAGAAATTCCCGTAAAAATTAAACTTGCCGTTCAGCAGGTAGGGTTCTTTATTCTTATGGCTTTGATGGTGTTTATAATTTATAACGATTTTCTATAAAATTGATTATGAAAAAGCAATGGTATGAATTATTATTCGAAAATTATTCCGAAAAGTACGAAAAGGAAAACTTTGTAAAGGGAACAATCGGTGAATGCGATTTCCTTGAAAAAGAATTTGGTCATAATAAAAACCTGAGAATTTTGGATGTAGGATGCGGAACCGGAAGACATTCAATTGAGCTTACGAAAAGAGGGTATAGAATTACAGGCATTGATCTTTCTGAATCTATGCTTGCTAAGGCTGAACAAAAGGCGGCTGAAGATAATTTAAGCATTAGCTTTATAAAAGCAGATGCAAGGAAATTACCATTTGACAAAGAGTTTGATGCCGCCATAATGATGTGTGAGGGAAGTTTTCCATTAATGGAAACAGACGAAATGAATTATGAAATTCTGAAGAGTGTTTCGGGGTCACTAAAAGGTTCTGCAACATTTATCTTTACTACGCTGAACGGACTTTTCCCGATATTTAATTCAATAGAAAAATTTTGTGCCGCCTCCGGGGAAGAAGGTAATGCAATTTACAGAAATAATTCATTTGATTTTATGACATTTCGGGATCATAATATTACAGAACTTGAAGATGATTCCGGCAAAATGATAAAACTTGAATGCAATGAGAGATATTACATTCCAAGTGAAATTACATGGTTGCTGAAATCGGTCGGATTTCTTTCAGTAGAAATTTTCGGGGCAAAACTCGGCCATTTTTCAAGAGAGGACAAGCTTACGCCCGATGATTTTGAAATGCTTGTGATTGCTAAAAGATAGAGTTAAATATTTCGGAAAGAGATTGAATCAAATCTTAAAAAAATATACTTCAATTCTATTAATCCTTTCCGTTTATCTAAGGGCGCTTGCGATATTTACATTTTTTAGACTAATATTGTTTGCATTGCATTTTGACAGACTTAATCCGTCAGGAGATAGTTTTCCCTGGATAGATGTACTCACCTGCCTTTTAATGGGAATAAGGTTTGATACCGTTGTTTCTGCTTATTTACTTGCATTACCCTTTCTTTTACTCACCTCATTTTTTATAGTAGGAAATATTCCACGAATTATTTTTACAATTGTTTATTACTACACAATTGGAATGTTTTCTGCGGCTTTCTTCATTTCAGCAGCTGATATCCCTTATTTTAATCAGTATTTTTCAAGAATAAATATTGCTGCATTTCAATGGATTGACAATCCGGTTTTTGTTCTTAAGATGATTTTCAGCGAACCAGAATACTTTTTATATATAATTCCATTTGTAGGTCTATCGATTCTGTTCGCACTTACCGCTAAAAAGGTATTCGTAAAAATTGAAGCAACGACTCCGGTTTTTCCTCGATTATCAACAAGGATATATGTCTCAGTTGTAATGCTTGTTGTGATGTTTGTTGCAATTCGCGGAAGAATAGATGAGAAATCGCCGATTAGAATAGGAACTGCTTTTTTCTGCAGCAATTCTTTTTTAAACCAAGCGGGATTAAATCCGGTTTTTGTATTCTTTAACAGTTGTCTGGAAAAAACGAACAAGGATAATGATGCTATCAGTTTTATGGAAGATGACATTGCCCTGAGAAATGTAAGAAAGTATTTCGGAATGGATGATGAAAAATTCAGTATGTCATTAGAAAGAAATATTAGTCCGGATTCACTAAAAAACAATGATGCTAATATAGTTCTAGTTATAATGGAATCAATGTCAGCTTCAAAAATGGGAAGATATGGCAGTAAGATGTCTATGACGCCTTTTCTGGACAGCCTTGCAAATGTTTCAATCAGCTTTAATCAGATTTATACTGCCGGAATTCACACGTATAATGGAATATATAGTTCTTTGTTTTCATTTCCTGCATTGTTTATGCTTCATCCTATGAAAAATGCTGACATGAAAAAATACAACGGACTTTCATATTGGTTAAGAAAAAGCGGATATACTAATTACTTTTTTACAAGTCATGATGGACAGTTTGATAATATCGAAGGCTTTTTAATGAACAATGACTTCGACAGGGTTTACTCAAAAAAGGATTATCCTCAGGAAAAAATTCTAAGTACACTCGGGGTACCTGATGATTATCTGCTGAAGTATGCACTTAAGGAAATTGATGATGTCGGGAGAACAGGCAAACCGTTTTTTGCCGCAATATTAACATCAAGTGATCATGGACCTTATGTCGTTCCACATTATTATGAGACTAAAACAAAAGATGTAAAAATAAGAGCAGTTGAATATGCAGATTGGTCACTGAAAAAATTTCTGCGTTTGGCCTCAAGTAAAAAATGGTTTAATAACACCTACTTCATTTTCATAGCAGACCACGGAGCAGCGATAGATCCGATCTATGAAATACCGCTAAGTTATCATCACACACCACTGATAATTTTCAGTCCGATTCTTAAAGAAAGTAAAACTGTTGAAAAAATTGGCGGACAGATAGACGTATTCCCCACTATTATGGGACTCCTGAAGCTCCCTTACATTAACAATACACTTGGGATAGACCTTCTTAAAGAAACCAGACCAGCCATATATTTTACTGCAGACAATAAATACGGCGTTCTTTCAGACAGTCTATTCCTTATTGCAGATACACAAGGCAGAGAATCTCTTTTTAGATACAGAGATAAAGATATTAAAAACTATATTGGGATTCTTAAAAACGAATCTGATAAGTTGAAAGAATATGCACAATCAAATATGCAGACATCCGGTTATATTCTTAAAAACGAGAAACAATTCATCAGGTTGGGTAGTGAGCCGGTTGATAAAAATTAACACAAATAAAATTGATTAAATATAATGGTATTGTTAAATTACCAATCTGAATAAAAAAGTACAGGTTCCCCAAGATGAAAATATGCGATATTCTTAAAGAAGACAAAATTGTTGCTGATTACCAGCCTGCTTCTAAGGAAGATGCAATAAACAAACTAATTAGTTTGTTTGAAAACGACATGCGTGTAACAGATATTGAAAAAGTGAAGAATTCTGTTCTTGAAAGAGAAAAAATTCTTTCCACAGGAGTAGGAAGCGGTTTTGCTATTCCGCACGGAAAGACTGAAGCAGTTACTGAAATAATTGCTGCATTTGGCCGAATTCCTGAACCAATTGATTTTGAAGCACTTGACGGAAATCCCGTAAATCTTGTTTTTCTGCTGATTGGGAAGGAAAATCTGGTTGGTCCGCATATTAAATTACTAAGCCGTATTTCGAGAATGATGAAAAAAGATGAATTTCGACAAGCACTCGCCGATGCGAAAACATCTTCTGAAATTTATAACATCTTCCTTGACGAAGAGAAAAACTATATAGAAATAAACTAAAGCATTTATGATAAAAGCTGTTACCGGAACAAAAGATATCCTGCCCTTAGAAATCGACAAGTGGTATCATATTGAAAAACTGATTTTTGAAAAAATGAGGTCTTTTAATTTCAAAGAAATCAGAACACCGGTGTTTGAAGAAACCGGACTTTTTTCAAGAGGTATCGGTCAAGCCACAGACATAGTTAGTAAAGAGATGTACACATTCTTAGACAGAAGCGAAACATCAATTACGCTCCGCCCGGAGATGACAGCTTCGGTTGTTCGGGCATTTATAGAACACAGTCTTGACAAAAAACAACCTGTAAACAAGCTTTTCTATATAGCCCCAATGTTTAGACAGGAGAGACCTCAGGCAGGTAGGTTGCGCCAGTTTCATCAATTCGGACTTGAAATAATCGGGAGTCCGGATGCATCTGCTGATGCAGAGATTATGATTATAGCTTACGACCTTCTGAAGGATCTTGGATTAACTAATTTAAGTGTTAGAATAAATTCTCTGGGAATTCCGGAAAGCCGCGAAAAATATAAAGAAGTATTAAGGGCATTTCTTCTTCCGAATAAAGATATTCTTTCCGAAGATAGCAGAAAACGATTTGATTCAAACATAATGCGAATATTTGACAGCAAAGAAGAAAAGGACCAAGAATTGCTAGAAGGGGCTCCTCTGCTGATTGATTATCTTGATGAAGAAAGCCGTTTGCACTATGAAGCGGTGAAAAGGCATCTAATTACAGTGGGGGTAAAATTTGAAGAAGATCCTCGACTTGTAAGGGGATTAGACTATTATACTAAGACCGCTTTCGAGATTGTAAGTGGTTCAGTGGGTTCGCAAAGTGCACTTTGCGGAGGCGGCAGGTACGATCTTCTTGTAGAACAACTTGGTGGAGCTCAAACACCCGGAGTTGGTTTTGCCGCGGGCATTGAGAGAATACTACTTGCTTGTGAAAATGAAAAATCTCTTCTCCTAAAAGATGAATATTTAGATATATATGTTGTAAGACTTGAAAAAGAACTCCATGAAAAGGTTTTTGAGATTTCGAACCAGCTTAGAAGGTCAAGGCTGTCTGTTGAAATTGATTATCTCAACAGAAGCGTTAAAGCCCAAATGCGAGAGGCAAACAGACTTAATGCAAAATCAGTACTATTTGTAGGTGGCGAAGAATATCTGCGAGGTGCTGTTGTACTTAAAAACATGTCCACCGGAGAGCAGGAAGAAATAGCCCTTGAAGAGATATGCAAACTAATCTATAAGATTGAAGCTGCCTCGGGTCTTAACTGATGAATATGATTTTTGGACGAAAACCTGTTCTTGAAGCACTTGAATCAGGTTCAGAGATTGAAAGGATTATCATAAGCCGAGGACTTAAAGGCGATGTTATTGATCGTATAAAAAGACTTTCCAAATCTTCAAAAATAAAACTCTCTGAATACACTCCTGAAAAGTTTTCTGAATTATCCGGAAAAAACAATACCCAAGGTGTAATTGCCGAACTTTCAACATCAAAATATTATTCACTTGAGGAATTGCTTGTTAGCGCAGAAGGTAAGAAATATCCACTTTTTCTGATACTGGACTCTATTCAGGATCCGCAAAACCTTGGAGCAATTCTGCGAACTGCGGAATGCGCGGGAGTTGATGGCGTAATTATAACAACTCATAATAGTTCACCGGTAACTGAAACAGCTGTAAAGACTTCGGCTGGTGCTGTTTCATATCTAAAAATTTGTAAAGCGGGCAATCTCTCGAATACAATGAGGGAATTAAAGGACTGCGGATTTTGGATTGCAGGCTCCTCGCTTGAAGGAGCTGTTGATTATACTGAACCGGATTACAAAAGACCATTGGTATTGGTTATGGGAAATGAAGAAAAAGGAATCAGAAAACTTACAGCAGACAATTGTGATTTTCTTATTAAAATTCCTATGAGCGGAAAAATTCAGTCTTTAAATGTATCTGTAGCTACAGGTGTTATTCTATTCGGAATACTAAATCTAAGGAAAAAATAATCTACTCTTCCGGAGCAAGTTTAATAATAAAACTGCTGCCTTTATTTACTTCACTCTCTACTTTAATTATACCGCCGAGTTTTTCAATAAATTCATGACAGAGAATCAAGCCGAGGCCAGTACCGGATTCTTTTTCCGTTCCTATTCTGGAACTGTTTTTATCAAGTTTAAAAAGCTGCTCAAGCATATAATTATCCATACCTATTCCGGTATCTTTTACGTGTATTTCAATTCCATCCTTAGATCTCTTTGTTGCGATATGTACAGTTCCGCCGCGGGGTGTAAATTTAATGGCATTGCTTACAAGATTTCTTACTACCGTTTTAAGAATAAAATGATCGGTTCTAATAATTGCCTTTCTCTCTACATCTATTTCCAACTTAATGTTTTTATTTATCGCATTGGCTTCCACAGGTTCAATACTCTCCCGGATGAGATTATAGAGACTGAGCCGTTCATTAAAAATGGTTATTTGACCCATTTGAGAGCGTGCCCAGTTAAGAAGGTTTTCCAGCAGGTTATATGTCTTGTTTGTTGATTTACGAATTTCTGTAATAAGTTCAAGAACTTCATCATCATCCATTTTATCATAATCTGATACAAGCACATCAGATAAACCCAATATTACTCCAAAAGGGTTTTTCAAATCGTGCGCAATTATCGAAAAGAATTTGTCTTTACTTGCATTAAGCTGTTCTAGTTTGCTCGTAAATTCAGTAAGCTTTTCTTCAGCAATTTTCTTGGAAGTGATGTCGCGCGTAATTCCGAAAGTTCCAATGAATTTTCCTTTTTCGTTCATATATGGCATCTTAGTAGTAGATACCCATGTAATTCTGCCATCAGGCCATGTTTCCTTCTCTTCCTTACTGACAATTGGAATACCTGTGCGCAGAATTTGCTGTTCATCGTGGAATGCCTTTTCTGCGTGTTCGTCTGCAAAAATATCGAAATCGGATTTACCAATAATTTCATCGGGCGAGGAGAAGCCAAGTTTACTGATAGTGGAATCTGATACTTTAATGAAATGGCTTTTGTCATCTTTAAAATAAATACTGTCCGGTATATTCTGCATCAGCAGATTCAAAAGTCTTTGCTCTTCAAGAAGTTTCTTTTCGTTTGTTTTATAAGAAGTTATATCGTAAAGACATGAATAAAAGCATATCTCGCCTTCACGTAAACCAGCCGAAGTCTTAAGCAAGTAAAAGTTTACGGCTCCGTTTTCAGAAGTAATTTTAAACTCTGATTCAAGAAAGTTGTTTGATGTACTTTTTTGATTGTTAATTGCAAGTTGCAATTGTTTTGAAAAGTCAGCCGGATAAAGCTCTCCAATACTTTCAGCATTGGAATTACTTTCGTATCCGAGAGCTTGAATCATTAACTGATTAATGAATATTACTTTTCCGTCTTCTTTGTAACTTATTGTTGCCATTGGCAGAAAATCGGAAGGTATTTCATCGCACTTTTTCTTTTCTGAAGTAATATTTTTCTTTTCAGACAAATGGTCACCCATTATTATTTTACTCTTTTAAACTTAGTACATTTATTAAAAAAAAGCGAACAAGTCAAGTATTTTTCATTGAATATTATATTATTCCGGTGAAAAGTAAGTGATATGCAACAATCGAATTTTTATTAATAACAATTCAAATAAAAAAACAGAAGTTGTTGTCATTTTTCTTTAATTTAAAAGCTATTATCGTCTCTTTTCCAAAAAAATAAAACCAAATCAGGAGAAATGGAATTATTGTATTTGAAGTTTAACACGCATTATTTTATATTTCGTGTCAATTGAGAAAATTTTCTTTAATTAAATTATTTGAATAAAAGGTTCAAATGGGACAAATTAAAATAAAGAACGGACTTGATATTCCGATTTCCGGTTTTCCTGACCAGAACGTTATTGAGAGTAAAAGAGTTACAAAAACTGCCGTCATTGCTGACGATTATGTAAATATGAAACCAACTATGGCTGTTGAAGAAGGAGATACCGTAAAAAAAGGACAGGTTCTTTTTACAGATAAGAAGAATCAGAAAATAAAATTCACATCCCCTGCTTCCGGAATTGTAACAGGAGTGAACCGAGGCGAGAGGCGTGCTCTTATTTCAGTTGAAATAAGTATCTCCGGAACTGAAGAAGTTGTATTTCCTTCATTTTCTGAGGACCAAGTTAAGGAATTAGCTGTTGAGAAGATAAAGGAAGTTCTTCTTGAATCCGGAGAGTGGGTAAGTCTTCGCGAGCGGCCATTCAGCAAGGTTGCCAATCCGGATAATGAACCTGCTGCAATATTTGTTACAGCAATGGATACTAACCCGCTTGCACCTTCAATTGAGAAGGTACTTAATGGGAAAGAGAAAGAATTTAAAGCCGGACTTACAGTGCTATCAAAGCTTACTAAAGGAAGCCTTTATTTATGTAAGTCACCTGCCGATAATTTAAGTTACCCTGTCATTTCAAATTTAAAAGTAGAAGATTTCAGCGGCCCGCATCCGGCCGGAAATGCCGGAACACATATACATTTTCTTGAACCGGTCGGAAAGAATAAATCTGTCTGGTATATAAATGCACAAGATACTGCTGCCATCGGCAGTTTGTTTTTAACAGGAAAAATTTACACAGAAAGAATTATTTCATTAGCCGGACCTTCAGTAAAGAATCCGAGACTCATTAAAACTATAGTAGGAGCCGGTATTGACGAATTGATAAATGGCGAACTGAATGACAGCGAGAGTAGGATTATTTCAGGTTCAGTTTTATCAGGAAGAAAAGTGGAAGGTAAAAATTCCTATCTTGGAAGATATCATCAGTCTGTTTCCGTTTTGGAAGAAGGAACTGAGAGATCTTTTCTTGGATGGATGAATCCGGGTTTTGATTTGTATTCTGTAAAAAATATTGTTCTTTCAAAGCTGATTCCAAATAAGAAATTCAACTTTACAACTGCGTTAAACGGAGGTCACAGGGCAATAGTACCTACTGATGCCTATAATAAAGTAATGCCCCTGGATATTATGGCAGTAAATCTTTTAAGGTCTATGTGCGTAAATGATATTGAAGAAGCTGAAAAGCTTGGCATACTGGAGCTGGATGAAGAAGATGTGGCACTTCTTACATTCGTTTGTCCGGCTAAAAATGATTACGGTCCGATACTAAGAAGAAATTTAAACATTATAGAAAAGGAAGGATAGTGAAATTCTTAAAGAACTTCCTGCATAATCAGGAAAAGTATTTCCAGAAAGGCGGAAAGCTTGAAAAGTTGTTTCCTCTTTTCGAAGCAACGGAAACTTTTCTTTTTACATCCGGAAAAGTTACACAATCCGCATCACACATCAGAGATGTTATTGATTTAAAAAGAATGATGATTACTGTTGTTTATGCGCTTATTCCCGCAGTTATCATGGCATTATATAATACAGGTTATCAGGCCAATATATTATTGGAAAACGTTTCGCAGATAGACAATTGGCGTGGAGTTGTTTTGGCATTTTTCGGTGCCGGTGTGGATCAGAGCAATATTTTTGACAATATGTTCCACGGCGCTCTCTATTTCTTTCCGGTTTATATAGTAACACTTGCTGCCGGCGGTTTATGGGAAGTTGTTTTCGCTGTAGTAAGAAAACACGAAATAAACGAAGGATTCCTTGTTACAAGTTTGCTTTTTCCTCTGATACTTCCTCCTGCAATACCTCTCTGGCAAGTTGCCGTGGGTATTTCTTTTGGGGTTGTTATCGGGAAGGAGGTCTTCGGCGGAGTAGGCATGAATATTTTAAACCCTGCGCTTACCGCAAGAGCTTTTTTGTTTTTTGCTTATCCGGCTCAGATATCGGGCGATAAAGTCTGGGTTGCTGTTGACGGTGTAAGCAAGGCAACTCCTCTTGCAGCTTTTGCTGACCCTGCAATTACACAAACAGCATCTTGGTGGGATTCATTTATCGGGCTAATTCCCGGATCTATGGGAGAAACGTCCGCTCTTGCATGTCTTATAGGTGCTTTTGTGCTTATAGTAACCGGCATTGGTTCCTGGAAGATAATGCTTTCTGTTGTTGTCGGGATGTTTGCTACATCTACATTATTTAATCTAATAGGAAGTTCAACAAACGATATGTTTCAGGTAACACCTGCCTGGCATCTGGTAATCGGCGGATTTGCATTCGGTACAGTATTTATGGCAACTGACCCTGTTACTGCAGCCCTGACTGAAACAGGTAAATATCTATACGGCATCCTGATAGGAGTAATGGTTGTGCTGATAAGAGTTGTAAATCCTGCCTTCCCAGAAGGTATGATGCTCGCAATTCTGTTTATGAATGTCTTTGCTCCGATAATTGATCGTTTCGTACTTAATTCCAATATAAAAAGGAGGCAATTAAGAAATGTCGGCTGATAGCACCAAAAAAACTATTACTGTTGCACTGGGTGTCTGTCTTGTATGCTCAATTCTTGTAGCCTCTGCAGCAGTTGCACTTAAACCAAAGCAACAGGAAAACATGAAGCTTGATAAGATAAAGAATATTCTTGCAGCTTCAGGAATGGAAGTTAAAAACGGAGATTTTAAATCTGCATATAATAAATATTTTAAGAGTGCAATCATTGAGATTAACACAGGCGAAATTCTTCCTGAGGAAAAATATGATGCCATCCTAAATGTAAATTCTTTTGATATAGCTTCGCTTGCTTCAAATCCCAAATACGGTATGAATATTCCTGCAAATAAAGATTTAGCTGACATAAAGAAAATGCCGAAGTATATGCTGATATATAAGGTTGTAAAAGATGGTGAAGTTGACCAGTTCATATTCCCTATGTACGGTAAAGGTCTTTGGTCAACAATGTACGGATTTTTAGCTTTGGATAAAGATTTGAAAACTGTAAGAGGTTTGACGTTCTATCAGCATGGTGAAACTCCCGGTCTGGGCGGTGAAATTGATAATCAAAGATGGAAAGAATCATGGAAAGGCAAAACTGCTTTTAATGATCAGAACGAAATTGTTATTCAAGTAATTAAAAGCATCGTCGATCCTTCAGATCCTGAAAAGAATTCTAAAATAGACGGACTTTCAGGTGCAACAATTACAACAAGAGGTGTCGATGATTTGGTTAAATTCTGGCTCGGCAAAGACGGATACGGTGTTTATCTTGAAAAGCTGAGAAAGGAAGGTGTGAAATGAATAAATACAAGAAAATATTAATAGACCCGATTTTTAAGAATAACCCGATTGCGCTTCAGGTATTAGGTATTTGTTCAGCACTTGCGGTAACATCAAAGATGGAAACTGCACTTGTTATGGCAATATCAGTTACTTTAATAGTTGCAATTTCAAACTTTTCAGTGAGTTTAATCAGAAATTTTATTCCTAGTAATATTAGAATACTGGTCGAAATGACAATAATGGCTTCTTTGGTTATTATCGCAGACCAGGTAATCAAGGCTTATGCTTTCGATGTTAGTAAACAGCTTTCAGTTTATGTCGGACTTATAATAACAAACTGTATTCTTATGGGCAGAGCTGAAGCTTATGCTCTAAATAATAGTCCGGTAATGAGTTTTATGGACGGACTAGGCAACGGTGCCGGTTATAGCTTTATACTCATAGTTGTCGCTTTTTTTAGAGAATTAATAGGTTCAGGTAAGCTGCTTGGTTATACAATACTTCCTTCAGTTAATGAAGGAGGTTGGTATTATCCTAACGGATTGTTTGTTCTTGCTCCTGCAGCTTTCTTTCTTATCGGAATGATTATTTGGGTTATACGAACTTTCAAACCTGAACAGGTAGAGGAGGATTAAAAAATGTTTGAACATTATTTGAGTCTTTTGATTAAATCGATTTTTGTAGAGAATATGGCTCTGGCATTCTTCCTCGGAATGTGCTCTTTTCTGGCAATTTCAAAAAAGGTGGAAACCTCAATCGGATTAGGGATTGCTGTTGCTGTTGTGCAAACTATCACTGTCCCCGTCAATAATCTGCTCTATCAATACATTATAAAAGATAATGCATTATCCTGGGCAGGCTTATCTGGAGTAGATTTATCCTTCCTCGGATTAATCACATATATTGGAGTTATTGCGGCAATAGTTCAGATACTTGAAATGACTCTGGATAAATATGTACCCTCATTATATAACGCACTCGGTATTTTTCTTCCGCTTATTACCGTAAATTGTGCAATACTTGGCGGATCCCTGTTTATGGTTGAGCGCGATTATAATTTTGGCGACAGTCTTGTTTTCGGTATCGGATCGGGTACAGGCTTTGCTCTGGCAATAATTGCTCTTGCCGGAGTCAGAGATAAAATGAAATACAGTAATGTTCCGGCCGGCTTAAGAGGATTGGGCATTACATTTATAATTGTAGGCCTTATGGCTATTGCATTTATGTCTTTTTCTGGAATTCAATTGTAAAGAGGAAATTTAATGGACGGAATAAGTCTGGTTATACTTGGTGTAGTAATGTTTACTCTTATAGTGCTTGCACTTGTAATCATTATTATTTATGCTAAATCTAAATTAGTTCAGAGCGGCAATGCAAAACTTGTAATAAATGACGATGAATCTAAAACACTCGAAGTGCCGGTTGGCGGTAAACTTCTGCAGACATTGGCCGACAAGAAAATATTTATCCCCTCTGCCTGTGGTGGCGGCGGAACTTGCGGTGAATGTAAAGTAATAATTAAGGAAGGCGGCGGAGATATTCTTCCTACTGAAAAAGCTAAGATTAATCGTAAAAAAGAACGCGAAGGCTATAGGCTTTCTTGTCAAGTTGCTGTTAAACAGGATATGAAACTTCAGCTTCCGCCTGAAATATTCTCGATTAAAAAATGGGAATGTACCGTAAAGTCAAATAATAATGTTGCTACTTTTATTAAAGAGCTGGTTCTTCAGCTTCCGGAAGGTGAAAGCGTCGATTTTCGGGCAGGTGGTTATATTCAGATTGAAGCTCCTGCACATATAGTTAACTATAAGGATTTTCAAATTCCTGTTGAATATCGGGAGGATTGGGATAAATTCAATTTATGGCAGTTTGTGTCTGATGTAAAAGAACCTGTCGTAAGAGCATACTCTATGGCTAATTATCCTCTTGAAAAAGGAATCATAATGCTCAATGTCAGGATCGCATCTCCTCCTCCAAGAATGCCTAACGTACCTCCCGGACAAATGTCATCATACATTTTCAATTTACAACCGGGCGATAAAGTTACAATATCAGGCCCTTACGGTGAATTTTTTGCTCGTAAGACAAATAATGAAATGGTATTTGTTGGCGGCGGCGCCGGAATGGCTCCGATGCGTTCACATATTTTCGATCAGTTGAAGAGATTAAATACTGAAAGAAAAATGACTTTCTGGTATGGTGCAAGAAGCTTAAGAGAGGCTTTCTATACAGAGGAGTTTGATGAACTTCAGGCAAAACATCCTAACTTTAAATGGCATCTTGCCTTGTCTGAACCTATGCCTGAAGACAACTGGACAGGCCCGAAAGGATTCATTCATCAGGTCTTGTATGATAATTATCTGAAAAACCATAAAGCTCCGGAAGATTGTGAATACTATCTTTGCGGACCACCTATGATGAATTCGGCCGTGATTAAAATGCTTGAAAGTTTAGGTGTGGAAAGAGAAAATATAATGCTTGACGATTTCGGCGGTTAAACACTATTGCAATTTTAAGACGGAAATTATATATTGGATACAGTATCTTAATATAATTTCCGTTTTTTAATTTAAAGGGAGTCAGTCATGAAAACAGCAGAAGAAATACTTAAACAGAAAAAATCAGATATTATTTCAGTAACTCCCGATACTACAATCTATGATGCCCTCAAGATAATGGATCAGTATAGAATCGGTGCTATTGTAGTGAAAAAGGGCGAGGAGATTGCTGGAATCTGGACAGAAAGAGATCTACTGAAAAATACCATCACTAAGGATTTTAATCCGAAGACAGCACTGATATCAGAATTTATGACTGAAAATCTTCAGTATGCATCTCACGATGATAATATATACTTGCTTATGGATATGTTTCTTGGAAAAAGACTAAGACACCTATTCGTTAAAAAAGACGGAAAATGCATTGGCCTGCTTTCTTCAGGAGATGTTACAAGAGCAAGCTTAATTGATAAAATAGAAGAACTTGAGAAGCTTAATTCAATGGTAAGCTGGAATTATTATGAAAACTGGAGATGGCATGAGCGTTAGAAATGTGCTCTATGTTTTACTGGTTTTTGCATTAGTATCCTGCAGTAGTCCGAAGGAAGTTAAACTCTCCGGACAAACTATGGGTACTTTATATTCTGTTGTTTATTATGAAAAGGAGAAAACCCCGGATCAGAAGTTAATCTCTGTGGGAATAGATTCTCTTCTTCAAGATATTAATTTGAAAATGTCAACATATATCAAGGATTCCGAACTTACGGCATTTAACTTTTCATCAGACACTTCTTTTATTAAAGTGTCTGATGACTTAAATTTTGTAATTGATCGGGCCTTGTTTTTTAGCCGGGAATCAGGAGGAGCATTTGATATTACTATCGGGCCGCTTGTAAATCTCTGGGGATTCGGACCGGGTGAAAGAAAGGACACAATTCCAACTGCTGAAAAAATAAAAGAATATCTTAACTATTCCGGCTATGAAAAAATTTTTCAGGATGCTGAAAAAAAGCTGATTCGGAAAAGTATTCCGGAGGTGTATTGTGATCTTTCTGCCATTGCAAAGGGTTATGGTGTTGATAAAACTTCCGAATTTCTTCTTGCTTCAGGTGTTTCGGATTTTATGGTAGAAATAGGCGGAGAAGTGAGAACGAATGGTCTTAAACCGGATGGAAGTAAATGGAGAATCGGAATTGCTGACCCTGATGCATCCGGAGGAATTGAAAAAGTTGTTCTTCTTTCAGGGAAATCTGTAGCCACATCCGGCAATTATCAGAATTATTTTGAAAAAAACGGAAAACGATACTCTCATACAATTGATCCTAAGACCGGATATCCGGTAGTCCATAATCTGGCTTCTGTAACGGTTATTGCGGATAATTGCACGGATGCTGATGCTGCAGCTACCGCTATAGATGTTATGGGTACCGATGAAGGTCTTATATTTGCCAAAAAGTTAAACTTAGCGGTTTATATGATAGTGAAAGACACTTCCGGATTTAAGGTTATATCTAACAAGAATTTTGACAAATACCTCAGAAAGGAATAAGAAATGAATGAGATCCTTATAACAGCAGGAGTATTTTTTGTAGTTGTTCTTTTAATGTGGGCGGCACTTACTTTCAGTAATTATAAAAAAGACAAAAAATCAGGATGTTGCGGCGGAACTGCATGCGATTCCGGACATACTAAAAAGGAACGTGAAGTTTGTGAGAAACATAACGTCAATGTTCATCTGAATAATTAATAATAATTCAATTAGTCCGATAATAAGATATAATTTATTGAGGTTTTATGAAATTATATCTTACCATTTTATTGCCCCTGTTTTTTTTGGTGAATTTAACGATTTGGGGTCAAACAAATAAATTCACAGTTTATCCGGATGGAACCATAATAAGCGGAAATCAATACTTTTCAGAATTTGGTTCCTATGTGAAATCCGAGTATTTTAAATCTAATAATATGAAGTGCGGCACCAGAAAGAACTCCCTTAGTACATTCAGAAACAATAAACATTCAAATAATTCTGACTGCAGTTTGTCTTCAACTCTTATCAGTGATGAATACAGACCCAATTATGTATTATATATTCCTGTGGTGTTTCATAATATATTTGCTGATGATTCTTTAGGATATTTACCTGAAGAAAGATTTACAGAACAAATTAATGTTATGAATGAAGCCTACAGGGCGAAAGCAGGATCTCTTAGCGAAAGCGGATTCGATACTAAAATTGAGTTTATTCTTGTTGGTGTAAACAGAGTAGTTAATTCTGAATTCTTTGATGACTACCATGAGTATTTATATAAGGAAATTCTAAACTGGGATCCAACACGATTTCTTAATATCTATACAAATACAGCAAGCGGTTATTTGGGATACGCCTATCTTCCGCAAGATTTTGCAGGTGCAGTTGATGGAATTGTTCTAAATTATGAAGCTGTAGGCGGAAGAAATACCGGATATGAACCCTATGACCAGGGACATACTTTTGTTCATGAATGTGGTCATTATTTTGGCCTTCTGCATACTTTCGAGGGTTATGGGTGCTTTGAAGGATATGAAGAAGGTGACTTAATCAACGATACTTATCCGGAAAATACAGAGCATTACGGCTGTTCTGAATCTAATACTTGCGACACACCTGATAATATTGACAATTTTATGAATTACACAGATGATTTGTGTATGGTAACATTTACTGAAGAACAAGCAAACAGAATGCGCTGCGGAATCTTGAACTATAGACAGTCCTTATCTGTTTTATACAGTTCTCAAATCTATTTTACATCATATCCCGCAGGCAAATTCAAAGCGGGAAAAGAATTTAAGTATTTGCCGGCAGTCAATAATCTGACTCCTGACTCTCCTGTTTTTAATCTGATCAGCGGACCGGAAGGAATGCAGATTAATCAATCAACCGGAGAACTAACCTGGATACCTGAAGACAGTCTTGAAGGAAAGTATTATGTCGAAATAACTGTAACTGCCGGAAATGAAATCAGTACTCAAAGATTTATGCTTTTCGATTACATTACGCCCAGGGCTGATTTCTATGCACAAACCCGAAACGGAAATGCACCTTTGGAAGTGACATTCAATAACCAGTCTGCCGGAGATATAGTTGAATATATATGGAATTTCGGCGACGATTCAGAGTCTTCAGAAGAAAATCCTTCGCACATATATGAAAATGAAGGAACTTATACGGTAAATCTTATAGCAAGAGGTTTGGACGGGAAGTGTGATACAGTTACATTTAACAATTATATAAATGTAGGAATTGTTTCATCAGTTACAAAAACTGCAAAAGAAAAATTAAAGTTTGCGCTGCATAGTAACTATCCTAATCCTTTTAATCCTTCAACCAAAATAACATATACTTTACCTGAATACTCAGAGATTAAGCTTAGTGTTTTTGATGTAATTGGCCGTGAAATACGAATATTGGAGAATACCGCAAAACCTGCAGGAACATACACAATTGATTTTAATGCCGGAAATTTACCCGGAGGAATTTATTTCTATAGAATTCAGGCAGGAGGTAATATTGCGGTTGGAAAAATGACGCTTCTGAAATAAAATATAATTTGAACCTTATAAAATCGGCTGTCTAATTAATTGTTAAATCGGACAGCCTTTTTTATAGTGTTAACTGATTCTCAAGGCCTGTAAAATATCATTTTCAATATCCACTATATCTTCAAGACCAACCGATACACGAATCAGTCCGGGAGTAATTCCTGTTCTGAGTTTATCTTCCGTGCTAAGTTTTGAATGTGTTGTTGAAGGTGGATGAGTGATAGTAGTTCTAGAATCTCCAAGATTTGAAGTAATACTTAATAATTTAATGTTATTTATGAATTTCTTCGCGCTTTCAAATCCGCCTTTAACTTCAAATGTTACAATTGCGCCTCCTGCAAGCATTTGCGCACGTGCTGTTTTTGACTGAGGGTGTGAATCGAGAAAAGGGTAGCGTACAAAATTTACCAATTCTGAATTTTCAAGAGTCACAGCAAGTTTTTGTGCATTTGAACAATGCCTTTCCATTCGTAATGAGAGCGTCTCCAGTGATTTGGAAAGCACCCAGGCATTAAACGGTGAGAGAGTAGGCCCTGTTGTTCTTGCAAATCCGCGAATTTCCCTGATAAGTTCAGAACTTCCCAATACCGCCCCGCCCATAACTCTGCCTTGTCCGTCAATATATTTTGTTGCTGAATGAGTTACTAAATCGGCACCCCATTTAATAGGCAACTGAAGTATCGGAGTAGCAAAACAATTATCAACATTTACAATAAGATTATATTTTTCCTTTAATCTTCGGATATTTTCAAGGTCAATTATTTCCAATGCCGGATTTGAAGGGGTTTCAATAAAAATCATTTTTGTATTCGGGAGAATGTATTTATCCCATTCATACTGTTCTGAAGCATCCGCCAAAGTGCAGGAGATATTCCACTTGGGCAGTATTTTGCTCAGCAACATAAATGTTGAGCCGAATACGGAGCGGCAAGCAATTATGTGGTCACCGGAATTTAATAAGGCTGCAATACTTCCGAAAACTGCCGCCATGCCAGTTGAAAATGAAACTCCATCCTGCGCTTCTTCAAGCATGCAAAGCTTATCTATAAATTCATCTGAATTAGGATTACCAAAGCGGCCGTAAACATTCCCGGGTATTTCTTCATTAAATTTCATAATTGCATCTTCGGCTGAATCAAAAACAAAACTGGAAGTGAGAAATAGAGGAACAGAATGTTCAGAATGTATTGTTCGTTTACTTTGAATTCTGATAGCTTTTGTTTGCTTTTTTTCCATTAGGTATCTCCATTGTAATCAAATAACTTCGGAAATATAAAAGAAAAAAAGATAAAATATCAGATAATGTTATTTTAGCGGAAGAAAATATCTTTCCCGGAGAGGATAATAGTTTCCGCTCCGGGTTTTAACAAAACAATGTTATTTCAAAATGTATGAAGATTCAAGCATGAGATACTTTTCGAGATCGTCTTTATATGTGCCGGCAAGAGCTTTGGTTGTCTTTACATATTGAAGACTCATTTTACATATCTCATTGGTCTTTTCAATGCAGTTCTGCCTGAAATTTTTTGATGGAAGTATTTCATTTACTAAATCCATCTTGTATGCAGCTTCTGCATTTATCTCTCCGCCGAGAAGCAGATACTCCATCGCCTTTGTTCTATTGAAGAATTTAGGCAGAAAAAACGGAAGCGCGCCACTGGCATGTAACCCGTACTTGTTGTGAGTAAGTTTAATAATAGTTTCTTCATTAACATACCTGAAATCAGAGGTAAGCGAAGCTCCGAAGAAAGGCGAAACAATATCTCCCTGGAGAGCGGTAACAATTATTTTACTGAAAATAGCAGTCTTGTGAATAAAATTGCTTAACATATTTATTTCAACCGCACGTACATTTTCCTTTATAAATTTTGTAATACCAACCGGATTATCAGGTGTAATTTCAAGTCCGGCTACATCTGAAAGGAAAGATGTGTAGCATTTTTCACCCAGACATTCAGGCTCGTTGATAATAAGAACACCTTTTAATTCACTCTGCTCAACAGCATCGTACCAATCCAATATCTGAGAACCGATTTCAAGGTCCAGCAGTATTTTGTATATATCACAAGATAAGGTAAGTATTGCAATGTTGCCCTCGATATCACACCGAATACCCGGACGTTCAAATTCTATTGATATTTCATTCTTCATTTTTTACTCCTTTAATTAATTTCAAGCTGACTGTTCTTTCTTACGTGATGTTAAATAATAGAGAGCCGGTATAACAATCAGAGTAAGTACCGTTGACACAAGAAGTCCGCCAACGCTAACTACACCAAGCGGAGTTCTCATTTCTTTACCTGCATCTCCGATTCCCATTGCCATAGGAAGCATACCTAAAACAAGAGCAAGGGTTGACATTAGAATGGGCTTAAGTTTTGTCGGACAAGCCTTAATCAAGGCATCTCTTCTGCTCATTCCTTCTTCGCGAACAAGCTGATTAGCATAATCGAGCATAAGAATTGCATTATTTACCACAATACCTATAAGCATTATGAGTCCCATAAGCGAAGTTACGCCGAAAGATGTATTTGTATGATAAAGGGCCATGAATACACCTATCATTGCAAGCGGCAGAGTTATTAGAATTAATATCGGCTGAATAAAGCTTTCAAGTATGGCGGCAAGTAGCATATATGTAAGAATTGCTGCCAGAATGAATGCAAAAAGCATATCGGCAATCATATCATTCATCATTTTTGTATTACCGCCCCAGGAAATACTATAACCTGCAGGTAAATCTATCTCAGCAATTTTGGCATCAATAGCACTTGTTACATTTCCTAATGGGACACCAGTCGCGGGAGAGCCGGTAAAGAGTATAGAGGTATATTTATCTCTATGGAGAATCTTTGTAAATCCGTTTGTAAACTTTACTTCAGCTAATTGAGACAAGCTATACATTTCTCCCTTTGATGAAAAAACCGGGATTTGTTTAATTTTATCCGGGGAATTTATGGATACATCAGTAACTGTTAGAGTAATGTCATATTCATCACCTTTTTCGCGGTATTTTGTAGCTTCAAGACCTTCGATACTTGCTCTTAGAGTAAGTGCAAGCTCTTGTGTCGTAACACCTGCATCTGCAAGTTTTTCACGAATCGGGATAACAGTAATTTCAGGTTTACCGGCTCGTGAGCTGTTATCGAAGTTAATGAGTCCGGGAACATCTTTTACCTTATCAATAATCTGAGTTTTAAGTTCTTCGAGTTTTTCAATATCCTGACCGAGTACATAGAACTGAATCGGTGCACCGCCCTGACCCATTGAAGAGCCGTACCCGACTGTTATTTTCGCATTCGGGATATCAGACAAATCTTCAACAAAATTACTAATCATTTCACTATGCGGGAAATCTCTCTCGTTTGCATCAACAAGCTGAACTTCTGATGTTGCCTTATTTGTTCCTACATCTATGTCACTTATCTTTCCAAGATTGGTAAGAATCGATAATACTTCCGGATATTTTTTAACGCGGTTTTCTATTTCTTCAATAGTGCGGGCAGTTTCTTCCAGATTCATTCCTTCGGGCAGTTCCACGTCAATTTTAATTTTACCGTCATCAGTCTGGGGCATAAATTCAAAGCCGACTTTTGGAGCGTAAAAAATCATTGAAATAACAAAGATTACTAAGGTTAAACCAATGGCTATAAGACTATTTTTCTTAGTTAGAAGTTTTTCAAGAAATTTGCCGTACCATCTATCCCAGGAATCATATATCGCATTTACTTTAGCACTTATCTTTCCTTCTTTTTCATTCTTTGGAAGCATCAATGATGCAAGCATAGGTGTAAGAGTAAATGAAAAGAGAATGGAGAAAACTGTTGCGAATGAAGCAGATAGCGCAAGTTCCCTTAAGAATCTGCCGACCATTGATGACATATTAAGAATAGGCAGAAAAACAACAAGATTGGTCATAGTTGATGCAACCACTGCAACGGTCACTTCCGTTGTTCCAATAAGAGCTGCGTCCTTGTTCTCACGTCCCATTTTCTTATGTCTGAAAATATTTTCCAATACCACTACAGAATTTGCAACCAGCACACCAACTGTTACCGATATACCCATAAGGGACATCATATTCAGAGTAAGGCCTGATACCTGAAATAAAAAGAAAGTTGATATAATTGAAGCAGGCATCGACAAAGCAATAATAAAAGTAGATCTGATATGTGTAAGGAATACAAAAAGCACTATTGAAGTAAAAACAATACCGAGAACAATGTTGCTAACAGTATCATCAACAGTACTTTTTGTAAATATGGATCTGTCGTTAACAATCTCGAGCTTAACATTTTCCGGTAAAATTTCCTGAATATCCGGAATTGATTCCTTAACAGCGTCAGCCACATCAACAACATTACCTTCAACGCTCTTAATAATTCCGATCTTAACGGCATTTTTATATTTTATATTATTTTTTGTATCGAAATAAACCGCACGCTGTCTTACATCCTTTCCGCCGTCGGTTACTTTGGCAATCTGGCCGAGTTTTTTATATCCGAATGCCGTAGGCACCTGAAGATTTTTCATTGATTCTGTTTTATCGTACTCACCCTGCATTCTGACTGTATATTCCTGATCGTCTATCTGAAAATAGCCGCCCGGAATATTAACATTCTGAAGTGCAAGAATCTGAAGAAGTTGCGGCATCGAAATCATATTTTCATAGACTGTTTTATTGTCGAGTTCAACGCGGATTTCTCTTTCCTGTCCGCCAACAACATTAACCTGAGCAACACCTTCAATCTGGGAAAATCTGTCCCGCAGGTCTTTATCGGCAATCTCATACAATTCTCTTGGATCAGCTTCACCGCTTAAGACAACATCTATGATAGAAAACGCACGAATATCAACTTTTTGAACAACAGGTTTCTGTGCATCATCAGGGAGATTGTTGATTATTGCATCAACCTTATCCTTCACTTCCTGATTGGCAACATTAACATCTTTACTTAATTTGAATTCAATGATTATAATCGAAACACCATCGAGTGAATAGGATTCAATTCGCTCAATTTCACTTATTGTTGAAACCCCGTCCTCAATCTTCTTACTGATAAGAGTTTCGATTTCTTTTGGGCCGGCACCGGGATAAATAGTCTGAATTGTAACATATGGTACTTCAACATCAGGCATTTGGTTCAGACTAAGAGAAAAATACGCAATGGCACCGAAAATAATAAAGACCATTATACCCATTGTTGTTGCAACCGGGCGATTTATAGATAATTTTGCAAGAAACATATTATTTTCCTATTTAATAACTTTAACTTTAGCATCATTAGTCAGACTTGCATTTCCTTTGACAATTAACTTGTCGCCGGCATCAAGGCCGTTTGTAATTTCTACATCAATATCGCTTTCCAAGCCAACCGAAACATATTTTTTTACTGCAGTTGAGTTGTTTTCAACGAATACATATTTTCCATTTTCATCTTCTGCTATGAGATTTCTGCGAATTACCAATGCCTGCTGATTTTCATATACTCTGATTTTTATCTCGGCAGTTACACCGCTCTTTAATTCAAGATTCGGATTGGCAAATTCAATCTCCGCATAAAAGGCCTGGTTTTTCGGATCGGCTGTTATTGCAACTTCCGATACAATTCCGGTAAATTCTTTATCTTCGCTTTTGGCGGCAGCTTTCATTCCTTTTTTAATCTGTTTTATTTCACTCTCCGTTGCCCAGATTTTTGCAACTACTGTATTTAACCTTGCAATAGTAAATAGCGGAGTTTTTTCCGGAACATTATCTTTTTCGTTAACTTTTATTTCGGTGATAGTTCCATCAAAAGGAGCATCTATGAAAATCAACTGTCTTTGCTTATCAAATGTGCTTTTGTCAACAAGGTATTTGGTTTCAAGTCCGTCGAAATTAGATTGTGACATTTCTCCTGCTTCCAGAAGTGCTTTGCCTCTTTCATAATTCTTTTTTGAATTTTCATAGGCAGATTTAGCTGCTTCGTATCCGGCTCCTACCGCATCTTCAGGGAATTGGGCAATTACAGTTCCCTTCTGAACAAAGGTGCCTACAGTATAATTTATTTTATCTACCCTGCCGCCAATTTTTGAGCCTTCGGTTGTTTCTTGTATTCCGCGGAATTTTGCAAAGAATCCGAGATCTTTGTGGAAATATCTTTTCTGAAGTACCTGAACTTTTACAGGCATTCCTTCTTCAGCCTGAATTGCCGACATACTTCTTGCTTCTTTCTTTTCACTTCCGCATGCAGAAAAGACCATTAACCCGGCTATCAGCGCAAGCGAAAAAGGTAATTTCACTAATTTAATCATTCTCATATTATTCCCTTTATATTTAATTATTTATTTTGTCGTGTAGTCATTTTTACCAAGCAGATCATCGAGTTCCGCTTTGGCAATTATATAGTCGTGCCTGGCTTTAACCAGATTTGTGCGGGCACTTCTTAATTCAATATCCGCATTTTTTACTTCGAGCTGTGTTCCGGTTCCTTCCTTATATCTTGTTGATGCAATGCTGTAAACTTTGTTTGCCAGTTCTACGTTTCTTTCAAGCGCCTGAATCTGAGATTTTACTCTTTCAATTTCAAGTATCTTAGCATTGGTTCCTATTCTTATTTTATCTTCGGTAAGCTGTATTTGCTCATCAGTTTGCAGACTGCTAATCTTAGCCTGCTCAATTTTGTTGGAAGTTCTCCAGCCGTTAAATAGGTTTATGGATAAAGAGAGTCCGACCATCGAAGAATTGTAGGTCATAAAATCCCAGTTGTTTGATGACCCTGCATAAGTGTAGCTTCCGAATGCAGCAAGAGTAGGCCAGTAATCTGATCTCTCAATATTTATAAATTCATTGTCAACTTCCTTTTTTTTCCTAAGAGTCTTCAGATTGTAATTATCTTTAACTGCGGCCTCAGTAAGAATATCGCTTTCAGGCAAATTATCGTTAATGAAATCAAAACTTCCTCTTGTTGCAATATTCTCAGACAATTTTATTCCAAGAACCATTTTTAAGTTATTTTTTGCATTTTCGTGCGTATTCTCAAGCTCCTTAAGTGCCGGTTTAATGTTTTCAATCTGTACTTCCGCCTGCATTGCGTCATAGTCAGATGTTAATCCCTGTTTATGCAGAGCTTTTATATTATTTAGATTTTCCAAAGCATTTTCATAGCTTTTTTTCATAATTTCAAGAAGCTCGCCCGTGAGCAGAACACCGTAAAAAGCTTTTTTTGTTTCAAGTACGGTTCCGGAAGCAGCAGATCTGTATTGTTCTTCGGCTAATTCACGATATATTTTTGAAGCTCCTATTCCTCTGAAAACTGCAGAGTTGAAAAGTATCTGAGTTAACTGAAGCTTTGTTTCAAAAGTATTCGTAAGAGCAAGCGACTGCAGTTTAGACTCCATATTCATAAATTTATTTTTGTCTTCAGGCAATAGATTTTCTTTGAACAGTATATTATAAGAAGCATTAGTAAGCATTGCTTCAAAATCAGGGAAGGCTGTTTTCGGCTTCTCAAGCATATGAGCAAGATTGCCAGTAAGATCCAGAGAAGGCAATGCATAACCGAACGCTTCGCTTACTGCGGCATCAGCTTTTGCAATATTTAGTCTGGCTACTGCAACATCACGATTGTTTTCTAAAGCCATTGTAATTGCTTCTTCAATAGAAAAAGTCTTTATCTGCGCATATGCACCACCGCCTGAAAATATTAGTATTATCAGGCATGTAAAAATTATTTTCCGCATACTTTACTCTTTATTTTTGTTATTATTATTATTATTTGCTATGGATTTAATTGCTGTTTCGAGGAAATACATAACTCTTTTCTCAATTTCAATGAAATTGATATCCTCAAATGACTGATTCTTTTGTAAATGGTATTCTTTAAACTGAATTGTGTTCAGATAGAAAGTTATATTATCTGCCAGTTCATCTGAATCGTGCGGCATAAACTCTCCCTTTATTACACCTTCTTTTAGAATTGAAGAAAACAGCTTGGTAACTGACTGTCTTATTTCATTTGAAGATGATTCCATCATCTCGCCGATCTCCTTAAATATATCAAGAGGAATTGTTAAGAGGTCAGCTCTTTCAGAAGAATAATAAATCAGCTTTTTCAGAATAGCCCTTAATTCAGAAGAGGTATCAGAATGTTTTTTCCTTTCATTCTCCAGATAACCGGTTAAAAAGTTTCCTTCCTTAACAATCAATGTATTAAAGAGAACTTCCTTATTTGGGAAATAATAATAAAGAGAGTTCTTTTTCATCCCGAGCTGGCCGGCAATATCATCCATTGTTGTTTTGCTGTAACCATACTTGGCAAATACCTTCAGCGAGGCATTTAGAATTTTTTCTTTCTTATCATCATAGTTTAACATATAATTCTACCGTTCGAACAATTTAATGAAACGCTCGAAAAATAAAATAATGAGTATTTAAAGTCAACATGATTAATAAAAAAAGGGGCGACAACTTTTCAGCGGTCACCCCTCAGATCTATGATGGTTCAGCAAATATTAGAGTTTATCACTTCCCGGAGAGAATAATATACTGGTAGGGTTTTAGAGAGATAGTTTGCTTTTCTGTTAAAGACTTATCAGTTCCGTTGAAAACATCTTTATAGTTGCCCGGTATTTCCGGACTTTCAAGAGGTATTCTGACGTCTTTACCCGAGAGATTAAAGAGGCAGACAACTCGGTCATTTCCTTTTTCGCGCATGAATGCGAGAGTATTGTCATCGCCCGAAACGTAAAGCAGATTAACTCTTCCGCCGGATTCTCCGTTCCAAAGCGCACGGTTTTCTTTTTTCAGTTTGAACATAGTTGTAAACAAACTGCGGAATTTATGTTCTTTCCATACTATGGGATCTTTCTCGAAGAATTCGAGACGTTTATCCATACCTGCTTCCTGACCGCTGTAAACAAGAGGCATACCTTCTACAGCACACATAAGCACAGAGAAAATTTCTGCCGCATCACCGAGTCTTTCAAATACATGTCCGTCCCATGTATTTTCATCATGGTTAGTAATGAAAGCCATTCTATAGGCATCTTCAGGATATTTAGTCACTTCATATTCAAGAAAATCAACAAAATCCTGTGCTGTCTTTTTGCCCTTGGCAACATTGTTTGCAAAATCCTTAAACTGCCAGTTGTATGTCATATCAAATGCAGCTTCGTGAAGAACCGGTTCATGAGATTCTGCAAGCATAAAAACAGGTTTAATTTCATCAAGAGCCTTGCGTGCCTGATTCCAGAATTCTACGGGAACCATTGAGGCAACGTCGCATCTGTAACCGTCAATTCCGAATTCCTTAACCCAATATTTAAGAGCATTTGTCATTGCCGGCCAGAGATCTTTATTATCATAATTCAAATCTATGGTATCATGCCAGTCATCAACAGGGGCTACAAAATTTCCGTTTTCGTCTCTTGTAAAAAATTCAGGGTGTTCTATAGTCCAAATATTATCCCATGATGTGTGATTGGCAACCCAGTCAATAATAACCTTCATTCCCAAACCATGTGCCGCATTAACAAGATTGCGGAAATCATCTTCGGTTCCGAATTCCGGATTGACCTTAAGATAATCTTTTACAGCATAATAGCTGCCGAGAGTGCCTTTTCTGTTTTCTTCACCAATCGGGTGAATCGGCATCAGCCATAAGATATCTATTCCCATTTCCTTAAGCTCAGGAAGTCTTTTTGTGAAAGCGTTAAAAGTACCTTCGTCAGAGTACTGTCTTATATTTACTTCATAAATAACAGCGTTTTTGCTCCATTCCGGGTGCTGTAGTTTCGTTTGTGCCTGAAGCAGATTTAATGATACAAAAACTACGAGTGCAAATGCCTGAAATAAGCGGCGGGATAGTAACTTCATTTTTCCTCCGATATGTGTAAATATTTATTCAAAAAACACTGCAAATAAACTAAAATTTATTATTTTAATCGGCAAATAAAAATGCCGTAAAGTAAGTTAAGGCGGACAGAAAGTATAAAAAACGGACGAATGGATTATGAAAAAAGAATTTGCCGCAGACCCGGTCATAAAATTTTTTATAAGTCTTATGGGATTAGTAGTCTTATTCTTTATTATGAAAGAGCTGCAGGATATTTTTCTTTCTCTTGTAATTGCCTTTTTTCTTTATTTCATTTTTGAACCGGTTAACAGACGTCTTGCCAAAATTAAATTTCCTCTTCCCGTAATAATCATTCTTGACCTGATAATAATTATCGGAGCGGTAGTCGGTTTATGGGTACTTATTGTTCCGCAGCTGCAGACCCTTAGTTCCAATTTACCTCAATACAGCGAAGGAATACGCAAAAGTCTTGAAGGAGTTTTAAGTGCTTTCGGCATAAAATCAGCAGAAATAGAAAACGGAAATTTTTTCAATGAAATTCTTAAACTCGACTACACAAATATTGCTTCTGATCTAATAGGTTCATTCGTTTCATTTCTTTCAAACTCATTTTTTATTGTATTCTGCTTTATTTTTATCAGCAGCGGTTTCGATAAGCTTCTGGAAGCAGTTAAGAACTGGTATTTACACATTGATGACGACGGAAATGAATTTAATCCGATGCCGGGAGCAGAAATAATTGAAAAGAACAGGCAGGAATTTGAACAAACATTTAAGGGAATTTCCGAGCAGATACAAAGATATATAATAACTAAAGTAGCAGTCAGCATTATCACTTCATTGGCAGTAGGTCTGGTATTATTTATATTCAGAGTTGATTTTGTAATAATCTGGATGCTGTTGGCATTCCTGTTAAATTTTATTCCGAATATCGGTTCTGTAATAGCGATACTTCTTCCTACTTTATTTGCGATGATTCAATTTGAATCTGCAGGTTATGCATTACTTATAGGTGGAATTCTTGTTGTAATACAGAATCTGATGGGAAATATTCTTGAACCGAAAATAATGGGAAATGAACTTGGTCTGAATCCGCTTGTAATTCTTCTCTCACTCTTGCTTTGGGGATATATCTGGGGTATTCCGGGAATGATACTTTCAGTTCCTCTAACAGCAGTTATTAAAATAATGATCTCTAATTCAAGGTCAAAAAATCTGATTCTTATTCGCGATTTAATGGAAAACTAATATGTCAATATGGCAGATTAGATAATTCAGTTTTTTTTTCCGATTCCTCAAATATGATTCAGTTTTAATAATGATAATACATCATTAATTTATTATATTTGTTCAATTGGAAAAAAATAAGGTGTGGAAAAGTATTTTGATGAATCAGAATGGGCAGTTGCTGTTTGAAAATATGTCAGGCAGAGGAAAGTCCGAACTCCACAGAACGGGATGCCGGATAACGTCCGGGAAGTTCTTTGTAATGAAGGATTGACGGAAAGTGCCACAGAAATAATACCGCTTCATTTATGAGGTAAGGGTGAAATGGCAGGGTAAGAGCCTACCGCTTCTGCAGTAATGCAGAGGGTCCTAAAAGGAATATCGCAGGATATCAAGGCAAACCCCATCCGGAGCAAGATCAAGCAGGGAGATTCCGAAAGGAGGAAGTTGTTCGCTTCTTTATTTCCCGGGTAGATCGCTTGATTCCTTCAGTAATGAAGGAACTAGATAAATAACTGCCGCCGTGCGAAAGTACGGTAACAGAATTCGGCTTACAGTTCTGGTTTATCAGATGTTTTTCTTAGAATAATATGCGGGAAAAAAAGTGGATCGTTAAAGATGCCCCGGAATTAAATAATATACTTGCATTGGCAGACAGTCTGAATATTGCTCAATTTTTGGCTGAATTACTGATTCAAAGGGGTGTTACAAATTTTCATGAAGCAAAGGAATACTTCCGGCCGTCGCTGGATACCCTTCACGACCCCTTCCTGATGGATGGAATGGAAATTGCTTCAACCAGAGTGATTAAAGCAATTGTTGACGGAGAGAAAATTACCGTTTACGGCGACTATGATGTTGACGGAACCTGCGCTGCTGCGCTTATGTATATGTTCCTGAAAGAATTCAATGCCGATGTTGATGTTTATATTCCCAACAGGTTAACTGACGGTTACGGAATTTCCAGATATGCAATTGATATTATTAAGGAAAAAAACACTTCTCTTATCATTACGGTTGACTGTGGTATTACAGCCATTGACGAAGTTGATTACGCTAACTCACTGGGCATAGAGACCATTATATGCGATCACCATAAATCCAAAGATTCAATTCCCAATGCAATTGCCGTTCTGGATCCGATAAAACCGGGCGATAATTATCCTTTCAAGTTTCTTTCCGGTGCCGGAGTGGCATTCAAACTGGCAAGGGCTGTAGGTGCAAAAATTGGAAAGAAAGATAGTCCGCTCAAGTATCTCGATCTTGTGGCAATTGCTGCTGCTGCTGATATTGTTTCACTTACCGGTGAAAACAGGGTTCTTGCACGTAAAGGGCTCGAACTTATCAATACAAATCCGCGTCCGGGTATTAAAGCTTTAATTGAAGCCGCAAGAATGGATACGGGCGATCTTTCTGCCGGTCAAATTGTTTTCTCTATAGCTCCGAGAATTAATGCTGTGGGAAGAATGGGCGAAGCCTACCGTGCTGTTGAACTTTTTATTACTGATGATGCCGAAAAGGCCAAAGGATTTGCGGGAATTCTCGAAAGCGAAAATAAAGAAAGAAGAAAAATAGATGAAGCGACATTTACGCATGCTCTTGAAAAGGCATTTCAATATACAGATTTTGAGAATGACAACGGAATTGTTCTTCATGATGATAATTGGCATTCAGGTGTAATCGGAATTGTTGCATCGCGTATGGTCGAAAAGTTCTACAGACCATCGGTTATTCTTTCAACTATAGATGGTGTAGCCAAGGGTTCAGCCAGAAGTGTTGCCGGAATAAATGTCTATGAAGTTCTTCAGCAATGCGAAGATTTGCTTATTCAGTACGGCGGTCATGAAGCTGCCGCTGGTCTTGCAATCGAAATCGAAAATATTCCGGAATTCCGAAAAAGATTTAATAGTATCCTTAAAACAACACTTGAAGAAAATTCTGCTACTCCTGAAATTCATATAGACAATATTATTGCATTTTCAGAGATTACTCAAAAATCTATAAGAATACTGGAGCAGTTTGCACCTTTTGGACCCGGAAATATGAGACCTATATTCCAAACAAATGAGGTTCGGGTTATCAATGCTCCAAGACTTGTAGGTGCCGGCGGAAAGCACCTGGTTATGTACCTGAAACAGGATAGCTGTGATAAATGTTTTGATTCAATCGGATTTAATCTGGGTGAGTATTACAGTAAACTCAATGATCAGAGTCTTATTGATATTGTTTATTCAATTGAAAAAATAGTTAAAGAGGGAAGGGTGTATCCTCAACTGAGGATTAAAGACCTGAGAATTAATGAATAGCAGGATCTGAATCATAATGATAATTTTCGGCGTTGACCCGGGTACAAAATATACCGGTTATGGAATTATTAAGTATGAAGAAAATAATGCAGTTTATATTGATTCCGGCGTTATTATAATAC
>CAZOZP010000018.1:0-52908 GCA_964584325.1 uncultured Melioribacteraceae bacterium
GCAAAGAAAGAATAATTTGGGTAACCCCGCCTTACAAAATCATACATTTCGTTTTTCAGAAATGTTTAGATTTTGTTAGGCAATTTGTCATTACTTTCTTCCTCAATGACAAATTTGGGTTAAAGGGGCAATGTAATGGGAGGAAAACAAACAGCTTCAATGGACTGCTTTTACAAACAAGAATAAACTTGAAACCGAGAAGACCTTTGAAACAGCAGTTGAAAAAATTCAAAGTTTCATAGAACCTTTGTTTGCAATGAATAGTCAACATATTTGGAATCCCGAACTCCGGGAGTGGCAAATCATAGATTAATGGAAGTTCACTTTATTGTTTTATTTCCGGACTTTGCGGAGCAAGAGCACTACGGAGTAGTGCGGAGGGGAAGGCATTTTACGATTTGATTCCTCTGATGCTGTTCGAAAGGCACTGGTCGTTTGAAAGATAAGAAGGTTGTTGTCAGGGTGGCACAAGGCATTTAATAAATTATAACAATGTAAAAACAGCCTTCAGGGTAAGAGCATTACTCTGAAGGCCTTTAAATTTAATGCATCACTTGCTTAAAAGCATTTTACCTGTTTTAATAAAGCGCCCGGCAGATAGAGTATAGAAGTAAATCCCACTCGATAAATTTTCCCCGTCAAAGGTTACTTGATAAACACCCGCACTTTGACTTTCATTAACCAAAACGGAAACTTCTCTTCCCAGAATATCATAGACTTTTAATGTTACTAATTCCGGGTCTTTTAAACTGTATTTTATAACAGTTGAAGGATTAAAAGGGTTGGGATAATTGCCAATCAACTCATACTCATATTCCTTCGTAGCATCGTCACTGATTTTTTTATCTTCCGACGAACTCTTTACCATTGGGGTAAATGCAACACCATCATCCAAGCCGAAAAGAAGTTGTGCGTTTTCTGCTGCTTCTGAACCTGGAAATTCTGAGGCTAGTTTTGAAAAAATCATATTTGCTTCAACTTTGTTATTTTCTTGATGAAGCTTGTAACAAAGTTTGTTAAATAAAATCGTTTCACAAATCGGCTCGCCTGAGAAAATTCTTAAAAGCTCATCATACAAGCGATCTTTGTTTTCGGTAGCCTGATCAGCCAAAATCATCCCTGCGGTGAAGCTCAACTGATCCTTTCTGGTCTTACTATAGAATGATTTAAGATAATCTATTAATTCGCTGTTATTCTCATTCCCTAAAAAAGTATTCGAATAAATAGTCAAAACTAAAGGCGCAAATTTAGATTGTGGTCTGGCTGTAATAAAATCCTTACACTGTGAACGAAGCAGCAAATTATTCTTACTTCCAATCAAATTTTGCATTTCCTTAAAAATATCAATCTCAGTTTTGACAGATATTAAATTGTCACCGACTTGTGAAGGAGAATTGACATTTTCCTTGGTTAGTTTAGCTGAAAGGTTAGCCATTGGCATTGCCTGGTTAAATGGGTCGCCGGTTAGCCAGTAAGCGTAAGATAAAGAGCTGTTAGCTGAAACGTTGAATTTATTCGGATCAGGCGGGTTGCTTCCCCACCAGCAGAAGCGCATATCTACCCAGGAATAACCCAGAATAGAAAGATTATACACATTGCCGTTCAGAGAATAATATCCTAAAGACTGATATATGTTGCTATAGTTTGATGCGACAATTGCCACAGTATTATTCGAAAATCTGTTATAGCCGCCTGTACGATCCATATCATCATAATATATAGAAGAATGATAATAAAGATACACAGAGCGGTAATTATCGTGAAAATAATTATGCTTTAATTTAGGGCTGCAGTAATTGTTAGCCCAAATAGCGTAATTAGTCATGTTATAAAATTCATTGCTCTCGAGAACAGGTAACTCAGGGGCGTAAGCCGTTCTATAAAGATAAACCCCACAGGCGCAGTCGTGTATTCTATTTTGCAGTATATTAGCGCTGCCTTGTTTCAGTCCGATGCCGTAATTACAATTGAATATTTCGCAATCTTCTATTTGCGCTTGTACATTGTTTACCTCAATACCCATATATGCGTTCTTTATGATAGCATTTGAGATTAAACTCCCTGGAGCATTTATTTTAATGCCATTGTTATTTTTTTGAACAAAATCGAATGTGATTGGCGAGGCTGAGGTTCCTTCTGCGATTAAAGAGCCGTTAACAATTAGAGAGGTGTTCGGAGCAAAATTAATTGTAGCCCCTGGTTCAACTGTTAAGGTAGCACCAGAATTTATAGTAAGATTACCTCCAATAATTGCATTCCCGCTTATTGTTGTGTTTTCAGTAATATTTCCCGTCCAGTAATTGTAATAAACTCTTAGGGTCATATGACCACTTTGGGATGTTATATCCGTTATTGCAATATGAGTTTTATATGCTACAGGTACACCTCCAATTAACTTCCCCCAGTCCCTGGTTGATGGTCTAGTAACATCCGTAATCTCATTACTGATATGTCCTTTTATGCTCTGGTCGCTGAAGAAATCCGAACTTAAGCTTTGCAACCTGAAAAAAAGACGGTTACCGGTTGGATCCCAAGAATACTTATTACCCAGATCATTAATAACTGTTGTTTCCCAAATATGTTGGCCGCCGTCCTGCATATACAGAAATTGAGCGGGTTTTGAGGGATTCCGAAAAGCATCATCCATATAATTATATTCACCGGATTTAACCCCATTATAATTCGGGTCACGAGTATAGTCCGTTCGAAATTGATTATCAGGTATAGGGTTTCCATTCCAGCCATTATAGGGTACGGCAGCCAACAGCCTCGCTAAATTATCGAAGTTTTGGTTCAACATATTTGCTTTTTCCTTTATATGCCAGATCAAAACACCTTTATTATATCCGGTTAGCGGAAACTCCGCAAAGTTTTCAAATGCCTTATCCAGGCCGGAAGCGTTATGATATTCTGCCAAAAAGTATTCATCATGATTAAACCCGTCGTAATTCGCATGGATCATTACTTTAACTATTCTTCTTAAACCTTCATTTATTTGTGTTTGAGTTAAAGGATTACTCCAGTCAGCAAGTTTAATAGCAGAATAATCAGAATAATTTGAAGCATTAATTGTTTCAATTTCTTCAGGTTTAATCCAGCCGAGAAAGATAAGATCCGGAGTGGTTAAAGGCACTAGGCCGTAAAGAGAATGCAGGGGTGGCAATTGAGAGCCGTCATGGAACATAATATCATAAGCAGGGGAAAGATTATGATAACTTTCTCCCGGGGACTTATCGCTTCCTCTGTCAGGGAAGCCAATAAAACCTGTTGATATATTGCCTGTTGGAGGATAATTAGAAATAGCTCCGATTATGTGAAGCCTTTCATGTAAAATTGGAGCCATAGTACTTTGAAGTGAAACCGGACCTGTCCAGTACGTAGTACTGCCGTCAACACTTTTCAGTGCGAAATTATTATTAATAGTTCCTCCTGCGCATGAAGATCCACGATAAAAGAATTCACATGATGAAACGCCAACAAAAACAAAATGAATGCACGATACGTTATAATAAATATCAGGGTCTTCACTGTATAATTGATCGGCGATTTCACTTAAAATCAAAGGATATTTTTTTATTATGACGCTATTGTCTGAATTTCCATTTTGGGTTATCCAATATGAAAATGTATGATTAGACAAGTATGTTCCACCATTGTTTGTATTCTTTACAAAATTGAAATTTACGTTATATAACCCTCCCGAGAGTTCTGTAAAGTAATAATTAAAAGCTGGCCGGAACCATTCATCAGCAGGAATAGAATTGCCGTGCTGTGCAACATAGTCCTTTAAAAGAGTACCATCGGGGAAAGTACCACACAATGGATAATTATTATTTGTATTTAATGTGGGATAATTGTGGTTCTTGTCTGAAAAGCCTACAACGATAACAAGTTCCTTGAAATTGCCGGTTAAATTTATTGATGGAACAGCAGATAATAGTGAAGATGTTCCGGATTGAGTTGTCCCTGGTTGATATGGTGGCAGTTGATCAATTATTCCAAACTGACCAATATTTGTTTGTGCCAAAACAAAAGAAACTGTAAAAAACAATGAAATCAGTTTTCTCATTTTATCCCTCTATTATTTTATTAGCAGTAATTTAATTGTGTTTGAACGAATTTCATTATCAACTATGGCGGTTGCATAATATACCCCGGTACTGACCACCTTCCCAAAATTATTTGTTCCATTCCATCTTATGTTATTAGTATCAGAATTATGAGGATTAACATTTATAGTTTTTATAAGTCTTCCCAGGGAGTCATATATTTTTATTTCGAAAGCCTTCTTTTCCGGGAAGCTTATTCTAAAGCTGGTGCTTAAGTTAAATGGATTGGGATAATTGGAAATCGAAAATCCAACAGGTAAAGGATCATTTTGTGTAGTATTGATCGATGTATATAATGCATCCACGTCAAGACCATATAACAATTGCCTGGTTGCATCGGATAGAATTATTGTGTCATTATTTGCCCAGGTAAGATTATTGGTTAATCCAAAATACTCAGATTGATAAGTAGTGTTCTTATTCATATCATAAATTCTGATAACTGAAAAAGAATTTACTATCCCCTCACAAATAAACGCAAGCCTTCTTTCATCAGGCGACCAGGTTAAGGATGTGAAAATAATTGGTTCCCAGAATAAAGGATTATCCGGTTCATCTCTCTCGGTATCGAAAAAAAGGCTGTCGGGTGTATTGTTGTTAACATAATGGAAATAGATTCTAGGATGGTAAGGTAAAGAATAGGCTAATATACCTTCATTTTTATTGTAAGCGAAACCTGTAATTACTATGCCTTCTTCCAATGAAACTAAAGTATCTGTTCTTCCGGACTTAAGAAAGTATTCAGCAATATTATTTCTATGTCCGGTTACATATACAAAGCTTGTGTCACTGCTCCATTCAGGCCAGGCATCCATTACATCTGCAAATTCATATACACTCAGATCGGTTTCTATTGGTGTTAATGTACTATCACTCAAAGGAACGTAATATTTTGTATTCCCATAAATAAAATAGCTGTCATTCAAGGAAAATGAGCCAGGCCAACCGGAGAATTGATGTGCAAAAGAATCTAACCCGGTATCATTAAATTTGTAAGATAACATCTTATCAAGATCATATAATGAATCACGATATACCATAAGATGATACTGATTGCTAAAAATCGGCTGTGATATGGTATATTTTGTTTTTTTTACAGACCCGTCTTTCAAATCAACTATTCTTACAGTGTCTGTAAAAAGATCCTTGAAATAAACTTGCTGCGCTATTTTATCAATACTAAACTGATCAGAATAAATATCTGATATTTGAAATGTTTGGCAGAATAATGCTGGTGTTAGAAATAAAGTAAAACAGATTAAAATTTGTTTCATAAAAACCCTCCTATTTTAAATATATTAGTTTAATTGTTGAACTGCTAAATCCGCTGCTTAAAACACAGTAATAAACACCTGAGCTGAGTCCTGATGCTGAAGCATTTATTTTAATTCTGTATTCTCCGGAAGGTTTCCTGCCTTCATCAAGCCGTTTTACCAGCCTGCCGATTGAATCGTAGAGCGTAAGTTTAATATTTTTTTCTTCATCAAGCTGATATAAAATTGTTGTTTCAGGGTTAAACGGATTAGGATAGTTTTGCCTTAAACAAAAACTATTAATGGGGTTTTTATTTTTAGCCACTGAAGTTACTGAATCACCGTTTTCGTCAACCAATAAATAACTTATATAAAGATCAGGTTTGTTATTTTGGTCTTCCCAGGCCTGTGGTTCACTTATTCTTCCCCTATTAGTTGAAAAAACAAGTACTTTTCCATCAGGCGATATCCAGGGATAATCATCACCTCCGCCGACAAAATAATTATTTAATGTATCCACTTTAATTCCATAACAATTGATATTTAAGGAAAATATGTTGCCCCATTTTTTTGTTACAGTATCTTTATAGGTAACATATATTTCTGTAGCCGGTATTGAATCTAGTTCGTAATCTGGCCAAAATCTGTGCGCAAAGTATAATTTGTTCCCGTTACCGGTAATGCTCAATCCAAATATATCGCCCCAATAAGCAAATGGATGCTGATAATCATTGTTATATAACTCATCGCTCAATATCCACTTGGTTGAATCGCTGTTCCAATGATAAACATTCCCAAAACCTGAATGGTTTATCACATAGATAGTATCTTTGTTTATTTCGTAAAGATATTCATCTCCATAATCTGAATTTATTTCCGGACCCATATTCAAAGGCCAATTCCATTTAGTGCTGTCAGCGTCCCAGTCCATATACCATAAATCCCAGCTCCCGTAACCGCCCCAGCCCGAAAAGTATATCCGCTTGCCGTCTTTACTTAGGCTAACACCGCGAAGAGTACCGTCCTTAAATATCATCTGTGGTTCACTCCAGTAGTCATTTACTTTGTAAGATACACAAATACCATCACCTCTTTGGTAATAAAGTGTGTCAAATCCTTTTGTTAACGCCGGGCTTGTTTCATAATGGAAATAATCCGCAAAAATTGAATCCAGTGGTTCCGGTTCGCTCCAAATTTCAGGGGCAGGTTGGATATCATCTGTACTTATATACTGTGCAGCTATGTTTTGCTGAAGTATAAAAGCAAGTAATAAAAATGATAAATATTTATTCAATTGTAATCCTCCGATTATTTAAGTAAAATTAATTAAATTGTTTTTGAACGAATGTCATTATTAACTATAGCAGGTACATAATTTACTCCGGTAACTGATCAGAATAAATATCTGTTAATTGACAGAATAATGCTGGTGTTAGAAATAAAGTAAAACAGATTAAAATTTGTTTCATAAAAACCCTCCTATTTTAAATGTATTAGTTTAACTGCATGGCAATCTGCTCTCAACATTGCAGTAAAGCATTGATCTTTTGACATTGCGTTACTTGTTAAATAAGTGTTCGTAAATAATTGTATTAAGGTAAATATTATAATACCCAAAGGCAATATAATTGTTTATTATTGTAAACTTTACAACGAAACGCTCTTTATGAAAAACAAAGTTGTTGCTTCAGAATTTCTGATTTTTCTCAAATCCTTCCTTCTTCCTTAAACGAATAATAGCCTTCATTTGTCATTATTATATGGTCAAGCAAAGAAATTCCGATTATTGCACCTGATTTCTTAACTGTCTTAGTTACCTGGATGTCATTATTGCTGGGATTTAGATTTCCGGAAGGGTGATTATGAATTAGTATGATAGAGTTTCAATTGCTCGAAATTGCAATTCTGAATATCTCTCTCGGATGCAGAATGTTTACATTCAGAACTCCCTTGCTTATTGTTTCATAAGCCATAATTTTATTTGAGGCACTTAGGCATACAACCATAACTATTTCCTGTGTCAGAGATTTAATCAGGGGTCTGAAAATATCGTAAAGGGGTAATCATAAATCCGCAGAGCGGATGGTATTATTGTAGAATGCGAAAATCCAAATAATTTCTAAAAATCAAAAGTATGTAAAATAGATGCGACATATCCGACGGTAGGGATATATATCGGGGTATGGAAAGTAGCGGATTGCGATTGTACCGGTAGTTAACTAGCCTGAGCCGGAAGGTTCGGCTCGAATTGGCTGGAAAGGATAGTTATTAAACAAAAAAATCTTTAGCTTGCAATTTGTATTTTAACTATATTATTTCAATTAATTTAGAGGAGTTCTTATGCAGTTATTAGAATTCGAAAACACTATATTCCCGAATTATTTGATTGACGATCAGGATTTTATAATTAACATCTGCAACTCTCTTATAAGGGGGTTCAAAAATGCATTGGAGGAAAGAGAGGAGCCGATATTCGCGATTGTAACCAATGAAAAAATATCAAAGTGCGAAGGCAATGAATTATTTAAAATTATTAAAAACTCTCCTGATTTATTGGGTGTGGTTGCGCAAAGAGAAGATGCGGTCGCATCATTTTTAGGTCTTAGCTGTACGATCACCGATGTTGATGTGGCTGATATGCCTGATGAAATTTTAGAAGGTGATGAAAACGCAAGGATGAAACATCTGAATGAATTAAAAAAATCCGGCAAAGGGAAAGCCAAAGATGCAATAATGATCTTAGGCGTTTCGCATAAGGGAAATATCAAGGCGGACGGGCGTGAGTTTGGCAGGGGTGTACTGGATTATATAATAGAATTCGACAAAGGGTTGGAAGACACATTTAAAGAGGGCTTTTTAGAGCAAATGATTGAATCAATGAGAAAAAGAGAACAGTCGAAATCAGCCGGGATAGAACCCGCAGATATTAGTTCAAATTAAAATAAGGCTATATATGATAACAGAATTAGAAGAAATGACTAAAATTACAGATTCGAGAACAGAAATCGAAATTGCAGACTGAGCGCTGGCGCGAATCAGAGAGAGTGAAAAACTTAATCAGGAAATTGCAATTCTGAAAATCTCTCTCGGATGCAGATGTTTTGGTTACATTAATTATGAGTCAAATCATTGCGGAAAATCATTTTCTTCTCCGTGCTTCCGGGTTTCCTCTGTTGTAAATAGTATTTCTGTTGCAGTTCTTGCATAAAATAAAGAAAAAATAATATTTATTAATTATTGTAAATTACCGATAATACGAAAGTATTTAAGACAAAACCTGAAGAAATATTCAGGCTTTGTCTTTGGAAAAAAGTATGTTTACTATCATTCAAAAGGGTGCTATCAAGTTCCAAATAAAGTGAATTGTTTTACTTTAATAAAGGTGTATTATGGGGAAATGGATTAAGGAATTAAATATTGAAAGGATTATCGGATTTATCTTTATAATACCATCAGCTGTAGAGGAGTTTCTATTTCTTATAGATATGACCGGGTTAAACCCAAATTTGTCATTACTTTCTTCCTCAATGACAAATTTGGGTTTAATCTGTAATATATTTCTTCAAAAGTACCTTTCCAACTTAAGCATTATACAATGATAAAATAAAAAGACCATTAGTGATTACACGAAAGGTAAAAGTTCAGATATACTAATTGATGTATCTTAATTTGTGGCATAACAATTCACCAAACCTGCCGGCTTTTCCTGGACATAAACTTTCGTTCACATTCACCCTATATTATTTGAACTTCTATCTTGAATGTTCGTTAAAAAGTAATTACTTTGTAGTTACAATAAAAAGAAAATATTTATATGAGAACAAAAGTAATAAGAATAGGCAATTCAAGAGGGATCAGGATTCCAAGCCATATCCTCGAGCAAAGCGGATTAAAAGGTGAAGTAGAACTTGAAGTAAAAGAGAATCAATTAATATTGAAACCAACTTCATTAGTCAGAGAAGGCTGGGATAAAGCATTTCAAATTATGTCCGGAAACAAAGATGATGTATTATTAGATAAAGATTCTTTGGAAAATCAGTCATCCTGGGATAACGAAGAGTGGGAATGGTAAATGGAATATCAAAGATTTGATGTTTATTTTGTTAATTTGGATCCAACAATTGGAAGTGAAATAAAGAAAACTCGTCCTTGTGTAATCATTTCACCAAATGAAATGAATAATCATATTTCTACGGTAATAATTGCACCATTAACTTCAAAACTAAGAAATTATCCAACAAGAATTCTATGCAGAGTTGAAGAAAAGCAAGGTCAGATAGTTTTAGATCAAATAAGAACTGTTGATAAATCAAGATTAATAAAGAAAATTACAACTCTTACAAAACCTGTTCAGAATAAAGTAATCTCAAAACTTGCAGAAATATTTTCAGAGTAGGGGAACCACATCCAAAGAAAGAAAAAGGGAAAGGGGTTTGAAATAACTAAGAAGAGAAGCAAAAGTAAAAAATGTAAAATCCTGTGAAAAATGACCCACTTTTCCGGTGAGTTTGTCCTTCAAACATATTTGGTACTTCAGTATCTTTTAGTGCCTGCTTTACAATGTTACGGCTTACCTTTAGAATACACGATTTTTCACAAGTGCCTATATCAGGATCATTTGCTTTTAGATTTCTTATCGTTACCCAGTCTCCCGTTGTTATCACTCCTTCCTCCAAATATTATGAAGTGAAAACCTCTTTATTTGAATTTTATTTTGCAATCAGGGGCAATTTTCGGCGGAATTTACAGACAGTAAGAGGAAAAGCAAAGTTTTAATTCGAAAGCCTTGGAAGAAAAAATTAAGAATCACCTCATTTTCTGAACTAGAAACTGAACTGGAAACGGATAAAATTGGACTAGAAATTGCCAATTTTAAGCATTTTCAACCCTTTCCCTCTATAAAGCAAAAACCCCTGAAGCGTTAATTTTCAGGGGTTTCCTTGAGCTGGTGATGGGACTCTGGACTCGTCCCGACCTGTCGGGACTGATTACAAGTCGTTTTAATTAAAAAGAAAAAGCCCAATCTTTCGATTGAGCTTTTCCTTGAGCTGGTGATGGGACTCGAACCCGCAACCTGCTGATTACAAGAAACAGGGCGAACGCTTTTACTACTCAGAATCATTGTTTTCCCCTCAATTATTCGGTTTATTTTGACTGAAATTTATAACTGTGTTACGAAATCGACACGGTCTTTTCTTTCTTAAATCTCACTTTGCTCACTTCACTTAAATAATGTTGAGCTTCAATTTTCAAATAATGTTGCTCAGTAACTAAAACATTTGAATGGTCCATCAAGTCCTTAACAATTCCTCTTTCAACACCGGCAGATGCTAACCAGGAAGGGAATGTTTTCCGCAACTGCTTCATAACATATTTTGTATTTAGTTTTTTTAACTTCATTAAATCTTTTATTCCCCTGCTCCAAAATTTCAGACCAAATCCGGTATCCGGGAAAGTGTAAAACAATCGGTCTTTTCTTAAATCGCTTTTTTCATAAATAAGTGCAAGAAGGTCCTGCAGCTCATCACTAATCGGGAAATAGAATGTTCTATGTTTTGCCTTTACATTTATTGCTTTAATAACTCGGGCCTGAAGATCAATATCTTTCCTTTTCTGGATCATTGCACTGCTTTCCCTCATCCCGGTTAAAAGAAGGAAATAAACTAAAGAATAATGCCAAAAATTCTTTGATTCAAAATATTCAAGGATGACCTGCATATCATCATAAGGAATTGGTTCCGGATCCGTTTTAGTCGGATTGATTTTGATAATTATGTTTTCAAGAATGTAATGTTTTTTTACAAAGAAGCCAAAAAGAGAATGAAGGTGGCGGAAATATATGGCCATACTCGTTCTGGTTTGCTGAACGACATGCTCATAAAGTTTAACATAATCTTTGTGATTGTAGCTGATAATCTCTTTGTCACCGCAACTCTTAAGCAGATATGATGCTGATAGCTTATATAACCTGATTGTACTTTTAGCCAGGTTCGGTTTTGATGAGATGAATTCTTCAAATCCGTCCGTAAAAGTAATGTTCTTTTTGATCTTTATTTTAGTTTTGGAATAAAGATTTCTTTCAAAAAGAGCTTCTTCAAAACTTTTCTTTAGTTTTTTAAGTTCGGGAGTTCCAAGCAACTTTTGCCCCACTTTTTGTCTTTTCAGGTCTGAAGGGGTAACCTGAATCTTCGTACTGAAAGTTTTACGCCTTTTCTTTACTTCATCTTCGTGTTTGTCATAATACCGGATTTGGTAGTAAGGGCTATCAGGCTTTAAGTAAATTGAGGCCATTTTTTTTTAAAACTTATTTTTATGAATTTTGTTTTAATTACAAGTTTAAACCGGCTGTTCTTTAATTTATTGCAATAATTGCATTTCTTGCAAAGGTTAATCGATACGTTCGAACTGTTAGAAACAATTACGCTGTTCTTTGTCTTTTTCTGCGTGCATAGATCCATTATATTACCAATAATATGAGTATATGAACAGTATTATCGGTATTTATCTATTTATAATTGATATTATATAGCCTTTCGAATAATATCAGCGTATATGCCAGAGATGTCAGGTGATTTCAAAATGCAATTCTTTAGGCTTCTATATACATCTGTGGTCAATGAAAACTTTGAAAACATATTTCCGTTTATTCCTTGAGAAATAACTTTGTTTATCGGGATTAAATAATATTCTTCAAAAATTACCCAAGTGTTTACTTTAAAAGGGGTTTGATTCATTGGAATGAAATAGTAATTGTCCTCATAATAACATCCGGGACTATCTTTTTTATATTTTTGTTTACTTGTGACTGGAACGACTAGAAGATCTTCGTTTTCTTGCGGAGTATTCAGTACTATCAATAATTTATCGGCAAAACCTCCATCGGCGAATACAAAATCTTTCCAAAACAAAACATCACCACATTTCATAAGTTCGCCAAAAACTTTTCCATTTCTGCATTTAATTCTTGCTTTTCTTTAAGTCGTTCCGGACTTATACCGCCTTCCCTATTTGAAAGAACCAGGTTGTAATCAATAGTTTTATGTAGTGGTGTTTTTCCCCATGGTAAACCTGGGAAATGAGATGCTTCAGACATATCGTCTGCTTTAGCTTCTTCAAACATTTCGGCTGTTTCTTTAAGAATGTTTAATTCACGGGCCGAAAAGTATTTAGGGTTAAATTCTTTCTTTGGGGATATTTTAAGGTACGTCCATCCATTTGTAAATTCGTCTTCATATATTGCAGCTGCCTGATCAAGGTCTTCTTTCGGAGAATCTAATTCATTGTATAAATCCACAGGTACCGGTCCTTTTTTCCAGGCTGAATAATCAAGTCCTGATATAGACTTCCCCGTCTGCCTGTAATGTTCAAAATCCGAGAAATAGAACAATTTCATCAGTTTCATTTTATAACATTTTTGCGTTTTCTTTGCAAAGAATATTATTGTATTTATTATTTTTTCTCTTTCAAATGCCATAAACTTATATGTGTATTTATTTTTTATACTAATATTATCGTAAAAGTAAACAAAATATAAACACAAGACCAGTTATAAATATTTCTATTTGTTTTTAAGTAAAACATATCCGTTCTTTTTCTCCACAAATGGGACTTCTTCACAATTGTAATTAATCAATGCGTTCACAAAGTCAGTTTCCCTAACTATTTTTATATTATAACCTTTTTGATTAAAATTCATTGCTTCCTGAATTTTGCTTCCAAATTTTGAGAATTTATAATCCCGGCTACCCTTAGAACCAACGGTAGTCCAAGGATATTTTTACTTTTTCTTCATTAATACCGCCTCTTTTAACAACTTCTTCTATTGCCTTTTTCCTTTCACCGAATAACATTACCCCAGTAAATACAAATGTTCTATTGTTAATAAATATATTTAAATTAGGAGTGAAAATATTTTCTAATATCTGGTTACGGATGTTGCTGTTTTTACAAACCTTGTGGTTGAAATTCTCCATCCATTCTCCTGTCTATTTATTAAAATTATCTATATACCTCAATACAAGTCTGCATTAACTATTGTCCAACTATCGTTTGATGGAACATAAATCAACCTAACAAAATATTTACTTCTTAACATTGCTCCAAAACTGTTTTGTGAATCAACGTAACCTTTGATTTCATATAAAGAATCTTTTTGATAAAAGTCCGGGGTTGTTTGAAATTTAGCTGTCGCTGGTGCTTTAAGTTTATTCGATATAATTTCTTCAGCTGTAATTATTGCATTCATCCGGGTTGGAAATAATTCTTTTGCGGGATCCGCTTGATTTGTCCGAGAAAGGTTCAACAAGTATATTCCTAATATAATTGCGGAAAGCAATAAACCACCTCTAAATAATCTTCCGTAAGGGGAAAAATTCTTTTTAGTACACTTAGGACATACATTTGAATAGAAAGGGACGTAAGAGCCACAAGACTTGCAAGAAGTCAGATCGGAATAAGTCATACCTTTCTCCTATTTTCTTTCTAAACGTTCAATGTGTTTTTCTAAATTATCTATAAGTTTCTGCTGGTTTTCAATAAGTTTAGATAACATTGCTTTTTCTAACTCTAATTTCCTTACCTGTCCCACTTCGTAATCATTTCTAGGTCCATTCACCGTGAAGTTACTGCTGTTGTCGCTTATAACGCTGTTGTTCGTTTTAAACTGAGATATATTATTACCCGTGCTTGCTTTTCCGGTTAATAACCAATTTAAATCACATCCTAATTTTGACAATCTTGAAAGAAATTCACCGCCAGGTACATTTCGCCCATTGTAGTAGTTAGTTAAAGCTTGAGGTGATACACCAAATATTCGTGCAAAATCAGCGTGTGATTTATAATTTTGCTCGGAATACTGCTTTAACCTTGCCCCTATCTCAATTCTTTCATCAATCATAATTAAATAATATATATATAACCAAATAATACTTGCTTTTAATAAACACAGTGTTTATATTTATATCCAAGATTTATTATTATACACTTAAACATTTTTATACTATGAACCCAGAATATAAGCAACGAAGAGACGAAGTTCAACAAAAAAGAATTTTCGGGATTGACCTCCGTCACCGCTCCGAAAGAATCAATATCAAACCCAATGATTGGAAACGGCTGCTTAGCGTTTCCTTAAAGAGGGTATATGATGCCTATAACGACAAGGCTCCTAAAACAATGCTCCGGATGGATACGCTTTTGAAAGAACTTGAACCAAAATAATTGGCTTAGTCCAATTTACTAAATGTGTTACGGTAATACTTTGACGAATTTTCAAAATTTAAAATAGAGTATCAAATGCACAACTATTACAAATTCACGGTAGCTCAGGAAGAAATTCAGGGTCTCCTTAAACAGAAAGAAGGCTGGAACCCTACAATCCTTGCCAAAAAGGCCGGGAAATCTCCGCAGACAACTCATAATCACCTTTATCAGAATTCCGATTTGTCCGCAAACGATTATCTGCTTTATAAGCATATACTCACATCCAAAGTGAGTGATATTAACCGTATCTCTGATTTAAAAGAAAAATGTTTCGAGATTATCGAACTTGAAATGCAATTAGAGCGTGATTTCACCGCTTTTTGCAGCAACGATAATATTATAGATGTCGCAGAACTCGAGGCTCTGAAGGCCCGGAAGAAAGTGATCATTGCAAACCTGGATAAGTTTATAAATTTAGTAGAAGCTCAGGTTAACCAGGTGATGGACAAATGAACACCCCGTCAATAGTAACCTCTGCTATGATCTATGAGTTAATGCTCTCTGTGAACAGAAAGCTGGACCAGATCCTTGACAAAAAAATTGAAGTTGACGTTAAAGAAATTTCGATCAATAAGCTTTCCCGACTTACCGGGAAAAGTTACAAATATTGGTATTCTGAAATAGAAAACGGACTGCCCGCACGCAAAGTTCCATCCGGAAGAAGAAAAGAAGGTTTCACATACCAAATAAGAGTAAAAGATTTAGAATCCTGGCAGAAATCCAAACAGGAAGAACCCGGGTACGAACCCGAAAAGGTTGAAATAGAATCAACTGCTTCCATAATCCGCCGGGTAATGAATAAGCATAAATTATTAAAAGGTGTGATATGATCTATATACTCGGTGTTGCGATGATAGTCTTAGCCCATTATCTTTTACTTACTGTTGTTAATAACACTCTGCTAAAAGACTCGCTAAAGCAAGCGGAAGAGGAAATTAAAGAAAGAATATCCGAGATAGACCGCCTCGAAATAGAAGCCGGTTATTTACGTAAGTTAAACGAAGAGTATTATTCCGAGTTACGCTCAAAAGCGATTAGATATGTCGTTACAAGTTCCGGAAGAATTATCAAAAACGAAAACGTGAGGTCAAAATGAGCTGGATTATTATACTAATTATTTGTGCCTTGGTCGCTGTCGCGCTCGAAATAGCTTTAATAGTTCTTTTTGCTAAAGAAATGCCTGAAGATGCTTTTATGGATGATTACGATGACTAACGAGGATTTTACAAACCTGAAAATCGTTTCATCCGGCAGAAAACTAATATTGGATGAAGTGGTAGCCGATATAGTGATCCGCACGATATGCAAATTGTACGGCACTCCGGATGGTTATGATGATATCGGGGGTGTCAAATATCAAAGATATTTTATTTATGATGAAATATTTCATTGTAAGGGGATTATAGAACCGGGTAAACCAAAATGTTTACTGCCGAAGTTCCCTGATGCTAATCTAAATATCGAAGATATATATTTAGCCTTAGTTAAACTATCCTACAAGTACGAGTCAAGACAATTCGCCTTGTTGCTGAATACAATGCGTGGAGCTGACGTTTATTCCAAATATGAAAACATAATAAAGAGTTATTACAGGGATATAGCTTAATGATCAAATGGACTGAAGAAAAATTGGATTGGCTGAGAAAAAACCTACATAAAACAAACCGGGAGATAGGTGAAGAGTTAGGTTTAAGCAAGTCTGCTATCACTAATATTCTCCACATTAAAGGGATTAAGAGACAGCCGGAGTTAAGGGAAAGTTTAAGGAAGCTATCTCAGTTCAAACCCGGTCACGTAGGCTATAAACCGTTAAAAGGTGTAAGGGTAAGTATTAGAACAGAATTCAAACCGGGGCAAAAACCGACAAACACTAAATGGGACGGATGCGTAACTATCAGGAACGAAACATTAGGAAGGAAAGTGGTAATGATTCGTATTTCCGAAAATAGTTGGGTGTATCTATCGAGGTACAATTATATGAAGGAATACGGCTATATACCTAAAGGGTGGATAATAACGCATAAAGACGGCAATTCATTGAATTGTAATATAGAAAACCTGAAAGCTATGCCGAGGAAGTCGCTGATGGTAAAGAATCACAATCGAATAAAGGCGATAATTACAAGATCATTCGGGAAAGCATATACGGAAGAGTTGGCGGCCATTCCTGAAGTAGTTGAATTTATTAAAAAAAGAACGGAGTTGGGAAAATGTTTAAACAAATGATAGGGAATCGATATCTTTATAATGCAAAAGAATATCTTATCGAAGATACAAGCTGGTCGGGTGATTATTTATTAGTGAAGACAGATAAAAAAACTTTCCATATACATAAAGATAATGAAAAGAAAACAGCCGAAGAATTCCTCCCAATTAGTAACGAGCTTACCGTAAAAGATAAAGCTCTTCAAGTTGCTACACAGGCTAATACTTTAAAAACAGTCACTGATATTTTAGTTGACTGCATAAAAAAAGTCAATGAAGACCCGTCCTACATTAAACAGGCTAATTCTATCAATGGTACGGTCAGGACAATTACAGGTGTGATGAAGATAGAGCTTGAAATGCTCAAATACAAACAGAAATAAAATAAGGGAGTCGGAAAGTGGAAAAATTAAAGAAACTTGCTTTTTATGAAATAGACCGTGGGCGAATGGCTATAAGGTTTCAAAAAAGCTTTGAAGAAATTCAAAAGAAAGTTGCTGAAAGGGGCGAAAAGGCTGAATTATGCTTGAAGATTATAATACATCCTTCAGCGGACAACGAATTTGGAAGTTTAAGTTATGATATTACTCAAAAAACTCCAAAGCAAACCAGTATTAAATTAACTACTTCACTAAACAAAGACGGGTTAATTGTAAGTGACGGGAAAGAGATCATAAACACCTTAGAGCTCGAATTATTTCCCGAAAATCCGTTAAACATTATTAAAATGGAGTGTGAAAAATGAACGATAAATTATTAAATATAAACGTAAATCAGGAAGGCCAATCAATCAAAGTCGGAAATGATGTAATTGAATTAGTAGATCGGTCTAAATCAACTTTTAAGGCTGAGTCAATTTATGACTTAAAAACATACTTAGGTGATGATGCTATAACAATAAGAGAGCCCTATCAAACAGAATATGTTCCTATCAAACCAGAGCAACTTATAGGCTTTTTCACAGAAAGAAGATGTGTCTTTTACCTTAAACAGGGAGTTGATAGGTACACAACCCCGGTAGGTGAAAGTAAAATACAGTTATCCAACGATTTGCAGCTTTTGAACTCAATGAATATGCAGACCATGCACATTGATGATTTCACTTTAAGGCTGAAAAAGATAAAGAAAAGATTAGATGGAGCAGGCTTACTTTTGCTTGATTCCCTGGTGAACTTAAAACTTAAGAAAATTCTCACTATTGATAAAACTTCGGATAATCGGGGAAATTTCGGTATTGCCGTAAAATCCGAAAAAGCAGCAAAAGAGGATTATGAATTTCCTGAAAAGATTGATATTACCGTTCCTTTGTTCGCATCAGCCGATAGTTCAAAAATTGAAATTAGTTTCGATTTCTCATTTAACTGGGCTATGCAAGATGAAAAGGTAAAGCTTGAATGCTCCTTATCAAACCTGAATTTAAGTGTTGAGATTGGGGAACTGATATCGAAAGAAATCAAAGAAGTTTTTACAGGTTATAAACTTTACTGTGGTGAATTAAACATCGTGCAGCAAACAGACGAATGGAAGTATAAGAAAAATAACCTTGAAATAAGAGGGATATAATTGCTGGATTTAATCGCTGAAATAAAAAATAGAATCGATATTGAAACGCTTTTGCGGACAATGGGGATCACGAAAAACACTGCAGGTTTTGTTTCTTCACCAGGCAAGGCGGAGAATACAGCATCTGCAAAGTTGTATCCTCCTCATCATTATGTTGATTTCAGTTCAACCGGGGCTGCGAAAAAACGTGATCTTATCGATTATTATTCAGAGTACTACAATGTAGATACTAAAACAGCGATAAAAGAGATATGCGGACTGTGCGGAATTAATGAAACTTCTAACACCGACTCCGTTAGAATAACTCCTGAGAGTAGGAGAGAGACCCACTCTCCTGTTTCTTGCGCAATTGAGGATATAATAGACTGTTTATCTGAAGACGAAAAATACATCTATTACGAGTTTCTGGGAAAGTTTGAAGACGAAGCTGGTGCATTAATAGAAGTCAAAAAATATCGGATAAAAAATAATAGTAAGATTTTCACCGAAATGTTTAACTATTGCAAGAATTACCGGAATAACAAGGCTTGGGATTACCTTACTAAAAAAAGAATGATCCCTGAACAGTATTTGAACTATTTCCGAATATTCACTATAGAGAATTACAGCCAGGTTAACAATCACCTAAAGAAAGTTTTTGCCTTAGAAGAGCTGCAAAGAAGCGGACTTTTTAACGAAAAAGGCAATTTAGTGTTCTTTAATCATAGAATTATTATTCCTTACATTTTTCGGAATGAAATAGTGTATTTGAGAGGCCGTTTCTTTGATGATAACGGCCCAAACACCGACGAATTCAAATACTTAGGCGTGAAATCAGACAAGCTAGGAGTAAACACTCCCAAAAGGCTTTACAACATAGATATTATTAAATCAATGCTTCCAGATGAAAGATTATTCATCACGGAAGGCGAATTTGATACAATAGTTTACCATATTATGGGCTTTAATGCTGTTTGCATCCCTGGTGCAGGAAATATTCCTTCAATAAATGTATTAAAACAGCTGCTTCCCTTCCAAATCATTTACGGTGGTGATGTTGATCAGGCAGGTGTCAGGCTTTTAACAGGCCATTACCAGGATAATCACGGGAACTTAAAGTTCACTGAAAATAATTTAACTACAATCTATGAAAAAATGGGTAAAAAAATCTTTGTTCAGAAATTAAAAAGCAAAGACATAAACGATCATTTAATTAAATGTGCGGCGGGTGCAAATGTTTGAGACTCCACAGTTCGATTATATAGAAGAAGCAAGAAAACAGCTAAATGAAATTCCGGTTGAACCTGCTAACCAGGCTGATCCGCTCCCGGCTGAAGATGTAGTAAAAAAAAGAAGTAAAAAATCAAAGCTAGTTACTGAGACTAAAAAACTTCAAAAAAAAATTGAAGAAGAACTATCTGATGAACTAAAAGAGGAAGTTGAAACAAAGAAAAACTCAAAAAACGAGATAATCAGGACGGTTAAATTTTTAAGGGAGAACTGGGATTTTAGATATAATTCCATTTCAAAACAAACCGAAATAAAAAGGAAGGGGGAAAAGTATTTTAAAAAGTTTGACGATATAGAGTATCACGATTTATCTATCGCTATATCACTTTCTGGAATATCCTTGACAGACGAAAAATTTAAACACATAATATATGGGACAATGGTGGCTGAAAGATATAATCCTTTGACTGAATACTTTTTTTCCTTACCAAAGTGGGATGGGAAAACAGATTATATAAAAGATTACTGCTCGATTTTGGAGCTTCAGGACGAGAATAAAAGAGAGTTTGTTAACGAATGTTTTAAAAAATGGATTGTTGGTTGTGTGGGGTCGATAATTAACGAGAACGAAGTTAATCATCTTTGTTTAATTTTAGTTGGTGGACAGGGGACAGGCAAGTCAACTTTCCTAAATAATTTAGTGCCTAAAAACTTAAAGAAAGATTATTTATATTCAAATACCTTTCTTCCTCACTCGAAAGATCATATTTTGTTTCTTGCAACCAAATGGCTTATAAACCTCGACGAGTTAGAAGTGTTTAATAAAACCGACATTAGAACAATTAAATCTGTAATAACACAACCGCAAGTCGAGCTTAGGAAGGCTTATACTAAAGAATCTATAATAGCGAAAAGGATTGCTTCTTTTTGTGGTTCAGTAAATAATGTTGAGTTCTTAAACGATGAAACCGGATCACGACGTTTTTTGCCGATACACGTTAAAAATATCAGATATACTGAAAATAAAAGCCTGGATAAAATGTATGCTCAGGCTTTTGCGTTGTATAAAGATGATACTTTTATTCATTACATAAATGCTACAGACCTGAAACACCTCGAAATATATAATGATGATTTTAAAATTTTAACAATGGAAGAAGAGATGGTGCTGAAGTTCTTCAGGAAACCGTCTGAAGAAGAACTAAAAACAAAGAGGGTTATGATCTCTTACTTGCAACCGAATGAGATAGTTGATTTACTTTGTAAAAAATTCGATAAACTTAATCATAATAGTACTGTAAAGAATAACGTAGGAAAAGCTTTAAGTAAATACAACTTTAATAAAGTAACTAAACGACTTACAGGTTATGACAAACCATTGAAAGTTTGGGAAGTTATATATGAAGAGAATCAATTTAAGGATGAAAACTTTGTTCCGACCTATCCTGTGAAAGATGATTTCTTTTAGGTATATTAAATATGTAGTAATGTAGTAATGTGTAGTAACGTCGGTTTTTGCCTTCTTACTACAACACAAGTTCTTTAATAATAAAGAATTACGGCATTTGTAGTAATGTAGTAACGTTATTTTTGGTTTTTAACCTTTATAATATCGCTAAAATAAAACATAATTTAAAGGTTAATATATCCTTACTACACGTTACTACATTACTACAATAGAGATATAACCAATAAAATTAAGGTAAAAATGTAGTAATGTGGTTAATATTATCCTTACTACACGTTACTACATTACTACAAATAAAAGGAAAGATATGAGTGAAGCAGATGTTCAATTGAATCGGGTAATGAGATCATTAAAGAATGATCTTGAGAAAGCAAATGTTATGGCGTTAAACAAAGCTGGTCGGTCTGCATTCGCTGCTTTAGTTGATGATATAACAAGTAACTACAACATTAAAAGAAAAGATTTTATGAAGCAGGTAAAATTATATAGTGCTACCAAAAAATATCCGGCAGTACTTGTTAGAATAAAAGGTGAAGTTGTTGGAGCTTATAAGTTCGGAGGTCGTTCAAGAAAAAATGGTACCGCATTTACGATAAAGAAAAGCGGAGGACCTAAATTAATTAAGTCTTCTTTTGTTGCAACAATGAAATCAGGACACGTGGGTATATTTGAAAGAGTTGGGGATAAAGTTGCAATAAAAGGAAGAAAATATCCTATGCAAAAGATCAAAGAAATATATGGGCCAAGCTCAATGGAGTTGGCTAGTTCAGATATATCATATCAAATACTTGAAAAGAAATTCTTTGAGCTATTCAAGAAGGAATTGGAAAGATTGATGGTATATGTTAATAGAAAATGAAAAGGTACTACCTATGAGTCTCGTGTACGGAGTCCGCCGACGCCCACGAAACGTTAAATTTTTAGAATAAACAATACGTATTTCGTTTCGGATAAAAAAATATGAAATTAAACTTAGAAAGTATAAGGAGTAAGCAAGATGCATCCGATGATGTAATTCTTTTCCCGGATGAAACTCGTAGGAAGCCTTCAATTTTAGAGCGTAAAACAGCCAACATTTACCGACGGGCATTTGGAGAACTAAATCTTTATAAAGCCATTGATTTCCCACTTAAACAAGATTATTCATACCATTTTTTGACAAATGGAAATATAGATTCATTATCCTACATTAAATTTATTATGAATCATTATGAGTTGGATTATATGCTCTTTTCTACATGGTGCATGTCAACTGAAGATGTGCTGCAAATAGCAGAATGGTTGGAAGAAAAGAAAATTAAAAAGATGGATGCATATTTGGGTGAAATATTCCCTGGAAGATACTCTTCAGAGTATAAATTATTAATGAAAATCATTCCTGAATCCGGTGGCCGAGTGGTTACTTTCCGGAATCACTCTAAAATATTCGCCGGGTATGGCGATAGATTTTATTTTGGTTTGGAATCTTCAGCAAACATTACAACAAATCCAAGGTGCGAAAATGCCTGTTTAACTATTTCAAAAGAAATTTTCGACTTCTACTATGACTATTTTCAGGGAATTAAAGGTTAATTATGGCCGAAAACATTGTTTCAGTTAATACTTTGGCAGAATTTTGGGACGTGGATGTAAGAACCATCCAGAATTGGGCAGATCCTTCCAAAGAAGAATATCCACTCCCCAGGCATAACAATAAACGGGGTGAATACGAATTCCTGGACTCAATTCGCTGGATGTATATCAGGCAAAGAAGAAAAATACAGATACTGGAAGCCTCAAGTGATGACGAACTTCATAAACACAAAATTACCGGACAATTAATTAAGAATCGAAAGGAAGAAATCGAACTCCGGAAAGATTTAGGGGAAGTCCTGGACAAAAAAGAAACATTGATAGTTATTTCAAATTTAATGAGTGTTGTTAACAATCAAATTAATTCACTAAAGTACGATACGCTAAGGACATTAACAATCACTGATCCTCTGAGCATTCAAAAGATAGAAGAAATCTATGAAGATGCAAAACTAATAATATCAAATTATGATATAGATAAATTACTCACAGATGAAAATGCAATAATAGATATGTCTGATGAAAACCACGATTGAATACTATAACATACTTGAAAAAACCACTTTAAGAAATAATCTTAAAAAAGTTATTAAACAATCGCTTAAAATGGTTAGGCCAAGACCGAAAATCAGCATAATCGATTGGGCTGAAAAGAACATTTATCTCAGGGATCCAATACCTGGACCGTTCAGAATAAAAAATTCACCTCATTTAAGAGCAGTTTTTGAAGCTTTTGACGATCCGACAACAAGAAAAATTTCTATTATGGCCAGTTCTCAGGTCGGGAAAACCTTATTGATGATGATAATTTGGGCTTATTATGCTGATATTGATCCTTCAGGAATGCTGATCATGCACCCAACAGACCGTGAAGTTCAAATATTTGCAGATACTAAGTTAGACCCATTGATTGAAGATTCTCCGATTCTTAAAAGTAAAATAGGAAGCAACACCAGGGGAAGCATTAAAGGAAGTACAACCAGGAGAAAGTTCTTCCCCGGCGGTTGGACTGAAATAATAACAGGTTCATCAACAGGCACAACCCGGCAGCGTTCGGCAAAAAGAACTATGGCCGATGATATCGATGCAATTGAATTTACAACAGCATCTGAAGGAGATCATACAAGCAACCTAGAAAAAAGGACAACAACTTTTAAGTATGATTATCTTCACATTAACATCAGCACTCCCCTACTCGAAGGTTCATCAAGAATTCAAAAGAAATACGATCTTGGAAGCAGAGGTGAATTCTATGTGCAGTGTACTGAGTGTAAAGAGTGGTTTATTCCGGACGATGACTGCTTAACTTACGATAAAGAACTCGATATTTTCGGGGTAGTTATAAAAAATTATCCTAAAACAGCTGCTTTAGTTTGCAAAAATTGCGGGTCTCTTTACACTGAAGATAAAAGATATGATTTAATCCGGAACGGGAAAGTAATTCACCAGGATCCGGATAATCCTCATAAGTCTTTCCGGTTTAATCAATTTCAATCCACTTTGTCAAGCCTGGAAAATTGTGCAATTGAAAAAATTGCAGCATTGGAAGATCCGGAAAAGATGGAAAGCTATTACAACACTGTTCGGGGAATTCCTTACAACAGAAAAAGGGGTGAATCAATTGATCCGCTTTCATTAATGGATTCGATTGAAGATTACATTAACCCGGATAATCCTTTAATTCCGAATGATGTTCTATTGATCACCGGATCAGCAGATATTCAAAGAGGAACGAAAGAAAAACCGCCAAGAATTGAAATGGAATTCTGGGGATGGGGTTTAGGTGAAGAAGCATGGTTATTGCACAGAGTAGCTTTTATCGGAAATGCCGTAAATCAGGAAGTATGGGATAAGCTATTTGCCTATGTAGATAATTTGAAATTTATTAGGACAGATGGACTTGAAATTTCGATTTCAAGGATATTCTTTGATTCAGGTGATCAATCCGAAAGCGTTTACAGCCAACTTAGCGGAAAATTTCAAAGAGGATTTATCCCGATTAAAGGTGCAAATAATTACGGTGCAAGTCTATTACCTAGAAGTTATTCCAGAGTCGGGAAAAACAATAACACCTTGCTTCTTGTTCTCGGAACTCAGGCAGCAAAAGGCGAATTAATGTCACGCCTGGAACAGAAGAAACAAAACGGCCCAAAGAAACTTCATTTTCCGAGAATGTTTTGTAATGCTGAATATTTCAAACAATTAACTGCAGAACACTTGGTTAAAAGGAACACCGGAATGATCACCTATTATGTTTATGAAAAGAAGGAAAAGAATTCAGCAAATGAAGCATTTGACCTTCTAACATATAATTACTGTGCAATGAAACATTGTCTTCCTAATTTCAACAATCTTAAACTTAAATATGATACTGAATCAGCTGAATTAAATAAAGAAAATAAAGTCTCTGAGGTCATAGAAACACCTAAAAAAACAAACACCTGGGGTGGCTATAAAAAGACATCAGGGTGGGGCGATTATAAATAATTAAAAGGAATAAAATGAGTTATTCAGAAAGAAAAGCAATACTGTTTCTATTATTTCTAAACGAATTCATCCGTGAAGGGCATTTAAGAATTTATGGCGAAGCAATTGAAACGAAAGTAAGTTATTTATTAAATCTTTATTCCGGATCAGGTTCAAAAAAAGATATAAATAAATTGAACAAAGCGATCAATATAGCTAAAGACGAAATAATTAACTCAGGGGTTAAATCGACTTCTATTATGATGCTGGCCTTTGTGATATTTACGGCAGATCTATTCACCGAGAAAGTTAAAGGTGAAAGATTCAGAGCCTGGATTGAATTAAAAAAAATCGCTGAATATACTAAAGTTAGAAAGTATGTAGGCTCGGAAGGTTTCAAAAAATCTTACGCCGCCGAATATGATAAAGCTAATCTACTAATCGAAATTATAGAAAGGAACTCTTTATGAAAACTATTGACATCTATTTGGCGGCACCTTACAAATCAGACTACAAAGACATCCGTGAAAAGCGAATGAGGGAAGTTAACCGGATAGCCGGAACTTTAATCCGGAACGGCAACATTGTTTTTTCTCCACTTTCACACGGAGATACAATCTGCAAACAAGTTTCTATGAAAACGGATTGGAATACCTGGGCAAAACAAAACGAAGCTTTTATAGCAGTCTCTAAAAAACTTGTAATTCTCGCTCTTCCCGGTTGGCGTGAAAGCATAGGAGTCCGTGAAGAAATGAACCTTGCTGAAAAATATAAAATTCCGATTGAAATAATCCCTGCAACATTCTTGCCTGAGCAATATGAAGAAGGATCCAGAGTATGACACTAATTGAATTCATTGAAAAATTAGACCGGGATTCAGCGATTATGCTCTTGAAAGAGCTAGTCAAAGAGCACCCGATTGTAAAATTTAATTTAACAGAAATCGCAAAAGAAACATTGAGGGAGAAATGAAAATACTATATCAAACAGACAATGCTCAAATCCAACAATTTGGCGGGATGATACATATAGTCCACTACGGCAAAACAGTAATTGCTATGTCGATTCAGGATTTTAAGATAATTGCGGATAAAATAGAGCTGCATCCAGAAGAATCAAGACCGCAAGCAGGGAAAAGATAAAATGGAAATTAAGTATGAATTAAGCAACGATGGACGAAAATCTTTGACGCCTTGCCCATTTAAGATAAGGACAATGGGGGATAACGAAGTACGAAGACTTGGGACATTTAGTTGCGGTTATTGTCTTTATTGTGTTGCTGTTGATCAAATAAATAAAATAACGTATTGCAGTCATCCGAGCGGCATCAATATCGTTCAGCCAAAAGAAAATAAAACGGAGGACAAATGACAATTAAAACAATTAAAGAAATTGCGAAAGATATGGGGAAACCAAAACGCAAAATTTGCTGTAATTGCAAACACGGTGGGAAGCAATTTAAAGTTCACCGAATAAATTACCTACATTGCGAACATCCAAAATATGATGGAAAAGAAACGGCTTGGGAAACATTGAATGAAATTTGGAATGGATGTGAAGATTTTGAGCTAAAAATAAAGGAGCTAAAATGATTTACGCACAATGTTTTATACTGCTAATAATTATAGTATCATTTTTTATGCATCTTAACTATGATATTAACGGCAGGCCAGCCAAAGAGCCTAAAGGGTTTAATGGTGTGGTAAGTACAGTGGTTAGTATAGCCATCACGGTAATTATATATTATATCGCTGGTGCATTTTCAAAAATATTTTAGTGGAGGAGAAATGAACGATAAATATTTAAAAATCTTAAATCGATTTTGTGCAAAAGACGACTTTAGACTGGACTGGATAAAAAATATAAATAACGCTTACGATAAAACGGTTGCTACAAATGGAATTATTTTAGTAGCTGTCCCGAAAATATCAGATGAATATAAAGATGTAACAGAAAAGATTAGCCATATTTACCCAATGCAAAGCAATATTAATATTAAATACCTAATAAACAAAATAGAAGAGCAGGCAAAAACATATTGGCCTGTGGTTATTAAGTGTAAAGCGTGTGAGGGAAGCGGGGAGGTCGAATTCTCTTTTGATTATGATTATCAAATACACACACTCACCGGTACGTGCCCGGTTTGTGATGGCTCGGGGGAAAACAAAGAAAATAAAACATATTATCGATTCCAGGAAACCGTCGTCAGTTTAGAGCAAATTAATGGGCTATATTACATTGCCAAGTCTGTTGGTGTGAAAGAAATTACACTTGTGTATAGTTCCGCAGGTTCCCCTTGTGGGGTATTTCAAATAGGTGAACTAGATGTAGTTACAGCCGGTAGAAAAATCGTAAAAGACGGGGATACGATTATTGAGGTGATCGGAGCAAATTTAGGGGATTTACAATGAAACTAACCTGGATAAAAGGCGAAAAATCAACATACGCAGAATGTTGCGAAATTCTTTACGAAATAATCTATCAAAACGGATGTGCGGTTCTTTACATCGATAATAAATTTTATTCTGCACCCGGAACGATGGCCGAGTGTAAACACAAAGCTCAAAAACATTTTAAAGAAAAATTCAGGATAATAAAATGAGACTAACGCCCGAACAATTAGAAACCCTTGCCGAAATAGCCGAAAAGCATATAGTAAGGACAGGTGGTGAAAAACGGCCAGTTATGTTTGAACTGGAAGGGGTAAGACAAATAATAAAAGCTTATGAGGGGATCAAAGAAATTGAAAGGATCAAAGAATTTAATAAAACTCTTGAGTCAAAACTGGACAAAATAGAAGAAAATCTGGATCAAGTTTTATCCAACGAGACAAACGAAAGTTTAAGCAAATGGCTGTCGGATAAAAGAGAAAACCAAATCAAAACTAATACAATTCCCAGTGTCCGTTATATAATCGAGTTTGAAGAAGGGGTATATTATGCAGGTTGGGATGGTGATCCAGGGCGGACATTAAAACTGGAAAACGCTATGATTTTTGAAACAAAAAGATTAGCAGAAAAAATACTTGAAAGAGAGTTAGAGAACAATCCTCATAGAAAATATAAAAACTCAAAACTTATCACAGTCGATGCAGGTAAACAAATAACCTATTTACAGGATCCAGAATGAAAACCTATGTTCTGATGATCTCAAAATACTTCCCAAAGTCCCACAAAAGAGCCGGCGGACCAACTGCATTTATAAGCAAAATAGCAATGGGCACGAAAAAACACACAATCCGGGGGAACTATGATCTTTGGGTAAAAAGATTCGAAAAGATCAACCGGGGTGAAGCAGTCCTTTCGGTCCGATATTGGGAAGATCTGCCCTATAGAAGCAAACAAATAGAAGCTTTTGTATTTGATATATCAGACGGAATTGGAATTCAGAGAATTGTTTTCAGAGACTTATATAACTGTATGGTGGATGGGAAAAGTTCACCGGTTTGGCTTGATTACAATGATGGATTAAATGCGGCCGATTTTCAGGACTGGTTCAAAGATTACGATCTATCCAAACCGATGGCCGTTATTCATTTTACGGCTTTTAGATATTAAAAAAAATACAATTATTTTAATTATATTCTTGCATATACAACAAATATGTTGTATATTGAATTAAGAGATTTAAATAATTTCAGAGGATGCGATGGAAGATAAAGTAATGGAAATTTTAGGAGCAAATAAGCTTGTTTGTAGATATGCCGACAACTTATGTGAAAGATTGAAATCGAAAAACATTGATGCAGGCTACACTATTTCAGTAAATGATTACGGAACCTCTTGTTATATAATACTAACACCGGGTGGCGAAAAATTGAAAATTAGGATATCCGATCATAGCGTGCAAAACCGGGATAGAATGATTGATGAAATGCACGTTAATTTAGATAGAAATGTTGATGAATTAGTAACTTCTATTGACCGTCTGCACAATCCAAATAATTATAAGTTTATACAAACTAAAACAGGAAACTATCTTTGCGATGGCGTCCGTGGTATCTGGGTTAAAGGTGAATAAGATGAATGAAAATACATTAAATGAAGCACGGAAAATGATTGCCGAATTTATAAAAAGCCGGCGGGTACAGCTAATGTTAACACAACAACAGTTAGCGGACAAAGCGGGGTGGCATCAGCAGACTATTCAAAGAATAGAAGCCGGGAAGTTTTTTTTAAATCTTAAACAACTGTTAATTATCTGCGAATGCTTAGATTGCTATTTCTTTTTTGGCGAAAAGGATTCTAGCGATCCCTTAATAGAGACGATGAGGGATAGGTGGGGGAAAAATTCAAATAATTAAAAAACATAGTGAAAGAAGCTGAATAAAAGGATGGAGCTATAAGAAATTGCAAAAGGGCTTCTTATAGCTCCGGTGGGATGCGATATCGCACTACAAATATATAACGTTCCATTGACAAATTCAAGACAAAGGAAGTGATGGATTTCGAAAAGTATATAACCTGGATGGAAGAATTAAATTCAGTCGGTTTGGTAACTGATACCCAATTAGTCCATTTGCGGATAAAATCAGAATTTAACACCCTCAAAGAAGAAAAGATGATATCGGTTGCTAAGGCTGAAGAAATACTTTCCGAGAAGTATTACCTGTCAATCTCCACAGTGCACTGCATAATTTATCCAGGCTCAAGAAAGAAAAGCGGGTATGATATGAGCCAGGCAAAAATAATTTATTAAATACACCTTAAATCGAAAATGCCAGTCCGCTTTTATTTCGTAACACTATAACCCTTTATGCCCTTAAAAATATTAAGTCTTTCTAAATTTAAGCTGATAAAATACATCTTGTTTTAGTATTTCCCCTATTGCATTTTACACACAAGAAAAATAAATGTGTGTGAAATGATCAAGTCAGACTTCAAAATATTAAGTCAAATTTTAGTTTCGGGGGCCGTATGGGCTTTTACTGAAACAATCGCTTATCAGTCTACCGATTACGATCTAATAATAAAGCTCAAGAAAACTAATTCCGCTGTTATGACACTTACCGCGACTGCCGGGGAATCCGGGAGCTTTGTGTTTAACATAACGGCATTAAATACATCCGCTCTTTCAAAAGGTTGGCATACCGCTCAGGTTGTCGTTTATAATAAAGGAACTCAAGAAATTGCTGATCTTTTAAACACAGACGTTTTTATTGAAAAACTTTTGACTGATAGCGAAGACGTTCGAACTGAGAACGAAATAATTTTAGATAATATCGTTGCTGTTCTTAAAAACAGTTCAACCAGGGAGCAAGGTGTTATCGGAACTCCCGGCGGTACTTCAATTACTTACAGAACTCTCACCGAGCTATCCGATATCAAAGATAAATACCAGGCTAGGGTTAACCGGGAAAGACAGATTAAATCCGGTGAATTCAAAAGAACAGAAGGAATCTACTTATGAGCCTATTCAAAGAAGTAATTTCTTCAGCTGCTTTTATTCTTAAAAGAGCGTTCAAACGGGAATTCAAAGGAAGTGTTATAGATAGGACTACGCAAGATTGGAAAGGAAGCGGAGTTGATATCAACCGGGCCGTAAAAATGAACTGGTCTTCCCTTTTAAGCAGATCAAGGGAACAATCTAAAAATAATTCCTACTTCAAAGGATGGTTAGGACATTGTCGGGCAAACATCCCCGGGCCTAATGGTTTTTCCCTTCAGTCAAAAGTAACCGATAGGAACAATGATCTTGATGAAAAGATAAACAATGCAATCGAAAAAGCTTTTGATGATTTCTCGGAAAAAGAAAACTGCACAGTGCATGGTGATACTTCCCTTTTGCAGCTGCAATGGCTGTTGATAGATACGTTAAAAAGAGACGGTGAAATTCTTCTAAGAAAAGTATTCAGCAATAAATTCAAGCACGGGTTCGCTTTTGAGACATTTGAAGTTGAAGACCTTGACCATAATTTGAACGAAGAACTTTCAAACGGTAATGTAATCGTAATGGGTGTAGAATACAATGAATGGAAACGGCCAGTTAGGTATTATATCAAGAAAAGAAATTTACTTTCCGGAATGTCCGGCTATCCGGCATTATCCTCAGAACATTCCATTTACCCGGCTGATGAAATTATTCACGGTTTTGATAAGACTCATCCACGCCAAGCAAGGGGAATTCCTGAAGCAGCTGCTGTATTAATCGAAATGAGAAATATAGATCGTTGGGAAGATGCTTCATTAAAAAACGCTATTTATTCCGCTCGAAATTTAGGTTTCATTTCAAGAAAATACGGAGATATAAGTTCTTCAATCACCGGTCCCGGAAACGAGAAAACAACACCTGCCGGCGGTACTGCTTTCGAGTTCAAAGAAAACACATTCACTTTCCTTGATGATGGCGAAGAGTTTGTTGGTTTTGACCCGAAATTCCCTCTTGAACAGCACGATAGTTTTGTAAAATCAGTCGGTAGAAAAATAGCATCCGGTATCAGGATGGGATTCAATAAATTATTCAACAATTACGAATCTGTTAATTTTTCATCATTACGAAGTTCGGAATTAACCGAGCAAAGAAACTGGACTCTAGATCAAAACTTATTTGTCGAAATATTTTTCAAAAACTTCTACAAAGATTGGCTTATGATGTCAATTCTTGCAGGTCAAATACCAGGATTAAATGTTGCGAAAATAGCTGAATACAATAAACCATTTTGGCAAGGTACCCGTTGGGATTGGGTTGATCCACTTAAAGATATTTCGGCCGTTAAGCTGGCATTGGAAGAAAACCTAACAACCTTAACGGATGAATTATCCAAGAAGGGTAAAGATTTCACGGACGTTATTTCAAGAAGAACCGCTGAAATTAAAAAATTAATAGAGCTTGAAAAATTAAAACAAGAATTAAATGTGATTACAGGTAAATCTTCAGTTGAAGTTGATTATGATAAAGAAGAAGATGGAAGGACTGTATTCAAAATAACAGGGAGGGGTAAAAATGCGTAAAATGAAAAACGACGCAAAACAGTTTAGGAATATGGTTTCAAGGGCTGCCGTTATCCATAAAATCAATCCGGAAACGGAGGGATTCCAAAATATTGTAGCAACTGAAAATCCGGTTGTTGTAATGGATTGGTATGAGTGGAAACCGGTAAGGGAAATCTTGCTAATGTCCGGTTGTGTTCTGCCTGAGAACAAACAAATAGTGCTTTTGGATAACCACTCTAGATGGGAAGGCACGAACGCAATAAAAGGTTCAACCAGGGAACTAACAATAAATGGATCCGCTTTGGAAGGGGTAACAATAATTTCATCAACCGCCGAAAAAGAAAAAACGCTTGTGGAAGAAGGACATTTAACCGATACAAGCGTAGGGTATGAAATTATTGAAGGTACAAGAATAAAACCGGGGGCTTCGGCTGTAATAGACGGTAGATCATTTGTAAACGATTATGCTGATGGACTTGATTTAGTAGTCCAGACTAGTTGGAGACCTTTCGAAAATTCCCTGACTCCAATTGGGGCTGATGAAATTGCAAAATTTAAAAGAAATATGTTCAGCGATAAAGAAGAAATTGAAATAGATCTTCAGGGCAATCTTGAAGACCAGGTAAATAATATAAAGAGGGAAAACCTCATAATAAAAATCAAACAAAATAATCCTACGGGGGATATTATGACAGAAGAAGAAAGAAAAGCTGCCCTGAAAGAACAAAATGAAAGAGTAAGGGCCATTTATTCAATTGCACAGGAAGAAGGGGTAAGACGTCAGCTTCCGGGTGTGGATTTAACTAAAGAAGCACAGGAATATGTCGAAAAATGCGACACTCCTTCAGTTTCCGATTTTCAGGCACGTTTGTTTTCTTTAATGAAGGACAAAACACCTTCGAGAAGTGCTGATACTGAAATTGGTTTAAGTGAAAACGAAATCAGAGATTACTCAGTAAGAAAAGTAGTCTTAGCACAAATTACTAACGATTACAGTGACGTTGGTTTGGAGATGGAAGCATCCAGAACTCTTTCTGAAAAGTTAGGCCGTAAATCAAAAGGAATCTTTATACCGGATGAAATCCAGAAAAGAAGAAGATCCCTCAATTTAAGTTCTATGAACCAAAACGAAAGAGCGTTGGTTGTCGGAACTCCGGCTTCCGGCGGGTTTACAGTTCAAAACCAGTACATTCCTCAGTCATTTATTGAACTTGTTGAACAGGCTCTATTATTCCTGGATAACGGTAATTTCGTTACCGGATTAAAAGGAAATGTTCCAATGACACGTGAATTAACCGGTGCTCAGTATTACTGGGGTGGTGAAGAGGATGATATAACACTTTCCGGCGGTCCAACTTTCGGCCAGGAAACAAAATCACCTCACAAGCTTGGTGCAAGAATTAAAGAATCTTATGAATTTTTAACACAGTCTTCCTTAGCTGTTGATACTTATGTTGAAAGAAAACTTGCAAGAGCAGCTGCAAAAGGTTTCAACAAAGGAATCATCTACGGTACAGGCCAGAACGATCAAATAACCGGATTAAAACTGATTACTGGCGTTGGAAGTGTTGACGGTCCCGGCTTTAACAGAGCTCAGGCAGTTGAAATGGAAGCACAGGTAATAGCTTCAGGCGTAACAGGTTCACCTAAATTCTACTCAAACGGCGCTACAAGAGGAATCTTGAAAAATTCCAAGATCGATAACGGTTCCGGATTATTCTTAGTATCAGACCTTAACACAATGTTAGGTTATGACTACAAAGGAATTTCAAACGAAATCGACGCAGGTGACCTTATTCACGGATTCTTTGGCGAACTACTGTTGATGTACTGGAATCAGCTTGAAATACTTGCAAACCCATACGGCACTGGTTATGCAGCAGGTGATGTAGAAGTTCGTGCCTTGATGGGTGTTGATATGTTCTGTAATCATCCTGATGCTTTCTCCATTGCTGAAGGTATTGCATAAGCACTAAAGGTTGTGCTAAACTTAAATAAAACTGGTATTCAAAAATAAAAACGGTAAGATAAAATGGAAAAAGAAAAAGTAAGTGATCCGATCAAAGTTAAAATTACGGCTAACGTCCGGGTTGCAGGGAAACCTTGCAAACCCGGTGCAATAGTCGAAGTGAAAGGTAACGATAAAATTCAACTACTTGCATCCGGAAAAGGTGTGAGATATGACGGGAAGGAGGTAAAAAGTGAGAAAGCTTAATTTAATGTCAATAATGATAGTGGCTTTATTGTTCACTATTCAGGTTTTTGCACAAAGTGCATGGACTAAAAATATGTCAAAAGGTAATCCCGTTGAAGGACAGGTCTGGACTTTTGCCGGGAATTGCGACAGCACATTAACCCTAACAAGTGCGACTATTGATTTATCACAGTACGATGCATTGTTCAGCACTTATCCCCTTCAATTTGTAATCGTAATGGATAGTGACGAAACAATTAAAGTCGGATGCATAGTCTACGTCTCGGGGGATAATTCGACCTGGCTGGCAGCCGATACAATTATGACGGCAGACAGCGTTCAAACGGCTATAACAAAGACTATTTCTTTAAATATAAACGCTCCATTTATGAGGTTAGCCTTCAAAGGTGCCACAGGCAATGTCGATACGGACATAAGCGGTTATATTTATGCCCGCAAAGAAGATGACTAACAATTAAATTATTGAGAAAATGATGAGCTATTTTGATATTACAGACACACTTTTTAATACAGGATTAGAGATTACCGGAATCATTACAACCGTTTCCGGTGCTCACTCTATTGGAAAAGTGCATTATGTTAATGAGTATCAAAGTGCGAGTCTAATTGGTTTGAAGTTTCAGTCTGGATCACAGCTGGCTTTTATAAAAGAGAGTGATTTACCCTCAGATGTTGTGAATGGAGCTTCTACAATAAAAATTAATAATATAAGCTATTATATAAATGAAGTGCAGATTGAAGAGGGCGTCTGCACGCTCATTTTAACACTGAATTGAGGTCTGGAAATGAACGGTAAGAGAAAATTATTTGCGTTTATCATAAGTATGACCGCATTTGTAGTTCTCGGGATAATGGCAATCATTTATAACGGAAATATTGAGTATGTGGGCTTAGGTACTGCAATAATGCTTATTTCAGGGCCGTTTTACGCAGGTAACGCTTATGTTCACATTAAAGGGAAAACCGGAAATGAAACATTATAATTTATTGCTGATTATCATCTTGCTTGTTTCCTGTTCTTCAGTAAAAGAAGTTATTGAAGAAGAAACAATAAAATACAAAGTACCCGGCGAAATTATCCGTGATGAATTTATTATTGATGATGTTAATGTTCCCTCAGTCAAAAAAGCGACCGTTTCAAATGAATCATCAAATTCCAATGAATTAATTATTGATGGTAAGAGCGGTTTCGTTGCGAACGGAGAAAAAAACAATCTTTTATATCGCATTAGGTTTATACCGGCAGAAACATACAAACCGGGTAAACTTGATGTTGATGTAGAAAGTAAACCAAAAGAAGTTGATGCAACTAAAACTAAGTCAAGCAAAACAAAAGAAAAAGAATCCGCTTCAAACTGGTTCGATGGATTATTAAACAAGTTCTTTATCGGAATTCTGATTCTTGTAATTGTTGGAATGCTGATTAAAAAATTCATACCGGGGGTATTTTAATGACCAGGCGTGAATCAATACTGAAGGATATCAAATCAGGGTTAGCCGGGATAACAGTCGCAACAGGTTATCTTAATACAATCCTAACGAGTAATATTCATCATTGGAGATTTACGGCTGTTAAGGATAACGAATCGCTTGTTGTTAACCTGGAAGATCAGGAAGCTCACGACTACGGAGAAAACGGGTACAAGGAAGTTCTCAGGCTGGATGTTCAAATTTCCGTTACTTCAGCTAGTCCGTACGCAAAACTGAGTTCTTTGGTTTTAGATATTGAAAAGTATTTCTATAACTCAAAATCCACCTACAAAAGCAAATACGGAATGTGGTTCGTGAAGCCGGTTGAAAACAAAATGGGGATGGAAATATCTGATCAAAAAAGAGGGACTCAGGATATAAGCTTTGAAATAATTCACAGATTATCGGAACACTGGAAAGGCCCAGACACAACAAATTGGACATAATTATGAACGATAAAGACACAGTAAAAGAATTTACAGAGTTTATCAATAAATTTTCAGAAAAGTTTGAAACAATTGCAAGAGATGTTGCCGTGATTAAAGCCGACATAAATCATATAAAATCGCAAAACAACAAAGATTACAATCAGCAGCAGATCACTTGCAAAAGCAGAGAAGATACTCTGAAAGATCACGAATTAAGAATCAGGAAAACGGAAGAATTTCAAAGCAGAGTTTTTGGAGTAATAATTATTCTTCCGGTAGTTTTAAGCATTGCAGTAGCATTTATAGTTAAATATTTATAAAAAAGAGGTACATTATGGGAAAAGTAATAATCGATACCGATCAGGTCACGATTGGGTCAACGGCCTACGACATAACAAATGTTAAGTACGGCAAAAAAGCAGACAAAGTGGATGTAACCGATACTGGTTCTCCTGCTGATTCAAAAGAATATCTACCTAATCCTAGAGCGGATTATTCATTCTCGTTCGATCTGTTTGTAGATGAAGCAGTTGCATTACCTGCTTTCAACACGCCCGGAACGGTTACTTTGAATTACGGTGGCTTTGTTATTACAGGAACAGGGGTAGTGGATTCAGAGGATTTAGATGGAGCGTTAGGCTCTTCTCCAACTATTTCGTGTAGTGGTTATTTCACAGCGAAACCAACAGAAACACCAAAAACAACTTAAATAATAAGCCGGGAGTAAATTCAACTACTCTCGGTGGATATAAGGAACATTATGTTTAAGAGAAAGTCAAAAGTAATTAAAACGCAGTCCGGAAATTTCAAAATTTACGAAAGAAGCGAAATCGACATCCGGAAACTTGAAACATTAAATGAAGATAAACCACTTGATTTGATGAACAACACTTCAGTTATCGTTTATGATTCATTAAAATATAATGTTAAATGGTTCAATCCTTTTTCCTGGATTTTCCTTCAAAAATATTCATTAAGTAAAATAAGTTCAGACTATCCAAGACGGCTGATTCTTTTACTTGCTAAAGAAATATTCGAAATAGAACAAATTGATTCTTCTTACTTCAAACTATTGTTAGGGGAAATGAGCAAAGAAGAATCCGAAAAGTATATGCAGAAATTTAAAAAAAAAGCAGAGGAATCAACGATTTAGGGATAAGCTTCGAAGTTGCTTGCCCTTTGATTCAGCATTTCTTTCCGTTCTTTAAAAGCATTAAAAGTATTGAAAATCTGCCAATAACTGTTTACAAGAATTATTTAGAGCAGACTTTTAATATCAGCAAACTATTTCAAGAACCTAGATTCAGCAAGTCCGGAAAGTGGACTAATCAATTTGAATTGCTCACTTCAAGCCGGAAAAATGAAATATTGAGAAACACACAGGAATATTTAAAAGAAAAGCGGAAAAAAGAAAATGGACTTTGAAAAAGCATATAAAGAATTACTTGGCCACGAAGGTCTTTACAGCAATGATGCGGACGATAATGGCGGAGAGACTTACAAAGGAATTGCAAGGAATTTCAATAAGGACTGGCCCGGATGGGCTGTTATAGACGGATTGAAAATATACAAGGATTTCCCAAGCTATCTTAAAAACAATCCGGTACTTGAAAATTATGTCCGTGAATTCTATCTCAAGAATTATTGGAATAAACTCAAGTGTGATGACATTCCTTTTATTCTAGGTTATGAGTTATTTGAAATAGCGGTTAATTGCGGAATAAATAAAGCAGTTGAATTGCTTCAAGGCACCTTAAATGTTTTAAATAAAAACAATCAGCTTTATAGTGATATAAAAGAAGATGGAATGTTCGGAGAAACAACATTATTTACATTAAAAACAGCTTTATCCAAAATTGATATCAACCTAATAGTTAAAGTTCTTAATCTCTTTCAGGGGATGCATTATATCAACATAATGCGGAAAAACAAAGTTTACGAAAAATACATTGGCTGGTTTAACCGGATTGAGGTAACTAAATGACAGATCGAGAAATATTATTAGAACTTCGGGCCTCAGATGTTAAGCTTGAAAAAGACTTAAATAATATAAAGAAAACCCTGGATAATAAAGTTAAACGGATGCAGCCAAAAAAGGGGATGTTTAACGGGTTTAATGCTGAAGTCGGAATGATGGCCGCCAAAGTAACGGCTGCTTTTGCTGCTATTTCCGGTGCAATGGATTTTGCAATTGTAACTAAAAACGCCGCCAGGGATGCTGAAGAAATTCGCTCGAAATTCGACCAGGTGTTTTCCTCAATGACTGCAGGTGCGAATAAAGTTGCTGATACTTTTGCGGATGATTTCGATGTTGCCGGTAGTACCGCAAGAGAATTATTGGGAAGTACAGGTGATCTTTTAGTCGGTTTTGGATTTACTGAATCGGCCGCTTTGGATCTTGCTGATAACATTGCAAGGTTAGGAAGTGATTTGGCTTCTTTCCAGAATTATGCAGGCGGAGCTGCTGGGGCAACTAAAGCTTTAACTTCTGCTTTAACCGGAGAGACTGAGGGTTTAAAATCGTTAGGGATTGTTGTCCGTCAGGACAGTAATGAATTCAAAGACTTGATTAAAAAGAAAATGAAAGATATGCATATAACCGAAACCCAGGCTAAAGCATTAGTCATTTATGAAACTGCACTAAAACAGTCGGGGAAGGCGGTTGGTGATTACGGAAGAACTTTCGATTCTCTTTCGAATCAAGAAAGACGTGCCACGGAAAGTATAAAAACATTTAATGAAGAAGTTGGTAAAACTTCAGCGGATGTTTATTCTACAATCCTTGGGGTTATAATGAACATTGGTACTGAAGCTGGGAATACATCAACAGCAATTGAAGCAATATCGGGGGCTATGAAAATTGTTGGAATAGCTGTTGTCGCAGTTATTGGCGTGGTATCTATGCTCATAGACGGAGTAAAAGCGTTAGTAACTAACCTGCAAAACTTAGCCTATATCTTTGAATCTGGATTTTCGGAAAAAGCTTTTAATAAATTTTGGGAAGAATTTAAAGATGGGTATTCCAAGGTATTCAAGGATTTCACGGATTCTTCGCAAGCGATAGACGATATACTCTATGGGGGTAAAAAAACAAGCACTGGCTCAAATAATTCTTTTAGCAACAGACAATCAGAAATTGACGCAATATCAAGCAAAGGACTTGCTGAAGCAAGATTTAAAGAAGGTGAAGAGCTTGTAAAGATTCAGGAAAAACTTAGAAGCGATATCGCTAAAGTGAATAAAAAATGGGACGATATCGAGCTGGCGAAAAAAAATGGGGGTAAATCAAACCTAACTAAAGAGGAAATAGAAGCAGCAAAAAAAGCGACCGAGAAGAAAAAAGAAATTATTGAGGACTACTATAAAAGTGTAACATTTGCGGATGATAAATACATTGCCTGGAAGAAAAGCGAAATAGATAAAGAAGCTGCTGAAATGAAGAAAAAAGCAGGTAATGAAGTAAATGTTGAAATTTGGAAAAACGATCAGTTGAAACAACTAAAAGATGATAGAACAAAGTATTATGGATTCGATGTTACAAAAGGAATAACATCCGATAAACAAGAGAAAAAAGAAAAATTAATGCCATCAAGTCTTTTGCTTGATCCCTTAAAGACTGAGGATTTAGAAAAAAGACAAGAGATTATGGATTTAGCTTATGAGCAGGAAGAATTATTCCTTGAAGCTGTTATCGCATTAAAAGAAGAATCTAGAATCCGGGAACAAGAAATTATGTATGCCGGGTACGATTCAATGGTAAGTGGTATGTCAAGTACCTTCTCGGAGATTACAAAGATAACAACAAGAAGTAATGGACTATTAACAAATATGTTTGTGAATATGGCAAATTCATTTATTCAGGAAATAGGAAGAATGGCTGCTGAGTGGCTTGCTTTCCAGGCAATAATGGGAATAGTGAACTTAGTATTGCCCGGCTCAGGCAATACCGTTAGTGCCGTTGCTGGTGCGGCTAAATTTTCAGGCGGTGGTGATTTCATAGTTCCCCCAGGCTTTGCGAATGATACATACCCAATGCTGGTTGAATCCGGTGAGAGGGTACAGGTAACACCTGCAAATAGAGCCGGATCAAACGAAAAACTACTGGGAGACTTAATCTCGTCAGTGCGGACTATGAACCTAAATCTTATTGAGTCTTCAACGAATAATAGAGTATCCCCAATACCAATTGTCGGGAAGATTGAAGGAAATGATATAAATATCATAAACAAACGAATAAATAAAATAATAAATAGGCTCGGGTAATGAAAGATATTATTGAATTCCCGGTACAAACGGTTAATTATGACACAACAATTCAACTTATTATTGAGTTTACAAGTCCAGGTGTTTCTGGCGACGACGTAACGTATGATGCGGATGACTTAAATTTAAGAGTGCTTTCCTGGGGGAAAATGACTATTGATTATGATCTTGAGTCTGCGGTTGCTATGCCTGGAATAATATCGTTAAAGATAGGAGATCCGGGTGGAGTTTTGGAAGATTATTTATTTGATAATGCTGATGTAAATATTCAAGGTTTGGTATCTATTAAACTAAATGATGCAATAGACTTTGTTGGAAGAATAATGGAAGACAGCGTGGAATATGACTGCGCTCGGAAAGAAGTATCATTCGAAGCTGCACCAAGAACAGACTATATAAACAACACAAATTTATACAAAGATTTTCAAGGAAGCATCGTAAACATTAATCCTTTTGGATATTCAAGCGAGAACGAACGGGTTAGCATAGTGAGCTTATTGGAAAGTATTTTTAATTTAGCGGATACTTCAATAAGTTATCCGACTTCATTAAAAATCTTCCACGATTGGTCGTTTGCTGCGGTTAGAGAAACCTATGGTGGGTTCGAAGGAAGTATCAGTTTTGAAGAACTAAAACTTACTGCGAGAAATATAGCTTTTAACCAAAGCATAGGAATAAGCACAGTTGGAGACTTATTGAAATTACTTGCTGTCGAGTTCGGTTGCTTTGCAGGGTTAGTCTGTGAAGGGAAAGCATTTTTTAAAAAACTATTTTATTTTAATCCCGATAATTTACAGACCGTAAATGTTTATGCGCATAAAAAATGTTATAGATATGGCTTAATAGATTACGTGGAAGTAAAAGTTACTGAATCTATTCCCGGAGCAAGTCCTTATGCCTACGCCCCATCCGCCGACGCGTTTACAGACCAAAGCGATAGATTTATAAAAAAGAATGTCGTTTCTTTCTGCGCCACCGACGATTATATAAGCGTAACAACAAATATATTTGCTACAAAAGAAGGAACCGACGCTAGGTTTTTTCTCTGCGCTGATGGTGTTTCAGTCGGGGTTAATTCTGTATATTCAACAAATGGTTCTAATTACAAAATAGTAGGTGTTGCTGTTCGGGGAGACTTTCAAATTGTATTGACAGTTGAAAGGACATCGGGGGTAAATAACCCTGAAGTTAGCGGGACTTTAACTAAAATTTCAGGGGATGGGGATAATCCAGTTTCGTTTATATCATGGGCACCAATAGCGGGGGATTATATAATCTATGAAGTGTCGGATCCTTTGACAGGTTTTTATGGACCCAATCACGAAGTATTGGCTCAGTTTCTTTATCATTACCGCGGAGATATGAAAAGATGCAGGGTTGATAAATTCAAAATGCTTGGATTGAGTTATGATTACTTAAAAGATTTTCTTTTTAATGGTGGTAAATATCAGCCTATAAAGTTAACAAAAAACTATTCTGAATATACAACAGAAATCGAAGCTATATATCTAGGAGAGGAATAATATGAGTGAAAGTATATTTGGATACAGACCGCCAAAATTCGTTTATGATTCAGGGGGTGAGAACGAAACAACAGTGGAACTTGATTACTGGAAACTTTCAAATAACGGTCCTGAAAACAGCGAGTATATACAAGAAAGTGAACTTGAAGCAAACAGAGAAATAATTGACCGGGGGGAATATTGGTCGTTTGAAGGGAGTGTTCATTTATTTAAATATCAAACAATGTCTGCGATTCGGTCAAAATTTGAAGAGATATATCAGTTTAACAAGAAAAAAGTAATTTTATGGAGATATAGAGATGGTCAGCCATTTAAGGATAAATCCGGGAATAATGTTCTATTCTATATGACTGTTACACCAAAACATCTTACAACTATGGATTACCGCGATGTTTTGGTGATCTCTTTTAGAAGTCTTAAGGGGGTTGATTTTAGTGATAGTTCAAGCATTATTCCGCAAATTTCAGAAATAGTAATGTCAAACGATTTATAAAGAGATTTTTATGCCAACTTCAAAATTTTCAAGATATTTTAAGAACAATACAACCGGCGATCCGGCAGCCGGATTGTCGGTGTGGTTGGTTTTACAATCAATTGCATCCCCAAGTTATCCGGGCGACTATCTGGAATGTGCCGAACATTCAACCAGGGATGGATTGTATCAAAGAAGCCAAGTCGGGGATGGTGAATACAAAATATATATAGATGTTACGGGCGGTACCACGCCGGAATTATACGAAGAAAATTGCTGGGTAGGAGAAAGCAGACTAACGGAAATCGCTAATCATTTTGATTCAGCCGATAGTCAAAAGCTAAAAACGACTGGAATAAAAGATAATGCTATAACGTTGGCATTACTCGAACGCTATGCAATGCGGAATACATTTTGCATTGGTGGCGGCACTATGTCGTTTAATTCAAGCACTTACGAGTTAACTTGGAGCGGTTCTATATTCGTGATGAATGGCAGGGGTGGTTATTGTGTAATTGCTCCCGGCAATATTACTTTAGACGACTTCCAAGTTGCTTATGTAATTATGAATGATGATAGGACTTCCGGAAGTGATGGCACAAAAACGCTGCAAGTTGATGTTTGGAACGCAACAACTGATTTAGGGGAAAAAGATAATTATTTCGTTCTCGGAAGATCAACCGGAAACCTTAACGGTGGGTTGTGGGATTTATATGTAAGTAAAAGAACCTTAGCAATGGATTTACTCGACCATACCCAAAATACGGATACATATTTAGATTTTGGCGGTTCAAACCAAATTGCGGTTGCAGATGTTCACAAAAAAGCAAATAGAAATAGCTTCTGTGTTGGCGGTGGCACGGTAACTTATAACTCTGATACTTATACTTTTACTTGGAGTGCTAATATATACGTATCGAATGGACGGGGAGGTTATGGCATAATTGCGGCTGGTTCGGTTGCTTTAAGTAATGTAAACGCCGCCTATATAACTTTGGATGACGCTAAAGTAAACGGGAGCGCAGGAACAAAAACAGTTTCGACAGCTGTCTGGAATAATACAACAGCTTTAGGCGATAAGAATAATTATATTCTTGCTGCCAGAATTGGAACGGAAATGTCTGGATGGCTTTGGGATACTTATAAAATGCAAAATGCTTTCACTCAAATCACAGCAATACAAGCTGCAATTTCTGGGGGCGTTCAATATGTTGATAAACACATAATTGCAGCCGGCGGTGGTGATTATACTTCCATTGCGGCCGCATTAGCTGACATAACAGACGCAAGTGCAAGTAATCAGTACAGATTATTCTTACACGGGCAAACGAACGAAATCCATCTTCAGATGAAGGATTATGTGCATTTATATGGGACAAACCGGGATTCAAGTATAATAAACGGAAAATATGATGATGATGAAGTGGAAGCAACAATAATCGCAAACTCTGTTATTGAATGGGGTTCAATTAATTGTGATATTAAAAACTTAACTATTTTAGCCGAGAATTGCAGATACGGAATTCACGATGATTTAGTTGAAGGTGAACACACTCACACTATTGAAAATTGCTATGTTGAACATAAAGGTAATGATGGTGCGGATGCTTATTATTCAAAAGTAGTTTGGGCTGCAATGGATGGAATCGGGCAAGGTTTGAAGGGTGATGCAAATATTTATGCAAAAGATTGTATTTTCAAAGGAAGAAGAACCGGGTATTATTCACATACGAAAACTACAACTGATAATTGCAGTAAGGTAGTTATCGAAAACTGTGAAATGTATTCTACCGATAAAGCGAACGGCGGTTATGGCTTAAGGATTCAATTCCTTGCGGATAATAATGATAAATATGTTCTTAAAAACTGCAATGTTGGCGGGATGATTTATTTTTCCGGCTCTGAATATATGAGAAATAATGTTGTTTTATCAAATGTTTCAAAAGTACCACATTTTAATTTATCAGGTGGATTCCCTCTCGAAACAGATAATTTGCGAATAGTTAAAAACATTTCGGGTGCAACTCTTGATAGAGGAATGGCGGTAAAATATTCAACATCAAGGGATTATGTTATTAAAATGACTGATTCAGATACTCTTGATGATTTCGCAGGAATTGTTATGGCAGAGATGGTTGACGATGCACAGGGCTATATTAAAATAGCTGGGTTCATTGAAGATAATTATATCTCAATGAGCACAACAACAACCGCTACTTTTGGTGATACTTTCGGAATGAGTGCAACAGCCGGTAAACTTGTTAAGAGTGCGACACCTGCTTTGCTGAAATGTACAGAAACCGGATATTTGGAGATAATAAAATGAAAAAGATCATTAATGTTTTATATGCTGTAACGATTCTATTCTTGATTACTAAATGCGTATCGCTTTAAAACAGAGAATATAGTCAATTATAAAAGTGTTACGGTGATGTGTTACGGTTTTGGAAGTATTTAAGTTATTTATAAATCAAAAACCCCTGAAGTGTTTATTTTCAGGGGTTTCCTTGAGCTGGTGATGGGACTCGAACCCGCAACCTGCTGATTACAAGTCAGCTGCTCTGCCAATTGAGCTACACCAGCAAAATTCAGAGTGCGTAAAATAAAACAGAACAAACTAAAATGCAACAGCGGGAATAAAATATTGTATTTAATTTCTTTTATTATCAAAAATATCCCGTATTTTTATAATATTGATTAAATAATTGTTGTATCGCTTGATCAAGAAAATTACAATCGCACTATTGGGATTATCCCTCCTGATTATGGGATTTTTCATATACCGCCTGTTTGCGGAGGTGGAAATACGCAACCATAATCAACTTGTGCGGCTTGAATCTATATATGCCCAACAAGCTTCGGCAGGAATTCAATTCTATTTCCGTTCGATAAAAAAGAATCTTGCATACCTGGCGGCTCAGACTTCAATACGCGATGTAACCTCAGAGGGGAAGGTGAAAATCCGGGCGTTTTACGATTCTAATCCGGAAGGAATACGCGGTATTACTCGAATTGATAAAAACGGCATAATTCAATATACTTATCCTGATTCTTCGCTTCTCTCAGGTACGGATGTATCAAACCAGGAACATAACAGGCTTATAATGGAAACTCATAAACCTGTGGTAAGCGAAGTGTTCATGGCTAAGCAAGGTTTCAGAGCAGTTGGCTATGCTTATCCTATTTTCAAAAACGGGGAATATGACGGTTCGATCTCTTTTCTGGTATCTTTTGAATATATCGCTAAAAGCTTTATTGAAACAATTAAACTTGGACGCGATGGGTACGCTATTGTTCTTTCAAAAAGCGGAATCGAACTATATTGCCCGAATCCGGCTCATATCGGACACTCTGTTTTTAATACGTCAGGAGCCTATCAGGATTTTATTGATCTTGTTACGGAGGCTATGTCAGGAAAGGAAGGCTCCGGTTCTTACAAGTACTTTTTACGCGCTAAAGAAACAGGCCAAATACAAGAGAAAGTTGCTTATTATGTACCGGTAAAGTTTGAAAATAATTTTTGGACGATTATTGTAACTGTACCTTACGAGGAATATAGCCAGTTTAATAAACAATTCAGGGAAGATATAACTTTTATTATTATTGCGGGTACTATAAGTCTTCTTCTTTTCAGTTTTCTCTATATTAAAGTTCAGAGAAGAGCTGAAAAGAAACTTTTGGAAAGCGATAAAAAATATAAGATAGTGGCTGAACAAACCGGACAAGTAATTTACGAGTATTCTCCTGCTACCGGAGAGATTTTCTGGCACGGAGCAATAAGCAAAGTATTGGGTTACTCGCGTGAGGAAATGCAGTTGTTTAATTATGAGTCCTGGCTAAAAAGTATTCATCCCGCCGAAAGAAAACACACAATCAATGCACTTGAACATAGTATAGAAAATTATGCAGATTTTTCGTCTGAATACAGATGCCTGAATAAGGCAGGAGAATATATCTATATTGAAGATGCCGGAATTGCTACTACTCTTTCTGACGGATCAGTAATTTTTTACGGTACTATGAAAAATATCTCCCAAAGAAAAAAAGCTGAAAACGAGTTGCTAAGACACAGGGAGATTTTGGAGAAAACTGTTAAGGAAAGAACTGAAGAACTTGAAAATGCCAAAAATGCTCTTGAACGCGACCTACTGTTTATAAGGAAAGCTGAGGAAAGTCTGCGTGTAGCAAAGGAAGCCGCAGAGAAATCGGAAAAGCTGAAATCGGAATTCCTTGCGCAAATGTCGCACGAGATACGCACTCCTATAAATACTATTCTTAATTATACTTCGTTAATTCAAATGGAAATTGAGGGAGCTCTTCCTGAAGATCTCGAAGGTTCGTTCGAGGCTATTGAAACTGCGGCTCACAGGCTTCTTCGTACTATAAATCTTATTCTGAATATGTCTGAAATGGAGGCCGGATCCTATCAGCCGAATTTTACAAGGATTGATCTGGATGAGGTTGTTGCTTCTCTTATGAAGGAATTCAGAAAACAGGCCGAAACAAAAAAACTAAAATTTGAATATATCCCGGAAAAACCGAAACCTTATATTTATGCGGATTATTATACTGTTTCGCAGATTTTTGCCAACCTAATCGAAAATGCAATAAAATATACGAAAGAAGGTTCGGTTAAGGTTATCATAAAAAGAGAAGACTTACAAATTAAAGTGGATGTAACTGATACAGGAATAGGGATCTCAGATAGTTTTATTCCTGTGCTTTTTGATCTCTTCCGTCAGGAAGAACAAGGATATACAAGAAAATATGAAGGAAACGGTCTGGGTCTGGCTCTCGTAAAAAACTATATTGAAATGAATAAAGCAGAAATAGAGGTTGAAAGTAAAAAAGGTGAAGGCAGTACTTTCAGAATAATCTTTCCTGAAGAGAAGTAATTCACACCGGCGTTTCTTATGTTTGAACTTTGAAAATAATACCTGAAAAATCTATGAAAATAAAAATATTTGCGGTAATTCTCCTTTCAGCCCTTGCGGCTTTCGGAGGAGATAAAATAAAAAATGTTATTGTAATGATTCCCGACGGAACAAGCATCGGAGCTGTTACTCTTTCAAGATGGGTTCAATATTACAGAGACAGTACTAAAACTAATCTTAATCTAGACCCGTATTTCTGCGGTATGGTTAAAACTCATTCTTCTAATGCTCCTATTGGCGATTCTGCTCCTACGTCGAGTTGGTTTGCAACGGGAATGGCTTCTCGTACAAGTTTTATTTCTATGTATCCGCCTGCCGACCCGGGTAAAGATCTCGTTCAGGTTGATGATGCAAGGAAGTATCAACCGCTTATGACAGTGCTCGAGGCCTCTAAGCTTGCAGGAAAGAAAACCGGACTTGTGTTTACCTGCTACTTTCCTCACGCTACTCCGGCCGATTTCTCTGCACACTATTATAACCGCGGGGAATATGCTGTTCTTGCCAATCAAATGGTTCATAATAATATAGATGTGGTTTTCGGCGGGGGAACGGATTATCTTCTGGAACATCACAGGACTTATCTTTCCGAAAAAGGCTTCGAGGTAATTACTGATGATTATAATGCATTCCGTGAAAATAAAAACAACAAGGTCTGGGCATTGTTCGAAAAACAAGATATGCCATACGATATTGACAGAAAAACCATGAATATGGAAATTCCTTCTTTTGCTGAAATGACTGAAAAAGCCATCAAGCTTCTTTCTGAAAGCGAAGAGGGATTTTTTCTTATGGTTGAAGGCAGTAAGGTTGACTGGGCGGCGCATACGAACGATCCGGTCGGAATTGTATCGGATTTTCTTGCATTCGATGAGGCTGTGGGTAAGGCAATTGAATTTGCCAAGAAAAACGGCGAGACTTACGTGATGGTTCTGCCTGACCATGGCAACAGCGGCATTACCATAGGAAGCAATAAAGTAAACACAGGTTACGACAGACTTTCAAAACACGATCTGTTTAAACCGGTAGCAGAGTTTTCTCTTAGTGCTTATCAGCTTGCATATAATATTTTAAAAGATTACAAGGCGGATTCATCTTATATTCAATCCTGCTTCTCTCAATCCTCGCCTTCATTTATTCTCACTTCAGAGGAAATCCGCACTGCAGTTGAATACTCAGATAATTACTTCAAACAGACAGAAAAGCGTAAAAAAGAAAGAGCAATTGAAGCACTTGCAGGCCAAATTGCAAATATGATAACATCGCGCACTTACATCGGATTCTCTTCTCATGGCCACACAGGCGAAGATGTATTCCTTGCTGTCTATGATCCGGCCGGAGATATTCCCGTCGGATTGATTTCTGCCGACAGTATAAACAGTATTCTGTGTAAAAAATCCGGAATTGTTGACAGGAGCGGAATTCCTTCCCTTGAAGATTCTACTGCCAAATACTTTTCCAAACATTTTGAAGTATTTCCGGATTCCGAAATATTTCTAAGTAAAGACAGCCTGGTTTATAAATGGAATTATGAATCAGGAGTGTTTGATTCTACGGGTATCAAGAGTGAAGAGAAAATTACAAAATCTCTTAGAGAGGTTTATAAGATAGTTTTGGTTGTTGAAAAAGACGGAAGGAAAATCGAACTGCCGGCCTATACAAATAAAATAATTTATGACGGAAGAAGATTCGGAGAACTTAAATCGGTTACGGTTTACGTAGATAAGAACAATACCTTTTATCTCCCGAAGAATGCTGCAGTTGAAATGACAGAATCTGAATAAAATTCATTAATATTATTGTGCTTGACGGTGTTTTTATGAAAAAGAAATCTAATGAAAGTAAACAATCAGTTAAGGGTTCTTTAAAATCTGTTGAAGTTACCGGACGCAGGAAATCAGTCTTTATCCTTATAACAATTCTGATTCCCGTCGTTATTATACTCGGTACTGAACTCATATTAAGATTCTTTGGTTTCGGAGGATATCCTGACCATATACGTCGGGTTGGAGAGCTGCCTTCAGGTGAAACTCTTTTTATTGTTGAACCTGCATCTTTCAAACCCTACTTTTTTTCTAATCCCGACAGACCCGGATATGTTGACCAGGCTTGTTTTGTAATGCCGAAACCTGCAAATACATTGAGAATATTTATCGTGGGAGAATCAGCGGCTAAAGGTTACCCGCAGCCTCCGAATTTGGCAATGGGTTCATTCCTTGAAGAAATGCTTTCCGAATTGCTTCCGGAAAAGAAAATTGAAGTAATCAGCCTTGCGGCAACAGCGGTTGCAAGTTTTCCGCTTAGATACATAGTGAATGAGGCGGTTGAATATGACCCGGACTTATTCATTTTTTATACAGGCAATAACGAGTTTTTCGGAGCTTACGGTACTTCGTCTATAAATGCCGCAGGAATTCTGCCTCAGGGTATATTACCTTTGGTAAGATGTGCTTACGGCAGTGCAATTGTTCAGGCAGTATCTTCGCTGAATACAAAAACCGGTGCCGATGTTACTCTTATGGAAGAAATGATCGGCCAAGCGGTTATAGAAGCAGATGCATCGGAGAGAATAAAAGCTGTAGAAAATCTCGAAAATAATTTAATTGAAATGGCATCTGTTGTAAAAGAAAAAGGAATTCCCGCGCTGATTTGTGCCACAGCAGGAAATGAAGCAGGATTGTATCCTCTTGGTGAACCGGACTGGAACGGACTTCCTGATAACAGAAAAATATATGTTTCAGAAATCATAAAGCAGGCAGAGGATATTCTTAAAACCGATCCGGAAGACGCTGAGTATAAACTTAAGAAACTTCTGAAAGAAGTGCCGTTTCACTCGGGGGTTTATTATTTGCTGGCGAAGGCTCAGTTCAGTCTGGGGAAAAAGAAAGATGCCGCTGAAAATTTCAGAAAAGCGGTTAAGTATGATACAATGCCCTGGAGACCGATTCCGGAAATGGAAAAGGCAGCAAAAAGGGCAGCAAAAAAAACAAGTTCAATTTATTGCAATATTGCTGAAGAATTCAGAAAGATTAGTTCGGAAGGTGCCGCAGGAAGTGAATTTCTGGATGACCACGTGCATCTTTCGGTAAGGGGACAAGCAGAGGCGGCACGAAACATGCTGAAAGCCATTGCCGGGAAAACCATAAAAATTCTGCCAGATACTTCCGGAATATATTCTCTTAAAAGCAATGAATACTATGCTGAGAAACTCGGGCACAATATATATGACGATTACAGAGTTTATCATACAATGCGTGTGCTTTTCGGTATCCCCTTTATGAAGAAAACAAATCCTGCTAAATTTGCTGAATTTGACAGTTTAGTTAATAACATTGAGACCATGGTTACACCGGGTATTCGGGAGATAATGCATCAATGGCAGACAGCAGTTCCGCATGCAGGAGGCCTGAGGCCTCTTACGGGAATGGCAGCAAGAATCATGATTCGGGAACAAAGACTGGATGAAGCACGTGAATTATTCCGCATTGCTGAAACACAAGTACCCGAATATACTTCGTGGGAGCTTGAATATGTCTATTTTACTCTTGCAATAAATGAAATAAAAAACGGAACGCTTTCAGATGAAGAAAGAAATACGGCACTTAAGACAATAAGCAAAGGTAAATTTATGTTAGCTAACGGTTACTCGGAATCAGGAATGACCGAAAGATACCTTGGCCGCCTTCATCAGTTAAGAGGCGAATGGATAGAATCTATTCCTTTATTGCTTCAGGCAAGACCTAAGCTCTCGGCCGAGGATCTTGTTGCCTGCGATCAGGCTCTGATAATGGGCTACGTGAAAACGGGACAGAAGAATGCGGCAATTAAAATAGCTGAAGAAGGAATAGCTTTCGGCGGAAAATTTTCCGATATATACAAAAATTTGAGGCAGAAAATTAAATGAGGCAGGATTACATAAATTTGAGATAAATCAATACTATTTAATTTAAGGTAATATTAAGTTTAATTAATAAATAATACTTCGATAATCAGTTGTGAATAAAGGACATTAAGACAATAATGGAAAAATATCTCTGGAAAGAAAATTATTCAGTTAAAATTGAAATAATTGATGAACAGCACAAAAAACTGTTTTCTCTTTTAAATAACCTTGTAAGCAGTATGAGCGGCGGGATAGGGTCTGCTTTAGTAAAAGATATTCTAATAGACTTAAAAAACTATTCCGAATTTCATTTCAAGGAAGAAGAGGAAATGTTAAGAAAATATGATTATGAAAATTTGACTGAGCATATAAAAGAACACCAATACTATATAAATAAAATAATTGAGCTGACTCAGTTATCGGTTAAATCGTCCTCGCTGGTTTCCCTGAAAACTGCCGATTTCTTGAGAGACTGGCTGATTCAGCATATATTGGGGACAGATAAAGAGTATCAGCAATTTTTATTATCTAAAGGAGTCAAATAATGACGCATATAACCTGGAAAAATTCATACAGCGTTAATATTCCGAGTATAGACGAACAGCACAAGGAACTCATTGCGGTACTCAACGAATTGTATGAAGCATCAAAAAACGGAATGGCCCAAGCCATACTTACCGCAATTTTAGAAAAACTAACTAAATATTCCATAACTCATTTTCAGTATGAAGAGAACCTAATGGAAAAACACGGTTTTGATAAAATTGAAGAACATAAAGATGAACATCGTAAATTTATAGAACAACTGCAAAGTTTTACCGGTCAGGCTGCAAAAGGGAATCTGATTCTTTCACTAAAAACTATAGATTTTCTCAAAGACTGGCTCATAAATCATACATTGGGTACAGATCACGATTATTCAGAATTTCTGGTATCTAAAGGCGTATCCTGAAATTTCAAGCAAAAAAAAATTAATAATTCTCTTAACTAATCTGTTAATGGGACGATAATTCATTTGTGTTTTTTATGTACTGATATGAAATTAAAAAAAACAAACACAGTCTTTGAGGTGTCGGTTTTTTCAAAAAAATTTAGTATTATTCAAGCCTTGTTATTAAACTTGGAGTGAAAATGAAAAAACTGTTCCTGGTCTTATGTGTTGTTTTTATGAATGTAATAATTCTAAAAGCCGAAGGAGATAACTTGTATATATTAGATCCGCGAACTAACGCTTATTATCCCGGGATGACTGCAGAAATGCAGGAGGAGAAGAAAGATTTGGATGCATATTATTCAGAACTGAAACTCGGATCATTCGTTGAAAACGGTAAAACCATCTTCAGACTTTTTGCCCCTAATCCGGTTAAAGTTGTTCTTGAAATCTATAAAAATCCCGGTGAAAAAAGTTGCGGAGAATATGAAATGGTGCCCAACTCCGATGCAGTTTGGGAAACAGTAGTAAATGATGATCTTACCGGAATCTATTACGGTTATAGAGTTACTCATAAAGACAGCGAACCTGTTCTTTGTCTTGACCCTTATGCTAAAGCAGTTGCTTCTTACAATACATATATGGGAAAACGCCTCGCTATTGTTCACGACGATAAGTATGATTGGGAAGGTGACGAATGGATACGCCGTGATTGGAGAGATGCGGTTATATATGAAGCACACGTAAGAGATCT
>CAZOZP010000019.1:0-51739 GCA_964584325.1 uncultured Melioribacteraceae bacterium
TATATATCATAAAAAGCGAAGCTGAGATAAAAGGGGAATATCCTGATTTAATGTACCTCTACCGCAAGCCGTATAAACCGAATTACCAGTTCCTTATTGAACTGAAATACTTGAAGAAAATAGAAGCAGGGAAGCTTAAGTCAACGATGGAAGCGGCAGTTCTGCAGGCAAGGAAATATTTGGCAAAACCTGAAGTAAGTCAGTTGGAAAATCTGGAAGTTTATGCTGTTGTATTTGTCGGGAAGAAAGGGCATTTTGAGGAAGTAACAAAGTGAAAGGTAGAAGAGTTGGGGCAGTTTAGGAGATTTACCACAAAGACACTAAGGTACAAAGGGGGAATCATAAATCCGCAGGGATGAAATAATCTGAACCCTGATTTTTATGATTAAATGATTAGCTTGATTAAAGATTATAATTCAACGAAAACCCCAAATCAGTGCCGTAGGTACGAAATCTTAGTAACAATTGAAAAATTAATCCAATAAATCCTATTAATCAAAAAAATCAAATAAATCACAGTTCAGACTAATACCCTTGATGAAATCAGGGCTAGGTTGCAGAGTTACAGCCAATCTTTAATTAATATATAAAAAGCTATTCCCCGAGTCGGGCGACTCGGGTCATAACTTTAAGGGCTTATTAGGGCATTTAGGGTTTTAGAGGGTAAGTTGCTGCGGAAGAGGGCGCAACCGCAGCAACTGGGGTTGTTAATGGTACAGAGGGTTGAGAAAATTTCACTTTTGCTTTCTGGTATAATATATACAAGTGCCGTGCCAAAACCGAATTATTTAAAAAAGGTCAAATATGAACTAAAAACGGCATCTCTGCTGAGCATCTCGAATCAAAATTAAAAAAAATGGTGAATAATAATATCACAATGAAGAATAATAACCATAAAAACAACCAAAGCTTTACTTAGGTAAAACAATATAGAATGTGGTTCCTTTGTTGATTACCGAGTTTTTAACAAAGATTTTTCCTTTGTGGTAGTCTTCTATAATACGCTTTGAAAGACTTAAACCTAAGCCCCATCCTCTTTTCTTTGTGCTGTAACCGGGTCTGAATATGTCTTTGCGCTTTTTAATATCAATACCCTTTCCCGAGTCTGCCACTTCAATGCGCGTATTATTCCCGGTACTAATAATCTTAAATGAGATTTCTCCGTGTTCGGATTCAATTGCATCAAGTGCATTCTTAATCAGATTTTCAATAACCCACTCAAATAATTCGGCATTTAGTTTAAGATTTATGTTTTCTTCGCCGCTTATGCTAATTGAAACATTTTTTCCGAAATTGGGAAGACGGCGTTCAAAGTAGTTTATTACCCTCGAAACTACTTTATAAACATTTTCATCTTTTAACTCAGGTTTAGATCCGATTTTTGAAAATCGGTTCGCTACTTTATTAAGGCGTGTCAGATCACTGTCAATTTCATCTGAAATGTCGGTTACTTTATCCGGATTCGTATAATGAAGCTTGAGTAGTTCAACCCAGCCCATCAGACTTGATATAGGTGTGCCTAGCTGATGCGCTGCCTCTTTTGCCATACCCACATAAATATTGCTTTGCTCGTTTCGTTTAATGTAGCTGAAACTAAGATAGGCGGTGAGTATAAAAAATACGGCAACAAGAATCTGGAAATAAGGATAGTATTTCAGTTCTGTAATCAGATCTGAATCGCCATAATAAATCTTTCCGAAAACAATAGAATCAGAATATGTTATAAGTATCGGGTCATGGAGCAGGGAAAGCTCTGTTACTTTATCAGTCAGAAAACCCTTAAGTTCATTACCCGTCATTGTGGTATCATAGTCAATATTTCGAACTCCGCCTCCGGATTCACTGAAATGAATATTATTATCAGCATCTGTAAGAATCATAGGAAAATCGATTCTTTGGATTATGTTATCGAAAATAAAAGTAAAATCGTTGTTTACGGTTTCAGAATTCGCAATATATTCCAGAGTGCTTGCATAAAGGTCAACCACCTGCCTGTCTCTTTTTTCAAGTTTTACTACAATTCCTTTAGTATAGTAAAGAGTGCCTACTGAAATGGTCAGAGCAAGAAAAACCAGCAGGAATTTAAGATAAAAAGACGCTGGATTGGATTTCATAATTGCCTCCGGAATTGAAGAGCATGAAAAAAGGCTGTCTCAATTCTTTATTTTGAAAGCAGCCGGAGTAAACCGGTATAAACTTTCTGAAAAACAAATTGAGACAGCCTCAAATGAATTTAATTATAATTCTATTGTTTGAGATCTTTTGGGTCCAACCGAGATTATATTAATCTCAAAGCCGCATTTCTCAGTTATAAAGGTAAGGTACTCCTGAGCCTGACGCGGAAGTTCATCGTATGATGTCACTTTAGAAATATCAGTGTTCCAGCCGGGTAAAGTTTCATAAACAGGTTTAACTTTACAAAGCTTTGTATCGTCCGTAGGGAAATACTTAAGCATTTTACCATTCAGCTCATAACCAACGCAGACATTTATTTTTTCAAAGTGGCTTAAAACATCAAGTTTGGTTATTGCAACTCTCTCTATTCCGTTGAGCATTCTGGAATAATTAACAAGGAAAGCATCGAACCAGCCTACTCTGCGTGGTCTTCCGGTTGTTGCTCCGAACTCGGCTCCGATACTGCGCAGTTTTTCTTCCTCTTCGCCACATAATTCTGTTGGGAATGGGCCGTTGCCTACTCTGGTAGTATAAGCTTTTACGATACCAAGAACAGATGATATTTTTGTAGGAGGAACACCTGTACCTGTGCAAGCACCACCTGCAGTAGGATTAGAAGATGTAACATAAGGATAAGTACCGTGGTCAACATCGAGCAATGCACCCTGGGCACCTTCCATCAGAACGCTTTTCCCGTCTGAAATAGACTTGTTCAGGTATGACGGAACATCTGTAATATATTGATCGATCTTTTGATCAAATGCGGTGTATTCCTTTATAATGTCTTCAACATCGAGCTCTTCTTTGCCGTAAATCTTTTTTATTATCTCGTTTTTTTCTTCAAGGTTTTGTCTGATTTTCTTTTCAAGCTGTGTTTTGTTCAGAAGGTCAACAATACGAATTCCTTTTCTTGCATATTTGTCAATATAGCAGGGGCCGATTCCTCTTCCGGTAGTACCGATTTTATTATCGCCGCTTTCGCTTATTGAATCCAATAGTTTATGATACGGCATAATCAGATGAGCGTTATGGCTTATAAGCAGTCTTCCCGTAATATCGATATTATGCTCGGCAAGTACATTTATCTCCTCAAGAAGAGCATTGGGGTCTATTACTACACCGTTTCCGATAACACAAATAACATTATCGTGAAGAATACCGGATGGAATGAGGTGGAAGACAAATTTTTTGTCGCCTACTTCAATCGTATGTCCGGCATTTGCTCCGCCCTGGTATCTTACAACTATATCATATTTAGAACTTAAAATATCTACAATTTTTCCTTTTCCTTCGTCGCCCCACTGACTACCGACGAGAATGGCTACACTCATAATTTCTCCGATTATCAATTAAAAAAAAAGAAGTAATACATAGTTATTAAAATAAATGTGCATTACTTCTGCCGGGTATTATTCTTTAAAGCTTTCTACTGCTTTGTCAACAGACTCAAAATTTTCAAAAATTGTTATAAGTTTTGTGATAACAAGAAGACTGTTAATCTTATCTGTTGCATTTGCAAGTTTCAAGTGACCGCCACCGCTCTTCATTGTAGTATAACCGCTTATAAGAATTCCGAGACCGGAACTGTTCATAAATTTAACCTGTGCAAGGTCAACTACAACATTCTTTTTATTCTCGTCTAGTAATTTGTGCAGAAGACCATGGAATTCCTGTGCTTCAGGACCACCCATAACATTACCTTTAAGTTCAATAACTACGGCATTGTACTTTTCTGATGTGCTGATTTTCATTGAAGCTCCTGTTTATATTAAAAAAACTTATTACTTTAATTTAAATTTTATGAAAAATAATATAAAAAATGAATCAGAATATTTAAAAAAAATATATTTTATTGATAACTTATATAATCTGATTCTAAAAATAAATAAAAATTTGATCATATATGCCTGAAAATTTAAATAATAACTATTTAGATGAAGATGCCGAGTTAATTGTAAAGTTTACTGAGGGTGACAGCACTGCATTCGGCAAACTTGTACTGAGGCATAAAGATAAAGTCCGCAATCTTATTTATCTCACTTTGGGCGATACCGACCAGATAGACGACATATCTCAGGATGTTTTTATCAGCATTTTCAATAATCTTGGCGAGTTTAAATTCGAATCCAAATTTACAACCTGGCTTTACCGGATAACTGTTAATAAATGCAGAGATTTTCTGAGAAAAAAAAGAGTCAGAAATATTATGGTACCTATTGCCGACGGAGAGAGAAATCTCGGAGCTTCCTATCAGAGTGAAGGTCACGAGTTTAAGATTTTGCTGAGAAATGCCATTAAAAAACTTCCGGAAAAATTGCAGGAACCTTTGATTATGCGTGATATTCAGGGTCTGAGCTATTCGGAAATTTCAGAAGCATTGAACTGCGACCTAGGTACTATTAAATCGAGAATATTCAGGGCAAGGGAAACTCTTAAAATTTTACTTGAACCTTACCAGAAGGAGTATCTGGGATGATGACTTTCAAACTGAAAAAGTATTCTGGAAGGTTTATAGAGAATGCAATTCTGATTTTTTCGGGTATTTTGCTTCTGAATTATTTTTTCGATACCGATGATTATTTCATAAGAGTATTAAATGAGTTCCTGATTCTTCTTCTTTCTTATACTGTCTATCTAAAGCTCAATAATGTATTAAAAGAAAAAGAGAAACGACCTGTGGAGTTTTTAGCTACTCTTAGTCTCTATCTGGGGTTTACAGTAATAGTTTTAAGTCTAAGCGGATATTTTTCCGGTGGTATATATACTCTGCCTGAGTCAGCTTTTCTGAAGTTTGTTTTTATGGTTTTGTTTACGGCTCTTCTGTGTTTCGTGATCTATTTTTTTACGGTTCTTAAAACCCTTGCTGCCTTTAAACAAGGTAAGGATATCAGCGGTATATTTAAATTACTTTTAATATCTGCTGTGGTTACTGCAGCTTTGGGTACTTATCAGGATAGCGAAAGCTGGCTTTCGGTTCTGTATAAAATTGCCTTCGGAGTAACACTTGCTCTTATGGTCTTTGTTAGTTTCAAAAATGCCTGGATAGCTTTTCTCTCCAAGAAACAGAAGTTAACTGTAATTATTATCTGTCTTTTTTTATTGTTTTTATGCGGTATCAGTATTGGTTCTGTAAGTGAAATGGATTTGATTGACAAAATGGCGTTCAGATTTACACCTGTGATTCCGGTGTTTTTTCAGTTGCTGCTATTCTATGCTTCAGTCTGTTTTGTTTTTCTTTTTTTTACAGCATTGTTTCATTTGCCTACCGCTTCGGCTTTCGATAAAAAAGCAAGAGAGGTTACGACATTTACTGATTTAAGCGGACTCCTGAATTCGGTTTTTGATAAGAAAGATCTTAATAAAAGTATTGTAAGCATTTTTGCCAAAATGGTTGATTCTGAAAGATGCATTCTTGTTCTAATGGATGAAGGAATATTTCGTGTTACTGAAATTTCCGGAATGACAGAATTTCAGGCAGAAACTCTTACAGAAAAGATTCTTGCTGTTAAACCGAGGCCGGTAGATATTCAGCTAAAGAATATTCAGGTTTTTGATCCTTTAAATGAGATTGGATTGCCTCGGGAAAAAGTTCTTGTTGTACCTCTTATGATTCAAAACAGGAAGAAAGGTTTTCTTATCGGAATGATTAAAGACTTCAGCGAAATTGAATCGGATGAGCGCAAAATTATAAAATCATTTTCTGAGTTTGTTGTGCTTTCTCTGGAAAATTCAAGACTTCACGAAGAATTTGTAGAAAAAGAAAGAATCGAGAAAGAGCTCGATGTTGCCCGTAATGTTCAATCGCGGATTATACCTAATGAGTACCCTGATATCCCGAATCTCGGTATTGCCGCTCTGTTCATTCCGGCATATGAAGTAGGGGGCGACTATTACGATTTTTTCAGAATCGGCGATAATAAACTCGGATTCGTGATTGCTGATGTTTCCGGTAAAGGTATTCCGGCGGCTTTTATGATGTCGGAGCTAAAGGGCGTTTTTATAAGTCTTTCGGGTGTTCTTCAGGATCCTTCAGAACTACTTTCTAAAGTAAATGATATTGTTAGCAGTACTTTTAATAAGAAACATTTTGTTACGGCTGTTTATGGTGTAATAAATACTGATAACGGCGAAATATGCATGGCCAGGGCAGGTCATAATTATCCGATTCTTTTTACCGATGCGGGTATAAGTAAGATAGTTTCAAAGGGAATCGGACTTGGATTGGAAAAGACCGGGAAATTTAAGTCCTATCTGGAGCCTTCCAGATTGAAAATGAAAAAAGATGATTTACTGATTCTATACACAGACGGAATTACAGAGGCAAGAAATGTCAGAAACGAGGAATTCGGGGTAGCCAGACTGGAAGAGATTATATATAAAAACAAGGAAAAGGATGCACAGGATATTGCTTCCGAGATAATACAGGAAATATCGGTGTTTTCAAAAGACAGCGTACAGTTCGATGATCTTACTCTGTTGCTATTTAAGTGGAATAACTAAAACCGGAGATATAATGGCAGAATTCAACATTGAGGTTCAGGAAAAAGAAGGCGTTCAGATTGTGAATGTTTTGGGTTTTCTGGATGCACACACGGCACCTCAAATGGAAGATCTTTTTACAAAATTAATTGAAGAAAAAAAATATCGGATTACTGTGAATCTTGAGCGTCTAAATTATATTGGAAGTGCAGGCCTGGGAGTCTTTATGGCTTTTATTGAAACACTTAGAGAAAACGGGGGCGACATAAAATTTACAAATTTGTCGGAATCAGTTTACAGTGTATTTGATTTGCTGGGATTTCCGGTTCTGTTTGAGTTTTATAAAGAAGAAAAAGAAGCTGTAGAAAAATATCTGCAAGGCTGAACTTGAAAAACACTAAGAAAACAAAAACACTTATTATTAAAAGTGTTACCGATAATCTTTTACAGGTGCGGGAGTTTGTAAGCAAATTCTCTGTTTCCTGCGGTTTCGATGCCGAGGAGGCCAACAAGGTTATTCTTGCTGTTGATGAAGCCTGCACAAATATTATTAAACACGCCTATAAATACGCTCCTAAAGGAGAAATAAAAATATCCGCCGGCTTTTCCAATGATAAACTCGAAATAATTCTTACCGACGACGGCATCGTTTTCGACTCCGGACAAATACCTGATCCTGATTTATCACAATATATAAAAGATAAAAGAATCGGCGGTCTGGGAATGTTTCTGATGCGAAAACTTATGGATGAGGTTATTTATGAAAGACTCGATTCAGGTCAAAATAAAGTAAGTTTAATCAAATATTTGAAGAAATAAAATGAATATTCCTGAACAAAGATCTGCTCTCTTCAACTATACAGCTTTGGCAGATTTCAGTAAGCTTATAAATTCAAGTCTTGATACAGAGATTATTGCCGGTAATCTTCTTCTGAATTGTTTCGGGAAACTGATGATTTCCCGCGGACTCGTTTTGCTTAAATCCAAAGATAACAAGTGTTGCATTGCGAATTATAAGGGATTAAAGGATTTTAACAAATCAGAAACCGAGAAGTTGATCTTTTCGGAATCAGGTTCGGAAATATTATCAGCACTAAAAGGATATAACTTAAATTATTGCTATGATTTAATTACAAATTCCGGGAAAATCGGCTATTTGCTTTTGGGTGCCAAGCTAAGCGGCGAAAACATAAATGCTGAAGATGAAAAATTTCTTTCTGCTTTGGGAAATATCGCGGCAACAGCTTTCGAAAATGCCAGAAGCTTTAAAATGTTGAAAGAAGTAAACAAAGAACTGGATTCAAAAATTAACCAGCTCTCGGCATTATTCGAACTAGGGAAGGAATTTAGCGGGGTTCTTGATCTTAAAGCAATAAACAAGCTTGTTGTATATTCGGTAATCGGACAAATGCTGGTTACTAAATATGCAGTTGTTCTTTTTGAAAAAAAGGGACTCAGAATTGTTGATTCCAAATTTAATAAAACAGTTCTGCTTGAAAGTCTTGAGGAATGCCCGGGAGATTTACTGAATACAAGTCTTGGATATTCCGACTTGAAAAATAATATAAGACCGCTTTTTGATTTGGGTGTGGAGCTTATTGTTCCTATGATGTTAAAGGGTAATTTGCGCGGACTCATTATTCTTGGAGCGAAAATCAGCAAAGCGGTTTACTCATCTGAAGATATTGAATTTATTTCAGCAGTGGGCGGTCTGGCGGCTATCTCTATAGAAAACAATTATCTTTTCAGCGAGATGATCGAAAAACAAAAGATGGAAAAAGATATAGAACTTGCAAGAAACATCCAGCAAAATCTGCTTCCGAGAAGTCACCCCAAACTCTCCAGTTTTGAGATTTCTGCTTATAATAAATCTGCACGTCAGGTTGGCGGAGATTATTATGATCTTGTAAGAATTGAAGAAAATATTGTCTTAGCCGCAATCGGAGATGTTTCGGGCAAGGGAGTTCAGGCTGCGCTTATGATGGCAAATGTGCAGGCCTTTCTTAAGTCGATTGCAAAACAAAAACTTACTCTCGATAAAGCTTCAGATCTTATAAACGATTTGGTATCGGATAATACAATGGAAGGCGGATTCATTACATTTTTCTGGTGTCTTCTTAATGATTCTGACCTTGAGCTTACTTATGTTAATATGGGTCATAATCCGCCGATTCTTCTCAGAGACGGGGTTCTCCGGAGGTTGAAAACCGGAGGTATGATTCTCGGTGTTATGAAAACTCTTATTCCCTATAAATGCGAAACAATAAAGCTTAAACAGGGGGATGTAATACTTCTTTATTCAGACGGCATTACTGAGGCAATGAACAGCGATTTAGAAGAATATACAGAAGAAAGACTCGAAAACTTTATAAAGGAGCAGGCATTTTACTCTGCTTCTGATATAATGAGCAATATTCTTGCTGATGTAGATGAGCATACTCAGGGGGCAGAACAATCGGACGATATAACCTGCATGGTAATTAAGGTTGTATGAACAAAATAATATCAAAAATATCTGCGTTGCGTACGAAGATTATCAGCTTTGCAAGCATTATTATTGTTTTAGCCGGTCTGGTGAATTTGTTTTTTATTTTTAATGTTACGGCTGTTTCAAATGATGAATGCATCTGGGTTCCTGTTGAAGATAAAGATTCAATAAAAATACTTTTTGATTTTGTGAAATTTGAAGGGGCGGCCTGGAATGCAGGAATAAGAGACGGTGACAGGCTATTAAGTATTAATGATATCTCTGTTATCAACGCTGCCCAGGCACAGGTTATAATAAACTCTGTTTCAGAAGGTAATTATGCTGTTTACGAATTTCAGAGAAACAATATAACCTATGAGCGAAAAGTATTCCTGAAAAAGCTTATTGATTTTCAAGTGTTAGGGCTTATTCTTCTCGGCTTATTATGGATTATTGTAGCACAACTTGTTTATATTTCAAAACCGGAAGGATATACCCAGAATTTATTCTATCTGGTTGCCCTAAGTGCCAACTTAGTTTCATTTACCGGATTTCTGAAGGGGGATATTGGAATCAATCCGCTGCTTTCTTCCGAAATAATGAAATGTATAATTGAAATACTCTCTTTGTCAGGAATAATTTTCGGGCCATATCTGCTTCTGCATTTTTTTCTCAGATTTCCTCTTCTATATAGTTTTGCTTCGTTCAGGAAATTCAAGTATCGTTTTTATTCTATCCCTTTTATTCTCTTTGTATTTGGAATTACAATACTGCTTTTTAAGGATTCAGTTATAGCTTTTGACAGTATTTACCGCACGTATTATAACCCTGTGTTATTTTCTGGTTTTATTATATGTCTGGCCGCCAGTTTGTTTGTATTGATAAAAAGTTACAGAAAGCTTGAAAAGAAAAACGAGAAAAGAGCTGTACGACTCATTTTTCTCTCCTTGGTTTCCGGTATTATGATTCTTATCTATTCGGCATTTATTGTAAGGGAAATTGCAGGGGTCATATTTAATGATCCGATTTATTATACACCAATAATTTTTATATTCATTGTTCCGTTTGCATTTGGAATTGCCATATTCAGATACTCTCTTCTTGACTTTTCCGAAGTAATCAGAAATTCCATTATTTATATTACGGCAACTATATTAATTGCAATTATTTATTTCGGACTTATTTACTTAATAGGAGAGAGTCTTAGTTCGTTATTTTTCGATGAATACAAAGTGTTTGCCGCCGCCGCAATTTTTGTGATTTTTTCATTTGTGTTTCAGTCGGCTAAGAACAAATATCAGGAAATCCTAACTGAAAAATTCTTTCCGGAACAGTTTGCTTATCAGCGTCTGTTGCTGAAATTCAACAATGAAATTGTACTTAAAGTAGGATTGACAAGCATCATTGAATTTTCTGCTGAAACCCTCGTAAATGCATTAAAAATAAAACATTTCGTGATGATTATTAAGAATGAAGAAAAAAACTGTTACGAAGTGTTAAAGGAATACGGTTTCATAAGCGAAACTGTTTGTTTCAGAATAAATGAAACAAGATTTTGGGAATTATGCAAGGGACTTATAAAAGTAAAAGGTAATGCCGCTTTTGAAAGAGGAGAGTTCAGCAATGTATTCATAAACAATTATTCTGAATTGGAAGCAAATAAAATTCATACAATAATTCCACTGATGGTAAAAGAAAGTCTTATTGGCTTCCTTGGATTCGGATTGAAGTATTCAGGATCAAAATTCGGCGGTAAGGACATAGAACTCCTTAATGCTGCAGCTAATCAGATAGCGGTCTCAATTGAAAACGCCAGATTGTATAAATCTGAGGGTGAAAAACTCGCAATTGAGCGAGAGCTTGATAATGCAAGAAAAATACAACAGGCTCTTCTTCCTGCAAAAACAGCGGAGTTTAATTCGGTTGATGTAAAGGGTATTATGATTCCCGCAAGTCAGGTTGGCGGCGACTATTATGATATTCTTAAAAAAGATGAAGACAACTTCCTTATACTTGTAGCTGATGTTTCCGGAAAAGGCTTGTCGGCTTCCTTGTATATGTCTCAGATAGCCGCAATTATAAAAATAATTTCCGGTCTTGAGAAATCGGTAAAGAACATTCTTATCAAGTTAAATGAAAGACTGATTGAAACATTGGAAAAGAAATATTTCGTAACAATGAGCATTGCTTCAGTAAACACAAAAACAAGAGAAATTACACTCTGCCGTGCCGGACATCTTCAGATAATTGAGATTAGCAAAGAAGGTGAAATCAAACTTCACAGACCCGGAGGTATCGGATTAGGACTTAACGGGGGCGATATTTTCAAAGAATCGCTTGAAGAAGTGAAAATAAAAGCCGATTCCGGAAGTGTATTTGCATTCTTTACTGACGGTATTACAGAGGCTGCAAATGAAGAAGACGTTTTATTCGGAATACAAACAGCTTCAGAAGTTTTATCTCAATGCAGAAACTCAAGCTCTGAAGAAATTGTCAATAGGCTGATCGCATCAGTTGAACATTTTAGAGGCGGCAGGGAGCAGAGTGATGACATTACTTCTGTTATTATGAAATTCATTTAGCCCTTTCATATAGAGTTGTATTTTGAGTGCAAAAAAAAAGCGGCCCGAAGGCCGCTTTTAATAACTCTAGAATACAACTTTCTTTTTAGATTTTATAAGGTATTCAATAACAAATGCGCTTGCCACAAACACAGATGAATATGTTCCTATAATGATACCGGCAAACATACAGAAAGAGAATCCTCTGAGTATATCACCACCCATTATAAGAAGAATGAATACAGCAAGCAGAGTTGTGAGACCGGTAATTATTGTTCGGCTCATTGTTCTGTTGATAGCAGCATTGAAGTTATCTTTTAAATCAGCAGTTTTATGAATTTTAAGATTTTCCCTTACTCTGTCGAAAACCACAACAGTATCATTTATGGAGTATCCCACTAATGTAAGGAATCCGGCAACAACACTTGTTGAAATTTCAAGGTTAAGTGCATCAAATAATCCGTAAAGAAGCGAGAATAATCCAAGTGTAATAATAACATCGTGTGCTAATGCAATAACAGCAGCAACAGAGAAATTAAACTTGAATCTGATTCCGAGGTAGATCATAATACCGAGCAATGATAAAACAACCGCCATGACAGCCTGTTCCTTAAGTTCATTGCCTATTTTAGGTCCAACTTGTTCTTCTTTAGCAAGAGAGAAGTCGTTATTAGGATAGTATTCGTTTAATTTAATCTTAACCCATTCAGCAATATTTACTCTCACATTAATAGAGGACTGCGATTCATCAGCAGAATTTATGCTTGACTGAAATCCTTGTTCAAAGAGTAACGCGCTTACATCTGATGCAGCAGAAACAGAGTCAAATTTCATGACAACAGCATTATCTGTTCTTTCTGTAATTTTATATGAAGCATCAGGGCTGCCGGATTTAATAACCGCTTCTATTTCTTCAACAACTTTCGGGAATATTTCAGCAGGAATTGTCTGCTGATCTGTTCTAACTAATACTCCGGTTTCAGAACCGAATGTTTTAATTTCAATCTTACCTATTCCGATATTTCCAAGTTGTTCTCTTATTTTAGCTATATCGATAGGTTTTTCGAATTTGAGGGCTATTTCAGAACCTCCGCGGAAATCTATACCGTACTCAAATCCGCGTACACCGAAAGAGATAAGGCTTATTAAAATCATAACTGCAGAAATTCCGTACATAATCTTTCGCTTGCCAATCCAGTCAATATTTAAATTGTCAAACATTCTTGCACGATTTCCTACTTCTATATTATAACCTTTTTCAACGAGAAAGTTCATAATAAATCTGGTTAAGAACAAAGCTCCGAAAAGAGAGGCGAAAATACCGACAATCAATGTGAGAGCAAATCCTTTTATCGGGCCGGTTCCAATATAAAACAATATTGAAGCCGTAATAAGAGAAGTAATGTTTGAATCCACAATAGCAGACATAGAATGCTTAAATCCGGAATCAATTGCTGATTTAAGCGTTTTCCCGGTTCGGCGTTCTTCGTGAATACGTTCAAATATCAGTACATTTGCGTCAACAGCCATACCCATGGTAAGAACTATACCAGCAATACCGGGGAGTGTGAGAGTGGCAGAGAATGCTGCAAGTACACCCATAATGGTTAATATTACGAAAATAAGAGCAATATCAGCAATTGCACCTTGCTTTTTGTAATAGAGTATCATAAAGAAAGCTACCAGAATATAACCGTAAATAGCTGAGTTCAAACCGGCAGAAACTGAATCCTGACCTAATGACGGGCCAACAATTCTTTCTTCAATAATGTCAACAGGGGCGGGGAGGGCACCGGCTTTAAGAACAATTTCCAGAAGCTTGGCTTCATCCATATTGTCGGAGCCGCTTATTTCGGACTGACCGCTTGGAATTTTCGATTGAATAACAGGAGCGGTATAAACCTGACCATCGAGAACAACAGCACATCTTTTTCCGATGTTTGCGCCGGTTATTCTTGCCCATTCAATTGCACCTTCAGAATTCATCGTCATTGATACTTTCGGACTTCCGGTGGAAGGGTCAAGATAAGCGAATGCATTTGTAACTACTCCGCCTGTAATTTCGGAATTTTTATTAACAAGATACAAAGTATAGAATTTCTTGTTTTCCATAGTTACCGGTTTTGCTGAAACTATAAACTCAACGTTGCCGGGTATTATATTTTTAACTTCTGGAAGTTCAAGAATTCCAAGAACTTTATTTTTGTCTGCTTCATTAACGTATGCATCACCGCTCTGAGTCATAACAGCCAAAGAAGAGAAAGGGTACTTAAGTTTTATTTGAGCAAGTTTCTGTTCTTCAGGCAGGTTCTTAATTAAGGAATCAGCCATAAATGAAGCAGTATCTTTTGCAGAAAGTACCTGGTCAATAAGACCGGAGACAGTCATGGCAAGCTGAGGATCTTTAACCATTTTGAATTCCAGAAGAGCACTTCCCTGAAGCAGCCTTTTAGCTTCATCTTCTTTCGCAACACCCGGTAACTCAACAATAATTCTGCGTGTTCCCTGTCTTTGAATGCTTGGCTCAGCAACACCGTATTGGTCAATACGATTTCTTATAATTTCCATTGCGCGTGTAACAGCATCAGCTTCTTGTTTTTCTATTTCTTCCCGAATTTCGGAATCACTTTGGCGAATAGTGCCAAAATATCTGCTTAAGCGGATATTATTGGCTTCCAGTTTACCGGTGAGAATGGAAAAAATGTTTTCATCAGTAAATTTCGACTGATTTTCAGATTCCTTAAGAAGTTTCATGAAAACATCGTCAGGATTTTTAGCTTGTTTTTCAAGCATTTTCGCAGTATTAACTTCAAGAACTATGTACATACCTCCCTGAAGGTCGAGACCGAGTTTCAGACGTTTTTCGCGGTTTTTAGCGTAATCCGGATTTGATGTAAAGATTTCGTTTTCTTTAGCGTTAACGTAAGAGGTGAGTTCAGATTTTGTTAATTCCGGATTAGCCTTCTTCAGACTATCCTTAAATGTTTCAACTTGTTTCTTGATTTCTTTTGTACTTTGTGAGTCGAGATAAGTAGGATATAGAAAATATACCCAGAGGAATAACAGAGAAAGTACTACTAAAATTCTACCCGTATAAGCTTTCATATCACTCTGTAATTTAGTTGGATAAGGTAATTATTTAACAAAATAAAAATTGGCCGGAATAATCCGGCCTTAATAAACTACTCTCTTACAACCCAGGTTTTTACAACAGCGGTAACTTCAGGATGAAGTTTAACCGGGACATTAAAAATACCTAGGGAGCGAATGGGTTCTTCTAATTCAAATTTACGCTTGTCGATATCAAATCCTTTTTCCTTCAGTGCATCTGCTATCATTTGAGCAGTTACCGAACCGAAGAGTTTATCTTCATCGCCAACTTTAACAGGAATCGTAACTGATACTTTATCGATTTCTGAAGCAAGTGTTTTAGCGGCTTCAAGTTCCTTCATGCGTTTTTTTGATAATTGTTTCTTTTCTTCTGCAAGCGCTCTGATGCTTCCTTTATTTGCAGGATATGCAATTGCTCTGGGAAATAAAAAATTATTTGCAAATCCGTCTTTTACCTCTACAAGATCACCTATTTTTCCAAGCTGATCAAAATTAGCTCTAAGTATAACTTTCATCTTAATCTCCTTATTATTTAATCGATTCAGAGACAAAAGGCATTATTGCAATCTGTCTGGCTCTTTTAATGGCCCTAACTAATTCACGATGCTGTTTAGCGCTTAATCCGGTAATGCGTCTGGGAATTATTTTGCCTTGATCTGATACGAATTTCTGTAATTTTTTTGCGTCCTTGTAATCAATATATTCTTCTATTACTCTGCGTGCTTTTTTAGCTCTCATTTTAATACTCCTTATTTAAGCAAATCAGATTCTTCATCGGTTAAAAATTTATCGAAAGAACTGTCTTCAAATGAAGACTCATCGCTGGCTTCGTCTTCAATAATATCCGGTTCGTTTTCTGATTTGTTGTATTTGTTTAAAAACTGAATTCTTTTTGCTTTAATTTCAACTATTGTACGGTTATGCCCGTCTTCGGTTTTCCAGCTTCTGCTTTGAAGTTCTCCGTCAACCAACACGGCGCTTCCTTTTCTTAGCCTTTCCCGGCAACTGTCGGCAAGTTTATTCCATGCAACTATTCCAACATAACACACATCTTCCTGCCATTGATTAGAACTATCTTTATAACGCCTGTTAGCTGCCAGAGAAAAATTAACAACCGGTGTTCTGTTTGATGTTTCTCTGAAAACCGGATCTTTTGTTAAATTTCCTGCAACAACTACACTATTGAGTTCAGGCATTTTTAGTTCTGCCATAAAACCTCCGTCTCATTCTAAATTAAATATTCTCGGTTTCTGCTTCCTGGTTATCGTTTTTTACATCGCTGGTGGCTGCTGCTTCAACTGCTTCAGTCTGAACAGGTGCTTTCTTGAGTTCTTCAATATACTCAAGAGCATCTTCATCAAGAACTATCGTAAGATATCTGTAGATGTTTTCTTCCAGTCTGTACATTCTTTCAATTTTTGCTATTGAAGAAGTAGGTGCTGAAAATCTGAAGATTGCATAATAACCTGACTTGGATTTTTTGATCGGGTATGCGAGTCTTTTCCTTCCCCATAAATCGGTCTCAGAAATATCGCCGCCGTTTGAAGTGATTGTTTCTTTGATTTTGGATACAATTAGGTCAATTTGCTCGTCTTCGAGCGAAGCATTGATAATCACAACGCTTTCATAGCTGTTGGTAGTCATAATCCTCCCTTTGGACTTTTGGCCTCTCATATAAGAGAAGCAGGGTTATAAAATATTTGAATAGCAAAAATAGTTATAAAAATGTAATTGTGCAACTTTTATACTTAATCCGGTTTTTTCGTATTTTTCATTTTCCCGAGAGCAGCAATTGCACTTTCAATATTTCCGGAAATATATTCTGATAATACAATTTTAGAGTTTTTAACAGCATCATTTATAAGGTCAGTTTCCGCTTCAGGGAAAGGGCTTAGAACATAATCCGGCATTTTCCCTTTTTCAAAACTATTACCAATTCCGAATCTCAGGCGGGGAAACAAGGTTGTGTTTAATGAGTAAATAATTGATTTCAATCCGTTGTGACCTCCGTCGCTGCCTTCTTTTCTAATGCGGAGTGCGCCCGGAGTAAGATTGATATCATCGGTAATTACAAAGAAGTCTTCTAAGTGAATTAAGTAGCGGTTAATTACTGAAATTGCAGCTTCACCGGAAAGATTAACATAAGTTGTGGGTTTTATTAAAACAAATTGGGAGGTCCCGATGGAGCCTCCCGCAATATGATAATTCTTTTCTTTTTTGAAAGTGAGCCTGTTATCCGAAGCAAAACTGTCGAGAACCATAAACCCGATGTTATGCCTTGTGCAAAGGTATTTGTCGCCCGGATTTCCGATTCCAAAAATTACTTTCAATATAATCTGCTATTTTTTACCTTTTTTAGGTGTTTCAGTTTCAACTACTGCTTCAACTCTTGGATGAGCTACATGAACAACAGGAATTTCAGGAGAAGAAAGCACTTTTATTTTATCAAAATGCAGGTCGGAAACATACATGGTTTCACCGCTTTTCATTTTGGAAATACTCAGTTCCAGATGCTCCGGCATATCAGCAGGTAAGCAGGCAATTTTAATCTTGTTAAGTTCTTCCTGCAGAATACCGCCTGTTTTAACACCTTCCGGAGTGCCTTTAAATACTAATGGTACTGTGATGTTGATATATTCATCATCAGCAACTCCGAGCAGATCAAAATGAACTACTCTGTCTGAAACCGGATCAAACTGAACATCTTTAACAATGCACTGAAGAGTTTCTTTGCTGTCCAATTCCATTTTTATAAGATGTTTGATTGGAGTGAAAACAACTTTGTTGAAAGCTGTTTCCTGAATTTCGACAGGAATTGGTTCGTTTCTCTTAGAATAAAAAATTCCCGGTACTATGCCTTTTAATCGTAACTGGGTGTTAGCACCCTTATTAACAATAGTTCTCCTGTTAGCTTTTAATGTTATCACTGCCATTTTATTTTTTCTCCAAATGTATTCTTAATATTAACCTTTGTCTATTTCAAATAGTGAACTGATCGATTCATTCCTGTTTGTTCTCATAATTGCTTCAGCTAAAATAGCAGAAGCAGTTTTTTGTACGATTTTTTCTGAAAGAATTTTTTTGTCAATACAGATAGTGTCTGTTATATAAAGTGTCTTAATTTCAGAATCATTGATTCTCTTTATTGCTTCTCCTGAAAAGAGGGGATGAGTTACGGCTCCGTAAACATCTAATGCGCCTCTTTCTTTTAATGCTTTTACGGCATTAACAAAAGTTCCGCCTGTATCTATAAGATCATCAACAAGCAATACGTCTTTGCCTTCTACATCGCCGATAAGATTCATAACTTCGGCAACGTTAGCTTTTGGTCTTCTCTTGTCTATAACTGCTATTGATGTGTTTAATCTTCTTGCGTAAGATCTTGCGATTTTTATGCTCCCTATGTCAGGAGAACATACAACCAAGTTCTCGTTTTTTTCTTTAAATATGCCGGTGAAAATTGGTGACGCATATAGATGGTCCATTGGAATATCAAAGAAGCCCTGAATCTGCGCAGCGTGAAGGTCCATTGTTAAAACCCTGTCAGCACCTGCAGTTGTAATGAGGTTTGCTATAAGCTTGGCTGTAATAGATACTCTCGGCTGATCTTTCCTGTCCTGCCTTGCATAACCGAAATATGGAATAACAGCCGTAATACGGTTTGCGGATGAACGTCTTGCAGCATCAATCATAATTAAAAGTTCAAGAAGATTATCACCGGGAGGATTCGTTGACTGAACAAGATAAATATCTCTTCCGCGAATGTTTTCTTTGTACTTAACCCAGATTTCTCCGTCGCTGAAGTGCTGGATGTCAATCTCACCCGGAATAAGATTCAGATATTCGTTTATTTTGCGGGCGAGGGCCGGATTAGACCTTCCGGAAAAAATTATTGGTTTTTTATCGTACATTATTATGAGTAAATAAATTAAAAATAAGACAAAGGCCAAATATAATTAAATATATCCGGCATGTCAATTTATCAAGATTTACAATTTATTATTATCCTTTCCGTTTGCGGAATAGGAAATATATTACAATTGCTATTATACCTGCCATTGCATAATGAATAAAAGGAGGAGTTTCTTTCAGTTTAAATGGCCGGTATGTTACATTTAATGTCTGGAATTTTCTTACTTCATTGTTTGCAAAATCCCAAATGAGTGTGTTTTTGTTCTGGGAAGATGCATTATGTCTGATTATTTTGCCTGGAAAATGGAATGTATATTTGTATTTAAAGTTTTCAACATCAAGACCGGGGAATAGGGGCAGAGAATTTATGTACTGAGAGAAAATCAGTGTTTTGTCCGGCCCTTCTTTAAGTGATATCTGTGCATTTTTTAACAAGGGTAAGTTGTTCAAAGAGTCAAGATGGTTATACTTAAAACCTAATGAGGTATGAATGGATGAATCAGGCATTAAATAGACTTGAATTTTTATTACTTCTGTGTAATCTGTGCTTATAAGTCTGGTAAGGGAATCGGGATTAAAATATATGAAACTGCTTATCTTGCTCGAATCATAATCGGCGGCAAGAGGCATTGAATAATGAATATACATATCTCCGCTCGAGTCGGACTTAATGGTTGTCCACTGTTCATATTCAATACAACCGGTAAGGAGTATCAGAGAAGTAAAAACAATAAAAATAAAAGAGTTTTTCATTACCAAAATTTAAATTTATTAGATATCAAATTTAATGAATAATGAAACAAAATTATCAATAAAATTAATTATTCTTTTGAGGCATTATAATAATTAAAAATCTGTTCCGATTGATATATAATATTTCGGACGGCTGAACTTATCGAAGTCATAAGACCACGCAATGTCGAGTCTTGTCAGGAAAAAAAGGAAATAAACTCGTGCGCCGGCACCAAAGCCGAGAAGCAGATCCTGAGTTTTTTTAGTTCCGTTCAAGTCTTTTCCAATCAGTTTTAGCTTGTTGTTTTCAGTCCAGGCTGTTCCAGCATCAATAAAAACTGTATTCAGTATGCTTTGAGCCAGTAGAGGTATCGGACTGTTAAAAATATATCTCAGCAAAGGCATCCTTAGTTCAAGGTTAAGCAATGAATATTTTGTCCCTATTTTCTCAGCATATTGGAAGCCTCTCATAGGCATGGCCGGAGAAAGGAATGCAAAATCAGAAGGGTCATCAAGCGGAAGTTCACCGGTGGCAAAGGTACGGTTAATCCAATTATCGGTACCGCCAAGGAAAAATCTTTGAGGATTTGCGCCGCCGGAATATCCGCCGGAAAGTCGGATCACAAATGAATTATCAAAAAGAAAACGGAAATATGTTCTATAATCCCAGTTCAAAGACACAAAGCTTTGTCTGCTTTTAGATATACCGGGATTCCCGAAAATGTTAAAACTGTATCTTGTGCCTTCAATCGGGGATGTATAACCAAATAGGGTATTATCGTGAACAAAGCCTACTGATGGAATAAGAAATCTTGATTTTCTGACGGGGTCATTTACATTATCAAGATTTTCGGCTGTAAGATTTAGATAACTTAATCCAAAATCAATTCTGTAGAAAGTATTAATCGGATATGAAGCCGAGAGAACTAATCCGTAATTTCTGAATCTGTGAAGATTATTAAATCCGTTTCTGTTTATTCTTAATATTCTGGCGGTATGGAAGCCTTCAACGCCGTAGTTCAGTCTTCCGGGCAGGTAATAATATGCTAAGCCATAGTCGCTGTTCTTCAGATCAATCTGCATACTTGTAACGCCTGTTAGTCTGTGGTTACCTAAAACATCGCTGAAAGTGAGTATTGTTGTTCCCAGTAAACCGTAGAAAGTGGAATAACCGGCGTTTGCATAGACTATATCCGGAGAAAAATTAATTCTATATGGATTGCGTAAATAATTGCCTTCTTCGTCCAGTTTTCTTGTAAAAAGAGATTCTGATGATGTAGTATCCAATACGGCATTTGATTTTCCGAAAATCAGTCTGGATGAGAACTTTTTATTAGATTGAGAAGTATCTTCAGGTACAATAAAATTTCCTGTAAAAATTTCTATCTGCTTTCTGGTTGCGGCAGTATCAGAAACACTTGCAACTGAATCAGATGCTATAGGCAGAACAGCTAATGTATCCTTCGCGGGAGAAATATTTTTTGAATTATTATTTGAAGCAAGTAATTCTTTCCTATGGCTTATGAAATAAGTCGGTTCAAGTTCGTTTGCAGCAGCAGGCAGAGTGAATGGGTTGTTAATTAGATAAACATTGTAGGCCCCGTCTGATAATGCTGAAAAAACCAGTTTTTTTCCGTCTCTGGAGACTGAAAGCTGGTTTATACCACTAATTGAATTTGTAACAGGTGATGCTGCATGTGAAGAATCGTTTATTTGTAATTTATAAATATTGTTTATACCGCTTTTATCAGAAATGAACAGAATCTCATTTCCATCAGGAGAACATACGGGGGAGAGTTCGTCAGATAATTCATCAAATGTGAGTCTGCTTACAGTTTTCGTTGATAAATCGAGTCTGAAAATGTCTCTTTGATTAAAATTATGGCTGAATAAATCAAAATCTGTTTCAGGGGTACCTTCAATATGACCTCTATCCGATGCATAAAAAATACTTTCGCTGTTCGGATTCCAGGCAGGGTCTTGTTCTGTGAATATATCATTAGTCAAGTTTTCTGTCTGATTGCTGCTGAATCTATAAACATATATATCAGATTGTTTTCCGTCTGAACCGATAAAGGCAATTTTATCCGCATCCGGGGCCCAGCTCACCGATGTTATTCCCGGGAAACTGAAGGGCAGCAGTGTTTCTTCGCCTGATTCTGTGTCAACAATAAATACTCTGTCATATCCGCTTTTTTTTGTTGAAACAGCAATTCTTTTATTGTCGGGGGCCCAAGAGATGGTTGGCGTCAGTACATTCAATTCTTCAAAGTCATTTGTTCTTCCGCTTTCGACCACGCGTTTTAATATCTTTCCGTCGAATGCGCTAAGTACATAAATGTTGAAATAGATATCCCGATCAGTAATAAATGCAACTTTATCGCCCAAGGGAGAAATAGCGGGAGAAGTATTGTAGAAGCCGTATGTTTTTTTATCGCCCGTAAGCTTTCGTGCGAAATCTTCTACATATTTATATTTTGCAACATCAGGCCAATACCTTAGTCTCAGGTCTTTTTTCCATTTTTCATTCAGCTCTTCAAGATTAATTCCCAAAGCGGCTTTCATACCGTCATTAAGGCTGTTAACACCCTGTGTTTTGGCAAGAATTTCTCCTATTTTGTCCCGTCCGTATTTTTCTGCGATATAATGAAATATTGCCTGACCTCCGCGATATCCGAAATAACCGGATAATCCGCTTATATCCGGAAGAAAATCACTAACAATTGCCTCCCTTATAAACATATCGCTTGAAGTTTCCCATCCGCTTGAAATGTATTCTGCCATTCCTTCATGGTACCAGTGCGGAAGAGAAAGTGTTATTCCTCTGGAAATTATATTCTGAACGGTTCCGCCGTAGAGCATATCCCTCATAACACCGTGAACCAGTTCATGATGTATTACATGACGAAATTTTTTGAAATCACCTTCGAATGGAAAAACTATTCTATTTTTGAAAGGCTCAGTAAAACCGCCAATGCCCTGACTTAAAGAATAGTCGGTAGTGTTGGTTTCCTGGAAATCGTTATGAGAGTTGTAAACAATTAACGAAAGCCTGTTGCTGATCTGATATTTGAGTATTGATTGAATTGAATCGAGTGCATCTTCTGCGGCCTTAATTGTGAACTCCGCAACGCTTAATCCCTCATCGTAGAAATATACATCAAAATGTTTTGTCTGAACATAATACCATTTATGATCTTTATACTGAACTTTATTCTTGCCGAATTGACAATATCCGGTTTGGAATAAAAGGAATGAGGCAAACAAAAACATCCATAATTTCATAAAGAATTTCCCGTTTTAGGGTCAAAACATAAACTATTTTTCGTTTAATATAAAGTCAATTTCCTTTTTATCCAGATCCACCCTCATTACCTTTACGTTAATTTTATCTCCAAGGCGGAATTTTCTTTTTGTGGACCGACCTATCAGGCAATGGTTCTTTTCATCAAGAATATAGAAATCATCCGCAAGATTTCTCATTGGAATCAAGCCTTCAGTAAGAGTATCTTTGAGCTGAACAAAGAGACCGAACTTCGCAACACCTGAAACAATGCCTTCGAAAACCATTCCTGTTTTATCCTTGAAGTATTCAAGTTGCTTTAGTTTAACAGAAAGCCTTTCTGCTGAGGCGGCACTTCTTTCGCAAGCAGAAGAATGAGCGCATATTTCTTCGAGCTGCTTTAGGGTAAATAGCGGTTTTGCCGGATTCTTTATGTAGTCAAATATAATTCTATGAACAATCAAATCCGGAAACCTGCGAATAGGGGATGTGAAATGAGTGTAGTATTTAAATGCCAATCCGAAATGGCCAATATTTTCAGTAGAGTATATTGCCTTCGCCATAGATCTGATTGCCACCTCGTTAATCACAGCCTCTTCGTCTGTGCCAGCAGTTTTTTCTAGGAGCATCTGCAGTTGTTTGGAGTCATTTTTCTGACCGGGTGTAAATGAATAACCGAGGGTTTTCACAAAAACTGCGAACTCATCAATTTTTACTTTATCAGGTAAGTCATGTATTCTGTAAACGAAGGGATACTGCATTTCCTTTTTGTTGTTTTTAATGTGAGCTGCTACTATCTGATTTGCAAGAAGCATATATTCTTCAATTAAATTGTTGGCTTCAAGCAGGTGTTTTATCTCGATGGAAACAGGCGACCCTTTATCATCAAGACGGAATTTTACTTCAGAAGATTTGAAATTAATGCTTCCCTTGCGGATTCTGTTTGTTCTCAGTTTTCTTGAAAGTTCGAGAAGCATACTTAATTCAGCAAAAAAATCTCCCTTTCCTGAATCCAAAATTGCCTGAGCTTCTTCATATGAATAGCGTCTTTTGCTGTTAATTACGGTTTTTTCAATTCTGTAATCAGTAACTTTTCCGCCGGGAGTTATTTCTGCAATAACAGAATAGCAGAGTCTGTCTTTACCGGGTACGAGAGAGCAAATATTATTTGATAGTCTTTCAGGAAGCATAGGTATTACTTTCCCAACAAAATAAACACTTGTGGCTCTTTCTTCGGCTTCTCTGAAAATTGCGGATTCAGGTGAAACATAATGACTAACGTCTGCAATGTGAATACCGACTAAGAAATTGCCGTTCGCAAGCTTTTCTATTGAGAGGGCATCATCGTAGTCTTTTGCATCTTCAGGGTCAATTGTGATAACAATTTTTTCTCGGAAATCTGTTCTTTTCCTGATTTCTTCTTCGGGTATTGATTCGCTGATGTTATCTGCTTGAGTAATTACATCTTCACTGAATTTATACTTAAGATTAAATTCTCTTGCAAGAGATACAATTTCCGTATCATAATCACCGGCCTTGCCAAGAATTTCAATTATACACCCTTCTGGATTTACCTGCGGCCCATTCCATTCAAGCAATTCGACAACAACTTTATCATTAGGGCCGGCTCCGTTCAGATTATTTTCTGCTACATATATATCTCTCGGAAAAACCTTTTTATCAGGTACAACAATATAAAAGGAGTTACTTTTCTTGAGTACTCCTGTATAGTCCGTCTTTGCACGGTTAATAATGTTAATTATCTGGCCTTCTGTATTTTTTCCCTTTTTGGAAGCAAAAAGAGACACTTCAACCTCATCACCGTCCAAGGCAGTGCCAAGGTTACGCTCAGCAATAAAAATATCGTTCATTGCAAGATTTTCTAAAATTACAAAACCGTAAGAACCATCTGCAGAAAGTGAAAGCTTTCCGGTTAGTTTTCCTGAACTTTTTTCCGGAAGATAGAAATACCTCTTTCCCTGTTTAATTATTATTCCCTCTTCAACAAGTTTGTGAAGGTGGAATTTCAATTCTTCATATTCGTAATCGGCATTAATTTCAAGTTTTTCTGCTAATTCTTTAGAACGAAATTTTCGGCCGGTATTGCTTTTAAAAAATGCTATAATCTTTTTTTTCATTAGAACTCAAATTTATATTTCAGGCCCAGTTCATCTATTTGTTTTTCAAGGCCGATTGATTTAAAGAAAGGTTGTTTCCTTTCGTAACGAACAATAAAACGAAGATAATTGTACTCAAGTTTCATATTTATGTTATTAAGCTCGATTTTTTCGTATGGTGAACCAACGGTATATTTTAGACCTTTCCATCTGCCGCTTATATTGATTTGTGTGTATTCGCCGGATTGCCCCACATCGATTCTGTTTATTGCATCGCCAACGGCTGAATTTGCCAGACCTGTCATAAGCGGACCCAGTACTGATTTGGCTGCATTCTCAAGTTGACTGTCTGTGGTTGTTTTTTCGTCTGCTGAAAGATTTCCTCTAATTATGAATGCAATAGCGTCTGTTAAACTGTATGATGGGTCGTGTATATTGTTTTCTATATTTTTTGTGCCTATATACATGGCAATATTTTCAGGATTAGATAATTCTCCACCCAGACTTTGCATCGGGCAGTTCATTTTTAGTTTAACGGCTACATCTTTTTCCTCAGGAGGAGTTTTATTATAGTCTAAATAAGTATTCCTGTATGTAGAAACAATGTTTAGAATCGGATTCGTCAGATCGCCTGCAAATGTTATTGAACCTTGAGCGGCAAAAGTTTTGAAGAATTCAAGGTTAGATCCTTCCCTTAGCTGAAGTGTACCCTGAAGGGTGAAATTCTTGGAGAAGAAATTAAGATTGCCGTCAGTTTCTACATATAGTTTTGTATTTGTCATTGAATTGAGAATAAATGTTACTCTTGCTATATCCGGAATGGCAATATTAAGAGCAGTATCAAAAACATAATCCTTTATTTCTTCTTCAACAACAGCCTCAGCTTCACTTTTCTTTTTCTGAGAAATAAGACGTTCAATCATCAGATTACGGGAATTTTCAAGAGTGGTATCAACGGCATATTTGTATATTATATTTGCCTTTTCGTTTCCGAATCCGGCTAGTTCAGTCATAATCGTAAGATCTGAATTCCTTACACTAAGCGTTCCTCTTACTTGGGTATAAGAATCTCCAAGCATCACTTTCAGAGGTCGCGGAGTCTCGATATATACATTACCGTACATAAAAGGATTTACTTTTTTTGTTTCCGGACTTAAAACTGCAAGACCGCCTTCAATAGATATGTCACCATGAGAAATCTTAAATCCATCGAATTTGATTGACCCTAAAGCACTCATAGTTCCTTCCTGAGGGAGGTCTTCATCATTGAATATTTTGAGTTCCTCGATATTTATTTCCTGTCGGTCAAATTTCAGACGGCCTTCCATTCCATAATACATATTATTTTGCAGAGCTTTGAATTTACCGCCGGCTAAACTAATAAATCCATCATAATTAATATTGTCTATAGTTCCGGTTATAAGCAACTCAGATGAAAAAATGCCTTTTTGTTCGTTAATAAATGGCAATGAATTACCTAAATTAGCCAAGTCGAAATTATCGGCCTGCACTTCAATTTTGAGAGGTTTGTCTTTAATTATTCTTTCCTTTACCGGAAGAAGCTGAAGATTAATCGGGAAATAAACTCCGGCTGACATATAAAGAGAAGTAGTATCTTTAACGTCTTGTCCAAATTTAATATCACTGGTCAGATATTTTTCATTATAAAAGATTGAGGCCGTCAGAGACCCAAGTTTTGAGTTTCTTACTTTCAATTCATTAAGAGAAACATTCCCGGTAATAATCGGTTTTTCAAGTGTTCCATTTATAAGTGCATCAGCATTAAGACTGAAATCAGCCAGGTCTTTTTCCAATGCAGGATTTATCTGAAGCAGGTTTTCACCGGAAAAATTTTTCATGCTAATAGATATATTCTGGTTGCCTTCTTTATCGAATGTTCCTTTTGCAGATATTTTGCTATTACCGCTTTCTGCATTAAAATTTCTAAGTGCAAAGAAATCAGGGGAGATTAAAAACCTTATATCATCAGAATTTGACCAGAAAGCATCGTTGAACTGTAGCTGCATATTAGAAATTGTAACCTCTTGTTCAATAGGAGTCATTTCCACTGATCCTTGTACAGAGGCATAGATATTTGAATCAACCTGAGTTTCAAAATCAAAAATTGCTTTATTTTGGTTGAACAGCACAAGAGAATGAATATCATAAAGATCCTGTTCAAAGAAAAGTCTGTCACATGAAAAAGTTAACGCCCCCATTAAATCTTCAAATTTTGTAGTAAGGTTACTTCGGTTAATATCAAAGTTTGTTTTAAGATTAGATATGTAGATTATATTATCAGGTAAAATATCAAGAAAATAACCAACTTCCACATCCATACTTGCCTTAAACTGCTCAGGCTCATTGGAAATTTCTCCTGAAATACCTGCAGAGATATTCATATTATGGTCTTTCATAAATATTGACAAAAGCAGTAAATCTTTTATCTGTGCTTCATAATCTATTTTAAATGTTTCTGCGAGCAGACTTTTCGGTATTCCCGGTTCAGGAAGCTCAACAACTTCCTTTCCGGTGATAGTTGTATCGAGCACAGTTTGCGGATTCAATTCTTTAATTTTGTTAACAATCACATAAGTAATAGCATCTTTTTGATAATTGATAACATCTATGGCTTTATTAAGTGAAAAATTACCGGAAAGTGACATGTTCATTATATCTGAATCAGCATTTATGTTTCTTCTGCCTGTTTCATCGAATCCGGTTTCAAGTTTCAGGAAAGTATAGTCAAGTTGATTACCAAAAAATTTGGAATTATAGATTTCCAGATACATATCGGCAATAAGAGAGTCAAGTTCAAAATTCTTTCCCTTAATGGCAATGTCGGTGTTTATGAATGATTGCTTTAAAGAATCTTCAAGAAACGCGGATATGTCAAAATCAGTAATGCTCCCGTTAAAATTGTAGGAAGGATGAGCTTTATCGCTGAAATCAACTGTTCCTTTTAATGAAGTTTTCGAAGAATTAATTCCGGCCAGGACATCCAGATTTACTATTTTCATAGCAGATTCCATGTTCAGCGAAAGAGAATCGATCTCGATAAGGTCCAAATATGAGTCAAACACATTAAGTCTGGCATAGTTCTGCATTGCTGCCGGGTCTGTTCCTGAACCTTTAACAGTCATCTTTGCGTTTATAATTCCCGGACTTCCCGTAATAGGAGAAACATCAATTCTTCTGGCATCAACATAAACATCATAGATCATATCTCTTTTGCGCAAATCCAATGAAGCACTTGCTTCTATAAAGCCTTCATTGTAAATACTTGATATCTGTGATTCAAAATTTATCGGATTACCATAAAACTGAGCATTGAGTTCTTCAAATTCCATGTTCTTCTTAAACGGGAAATCAATAAATGGCAACAGTTTTTTTATGTCATCTGTTTGAATTGTTGAATTTACAATTGAAGCATCGATAAACATATCATCAGGTGTATCAAGATTTTTTATTTTTCCGTTAAGTGCCAATTTGCTTTTAAAAAGTTCGAGATCCAGTTTTTTAATTTCAATATCATTAAACTTACCTTCGGCATTTAAGTCCAGCTGTATATAAGATTTAAGCAATGAAGTTGATTCAATAAATGTAGAAAGGTCATCAAAATTAAAACGGTTTATCTGCAATGAAATCTTTGTAGGCGATTGCTGAATTTCTGAAATATCAGGAGAGTTAAAAACATTAATGCTGTCCATTCTTGTATTAAAAACAATACTGCTGCTGTCAGTGGCTACAGTAAGGTCCTTTATTTCAGCATAATTGTCCGTAACGGTAAAATTTCCGGAAAAATTCTTTAAGGCAAACTTGGTTGTATTTGGGTAAAAAGCAAATTTCGGAATATGAAGATTATAAAAATCGTTATCTGTATCAATGAAGGCACTTGCCTCAATCGTGAGATTATTAATTCTCAGGTCTGATGTATTAAGAATGTCATAGACCTTTTCTGAGTTAAGATATTGGTAATCTTTTTTAGTAAAATTAATGTTTTCAAAACTTAATTTTGCCACTTCAATTGAAAAAGGCAGGTCGAGTTTAGATTCAGTTGTATCTTCAGGTGAAGGTTTAACAAGCTTTTGAAGATTGTATATTCCTGATGAATCCTGAAGCATATTTACTTGTATGTCTTTCAAAAGAATTTCTTTAAAGAATAAGTTTTTAAGAAGAAGCTGAAGTATGTTGATATTTACTGCTACCTGGCCTGCGCTTACTGCTTCAAAGTTATCCATTTTTAGAGAAATGTCATTTATATAAACGGATGAAAACAATGTTCCCTGAATTGAGCCGATGCTTAATTTTCCGTTAATTTGATTATTAGCTTCGGAAACTATTATATCTTTAAGAATATTTCTAAAAGTTGACGTTTGAGAAAATCCGACGATAGCTGCTAAAAGAAAAATAAAGGCAACTGATGCTATTATCATGGCATTAATGATTTTTCGCAGCAGAGATCTTTTTACAGCATTTTCGGAATCGGATTTAATTTTTGCCTTCACAGTTTTTCGGAATCCAGAATTTTCTTGATAATATCAGTAGTGGATTGGTTATTTACGAAATCTATCGTAATAACTTTTCCGCCGTTACTAATTACAGTATCTTTTCCAATAATATTTTCAATGCTCCAGTCAGCTCCTTTAACAAGTACATCGGGTATAAGCTTATTTATCAATATTTCAGGAGTATCTTCATTAAATATAACAACATAATCAACAGGTTTCAAATTAGCAAGAACAAAGGCTCTTTGATTTTCCGGAATTATCGGCCGCTTTGAACCTTTAATCCTGCTGATAGAATCATCGGAATTAAGGCCTACAACAAGAGCATCACCTGCATCCCGCGCTTTTACAAGATAATCTACGTGTCCGGCATGAATAATGTCAAAACAGCCGTTAGTAAAAACCAAGCGCTTATTCTCCGATTTTAATATTTTTCGGATGTTAATCATTTCATCAGCAGATATAACATTATTCATTTTTATATTCCGATATCTCGTTAAAAAGCTGTTCTAATTTGATTGGTACAACTCCGGGTATTTCGCAAACCATACCCCCGGCAAAGTTTGAAAGGAAAGCAGCTTCCTCAATTTCTGCACCTGCAGTCAATGCTGTTGTCAAAGTCGCAATCACAGTATCGCCGGCACCGGAAACATCTACTGCCGTTTTTGCGATTGTCGGGAATCTTCTAAATTTATCAGGGCCATCGAAAATGATACTGCCTTTATCGCCTAATGTTATCATCAGATATTTGCAGCCGAGTTCCTGAAAAATCATCCCGGCGGCATTAAATAAGTCCTCTTCATTTTGTATCCTTATTCCGAATGCATCTTCAGTTTCTTTTCTGTTCGGCTTAAAAAGAGTTACAGACTTATACTCTCTAAAATTATTGAACTTAGGATCAACGGTAACGAACTTATTATGTTTTAAGGCAATATCGATTGTATTGTTAATTAGGGATTTTGTCAATACTCCTTTGTTGTAATCCTGGAGGATTACAGCATCAGCATCCGGAATAATCCGATTTATTGCTGCAAGAATCTCAGCTTCTATTTCCCGGGAGATGTTTTTTTTGGATTCTTTATCTATTCTTACTATATGCTGATCAGAAGAGATTACTCTGGTTTTACAAGTTGTTGGGCGACTCGAATCAGTAAAGATGAATTCAGTTGTAATATTGTTTTCCACTAACAGAGATTTAAATATTTCAGCATTTGAATCGGTTCCGATTATTCCGATTGGAATGGGGATTGCGCCCAATGTCTGGATGTTTAATACAACATTTGCAGCACCGCCGAAACGGTAGAATTCATTGTCGATTTCTACAATAGGAACCGGGGCTTCGGGTGAGATTCTCTTTACATCACCCCACATATATACATCGAGCATCATATCGCCGAGTATTATAATCTTTTTACCGGAAAAACTATTTTTTAATTCTTCCAGACGCTGTTTTTTTATTTTCAATTTTTTGCTCCAAATAAAATTCCGCAAAACTGTTTTTCATCGGTACTTTGTATAATCCGGAAATTGTTCCTAACCACAGAAGTTTTCCGTCATAATAAATTTTGTTGATTTTTGAAGGCAGTTCGATACTTTCAATTTTTCTGATCTTTCCTGAAATAAGATCCATTATTGCCAAACCTCTTCCGTATTGTGTTTTCTGATTTGGATTAAATGTATATAAGGAAATCCACAGATAACGTCCGGTCAGCTCCAATGAATAAATTCCATTGGATTGCAAACCGTCTTTCGCCTCAAATCTTTCCCAGGAGTTTTTTCTGTTAAATTTGTACAAGCCGCCTTTATTGTAATCCGGATTCTCGGGAGTAAGGAATTCGTCAAGTGCAATCCAAACATTATCTTTCATAGGGATAACCGACGATACAGATAAAGTTTGTCCGCTGCCTTCGAAATAATTTAGTCTTTTATCATAAAAGTGAGATGACCCCGGATTTTCAAAATTATCGTTTTTGTAGAGTTTATGCAGTCCGGCTTCCGTTCCAACCCATAAAAGGCTGTCACCGTCGAGGCTGATAGTCTGAATAGTGTTTGCTTTTTCATTTCCGTTGCGGGTAAGGTTGTAATCAGAATAGCGCTTTGTTGAAAGATCATATTTTGTAAGAAATTTAAATCTTCCTATCCAGACGCAATTTCCAACCGGATCAAAGACCACCGATCTTATCCAATTAGCAAGCTGTCCTCCTTGTCCGAATTTTCTTTTCTGCCATTTACCGGTCTTCCTGTTTAGAATAAATAGACCGTCTGCAGACCCGGCCCAGATAAAATCTTTGTTGCCGGTTATTGAATAGACAAAATCGTTGCTGATGCTGCTGTCTGAAGAGGAGAAATTTCTTACTATATTATTTTTTATGTTGTAAATACCGTTCCCGTTTGATGAAACCCATAAATCAGATTCATCTCCAAAAATTCCTGTAATTTCGTTCTTTTCTAGAACAAGTAGAGTTTCTTCACCGGTTTCCGGAAAAACAGGCCAAGTCAGTGTAACAAACAAAATGATAAAATAAGAGTAGAACCTCATAATTCTTCTCAATAACTTTCTTCCTTAGAAGGGAAATTCAAATTTTTTACATCCCCAACATAATTGCCGATTGAGCGGATTATTTCTTCAGCCAATGCAGCATATCTTCTTACAAATCTCGGGTGGAATTCCTCATTTAAGCCAAGCATATCCGGACTTACAAGTATTTGTCCGTCGCAATGCAGGCCGGCACCAATTCCAATTGTAGGTATATGAAGGCTTTCAGTGATAGTTTTTGCAAGTTCAGCAGGTATCTTTTCAAGTACTATGGCAAAAGCACCTGCTTCTTCTAAAATCTTTGCATCTTTTATTATCTGTTCAGCTTCATCTTTTTGTTTTCCTCTTGCTTTATAGCTGCCGAACTGATGAATGCTCTGAGGTGTCAAACCAATATGGCCCATAACCGGAATTCCCGCTTCACATAATCTGTTAACAGTTTTACCGATTCTTTCGCCTCCCTCAAGCTTAACAGCACCTGCAGGAGTCTCTTTCATAATTCTTCCGGCATTCTTAAAAGCTTCGTCAACATTTGTCTGATAAGACATAAAGGGCATATCAACAACTACCATTGCCCGCGAAACACCTTTTGTAACTGCTTTTGTGTGATAAATCATCTCATCAACTGTAACAGGAAGTGTTGTTTCATTCCCTTGAAATACATTGCTCAGCGAATCTCCAACCAAAATTACATCAATTCCGGCTTTGTCGAATAATTTTGCGGTTATGTAATCGTATGCGGTTAAAGATGCAATTTTTTCATTACGTTCCTTCATCAGGAATAATGACTGAGTAGTGATTTTTTTTAGTTCGCTGTGGATGCTCATATTTTTCTCAATTAAATTTTATTCTCATTGATTCTTCGAACCCTTTAACCAGACATCCGGCCAATCTTGTGTAATCAATCGGTTCGTCAAGAATAGTTTCTATTTCGATTGTTTTACTGTCCATTTCTTTTTTCAGAAAATCAATGCTTTCATCTGCAGTGTTAAGATATTCAGGCAGTTTTCTGTGGAATTTGCCGCAAAGCACAGAGCCATGCTGAAGAATTGCCCGGTTCATTTTTCTTTGTGCACTGCCGATAATTTTCCTACCGTCAAATTTCACTTCACTTTTTGCAGTGCTGGCAAAACAAAGCATTCCTGAATCCGAGGCCAACAGAGAAGGGAAGTCAGGCTGAAGAGTTTCAAGCTCGGCCTCCTTGAGCTTCGGGTTATATAAAACCAGTCCAAAAGATAAGGCTCTGGAGATATTTTCATATATCTGTCTGGATGATAATCCGGCAGAAACAGGCAGCACAACTGAATAAGTAATTTCTTCTGCGTGCAGTATTGCTCTGCCGCCGGTTGGACGTTTAACAATATCAATACCGTCTTTTTCGGCTTTTATTATGTTAATATCATCCATCTTTTGGTTAGCGCCCAGAGATATACAATATGGCTGCCAGCGAAATAACCGGAACCAAGCTTCGTTGTCCTTACATCTGGAAGCAAGCTCAATATCAAATTCCATATTGTACTTTCCGGAATTGGAAGATATTTCAATAAGGTTCCATCTCATCCTTTAATCAAACCTCTTGAAGATGCTGCCAAAAAGTTAATAACAGAAGAAACATTTTCATTTTCCGGGTATTTAGCGATAATTCTTTCTTTTGCCTGTGAGATGTTCAGATTGCTCCTGAACAATAGATTATATGTGTCTTTTAAGTCTTCAATCTGCTTTAAAGTAAAACCTCTTCGTTTCAGTCCGATAAGATTTAGTCCGTTAAATCTTAGTGGCTCGCCTGCAGCAAGAACGAAGGGAGGTATGTCAGTTACAACTCTAAAGCCTCCGCCAATCATTGCATGCTTACCTATCTTGCAGAATTGGTGAACCGGAGTAAGTCCGCCAATAATCACCCAGTCTTCAACTTCAACATGTCCGGCAATTTGAACCCCGTTTGCAAGAATGCAGTTATCTCCTATTATACTGTCGTGAGCAACATGTCCGTAAGCCATAACGAGACAGTTTTTCCCTATTTTAGAATAACCTAAAGATTTTGTACCTCTGTGTAAAGTAGCAAATTCACGAATTACCGTGTTATCTCCGATTTCAAAAACTGAAGGTTCATCTAAAAATTTCAAGTCCTGTGGAATATTTGCAACAGAAGCTGATTGGTAAATCTTTATATTTTTACCGAGTCTGGCACCATTGTATAATACAGCATGAGGCCCGATTTCACAGTTATCACCAATAACAACATCATCTTCAATTATTGCATAAGGACCCACTTTGAGACTGCCTTGAATCTCTGCCTTTGAACTAACTATAGCAGTTGGATGTATCGTAATCATTGTCTTTCCTTATTTTCAGCTTTATCTACAATTGCAGCCATAAAATCTGCCTCCGCAACTAATTTATCATCAACGAAAGCTTTTGCACTCATCTGAACATATTTACTTTTTTTACTAACCAGTTCAGTTTCAATTACAAGTTGGTCTCCGGGCAAAACTTGTTTCCTGAATTTAGCATTGTTAATTCCCATAAAGAGTACAAGCTTGGTTGAAGGGTCCAGGAAAGAATTCAGCAAAAGTATTCCTCCTGTCTGAGCCATTGCTTCGAGTATCAAAACTCCCGGCATTACCGGCTGTCCGGGAAAATGCCCCTGGAAGAATGGTTCATTTATCGTAACATTTTTGATTCCGACTACTTTTTTATCGAGTTCAAGGTGAACTATTTTGTCAACCAGAAGAAATGGATATCTGTGGGGAAGTATTCTGTGAATAGCGTTGATGTCGAATATTACACCTTCTTTTTTCACAAATTGATATTTCTTTTCAAGTTTTTTCTGATGATACAGTTTCCGTATTTTTTTTGCAAACTCTACGTTAGCCTTATGTCCGGGGCGTGCTGCAAGTATTTGGGCTTTTATCGGAGCACCGATTAATGCGAGATCGCCCAAAAGGTCTAAAAGTTTATGTCTGACAGGTTCGTTGCGAAATCTTAGTGTTTTATCGTTTAGGAAGCCTGTTGGCCCAACGGTCATTTCTCCTTTTAATCCAAGTTTCGTTTTAAGACCTTCAAGTCTTTCCGATGCATTTTTCTCATCAACAATTACAACGGCATTATCTAAGTTTGCCCCTTTAATAAGTCCGGCATCTGCAAGTTTCTCTACTTCGCTCAAGAAGCAGAATGTTCTTGCAGGTGCAAATTCAGTCACAAATTCTTTTTCCAGGTCAAACATTCCGGAGTGTTGACTTCCGAGTGCTGGATTCTGATAATCAACCATAACTGTAAGTCTGTATCCGTCAAGGGGTAGTGCAACTATATCAACTTGTTCTTCTTCGTTGTGGTAAGTTATTGTTTCGTCTATAATCAGGTAGTCTTTCGGTGCTTCCTGAGTAACAAACCCGGCTTCCTGGAGTGCTTTGACAAATGGAAGAGAGCTGCCATCTATGTTAGGAAGTTCATGATTGTCTATTTCAATAATTATATTGTCAATTTTAAGGCCTACTACTGCGGCAAGAACATGTTCAACTGTATGGACTTTAATATCGCCCACTCCCAGAGTTGTTCCTCTTGAAATATCTATTACATAATCCGCATTGGCAGGAATTACAGGCTTATCAGCAAGGTCAACTCTTATGAATCTTATACCTGTATTCTCCTCGGCGGGTTTAAATGTTAATGTAGTGGCAGCTTTTGTGTGAAGACCTTCTCCTGAAACAGAGATAGGCTTTGATATAGTTCTTTGTAATTCATGCATTAGGGTTAATCCTGATCATTTTTATTTAATTTAATTTCCAAATTTACAATTTTTTCTTCCAGAATTTTAATCTTTTCGGCGTAGTCAGGAAGGTGAAGTATATGTCTCTCAAGTTTCATAGCCTGATTCATACTCTTTACCGGACTCCCGAAATATCTTCCGGCGTCTGTAATTGAATGAGGAACGCCAGACTGGGCAGCAATCATAACTTTGTCGGCAATTTCAATATGACCGGCAAGACCAACCTGTCCGCCAATCATGCAGTTGTTTCCGACTTTTGTACTTCCTGAAACACCTGTTTGTCCGGATATAACCGTGTTTTCTCCAATTATTGCGTTGTGACCTACCTGAACCAGATTATCCAGTTTAGTTCCTTTTTTTATAATTGTTGAGCCGAATGCGGCACGGTCAATGGCAGTATTTGCACCAAGTTCTACATAATCCTCTAAAATAACATTACCTATTTGAGGAATTTTTTGAAATACGCCGTTTTTGTCCGGATTATAACCAAATCCGTCTGAACCAACCACAACTCCCGGCTGTAGAATTACATTATTACCGAGAACGCAGCCTTCACGCACAGTTACATTTGGGTGAAGAAGGCAATCTCTTCCGATAATAGCATTTTCCATAATTACAGAGTTATGAAAAATCTTTGTGTTTTCGCCAATTATACACCCGGCTGCAACAACAACATTTTTCCCAAGAGATACATTCGCTCCTAACTTTGCATTCGGATGAACTGAGGCAGAAGCATCAATTCCGCTGAGAGGGAAATCGGGGCTGAAATACTTAAATACAATCTTAAGTAATGCCTTACTGGGATCAGCTACTTCAATGTATGTGATATCCGGATTTGTTCGTTCTATACCGGATTTAATTATTACTGCTGTAGCGTTGGTTGTTTTAAGGTATTTGTAATAGGCTGGTAAATAAAGAAGGGTAATATCGCCGGCTTGGGCATATTCAATCCTGGAAATATTGCTGAATACAGCATCAGGATTTCCGGTAATGATTCCGCCGATAAGTTCGGCGGCATCTCTTATTGTAATTTCCATAAATTCTCATTTTAATTTGGTAAGAACTTCATTAGTTAAATCATATTCTTCTTTTGCGTAAAGGAAAATCATATCTCCGCTTCTGTCGAATACAAAATCCAAGTCCTTGTCCTTTGCAACCTGCTGGATGATATTAAATACCTTATTCTGAATAGGCTTCATCAATTCTTCCTGCTGTTTGAAAAGTTCTCCGTTAACTCCGAATTTAGCTTGTCTGTAATCAGCAATTTGTTTTTCCATATTTACAAGTTCAGATTCGGTAATTGCTCGTTTCTGATTACTCATAACCAGTTTACGTTTTTCATAATCATCATATTTTTGTTTCCATTCTGATTCAAGTTTCTGGAGCTCGTCTTGCCATTCTATTACGAGTCGGTCAAGTTTTTTCTGAGCATCTTGAGCATCAGGAAGCTGTTTGATAATTGTTTGAGAATCAACATATCCTATTTTCATCTGGGCGGCAATAGGTATTATTGCCAGCAAAAAAAACAATATGAATTTTTTCATATCTTATCCTCGGTTATTTTCCTCTTTTTAATTTATCGAGAACTTTATAAGTAAGGTCGTATTCAGCCTCAGCAAATAAAAGAACTATATCTCCGCTTTTATCAAAGACGAATTTCACGCCTTCAGTTTTTGCAACATCTTCAATTGCCTGAAGAACAGCAGCTTTTACAGGGGCAAGTAATTCATCTTGTTTAACATAAAGTTCGCCGCGTGGCTGAGAAAATTTTTCCTGCTTAAATACATTTATTTTTCTTTCCTTTTCAATAAGATCAGCTTGTTTGGTTTTCTTGGCAGCTTCAGTTAATGTAGCTTCCTGTTTCTGATATGCCATATAATCTGTCTGCAATTCTGTTGTAAGACTATCAACGGTTCTGTTCCATTTCTGTATCATTGCATCCAGGTCACTTTGTGCTTTTATTGCGGCGGGGTATTGTGCCAGAATAAGCTGAGAATCAACAAAACCAAGTTTTAATGTCTGTGGGAAAACTGCTGAAACTGCAGTTAATAATAATACGAATACTATTTTTTTCACGATTACCTCAAATTAAGTTATTAAAATCCTTTTCCGAACTGGAAGTGGAACATCCACTGGGGTTCAAGTCCGTCAACAGTTTTTCTGTCAAAACCATAACCATAGTCGAAACCTATAAGGCCTACAGGGTTAATCAAAATTCTTGCTCCAAATCCCACGGATCTCCTTAGATTCAGAAAATCTGCTGAGTTTATATCTAAATATGTATTTCCGGCTTCGGCAAAGGCTAGAATGTAAAGTGGCATTGGTTCAAGCGTTAAAGCTGCTCGTATTTCGGCTGTGTACTTGGTTGTGATTCTGCCTCCTACTACTCTTCCGTTTTTAACTTCGCCTACTGTTCTATCGTCATACCCTCTTAATGAAGTAGTGGCAATTACTAAACCGCTTCCTCCCATATAGAAATATTCAAAAGGATTTACCTTTGTTCCGGAAACTATTTCATCAAGCAACCCAAGTTCTGTACTCACGTTAAGAACGATTCTGCTTGAACCGAAAAGTCTTCTGTACCATTCTGTTTTAAATTGAATTTTATAATAGTCAACATCACCCGGAAGAAATGGGCCGCCTGATAAATCTGCGTTCAGTGAAATCTTGCTGCCTTGAGAAGGGAATACAGGGTTATCTATGTCAGTTCGCGATATTGTCATACCCAATGTGTATTGTTGAGATTGTCCTTCTTCATAGTATCCCTGACCTTCTATTACATCATTGTATTGGAACCGAAAACGTCCCTGAATATAAAAATAATTATCAGGCCAGCTTAACCTGCGGCCAACATATATTGTACCGCCGGCTTGGGTGAGTTCATAAATGTATCTTTGCCGTGTCTGGAATAAGTCAAAACCCAAAGAAGTTGGTGTATCCATAAACCATGGTTCAGTAAAACCTATATTGAATGTTTGATAGAAACTACCAACACCAAACTGCCAGTTGAAGTTTAATATCTGTCCTGCACCAAGTCTGAATGGTTCAGCAATTGAGAAGTTTGTAAGAGTAACACCAATTGCACCACTAAATCCAAAAGCTCCGCTGTAACCAACGGATGCATTAAGATAATCGCTGGATTTTTCTTCAACTTGATAAACTAAATTAACTGTGCTGTCTGATGCCGGTCTGTAATCAACACCTTCTTTGTATAGTTTTTCCACATTAAAATACTGTAAATTGGCTAATTGCTGAAGACTCCGAAATATGTAGCTTCTGCTGAAATAATCACCCGGAACGGTAAATAGTTCTCTTCTAATTACTTTGTCTTTGGTTTTTTCATTTCCTTTTATATCAACCTGACCAACTTTAAATCTGTTGTTTTCAACTATTTTTATTGTGATATCAACTGAGTCTTCACCAACCCTGCTTTCTTCGGTAGTCATACTAAAAGCTAAGTAACCGTTGTCATAATATAAGGCGGAGACATCATTTTGCTTTTCATTGCCGCGAAGGTTTTGGGTAAATCTGGCAAAATCATATACATCACCCTCTCTAAAATCCAAACTTTCGGTTAAAACTTCACTAGGATAAACAGTATTACCCATCCAATTGATTTTTCTTACTTTATATTGATTACCTTCGTTAATATAGACATGTATATCGACATCAGAGTTTTCAGGATTCACATAAACAGAATCATTTAATATTTCAAAATCTCGGTAACCGTTTTTTGCATAAAATTCTTTTAGCAGGTCTTTATCTTTTTCAAATTCATTTCTGTTAAATTTGGAACTAGACCAGAATTTCCACCACCTTGCTTCCGATGTATTATCAAATGATTTTCGGAGTTCATCATTAGAGAATGAATCGTTTCCATGAAAACGAATATTTCTTACAGTAGTTTCTTCACCTTCATCAATTTTAATCTTTACAATAATCCTGTCTTTTATACGATTAATAAGATTTGCCGTGTTTTCTTTATCGAGGTCATACTCAATATCCATCTCATCGGAGAAATCAGAAGTACTTCTCCAGGTAACAGTTACTTCTCGTTTTCCGGTTGTATCAGCTGAAAGTAAAGTATATTGAATCGGGGTGAATTTACTGTTTACAATTCCTTCTTCTTCATATAACTTGCTAAGTTTATCCGTGATATTGTAAATATCTCTCGGCTTAAAAATTTGTCCGCGTATAAAAGAAATCTTTTTTTCAAAATCCTTTTCATCCAATTCATCGTAACCTTCATAAATAACTTTTTCAATTCTTGGATGTTCTTGAACTTTAATTAGAATAAAAGCCCCTCGGTCTATAATCTTATCAGCAATGATCTGGATATCTGAAAAAATATTCAGGTTGTGCAGCCTTTTTATAGCGTTTACTGTCTGATCGCCCGGAATTTCAATTTCGCCGTTTATTTTCAATCCGCTGTGAGAAACTATTGCTGCGGCATCGGCCGAAGTATTGCCTTCAACGGTTATGCCTAAAATAGTGTAAACATTCCTTGTAATTTGAGGGAAAACTGCAATTTGCAGGATAAACACTAAAAGAACAGATAATTTAATTGTTTTCATTCAAAGCCTTATTTTCATTCATAGAAGAAATTTGTTCGCTAACCATACCAAATCGTCTTTCCCGTTTCCTAAAATCATTAATTGCATCGCACAGTGCTGAAGGAGAAAAATCGGGCCAGAGTACATTTGTCACATATATCTCAGAATAAGCTATCTGCCAGAGTAAAAAGTTACTTACTCTAAATTCACCCCCGGTTCTTATCATAAGTTCAGGCTCAGGCATTTGAGAAGTAGATAAAAATGAATTCAATAAACTTTCATTTATCTGACTTACTTCAAGTTCAGTTGTCTTGCATTTTTCTGCAATGGTTTTAACGGCATTAATAATATCCCACCTTCCGCTGTAGCTTAAAGCAAGATTGAGTACAAGGCGGGTGTTCTGTGCGGTTTTGGTTGTTGCATCATTTAGTTCTTGTCTTACAGCATCCGGAAGAAGTGACAGATCACCTATAGTTGTAAGTTTGATATTATTTGAAAGAAGTTCATTTGTTTCAGTTTGCAGACTTTTAACGATAAGTCTCATTAAGGTGGATACTTCATCTTTCGGTCTTTTCCAATTCTCTGTTGAAAAAGTGTATAGAGTAAGATATTTTACCCCCAATTCAGCGCAGGTTTCAACAATATTTCTTACAGTCTGCACACCTTTCTGGTGTCCGGCAACTCTGGGCATGCCTCTTCTTTTTGCCCATCTGCCATTCCCGTCCATAATAATTGCAATATGTGAAGGTATATAACTTCCGGATTTTAATCTTGAAATTATATCTAATTCTTTTTCAGTTAATTTTTTTGCCAATGTAATAAATAAAATAATTTGAATAACGAAAATAAACTACAGTGTTAACAATGTCAAGGTTTAATACACAGCGGCCTTTAACAGCCGCTGTGAGGGAAGGTTTCAAAGTTTGATAAAAAAATTAGTTGGGAAGATAAGAGTCAACAGGAAATATTTTTATATTTTTTTTAAATCTGTCATCTAATGATGAAACAATAAGTTTTAGTTTAATGAAGTTGTGGTGTTCAGTAACAATAAACAATTTCATATCTTTTCCGGAAAATTTAGTTTTCCTGGAAGCAAGAAACTTAATTTTTGCATACAGTCCACGATCTTTAAAGTCTTGATCTTTTATTGTTATCCCAATTATAAAATCGTTTTTATACTTTGCCAATCCGTCAATTGTATAGTTTCCTATATTATCCGGTTCCGGGAGATAAGTACCGTATTTCCTCTGCAATGTCATATATCCGTGCTGCCAGAAATGCGATATTAAAGCATCAACCAAATCTACTGCATCCAGCTTTTTCATTGCATCCTCCAATTAATTAGGAAGTAAAGGTATTATCGGAGAAAATCTGGATTTTTCCATCGGTCTTATGTTCAGAATCTTGTTGTATTCCAGACTGCAAACTGCATTTGAATTGTTAATTCTTCCGTATATTATTTTTCTTCCGCTTTTATTAACTGAAATCAGGTATGGATCAAAGGTAATTTCCTTATACTCATACAAAAGATGAATTTTGTATCTTCCTTTTATTGCCTGAACAAATATTTCCGTTTTCATATGTTTCTCTTCTAGTTATTGTAATTTCTAAATACGGCTTTGAGTTTCCCTATTATTGAAAAATCGTGGCGATCTTCAACTGATATAGGTTGATAATTATCGTTCTCCGCTATAAGAGACGTTTTCCCGTCAATCTTTCCATAACGTTTTAATGTTGCTTCTCCGGCAAGCATTGCAACTATAATGTCTCCGGCTTTTATGTTTCGGGTTTGTTCAATGAAAACAAAGTCTCCGTCCATAATTCCGGCTTTAATCATACTTTCGCCTCTTACCCTTAATGCAAAGATTCCTCCTTTGCCTCTGATTAATGATATAGGAACAGTTATATAGCTTTCTATGTTTTCTTCAGAAAGAACAGGAATTCCTGCAGCAACCCTTCCTAAGAGGGGGATTTGCAAATATTCATCCTGTGGTTCGGAAGTAATTGGGACTGCCGCTTTGGTTAAGGAAATTGTTCTGTTTGAATTGCTTTCTGTGTTTAAGTAACCTTTTTTATTCAAGGCATCAATATGTCTTTTCACGCCGAAAGTTGAAGTGATTCCGAATGCATACCCAATTTCCCTATATGTCGGAGGGAAACTATTGTCTTTTATATAATTGGTTATGAAATCTAAAATTTCTTTTTGTCTGTTTGTAATATTTTTCATCATAGTGCTCAATTGTACACTTCAAATATAGTGAACAGACGAACACTTGTCAAATTAATACTAAAAATATTTCAACTTTTTGGTTATCCGAATATAGCCCGCCGTTTTAAAAGGCGGCGGGCATTGATTCGCTATTTAAGGAGGGTCATTTTTTTAACTGAATTAAAATTTTCTGTATTTAATTTGTAGAAATATATACCTGCTGCCAGATTAGATGCATTAAATTTTATGCTGGTTTTTCCTGCAGGGAAAGGGCTGTCTGCAATTGTTTGAATTAATTGTCCGGTTATCCCGTAAATATCTAGTTTAACATGAGTTGATTTGGGCAGGTTGAATGTGATGTATGTCTCCGGATTAAAAGGATTCGGATAGTTTTGTTCGAGAGTAAAGTCAGATAATTCTTTTTGTGATGATGTATCTGTTGTTTCATCTATACCAAAAATTTCTGCCTCCCAGACATTTGCCCAATTCGGAAATGTCGGGTCATCATCGTACGCTTTGTTGCATATCAATTTAACATACCGGCAGCTCTCAGGGTTGAATTCAGCAAAGCTCCATTCTTCTTTTTCTGATATTAAGGAGTCTGCCAGGATTACCCAATTCACTCTGTCTTTGGATGCTTGGAGTGAGTAATTATATCTTCTCCCATTTTCCCAATTATAGAAGGAAAACTTGCTTTTTCGTATCTCTTTAACTGAACCGAGATCAAAAACAAGCTCCTGAGGCATTGGTTTAGCTGCCCATCTGGAATACGGATCTCCGTCATAATATCCCAATCCGTCAACAGTATAAAGAGGGTCGGTGTTCAAGTCTGAAGTTTCGCTGGCTGTAACATCTTTAACTGAAATTTTATTGAAAGGAATTGTGAAGGTAACTGTAGATGGAAGAATTTCATTCCCGGAGATATCTTTGATTGAACTTACGGTAAGGTAATAATTCTGAAATCCATAAGCATATGATGTTGTAAGTTTAATTTGATTTGTCCCGGCAAGTTTGGCTGATTTAATAGTCATTTCCGGGGTTATTTTATATAACGAAGAGTTTTGTGCATCTGTCTGATTTACTTCATTATTGAAATTCACCAGAATGGTTGTGTTATCAAGTGGAATTATCGATTCAATATAAAATGAGGCCTGGTTGCCGGATGAGTACTGGTAGGCTCCGCAGGAGGGGTTACTCCCGACCGGAACCGATTTCCCTTCAATATCTTTCAGGTAATTATTTATCTGAATACCGAATTCAGTAAAAGGAGATGAAGCCTTCAATCTGTAATTTCCGTAAACATAGGCGGAAGTGTAACTCAAATTTTCCATTTGCGGGTCTGCAAAAACATCATTATTTATATTGGTTAAGGCAGCCCATTGATCTTTAAATCCGGATGTTGTAATCTTAATGTCTGATTGTACATAGTCGCTTCCGGTAACATAAGCTCCTCTGTTATTATCCTTGGTCGGATCATAGTTTATGGTTCCTTTCCATTTTATAATTCTAACAAGAGTGGTTAAATCTTTAAAGTTCGGCGACAAGCAGAAGACGTTATTGTTGAAATAATTATCAGCCCAAATCTCATTGGCTTTTATTGTACCTTTTGATCCGTCGGCGTAAGTATAGGTTACTCCGTCAGGAATTCCGCCGATTAATACACCGGAAATTATGTTATTGGAAAATGTGTTGTTTGAAAAATCGCTTAAGAGCGGGCCATTTGCATGCAGCCAGCCGAGAAATAAAGCTGTAGGATTTCCGATTATGGTATTGTTGTGTACCAACGCGTTCGATATATTTTCAAGCGCTAGTCCATATCCGCCGCATCCTGTTATTACATTTCCCCTTAACAAAAGTTCAGTCATCGGCTTAAATTGAGAGTGCAGTTTCATTCCCTGAACTTTACTTCCAGAAACAAAATTATATTCCACTTTTATGTTGTAGCCCCCGCCTATATCAACAGCTTCTTCGCCTGAATCATAAAATGAATTATGGTGTATCCAGATCGAATGATCTACTGCCCCCATGTTGAGTATATCGCCGCCGTAGCTTCCTTTAAAAATATTGTATCCGTATTCAATATTATTGATAGGAAATCCTTCATTAGGATAAGGTGCTTTTGAAGGGTGATAAGGATTATAAAAGGTATGAGAAGAATTTGTAAATTCGCAGTTGAGAATTTTTATGTTTGTTACACCTACAACATTTCCGCCCGGATCAGTTGCTCTGAAATTGAAAGGCCCTTCGAAAGCTAGTCCGTCAATGACAAGATACTTTATCCCGTTTGTGCGGATTGTAAAAAATCCCTTCTCAGTTGAGTTGACAATATTTGTAATCAGAGGTTTATTGCCGGTGCCGTATGATTTAATTGTATAATACTTTCCGGCTGCTCCCTGAGTGTTCCCGGGGAAATCAAAAACAGCAAGTTGTGAAGCAGAAGAGGCCCTCCAAATATCTCCTTTCTTTAAAAGAAGTGTATCACCGGGAAGTAGGGTTTTATCGGCAATTTTGGCGGCGGCTTTTTCCAACGTTTTCCAAGGTGAGCTAATTGACAATCCGGTATTTGAATCATTTCCGGTTGAACTTGAAACATAATAAACTCTCTGGGCAGAGGTGTAATGAAATGCCATTAAAAAGGCGGCTGTCAAAACAAATTTGCTCATTTTTCTCCGTTTAATAGTTTTTGTATATGCTCATATAATTTACAAGCGTAAAATATGATGCCAAAAATAATGTGATCTGAATCAACTGAATAGGTAAAAATTAATGCACTAATTTATTAAGGCAAAATAATAAATTATTCTTTTATAGTAAAGAGAGGTCGAAATATGATTTGGTTTAGTAATTATTTAATGATAGGGAAGACTAAATAAATGAATATTTTATTTTAAGAGTACCGCCTTTTTTACAAAGCTTAATCCTGAATTTGAGGTAAGCCTAATGAAATAAATTCCTGAAGAGATTGTCTCAGCAGTAAATAAAAATTTATGTTTTCCTGCTTTTTTGTGACCGGAAAAAAGTATTTGAACCATTCTTCCGGATATGTCGAATATTTTTAGTTCTAAAATATCATCAGTTTTAAGTGAGAACTCTATAGTGGTTGATGGATTAAACGGATTCGGATAATTCTGAAAGAGTTCATTTCCCAATGGCAAGGAGTTGTTATCGTGAATATCTGTTATGTCCTTGGAGATGTGGCAGTCTTCAATGCTAGTGTGGCAATCTGAAGAACTTATTAGTTGAAATTCTTCATCAAAAAGTGCAGTGAAATTAATTCCGCTGAAATCCCAGCTTAGATTTACCGGTTGATCAGTGAATCCTTCTAAGTCGGTTAATCGGAACCTGCCTACTCTAATAATAGATGTAGTAATCAAATCAGCGCCTATTCCGGAACCAATGCTAAGTTCAATTGATTTATCGGGGAATTTGACAGAAGCCGCAATAGGGGTATTTGACAAATTCGATGTTCCGGGTATGTATTCAAAAGTAGGAGCAGAAGAGGCAAATATCTGATTATTGATATTTAGTATAAGTTGATAACTGTTTATGGAGTAGGAACCATTAGATGATTTAATCATCAGATCAAATTCAAGACTGTGTGAGTTAATGCATGCATTATCAATAGTCATTACATAATTTCCGGCAGAAACAGTGTTTGCCAAGAAAACAGAAACTGCAAAAAAGGTTTTTATTAAAAAGGGGCGAAATATGTTAAGCAAATCAAACATCATAGTCCGAATAAAAATTAAGCGGATTTTTGCATTAATTGTGCCATGGTTAGACTATAATATTCTACACTGTAAATAAAGGCCGTCAGGGTTTAATATTATAATGATATGCAGTAATTATGATAAGGTGTCAAATATTATTGACTTAAAATGAAACACATGCAAGAAAAGCTGACAATCTTTCTATTCTTCATCCTCATTCTTAAGTCTTCTGCTTAATGCCTGGCGGGTTACTCCAAGCATCTGAGCTGCAACGCTTTGATTATTGCCTGATCGTTTCAGAGCTTCTGCAATCAGAGCTTTCTGAATTTCCTTTAATGTCGGCAAAGTGCTATGGAATGTTACAACAGAATAGGAGGAATTCTCAATATTCATTTCGGCAGTAATTTCATAATTTGAAGATTTGCTGGATTTCGTAGCATTCTTGAATGTAGCCAAAGAAAGCGTCTTTGATTGATGAACACTCACGGCATCGTAAATCATCGAGCGCAGTTCTCTTATATTTCCCGGGAAACTATATACAGATAGAAGAGTGATTAACTCAGGCGGAAAAGTTGGTTTCTTTTTTCCGAGAGATTGAGCAGCTTCTGTCATGAAATAGTCAACTAGTAGAGGGAGGTCATCAATACGTGATCTTAAAGGAGGTAAATTAATATGATGAACATTCAATCTATAGAAGAGATCTTTGCGGAATTCCTTGCTTTCACTTAGTGTTGTAAGGTCTTTATTTGTAGCAACCAGAACAAGTGCATCGGAATATTTGGGATCGTCTGATCCAAGAGGATAATATTCATGTTCCTGAAGCAGTCTGAGAAGCTTTACCTGGGAGGCCATACTCAAATCGCCGATTTCATCAAGGAAAAGTGTTCCTCCTGCAGCTCTTTCAATGAGACCCGGTCTGTCCTGAATTGCGTTTGTAAAAGCACCTTTCTTATGGCCGAATAATGTATCTGAAAACATATGATCATCCAGACCGCCGACATTACAGGTTACAAACTTGCCTTTCTTCCCGCTCAGAATATGTAAAGCTCTTGCAATCAGATCCTTACCGGTACCGGTTTCGCCTGTAATCATCACGGGCTCGCTTGTGCTCGAAATTGCTTCCATATATTGAAAAATGGCACGCATCTTTTCATTACCTGTAATTATATTTGAAAAAACTTCCGGCCGTTCAAGTTTCTTTGAGAAAATTCTTTGTTTGAGCAGATTATTTTCATTACGAAGTTCTCTTAGCTCAATTGCTCTTTTTACACTGCTGGTTAGACGACTATTTTCAATCGGCTTAAGCAGATAATCGAAAGCTCCGTGTTTCATGCAATCTACTGCAGTTTCAATTTCGCTGTTTCCGGTTATTATTATAACGGGTATCTCAGGAAAATCGCTGGTTATTTGCTTTAGCAGTTCATCACCGGTAATGTAAGGCATAGATAAATCAAGAAGAACAAGACCTGCATTTTTCTTTGCAATAAGCGACATAACATTCCTGGAATCATTGCAAAGATTTATATTGTTTATTCCGGCATCCATAAGGGTAAGTTCATAACTGTTAAGAAGATTTTGTTCATCGTCTGCAATGATGATAGGTTGTGCCGGGAACTTGGTATCTTCCATTTCAATCCTCAATTTTAACTGGTAATTTTATTAACGCCTTGGTACCTTTTCCGGGTTCGGATGAAAATTCCAATGTGCCGTTATGATTCATTATTATTTTTGATGAAACAGCCAAACCTAATCCTGTTCCGCCTTTATCTCTCTTCGTAGTGAAGAAAGGATCAACAATTTCCTTAATATTCTTAGGGTCAATTCCAATACCTTCGTCTTCAACGGATACAAAAACAAATAATTCTTCAGTATTAATGCCTGAAGTGATGGTTATTGATTTTGATTTATCATCCAAAGCCTGACAACTGTTTTCAATAAGATTAATGAGTACCTGCTCAAGTCTCTGGAAATTACCTTTGATTATCGGAATATTTGTTCCGTAATTTATAGTTAAAAAATTAGTTGATTTCTTTAAGAGGTTTGTTGTAAGAGAAAGAGCGGCTTTTATTACATCATTAATTTCAATATTCTGATCAATATCTGAAGTTTCTCTTCTTGAGAAATCTTTTAAGTCGGATACAATATTCTTAATTCTAGTTGCACCTTCGGAAATTCCCTGCAGCAGAACAGGAATTGATTCACGGATTTTCGAGTATTTAAGTCTGTTGCTGACAAAGAAATCTCCGTTACTTTCATAGTGAGTATCGAGTATGGGCAATACACTTTGCCAGGTCTTTTCAAGAAGAGGTACATTCAGCATTATAAAATTATTCGGATTATTAATTTCGTGAGCTACACCTGAAACAAGTGTACCTAAAGAAACCATTTTATCAGCTTGAATTAACTGTTCCTGGTGGATTCTGCTCTTGATTTCAGCTTCCTTTCGTTCTGTTATGTCGTGAAGAACAAGCAGGGTAATCAGCGGATTGTTTTCATTGTTCTGAATTCTTGTGCTGTCTAAAGCCAGATACTTTTTAATTCCGTTTTTTTCAATAATTGCCTCAGTGTTATGGAGTTTTCTTCCGGTAAGTGTACTCAAAGCCGGATTTTCAACATTAGATTCCTGAATTGCCGGAAATTCAAACAGAGGAATTACTTCTTTTATATTTAAAATCTCATGGTTTAATCCAAGAATTTCGCTTGCGGCTTTATTTAACAGCGTGATTCTTCCTTCAGGTGTGTATGCTATTATTCCGTCTTCAATGCTCAGCAGTATTGTACGAAGGAATTCTCTTTCCCGAACAAGTTCCATTTCAGCCATTTTCTGATCTGTTATATCAAGTATAACGCCTTGATACGCGGTTACATCACCTGTATCGGTAGTTCTGAAAAATGCATTGTCAACAACCCACCTGACAGTGCCCGAGGAATTGATAATTCTGTAATTATGTCTGAAATATTCAACCCCTGAAGAAATTGCTTCGTAAATTCTGTTGCTGATAACAGGTTTATCCTCAGGGAAAACAATATCACTATAGAATAGAGCTTCATCGTAAAACTGTTCCGGAGAGTATCCGAGCTGTTTGATATTGTCGGAAACAAACTCCACAGGCCATGAGCCTTCAAGTTTCCAAAGAAAGCTTATAGCGGGACTATGATTAATAATGTATGCAAGAAGCTCAAATTTGTAACTTGCTTCTTCTATCTCTTTAAGTGTTCTTTTTCTCTCGGTAATATCCTGTTTAATGGCAATAAAATGAGATATCTCGTTATCTCGGTTAAATACCGGGGTTATTGTCTGTTCTTCATCAAAAAAAGTTCCGTCTTTTCTTTGATTTATTAGTTCTCCGTGCCAAACTTTGCCACTCTTTATCGTATTCCACAATCCGGCGAAAAAAAAACGATTTTGCTTTCCGGAATTTAGTATTCCGGCATTTTTATAAATAACTTCATCTTCCCGGTAACCGGTAAGTACGAGAAATGAATTATTAACCCAGACAATGTCACCGCTTATGTTTGTAATCATAATTGCATTGGCGGCGGCTTCCAATGCAGCACCCTGCAGATTAACTAAATCGTCGGTACTCATCTTTTCCGACAAGTCTTCATCAAAGAAAGCGTAATTTAATATGCCGGATTTATCCTTAACAGCTGTTACTCTTCGCTTTATATAAATTCTTCTTCCGAAAGAATTAACAACGGCTAACTGAGTCTCAGAGTATTTATCCTTTGTCGATGCGATAAGATCAATTACACTTTTTACACCTGAATCAGGTATGCTGAAGCTGTTGAGATCTTTTCCTTCGAGAAACTTTTTTGTCTGACCGTAGAGTTTTTCCGAAGAATGATTACATTCCTTAATAATACCGTTATTGTCCGTGATTACCACAGAAAGGGGAGAGTGTTCAAAAATTTCAGAATAACCTTGCATACTAACAATCCCGAGGCTGAATAGTTTTTTACATTTCATTTACAATCTAACTATTTTTTTAAAAGAAAGAAATAATTTTATGAATGATGGCAGGCTCTTTTGGGCTTTCCGGTTCAACTGTGAGTTTTTATTAAAGCAGAAAGTCTGGCTGTTAAATAAAAATATGATTAGTTTTAGAATTGATATAAAACTATTAATTCCGTAAAGGAGAAAGAAATCAAGACTTCAACAGACATAATTCTGGACAGCATTTCTGATGGCGTTTTTACTGTTGATAACCAATGGAGAGTAACCTCATTCAATAAAGCGGCAGAAATAATTACAGGTATTTCTAAAAGCGAGGCAATGGGCAGATTATGCTCTGAAGTTTTTAAGTCGAGTATGTGCGAATCGGAATGTGCATTGCGCAAAACAATTGATACGGGTAAACCTGTGATTAATCAATCAGGTTTTATAATTACCGCCGATGCGGAAAAAAAACCTGTGAGTGTATCTACTGCTGTACTTAAAGATGAGGCCGGCAGTATCTCCGGCGGAGTTGAAACATTCCGTGATTTAAGCGAAGTTGAAGCTTTACGAAATGAACTTAAGGGCAATTATTCAATAGGAGAATTTTTCAGCAGAAGTAAATCAATGCGTGATGTTGTTGGTCTTGCTGAAGCTGTTGCCTCCGGCGCATCTGCTGTGCTGATTGAAGGTGAAACCGGAACGGGAAAAGAAGTTCTGGCAAGAGCAATTCACAGAATGGGGAAAAATGCTTCCGGGCCTTTTCTTGCGTTAAATTGCGGGGCTTTGCCGGATAATCTTTTGGAATCTGAACTGTTTGGTTATAAGAAAGGAGCATTTACGGGTGCAGACAGAGATAAACCGGGAAGGTTTGCTCTTGCCGGCAAAGGTACTCTTTTTCTCGATGAGATTGGGGAAATCAGTCCGGCTATGCAAGTCCGTCTTTTGAGAGTGCTGCAGGACGGTATTTATGAACCCCTGGGTTCGGCAAAATCAGAAAAAGCTTCTGCAAGAATAATTGCTGCCACACATAGAGATCTTAAGCAAATGGTAGAAGAAGGAAGTTTCCGTCAGGATCTTTACTACAGGATAAATGTTGTTTGCTTGAGTATTCCCGCATTAAGAGAAAGGAAAGAAGATATACCGTTTCTGGCAGACTTTTTCGTAAAAAAATTCAATAATCTGCAGGGAAGATCAGTGGAAGGTATTAAACCTGAAGTTTATTCTTATCTTTCTGCACATAACTGGCCCGGAAACGTAAGAGAACTGGAAAATGTAATCGAGAGGGCTTTCGTTTTATGCGGAAATGACCGGATTTCAGTAAAACACTTGCCTTCTTATTTAACAGGTGCCGGACTAAAGTTTGATTTCATAGGGGATATAAAGAAAGTAATTAGCAACAGCGAAAAGTCGGCGATTCTTAATGCCCTGAAAAATAACGGCGGAAACAAAACAAAAACTGCGGCAGAATTGAAAATGCATAAGACTACTTTATTTCGAAAAATGAAAAAACTTGGAATAGAGTTATAATATTTTCCCGGCCTTCCTGATTATCGAATGGACTAAAAACCAAACTTCATAAATTTTCTTCCCGGATAAAGAATTTGTTTTAAAACAATGTTTTAACACAAATTATTCGTTAGAAAATCTTTATCACTTAATACCATTGCAAAGAAAGAATAA
>CAZOZP010000020.1:0-51431 GCA_964584325.1 uncultured Melioribacteraceae bacterium
AAAGTATAAAGACAGAGGCTAAGGCAGATGTAAAACCTGCACCTGAAGCAAGTGTAAAACCTGCGCCTCAGGTAGAAGTGAAAGTATCATCTGAAAGTGCAACAAAGGCAGAGGCTAAGGCTGATGTAAAACCTGCACCTGAAGTAAGTGTTAAACCTGCGCCTCAGGCAGAAATAAAAGTATCATCTGAAAGTGCAAAGGCAGAGGCTAAGGCTGATGTAAAACCTGCACCTGAAGCAAGTGTTAAACCTGCGCCTCAGGCAGAAATAAAAGTATCATCTGAAAGTGCAAAGGCAGAGGCTAAGGCTGATGTAAAACCTGCACCTGAAGCAAGTGTTAAACCTGCGCCTCAGGTAGAAGTGAAAGTATCATCTGAAAGTGCAGTAATGGCAGAGTTAAAACCGGCAGTAGAAAAAAGACCGATAGGAATCAAGGTTGTCTCCTCAGAAAAATCAGTAATCGAAAATGAAATTATTGATTCAAAAGCAAGTAGTACAAAAGAAAAACAAACTGCCGTTGGTGATAAGGATAGTATAACACTTAAAATCAATAACGGTCAAAATGCACAAAATACGGCAGAGTATAAAATAAATACAGATGTGAATAAAAGTGCAAATGCGCAATATCAGCCACCACGAGAGAATGTAAAACAACAGGCAGGTTCAACAAAGCCAGAGATGCCGGTTAGTGGGCCAGCTATTGCAGCAAATTCTGCAGTATCAGAGGAAGCAGGAAAAACTCAGGCAAAATCGACTTCATCGGGAGAAAAAACAAATAAAGTAATTGAACAGATTAAATATGATGAAAGTACAGCCAAGACAGAAGTTCCCAGGGAGAAAGCCGTATCACAAACTTCCGGCGAAGGTTCCGCTTTTTCGGATAGTACAGAAAAAAGGAAAAGTCAAGGCGAGAATCATAAAGTTGTGGATTTTGTCGGAAAAACCAACGAAAGCAGTTTCAGAGAAAAAGTCATGGAAAATACACCTCTTTTCAGGAGCGTTAAATCTGCAGACATTATGAAAGAGCTTAACAAATACATAATGAAACCGGAAAAGAACTCTCTTATTATGACTATAGAACCAAAGAATCTCGGACAGCTTAAAATTAAACTGGAAATGGTTAATTCAGTTATGAAAGCCAATATAGAAGTTGATACTCCTCAGATTAAGACTCTGGTAGAAAAAAACATTGGAGAACTGCAGAATAACCTTCAGCAGAATGGTGTAAATATTGGGCAGCTTAATGTTTCAGTATCCAGTCAGGACAACAAAATGGCACGATATATGGATAGTAAAAAGAAACAAAACAGTTCTTTAAATGATGGAAAAGAAGTAGAAGCAGATCTGAACACCAGTAATGCCGGAGAAACCAGGTCGGTTAAAGAAATGGGTTACAACACTTACGACTATTTAGTATAGGTATAAAAATGTCACAATCAGTTCAATCAATTCTCAACCAGTCTGCGAGCAGTAATATCAACACAAGTACTGCTTCAGGCAAAAGCGAGCTAGGGAAAGATGATTTCCTGAAGCTGATGATAGCACAGCTTAGGTACCAGGACCCGCTTAACCCTATGGAGAATACGGAATACACGGCTCAGCTTGCTCAGTTTACTTCGCTAGAACAATTAACTAATATGAGCAAATCGCTTGATAATAGCGTGAATGCGAATTTCCAGCTTGTTGCATCCATTAATAATACAATGACAGCCGCATTTATCGGCAAGGATGTTAAACTTGACGGAAACAGTTTCACTTACAAAGCCCAGGATGAAATTCAACTTGGTTACAATCTGGGAGGCAATGCACATAAAGTTAAAGTTACGGTCTATAACGAAGCAGGAGTTGCAGTAAAAGTATTCGATAATATGCCGGGCGAAGGCGGAGACCACAAGTTCAGCTGGGACTTCACTGACAGCGGAGGAAGAAGTCTGGCACCGGGTAATTATTCCTTCTCGGTAGAAGCTACAGCTTCAAATGGTGAACCTATAAGCGCATCTTACTATAAAACAGGTACAATAAATGCACTTAGGTTTACGGAAGCTGGTACAATGCTTATTGTTGACGGAGTGGAATATCCATTGGGTGATATCCAGGAGATTTACAATCCAATAACAGAGGAGTAGCACCAAATGTCAAACCTGATCAACGGAGTGAAAGTACCTTTTGTTCCTATAGTCGGAAAAGAAGACTTTATAGGGAAAAAGGAACAGGTTAAAGAAAACGGATTTCAGTCTGTATTCGAACGTGAACTTGAAAAAGTTAAATTTTCGGGACATGCATTGAAAAGATTGGAATCAAGAAATATCCAGCTTAGCGAAACAGAAATGGAGAAACTCCAGGGAGCTGTTGAACGGGCTGAGGCCAAAGGAGCAAAGGATTCGTTGGTAATGATGAATAACAAAGCATTCATTATCAATATTCCGAATAGGACGGTAGTAACAGCACTGCCGATAGAACAAGGAGGAGATAATGTATTTACAAATATTGACAGTGTAGTTTTAGCTGACTGATCAATAAAACATTAACAGATTCGGGCGGGACCTTTTAAGGACGCCCAGGTTCAACTGACCGACTGATGTTGAACCGACAACTTAAAACTTAAACCTTAGGAGGTTAAAATGTCACTTCTTAATTCTCTTTTCGCAGGCGTTTCAGGCTTACGCAATCACCAGTCTATGATGGACGTTATCGGTAACAATATAGCCAATGTTAATTCAATCGGATTTAAAGGCACCAGAGTTACTTTCAGCGATACTTTCAATCAGTTTATCCGCTACGGTAACAATCCAACCGAAACACAGGGTGGTACAAACACATATCAGATAGGTCTCGGTACAAAATTGAACTCTGTTGACAGAAACTGGAATCAGGGTACTTTCGAAAGAACAGGAATCGTAACAGACCTCGCATTACAGGGAGACGGACTGTTCGTAATGGAAAATAACGGCGAAACTTTTTATGCAAGAGCAGGAGCCTTTATTTTTGATGCCGAAGGTAAACTCGTAAATCCTCAGAACGGTGGTATTGTTCAGGGTAAGATGGCAACTGAAGACGGTGTTATCCCTCCCGGAAACAATCTTAATGATATTCAGCTTGATACTAACCAAAGACTTCCAGCCATAGCAACAACACAAACAGCCTGGGGTGGTAATCTAAGCAGTACTTCAAGCATTACAAGATCAGAAAACTATGTACAGTCAGGTAATCTTAATTCAGCCACACTAGTAGGCGATACAATTACTGAAACTAACTCTGTTTATGATGTTAACGGAAATGAATATAGAATGACAGTAACATACAGTAAAGATGCAGCAGATGACTGGAACATAAATATTACATTAGCCGACAGCGAAGGAAATGATGTTCCTCTCAGTATAGCTGGAAATGCCTCAACTGCAGGTGCGCCTTACGATATTGATGCATTGTTTAACGGAGCAGGTGCACTCACAAGCTTAAATGGCGCAGCACCTGCTGCTCTTAATATCACTGCTTTGAGTGGCGATCTGTCTTTCAACTTTAATCCGTCAACTATTACACAGATTTCCGGCCCGAATACTCTCAGCTCAACTGTAGATGATAACCGTGAACCCACAATTGTTCAGGGAACATTGAATATTTATGATTCTCTTGGAAATCCGCATACTTTAACAATTACTTATACAAAGATTACTAACAACAACTGGATCTGGACTGCAAATGTTCCGGCTTCCAGTGGAACAGTTACTAACAATACAGGCACAATTACCTTCGGCCAGGATGGCGCAATTGCAGCAGTATCTCCAAATCCTCCGGTAATTAACTTTGCTCCCGGCGGTGGTGCAATGGCTCAGAATATAAACCTTAATTTTGGTGAAGATTTTTCAGGAATTACACAAACTTCGTCGAGTTCAGTTGTTTCAGCGCTAACTCAAAACGGATCGGCTGCTGCAAATCTTTCTAACCTGAGTATTGATCAGTACGGTTATATTGTAGGAGTATTCTCAAACGGTCAATCAAGACAGCTTGCTCAGATTATGCTGGCAACATTCCCTAACCTTAATGGTCTTATAAGCGTTGGTGATAACCAGTTCCAGGTATCTGCCAACTCAGGTGATCCTTATTACGGGGAGCCCGGCGAATCAACAGGAACTACAATACAGTCAGGTGCTCTTGAACAATCCAATGTTGATCTTTCTGAAGAATTTACGAGAATGATAGTTGCTCAGAGAGGGTTCCAGGCAAACGCCAGAGTAATTACAACCTCAGATAATCTGCTTCAGGAAATAACAAATCTTGTAAGATAACAGTCTTTCTGATAAAAAAACAAAGGCGGCTTAATGCCGCCTTTTTTTTTGGCTAATAATCTTCAGTTGACTAAAAGCTATATGGATGCAAAACTATTTATTCAATGGATAATTTGGCAATATATATGATTTTTACCTGAGTTGATTTCCTTCGGATAAGAAATAGCGGTGATACTTGAATAATAGCGGGCAATTATTCAACTCTGATTGCGTTGGCACATCTGTTGTAAATAAGAAACAGTTAAATAATATTGGATTAGCTATGGCAGAAGTATTATCCCAGTCCGAAATAGACCAACTGTTAAATAATATTAAGTCAGGAGCTGAAGAAAAAGAAGAGGGAGTCCACCAAAAAGAGATAGTTCCCTTTGACTTTAGGCTTCCGAACAGGATTTCGAAAAATCAGTTAAGAACAATCAGAAACCTCCATGAAAACTTTGCCGAAAGTTTCAGTTCATTCCTGATGGCAAAACTTCAGTCAATTATTAATATTAATGTTATATCTGTTGACCAGATTTACTATTCGGAGTATGTGCTTTCTGTTTCAAATCCGGCATGTCTTTTCACCTTTAACCTTAGCGGAACAGATGTAAAGGGAATACTTGAACTGAGTCCGGAACTTGCACTTACATTTGTGGACAGACTATTGGGCGGAAACGGACTTGGTACAAAAGCTTCAAAAACAATTACACCGATTGAGCAGAAAGTTTTATCGGCGATTGTTGAAAAAATTATGAATGACCTAAATAAAGCCTGGCAGATAATTGGCAGTTTTGAGTTTCAGATAGACCGTTTTGAACCTGATATTGATTTTGCGCAAATTACATCACAAAGTGAAAGTGTACTTCTTATTTCATTTGAATTATTTATCGGAGAGCAGTCTTATCTGATGAATATCTGCTTTGCCACTTATGCTTTTGACTCGATATTATCAAAGCTTTCAGGACAGACATTATCGGCAATCAGGCCAATTAAATACAGGGGCACTACTGCCCGGAATATTTTAATACAGCATCTTAATGAAACAATGCTTCAGGTTGCAGCGCATTTCGGCAAAGCGACAATATCATTCGAGCAGCTTCTCGATCTTGAAATGGGAGATATAATAATGCTTGAAAACAAAGTTGGCAGCGAAGTAGAAATTACTATTGATCAGAAGGAGCTTTTTGCCGGCGTTGCCGGAAGTGTTAACGGAAGAAAAGCTGTTAAAATATCCAGAAGAATTGAAACTAAGGAGTAAAATATGAGTGAATCATTTCAGGCAAGTGTAGCGGATTTCCCGGAATTTGACGAATCATCAAAAAAGGGATTTGCCGGAGACGATAAGATAAGCTTCTTAAAAGATTTGAAGCTTAATGTTTACATCGAATTAGGTCGTACAACAATGCAAATAAGGGATATCCTTGAGCTGGAAAGAGGCTATGTGATTGAACTTGAAAAATTGGCATCTGAACCGGTAGATGTTTATGTGAATAACAAAAAGATTGCTGAAGGTGAGGTTGTGGTAATTGATAAACATTTCGGGATAAGAATTACCAATCTAGTTGATTCAGCAGAACGAATAGAAGGAATTGCCTGATGAGCAGTTATTTGGGGAATCTCTTTTATATTATTTTTGTCCTGCTTATAATGGCCGGGGCATTGTACGGGGTTCTTTACCTTGTGAAAAAATATCTCTATTCATTTGATCAGAACACTTCAACTTTTCTAAATATGAAAGTTGTTGCAAATTTCGGTATAGCCCCAAAAAAATCAGTAACTGTAGTGCGGATTAAAGATAAACTTTACATTTTGGGAGTTACAGATCAGAGTGTTTCTCTTATTGATAAAATTGATGATATTGCCGAACCGGAAGACCCGGGCGAAAATCCTTCACGTACAAATACTTTTCTTGAAATACTTAAAAAGAATATGGGCATGAAATGAAAAAGCATATGGTTTTTTTTGCATTATTGATTATGCTTATCGGCGCAGGAGATATTATTTCGCAAACCGGACAGACAGTACCGCTTCCAAAAGTTTCTATCGATATAGGTAAAACAGAAAATCCGGAAGACCTTTCGGTAACTCTTCAGCTTCTTTTACTGATGACAGTGCTTTCATTGGCACCTTCAATTATCATTATGACTACTTCATATTTGAGGATAATTATTGCATTTAACTTTCTGAGAAACGCACTTGGAACAATGCAGATGCCGCCAAATCAGCTTTTGGCAGGTCTGTCTTTATTCCTTACAATTTTTATAATGGAACCCACAATTACCGATGTTCACGATAATGCTCTAAAGCCTTATTTAGATAAAGAAATATCGATTGACTCTGCCTATACAAATGCTATGACTCCTATACGAGGATTTATGTTCAAGCATGTCAGAGATGAAGATATTGCCCTATTTCTAAGCTTTACAACAGAAATACAGCCTGCAACTCCTGAGGATCTTCCAACTTATATTCTTATTCCTGCATTTATTATAAGTGAACTGAGGGCCGGATTTATTATAGGATTTTTTCTGTTTATTCCGTTTCTTATGATTGATATGATAGTGGCCAGCATTCTTATGTCTATGGGTATGATGATGATTCCTCCTATGATGGTTGCGTTGCCGTTTAAAATATTACTTTTTGTACTGGTTGACGGTTGGAACCTTATAATTGGTTCTCTCGTAAGGAGTTTTGCCTGATGAATCTAGATTTGGTAATACAGCTTCTTGCAGAAGTATTTTATACTGTTTTGATAATCCTTCTGCCGATTTTAGGTGTCGCTCTTGTAATAGGTATCCTTATTTCTGTATTTCAGGCAGCTACTTCAATTCAGGAAATGACTCTTACATTTGTTCCCAAAATCATTATCACTTTAGTGGCGGTTGTTGTTATGCTTCCTTTTATGGCTGACAGGCTGATAGCGATAACTCATAAAGTTTTTAATCTGATGATAACAGTGCTGAAATAATGGATATTCTTCTTGAAGATTTTATAAAAGGCCTTCTGATATTTCTCAGGGTTGCGGCGGTTCTTCTTACGATGCCGGTATTTGGGAATATAACTTACCCTGTGCTTCCAAAATTAGGTTTGTCTCTTATACTAACATATCTATTTATTTTCAGCATTCCTGATTTTGCCTTTAATTATTACGATGGACTTTTACCGCTTGCTATATATGGGATTAAAGAAGTACTTACCGGATTGCTTATTGGTTTTGCGATGAATTTCATCTTTTACGGAATGACATTTGCAGGACTTCTCATAGGAAACGAAATGGGATTGAGTATGGCAACAATGTTTGATCCTTATTCTGAAAATCAGAATAATATTATTGGAACACTAATCTCAATGCTGGCTATGATTGTATTTTTGCTCATTGATGGCCACCATTTCATAATTCAGGCTGTTTCGGCATCATTTAAGCTTATTCCGCTTGGAAGTTATACAGTAAACGGAAGTCTTATTGAACTACTGATAAAATATTCAGCAGGAATTTTTCTTGTTGCAGTAAAAATATCTGCTCCGCTAATTGTGTCCTTCTTTCTATTGAATGTAGCTTCCGGGATAATTTCAAGAGTTATTCCGCAAATGCAGATTCTCTTTGTAATTTTCCCGCTAAAAATCGGTCTTGGATTTGTACTGCTGGCAATGGTTATGCCTATTTATGTAAAGGTTATCAAAAGTTTGCTTACAAATTATGAAAAAGAAATCTACGAACTTATCCTAGTAATGAGTAAATGATATGGCTGAAAGCGACGGCCAGGAAAAAACCGAAGAGGCGACCGGTAAGCGCCTCGACGATTCCCGCGAAAAAGGGCAGACTGCTAAGAGTCAGGAAATAAACTCAGTAGCGGTTTTCGGTACCGGTATGCTCATTCTCTACTTTATAAAAAACAGTTTCGGTAATCAGATGAATAGGTTCTCGGTGGAAATATTTTCCAATCTGGACACAATGGATCTGAATATGGATATGTTTATGGAGTACTTTACAAACTGGACAGAGTTTTTCCTGGTGATTCAGGCCCCTGTTTTTGTGGGATTGATTCTTATTTCAATTGCATCCGGTTATGGACAAGTTGGTTTCAGAATAACGCCAAAGGCAATTGCTCCTAAGTTTTCCAAATTCGATCCGATTAAAGGATTGAAAAACAAAATGTTTTCAAGTCACTCTTTCGCCGAACTGCTAAAATCTGTTGCTAAACTTGTTATAATTGGACTTTTTACCTATTGGGTTCTGGAAGACATAATTATTAGTTCAATCGGTCTTGTTGACTTTTCTGTTCCTCAGATAGTTGATTATATGATTGAAACAGCTCTTTCCCTTGTTTGGCAAATAATGCTTGTTTATGTTGTAATTGCTGCAGCGGATTTTGCCTGGCAGAAGTTAAAACACAAAAAAGATCTTATGATGACTAAGCAGGAAGTTAAAGAGGAAATGAAAGATACAGAAGGCGATCCGCTTATTAAATCCCAGATTAAAGGTAAGCAGATGGCTATGGCAAGAAAAAGAATGATGAAGGATGTTCCTAAAGCCGATGTGGTTATTACAAACCCTACTCACTTTGCTGTAGCTCTTAAATATGAAATGGGAAAAGATAAAGCTCCTGTAGTTGTTGCCAAAGGTATGGATTTTCTTGCCCAGAAAATAAAGGAAGTTGCACGTGAAAATAATGTACATATCTACGAAGATGTTCATCTTGCCAGATCGCTTTATAAAATGTGTGAAGTAGGAGATGAAGTTCCTGAAGACTTGTTTGTTGCTGTGGCACAAATATTGGCATATGTATTCCAATTAAGAAATAAGCCTAAGACAACTATAGTTTAATGAACAGATTATTCAAGCATACCGACATACTTCTTGCAGTAGGACTGATATTCATACTCGGACTTATGATTATTCCGCTTCCGCCGCTGCTTCTGGATTTTTTCCTTGCGCTGAACATTTCTATGGCAATTCTTATTCTTATTGTATCGCTCTATATCAATTCGCCGCTTGAAATTTCATCTTTCCCCGGTCTGCTTTTGGTGCTTACATTATTCAGACTTGCACTTAATATAAGCAGTACACGGTTAATTCTTATAGACGGTTACGCGGGGCAGGTAATTGAAACCTTTGGTCAGTTTGTTGTAGGCGGAAGCTATGTTGTTGGATTTATCATATTCATAATTCTTGTTCTTGTTCAGTTTATGGTTATTGTTAAAGGTTCCGGCAGAATATCCGAAGTTGCCGCAAGATTTACCCTCGATGCTATGCCGGGTAAGCAGATGGCTATTGATGCAGACTTAAACAGCGGACTAATAAATGAAGCGGATGCAAGGCTGCGAAGAGATAATATAGCCCGTGAGGCTGAATTCTTCGGAGCTATGGACGGAGCAAGTAAATTCGTAAAAGGTGATGCGATTGCAGGACTTATAATTAATGCAATCAATATTTTGGGCGGAATAATTATCGGTATGGCTCAAAGAGGCTTATCTGCAACAGATGCACTCTCAACTTACACTATTCTAACAATCGGTGATGGTCTCGTTTCTCAGGTTCCTGCACTTTTAATAGCTACTGCTGCAGGTATGGTGGTTACAAAAAGTGCCGGCGGTTTGTCACTTGATGTTCAGTTGAAAAACCAACTTTTCGCAAAACCTAAAGTTCTCGGAACCGTTGCCGGGACACTGGTTGTATTTGCCATAATTCCCGGAATGCCGACACTTCCGTTTCTCTTTCTTGGTGCAGCTCTTGGTACAGCAGCATATTTTGTAAAGAAGCAAATTGACATAAAAGAGACAGAAGTTATACCCGAAACTTCACAGGAAGAATCTGCTCCAAAACAAGAAAAGGTGGAAGAATTTCTACAGGTGGATCCTATTGAAATTGAAATAGGTTATGGTCTTATATCACTTGTTGACACAAATCAGGGTGGAAATCTTTTCGAAAAGATTGCCTCTACCAGGAAATATATTGCTTTGGAATATGGGGTTCTTGTCCCACCGGTTCGAGTAAGGGATAATCTTCAGCTCAGTCCAAATGAGTATATCATAAAGATAAAAGGGAATGTTGTTGCAAATTTTGAAATATTTTCTGACAGATTTCTTGCAATGAATCCGGGAATGGTGGAAGAAAGGCTTAGTGGTATTCCCACCAAGGATCCGGCTTTCGGACTTGAAGCCTACTGGGTAAATGAGCAAGAGAAAGACCACGCAGAGTTATTAGGCTACACAGTTGTGGACAGCATTAGTGTGCTTTCAACACATTTACAGGAAACAATTAAGAAGAATTTTGATAAAATTCTGACAAGACAATCTGTAAAACATCTGCTGGAAAACTTGAAGAAGGACTATCCGGCTGTAATTGAAGATATTAATTCTGATGTTCTTCCTTTGGGTACAATCCAAAAGGTACTTCAGAACCTTCTGAAGGAATTAATTCCGATTAAAGATTTAGTGCAGATTCTGGAATCACTTATTGATTATGCACGGGTTACAAAAAATGTGGATGTTTTGACAGAATATGTAAGGCATTCACTTTCTGATTCAATTGCAAACTTGTTCAAAGATCAGAATGGAGTAATTCACTCTTATATATTGAGTGAACAACTTGAAGGATATATAACGGATGCATTATCAAAACAGAAGGAAGCAGTACAAACTCTTGGACTTAGCCCGGTTATGCTCTCAAGATTAAATGAAAATATTCAAAATTCTCTTCAGAATTTCAGGAATTTAGGTTATCTTCCGGTATATGTTACATCAGCAACTATAAGACCTTATTTTTATAGATTAATTAATAGCAGTTTCCCTGAAATTGCAGTACTTTCATATACGGAGCTGCCGGCTTCTGTCGAAATTGAATTTATCGGAAAACTTGAGGTGTAAATGCAAATTAAGAAATTTCTTGCCCCGACATTGCGGGAGGCAATGGAGCAGATGAAAACAGAGCTTGGATTAGAAGCTGTTGTTTTAAGCACGCGCGTATTGGAAGGCGACGTAAGACTGGGACAGAAAAAAATGTTTGAAATTACTTCCGGTGTTGAAGATGATTATGACCTTTTAAAAAACATAAATGAAAAAAAAGAAGCCATTTTAGCACAAAAGGCAAAAGATAAACCTGCCGAGAAGAAGAGTTTTGAATCCGAACTCAAGAAAATGACTGAAAAAATTTACGGGAAGGCTGATGAATATAAAAGCACTACTGAGGAATTTTCAACCTCAAGGAAAGCGGTTTCCGGAGATTTTGATGATATTGCACGGCTTCTTGAACAAAGAGATGTTGATAAAAATATAATAAATCAGATAATAAGCCAGATGTCAAAATACTCGGCAATTCTAAATCCGGGTAATATGGAAAGTTATATTATTTCAACAATTGCATCAATGATCCCAACATCGAAATTTGAATATAAGAAGAAAGACGGACCTGTAATTGTATCGATGGTAGGACCTACCGGTGTGGGTAAAACAACATGTATTGCAAAGCTGGCGGTAATATCAAAAATATTGCACAATCTTGATATCGGGTTAATTTCAATTGACACCTACAGACTTGGGGCAATTGATCAGTTGAAGACTTTTGCAGAAGTAAGCAACACTGATTTTCTCGTGGCATATGATCCTGCAGATTTGGCAAGAGCTGTTGCCAAATTCAAAAAGAAGGATATTGTATTTATAGATACAGTAGGCAGAAGTCAGAATAATAAGACTCTTCTTGAAAGTATGAATAAGTTTCTCAGCGTTGTTAAAATAGACGAAACATATCTTGTTCTTAATTCCTCGAGTACTTCCAAGACAATGGCGGATGCAGCTAAAAAATTTGAAGTTCTGGGTTATGACAGTTTCGTGTTTACCAAGATAGACGAGGCTGCTTCTCATGGGAATCTTCTTAATCTACTTCACAGATTTAATAAACCGGTTAAGTATCTGACTAACGGTCAAGTGATTCCTGATGATATTATAGCAGCGGATCCTGAATTTATCGCAAATTTGATTTATTCCGGGAATGTTAATCAATGACAGGACAAGCCGAAAGGCTATTTGAACTTAATAAACTCCGCAACTCAGGCACTGCGCTGGGCAACGCAATAATTGCATCCTTTTCTTCAGGGAAAGGGGGTACAGGAAAATCGTTTGTTGCTCTTAATTTTTCAATAAGACTTGCCGCAAGAGGTAAAAAGGTACTTCTTATAGATTTTGATCTGAATTTTTCCAACCTTAATATTATGATGAACCTCAGACCTGCAGAAACACTTTATCATTTCCTCAAAAGCAAATTGTTGCTGAAAGATATTATTTATAACTATGATACAAACTTGGATTTAATTTTTGGAGATTCAGGAAGAGTTGATTTTCCTGAAATGAACGAGGAAAAGTCAAAAGGATTTGTCAACATAATTCGACAAAATTCTGCCGGCTATGATTATATTGTTTTTGATAATGCTTCAGGATTAAGTCCGTTTACCCGTGCTGTAATTGAATCGGCTGATGTTAATATTCTTGTTACCACTCCTGAACCAACCTCGGTTATGGATGCTTATGTAGTTATAAAACATCTGAAAGTAAAAGAATGCATATCAAAAAAATTGCTTGTTGTCAACAAATGTTTACAAAAAGATGATTCAGAGAAAGCATATTTAAATCTTAAGAAAGCTGCAGAACATTTTTTAAAGACAGAAATTGAATTCTTGGGAGGTATAGATTTCTCTAAAGAAGTTATGGCCTCAATTCAGTCTCAGGAACCTTTTTGCACAGTTTTCAAAGGAAATTCAATTAGCATTCAGTTAGATAAACTCGTTTCCGGTTTTATCGAATATGCGCACATGGCTAATACCGGCCAAAAATAAAAAACATACAAAAATTTTTACCTTACATTTCCCCCTTAATTTAATATAATACTAAAGTAAAATAATCTTTGGTATATTCTTTGAGTATATCACAGGTCAGGAGAAATTATGAATAAAATTGTTTTACATATAGGTCTTTTTGCATTTTGTATGTCGCTGGTGTTTTTTAGTCAGCAGAACATTGCACTACAGGATGTTTTAGTAAGATCGTTCATTGTATTTTTTATTGTTACTTTTATGGGGGGCATTATTGCTATAGCCTTCATTAAGTCTATCAACAAAACTTTAATGGAAAAGAAACTATCACACGATAAAATAATGGGAAGTGACCATGAATAACACTACTTTATGGACAAAGTACAAAGACAACCCCGACCCCGTGACCAAAAAGCAGATTATGGTGAACTACACAAACCTGGTTCACTATGTAATCCATAATTCCAAATTTATTAAGCTGAATATAGTTGATGAGAAGGACTATTTTCAGTTTGGAATTGAGGGGTTGAGCGAAGCGATCGAAAGATTCGATCCTGAGTACGGAACAAAATTCGAAACATATGCAATTCAGAGAATCAGAGGTAAGATTATCGATGAGTTGAGAAAACTCCAAATCAAACCAAGAAATACCAATCCGAACGAAACAGACACAAAGTACAAGAACATTTCATTGAATAATTCTTCAGATGGCGAAGACGGGTATCAGCTAAGCGAAATTATTCCGTCTGATGCCAAACAGCCCGATGAATTATTCGACACAGACGAGAGAAAAAACCTGCTTGTGCACGCAATCAAAAATTTAAATGAAAGAGACCGCCTTGTAATTACTCTTTATTACTATGAAAATTTAAATTATAACGATATTTCTGAAGTTTTAAAGATTACGGTCTCAAGAGTTTCACAGATTCATTCGAAGATTATTAGAGAATTGAAAGGAAAATTGCAAAAACAATATGAGTGAATCAAATTCGGAAATAATACAGAAAAAGAAAAAGCGTGCTAACAGGATACTTTCTACTGTTTATAATCTTCCGACCATCCCTTATGTGATATATGAAATCACAAAGGTGATAGAAGACCCTATGGCCAGTGCCGCCAAATTGGGCAGAATAATAAGCAGAGATCAAGGACTTGTAACGAAAATTCTTGCAGTAGCCAATTCACCGTTATACGGTATTCCGAGAAGAGTGGCTACGATTGATTTTGCTATTATAATTCTTGGGTTTAACCACATAAAAAATATCGTTATTGCTCTTTCTATGATGGAGGCCTTTAAGACTTATGGAGACAGGCAATTTGATCAGAAAAAATACTGGCAGCATTCCTTCATTACTGCTTCAGCCGCTAAAAGAATTGCCGATGATTTGGGATTTCAAAACAGCGGGGAAGCTTTTACTGCCGGACTTTTACATGATTTAGGAATTCCGGTAATTTATAAGTATTTTGGTAAAGAATATAACGAGATTCTTGTTAATGTAAACGAGACAGGAATGCCGTTCGCGGAAGCTGAAGAAACATCGCTGGGAATTACACATGAAGAAATCGGAAGGTCTCTTATAGAAAGATGGAATCTCCCGGTTATTTTATCGGAAGTAATGGCATTTCACCACAAGCCTTCAGCACTTGAGGGTGATAAAGTTTTATCGGCGATTGTGCATTTGGCAGATTATATGACTCAGGTTCTAAAAATCGGAGATTTCGTGTGGGATAAAGATTATACTTTCGATCCGGAAGTCATCTCCATCCTTGATCTCGGAGATGAGAATTATCTGAATAATTTTATTGAAAGTTATAGAGAGTTGTTCTATTCACAAGTACAAACATTAAATTTTTAATCAAACGAGCTTAAGATGGAAAATAATTTACTTCTCGAAAAAAGAAAAAAAACTGAAATGATCCTGATGAATGTCTATAATCTTCCTTCGGTTTCGGGAATGATGCTTGAAATTTCAAGAATGCTTGATGATCCATCAACAAATACAGCTACGATAAGTAAAATAATTGGGAAAGACCCCGGTCTTACAACTAAAATTCTTTCAATATCAAATTCACCGCTTTACGGACTGCCGAGACGTGTTTCAACAATAGATTTTGCAATTCTTATTATTGGTTATCAGGACATTAAAAACATAATAATTGCCCTTTCAATGATTGAATCGTTTAAGAATAAGGGCGATAAAAATATGAATACTGAAGAGTTTTGGAAACATGCATTGATTACTGGAAATGCATCAAAAAGAATTGCTGAAGATTTGGGCTACAGATTCGGAGGCGAAGCTTTTGTTGGCGGACTTCTGCATGATCTGGGTATTCCGGTAATTCATAAATATATGCATAAAGAATTTATGGAAATCGTTCGTATTGTTAAGGAACAAGGAAGAAGTTTTGAGGAAGTTGAGCAGGAAACTATGGGTATGACCCACGAAGAAATAGCCGAATTCCTTGTAAAAAAATGGAACCTTCCTGAAAACTTGTGCTCAACGATTATTAATCACCACAAGCCAGGAAAATTGACTGAAAACAGAGAGTTGGCTTCTGTTATACACTTGGCTGATTATATGACTCAGAAACTTGGTGTCGGCAATTTTTATTGGGATGATACTATGGTTTTAGATGAATCTATGCTTGAAACCCTCAATTTTAAGAGTATGGAAGACTTGGAACAATTTATGGAAGGTTATAAGGAATTGTTCTTAAGTGAAATTAAATCCATAAGGTTGTAAAGTGAGACTTCATAAAGGGAATGTGTACAGCGAGCCTCTTCACAAATTGCTGAAGAATCTTACTGTAGAAGAAGTGGAAAATGATTTCGGAGTTATATTGTCACCAACCAATAAAGAATTCCGTACAAATAATCTGATTGAAAAATATTCTCATTTTTTTCAGAATCTGCTTACTTATCAAAGTGAAATAAAAGATTATCCCGATAAAAATCAGTTACTTGATCGTTTCCGCCTTGCACTAAAAAGACTTCTTCCGATAAAAGATGCTGCAATTCTTTTCTTTGACGAAAACCATGTAAATTTGAGTTCTATTGAGTCTGATGCCGAATCTGAACTGGTTACGGCAATGAACCACTACCTTAAGGAGGGTATCCTCAACATAATTTTTGAATCCAACAAACCTATGATGCTTCCTGAACTCAGCAGTTTTAAGTCGGATAAGGCTAAACTGAATTTCATAATTTTCCCGATTGTTGAAGACAGAAAAAAGATTGGTCTGTTATGTATTCTTTCATCTGTGGCCCACAAAAATTTTGCAGAAGAAGATAAGCACCTTATTCAGATATTGCTTGATTTAACACTTGCCAGAATAGATAAAATAGTACTTAAGGGCAAACTTAATGAGTCTATTGAAGAACTGCAGTTATACCAGGCTAAACTTTCCAATGATTTCAGACTTTCGGCTATAGGCGAAATGACTCAGGGAATTGTAGAAGATATTCTTACCCCGCTCCAGGTAATTATGATGCAGGTAGATTTTCTCGACCAGAATGAAGAAAGTCCGGAAATTAAGAAAATAAAATCTCAGGTTAAGAAGGTAAATGAATCGATAAACAGGCTGGTTAAGTTTGCAAATATTAATCAGAAAGATGTAAAAATCCACCCTTGCAATATTAATGAGATTATTTCAGATTACTATAATTTGGTTAAATCAACGCTGGAGAGTCTTGATCTGGAATTTGTACTTGATTTTGAGGATGAGATTCCGTCAATATTAAGTCATTCAAACTATATTTATCAGCTTCTGACTAATGCTATCGGATTGATTAAAAACAAAAACGCCGGTTCAGGCGGAATTATTCTCAATACGCGGCATAAAAACGATCATATTGTTCTTAGGATTATTACAACTCAAAACATAAAAGCTTATTCTCCGGAAAACGGATTCAATTATAAGTCTCAGGATCTTAATGTGAAAATAATTGAAAACCTTATGGATAAGCATGAAGGCAGTTTTTCAATTGAATCATTTGAAAAAAGCGGCTCTGCAATCATATTCAACTTTCCAATCCGGAGGAAGATTAGAAAATGAAAAAGTTTTTATTAGGTTTAATATTTATTCCTGTAATGTTAAATGCTCAGGATACAACACTTGCAAAACAGCAGCTTGAAAGTATAGTAAACAATAAAGCTCTTGAAATAACCAGAGAAGAAGAAGCTAAGGCAAAGGGTGGAGCAAAACCTGAGAAAGCAGAAGTAAAAACTGTAAAGCCTGCTGATAAAAAGAATGTTGAAAGACATGAAAACAAATCGAAAAACAACATTCTTCCGATAATTCTTTTTATCGCAGGGAACGTGATTCTAACTGGATCAGTTGTGATTTACTATCTTAGGAAGAAAAAGGGTAAGCCGAACTCAAAAGAACTTAAACGCAATATTAAGTTGATGAGAGAAGAAAAAATTGGCAGTTTTGATAATCCTAAACTTACAAAGGTAAGAACAGGTTTGCTGAAGATGCAGTTCAAACCCGATCGGGAAGGAATTGTGATTTCAACTTTAGCCAAAAAACTATCTATATCCAAAGGCGAAGTGCATCTGGCAGCAAAAATGAAATTGCTTGCCGGTGCTGAAAGATGATAGATCCGTTATCCGGTAAAATATCTTTGTCTCCGGCCGAGAGTAATAATACTCCGGTTTCTCAGAATATCAGAAATTTTTTCAATAACAGCCAGTTAGTCAATATTAAAGTATTGGATAAACCCGGCCAATTGTATAAAATATTAGTGGAAGGAAGCCTGTTTCAGGCTGAACTGCCTCCCGGGACTGTGAAGGGAGATGAGTTTATCGGTAAAATTCTTTCTTTAACTCCTTTTAGAATTGGTCTTGACGGATTATTTAATAAAGACGCTGATCTTGGTCGTTCTCTTTCACTTATAATCACAAAACTAAACCTACCGAATAACGATTTTACGCGCGAAATAATTAAAGAAGTTCTTAATTCAAAAAAGCCGCTCTCAGAAAAAAAAATTCGAGAAGCAGCAGAATATATTAAGTCGGCAGACATTCCGCATGACGAGATGATCCTGGCTCTTATGGTTTCAATTTTCTGGACAGATTCAGCTGAATCAGGAAGAGAAAGCATTTCAGAGCTTGCCGGAATATTCGATACCGGATTTGAAGAATTGGCATTGGCTATTTTTAACCATATCGGCAAATATTTTAATAAGGACTATGGAAGGGAACTCTCTGCCCTTGTACTTGAAAATTTAATATTGGCTAATAATAATCAATTTGACGAAATCAAGCAAAGCTCAATTATGAATAGAACCAAGGCTGTTATGGAAATCTGTTTATTAATTGAACAGGGAAGCTATTCTTATGCCGCATCCGAATTACAGGGACTTCTGCTTAAATATTTACTTCAGGTTTCGATATATAACCGTTACGGTTTCTATCCGGAATTTTCAATACTAAGAACAGAAGATAGGCTCAGTTTATATATATATAGATATGAGAAGGTTTTTTCAAGGGGTGGTATATTTTTCAAGCTTCTTTTAAGTGAGAAAAACGGCCAGGATACAATAAATATAAACTGCAGAATTACTCCGACAAGAGTTGACGGTAAGATAAGTGTATCTGACAGATTTTTCGATATTATTAATGAGTTCAATCACAATGTTTCCTCTCTTTTAAGAATTGGCTGTTTTATTATGCCGGGCGATCCATCATCAGAAGATGACTTATCGCGTACATCAGGTTCCCTGAATAGGAGGGTGTGATGTATAAAAAAGATTCAGAACATATTATAAGACTTGCGGAAAAAGCCGGAATCATACGCCGGCAGACATCTTTTCTTACCGACTGCATGAATAATTCATTAAATGACAAATATTTAAGCACAAAATTGCGTTTAGTAACGGCACATATTTTGCTTCTTATCCGACGGATAAAAGGAAAATAGTTACTAAAAGGCAATAAAAATGATTAAAAGTCTTTACACTGCTTCAGCAAATCTTCATAATAAAATGAAGAATATGCAGATTACTTCAAATAACCTGGCTAACATAAACACTACGGGATATAAAAGGGAAGTGCCCTTTTCGGAAGTAATGGCAAGGTTTGACAATCAGCCCGGTAAGCAGATATCAGACCTTTCGATGGGGTCACTTATTCAGACGGGAAATCCTCTGGATCTGGCAATCAATGGCAATGCGATGTTTATGGTACAGACACCCGGCGGAGTTGAACTTACCAGCAACGGACGATTTTCGATTTCTGAAGACGGATTTTTGATTAATGACCAGGGGTATAAGATTTTAGGCAAAGGCGGTGAGATTAATATCGGGGCACTCGCTGCAGAAAAAAAGAAGGATATTGAAATAACAAGAAGCGGTGAAGTTAAGGCCGGTGAGGAATACATAGATACCCTTTTAATCGCTTCAACAGATAACAGAAGAGATCTTTTCAGAGCTTCATCTCAGAATTTTACGGACAAAAATAACAGATTCGATATTGCAGATCAGGATAATTTTGAAATTCATCAGGGTTATCTTGAAGAATCGAATGTGAGTGCTGTTATTGAAATGCAGGAAATGATTCAAATAAGCAAAGACTATGAAGCCACACAGAAAGTAATTCACGGGCTGGATTCAATTCTTGAAAAAGCCAAAGAAATCGGAAGAGTATAAGGAGAATAAAAATGCCTACAAGAGCTTTACGAACATCAGCTTCAGGGATGTATGCTCAGCAGATAAACATTCAGGTGATATCCAATAATATTGCGAATGTTAATACTACAAGTTTTAAGAAAAACAGAGCGGAGTTTAAGGATCTTCTTTATCAGGATGTTCATACAAATCCGCAAAATACCAATGTTCCGGGCATTGTAGAAAACGGTGATGTGAAAATTCAAGTTGGTACCGGTGTTAAACCTGCATCAACACAGAAAATATTTGAACAGGGTGATATGCAGGCCACAAGAAACAAACTTGATGTTGCAATTCAAGGAGAAGGTTTCTTCAAGCTCAGACGACCTGACGGAAATTTTGTTTATACAAGAGATGGTTCATTCAAAGTATCATCAGAAGGATCACTTATTTCCAATACCGGCTATCTTCTTGAACCCGGAATAACATTCTCGAGCGATACGCAGGATGTAGAAATCTCCAAAGACGGATTGGTTACGATTGTTGAAGCCGGTGGTACAAGAATGGAAATCGGTACTCTTGACTTAGTTAAATTTATAAATCCGGCTGGATTAAATTCATTGGGCGATAATCTTTATGCTGAAACCGCTGCATCAGGAAGACCGCTTGAAGGCAGTCCGGGAATGGAAGGCTATGGAGAATTGCATCAGGGATATCTTGAATCATCAAATGTTGATATTGTGGATGAAATGATTAGTATGATTACTGCTCAGAGAGCTTACGAACTGAATTCAAAATCCGTTAAGACAGTTGAAGAAATGATGTCAATAGCCACTAACCTTAAGAGGTAGTAAAGTAATGCAAGGGTTAATAATCGGAATCGTACTTTTTATTGTGCAGGCTAATGCTGTGGAAACTCACTTAAATGAGCTGTTAAAAGATATGGGATACAGTAAATATGAGTATGAAATTGTATCAATGCCGTCTGATTATAAATCCGTTAATGAAGCCGTCTTAGACCCCAATGCGAAAACCAATGTCAAAGGCGGGTTTGCCTTTGTTCCTGTTTTAGTGAAAAAACAAGGTACATCTGTTAATTCAATGATGATTATAAAACTGAGGCTTTATAGGAAAGTGGCAGTAGCGTTAAAAGATATGGAAAGAAAATCTATTCCCGAAGAAGATTTTTTTATTATTGATGAAAGAGAAGTCTCTTCACTCGCAACACCGCCGGTTACAGCTATTGACGAGTTAAAAGGTGTTAGACTTCGTGTCCCGGTTAAGAAAGGCACTATAATTGAAGAAATTATGATAGAAAAAAATCCGGATGTTATTACCGGTTCCAAAGTTACAGCTTTCTTAAGGTTTAATTCAGTAGAAGTTTCCCTGGAAGCAACCGCAAAACAGGATGGTGCGGTGGGTGAAGTTATTAGGGTTGAAGGCCCCGGAAAAAGGATTTACAAAGCCGAAGTTGTTTCATCAGAATTTGTAAATATTAAAGAGTGAAAAAATGAAGAAAATATTTGTCCTACTGATAATAATTGTATCGGGCTTAACAGCCCAGTCAATGAACGGATATGCATCCAGTTCCTTATTTGCCGACTTTAAGGCAAACAGGGTTGGCGATGGTGTTACAATAATTGTGTTGGAATCTTCCGAAGCTCAGAACAAAGCTGCAACTCAGACCGGCAAAGGAAGCGATATCGGACTCAACACCGCCGGAACTATGGACGGTGAACCTATGCTTCCAAGTGTTGATTTCGGCATAAACACAAATAATAGTTTTAAAGGAAGCGGACAAACACAGGCATCCGGAATGGTGAAAACTAAAATCAGCGCAGTTATTGATTCTGTTTACTCAAATGGTAATCTCAGGATAACCGGTAGCAGAAAAATAGTAATTAATGGTGAAGAACAAATTGTAAAAATTAAAGGCGTGGTAAGAAGCATTGATATTCGTTCAGATAATACGGTTTATTCTTACAGTATTTCAGATGCAGAAATAGTTTTTGAAGGAAGCGGACAGATTGACAGTGCACAATCACCGGGCTGGATTACAAAAATATTCCATTGGCTGTTTTAAGGCAGAGGCAGAAATGAAAAAGTTAATTTATATAATATTACTTCTTTCTCTAATACTTGAGTATAATTATGCTCAAAGAATTAAAGATATAGCTTATTTCGGGGGTTCCAATTCTGAACAGCTTATCGGATACGGATTAGTTGTTGGTTTGAGCGGAACCGGTGACAGCTACAGATCGACTTTTACCGTGCAGTCGGTTGTGAGTATGCTGAAAAGATTCGGGATTACCGTACCCGAAACAAATCTGCGAACAAGAAATATAGCGGCTGTTATGGTAACAGCAAGAATAAATAATTCCTTGAAGCAGGGAAATGAGTTTGATGTTAATGTTTCTTCCATGGGCGATGCAACAGGTTTAGCCGGCGGAACTTTACTGCTAACACCTCTTGCCGGCAGAGACGGAAATGTTTATGGTTACTCTCAAGGTCCGCTCAGCGTTGGCGGTTATGACATTACTACAGAATCTGGCAGCAGAGTAGCAAAGAATTTTACACTTTCAGGAAGAATTCCTGCCGGCGGAATTATTGAAATGCCTCTAAAGCAGGATAACCAGGTACTTACAGAAATTTCCATTATTCTTAAAACACCTGATTACACAACAGCAAATAATGTTGCGCAGGCTATAATGGCAGCTTACGGAGAGGGATCAGCAAAGGCAACGGGTGCTTCAGAGATTAAAGTCAATATACCGGCAGAAAATCAGCAGAATCTGTCACCTTTCCTTGCAGCGGTTGAATCTATCGAAGTTCAGAGAGATGCTGTTGCAAAAGTTATTCTTAATGAAAGAACCGGTACTGTGGTTTCAGGAAGCATGGTGAAAATATTGCCTGCAAGTATTTCACACGCCGGATTAAACATCAATATTAAATCATTTCCGTTAGTTTCACAACCTAATTCATTTTCTCAGGGTAAAACTGTTTATTTTACTTCGCAGGCACCTAAGGTTGAGGAAGAAGACGGAAAGACAGTTGTTATAGAAGGCGCAACTAATGTACAGGAAGTGGCATCCGCTTTGAACTCACTTAAGGTGAGTCCGCGTGACATAATCGCAATTTTCCAGGCATTAAAAGAAGCCGGAGCATTAACAGGTGAATTAATAATCATTTAAGGTTTAATAGTAAAGATGGAACTTAAGCTGTCAGATCCCATAAAACACATTCAGGCCCCACCCGCAAAATATTCGGGCGAGGATAAAGCCAAGATTGCAAAAGCTTCCCGAGATTTTGAAAGCCTTATGACACAAATGCTATTAAAAAGCATGAACAGTACAAAGGGCGGATTATTCGGTGATGAAGGGGAAGGATTAGGCGGAGGAGTACTGGATACACTATTTGAATCTGAAATTGCTTCGTTTATGACCAAAAACAAAGGCCTGGGGATTGCCGAAATGATGTATATGAAAATGACCGGAGAAAAACTTCCGGTAAATCTTGAATCTCTTAAACCGGAAACTTCGGTTAAAATGCCTAAAGTACAGCCTCAGTCTGAAGCAATAATGAATAATGAAGTTAAGAGCAGCATTGCCCCTAGCGGAAGTATGATGACTCGCCTTGATAAATACGAAGGATATATTGACGAAGCCTCGAAAAAATTTGGAGTTGATAAAAATATAATCAAATCCGTGATTCTTGCAGAGTCTGCCGGAAAATCTAATGCGGTATCCAAGGCAAATGCAAAAGGGCTTATGCAGCTTATGGACGGTACGGCAAAAGATATGGGGGTAAACAATTCTTGGGATCCCAAAGAGAATATCTTTGGAGGAACTAAATATTTGGCCAATATGCTTCGAAAATATAAAGGCGACATAAATCTGGCTCTGGCTGCATACAATGCCGGTCCGGGGAATGTAGATAAGCATAAAGGGATTCCTCCTTTTAAGGAGACGAAGACTTATATTACAAGAGTATTAGGATATTATAATCATCTGGACGGTTGAAATGGAAATTGTAAAACTAAATGAATCATTAAATAAACAGATTGATAATCTAAAAGCATTGTTTGAAACAGCTTCAAGGAAACAAAAGGCATTGATTGCCCGAAATAATGAGCAGCTTTTGGACTGCATTTCAAAGGAAGAAAGAATTCTTCTAAATATAAATGAAGAAGAAAAAAACAGGCTGAAAATTATTTCAGATATTTACAGAGAGAGTTCTTTAACTCCTGTTAATACTAAAATAGCGTCGTTCATTAAAGCCTTTGAGTCTGAACTTTCAGATGTGCAGATAAAAAAACTAACAGAGTCAGAGCTTATGATTAGAGAAGTTACAGCTTCTATCGGACAGCTTAACTTCCAGAATATGTATTTGATTGCACAGGCAAAGAGTTTTATCAGTCAGACTATCCAGATACTCAGAAGTACAGCTTCAAAGTCAATATTAGACAGGAAAATATAATGGGTCTCAGCGGATTATTTGAAATATCAAGAAGAAGTCTTACAACATTTCAGCAAGCACTGAATGTTACTTCGAATAATATTGCCAATGCCAATAACCCCGGTTATTCCAGAAGGCAGGTTGTTCTCGGTACACTTCCGCCGGATAATAGAAGTACGCTTTCTGTAGGAATGGGTGTTAAAATTGAGCAAATTACCAGAGCAAGAGATAGAATTGCTGATGCTCAGATAATAAGCTACAATCAGGAAAATGCTTATTCCAAAAAACAATCTTCCGTTTTGGGCCATATTGAAACTGTATTTTCTGAGCCTTCGGAACTCGGGTTGTCTAATATGATAAATCAGTTTTTTACTTCTTGGGAAGAACTGACGGTTAACCCTTCTTCTTCTCCGCTGCGGACAAATGTAATTCAGTCTACAGAAAAGATGGCTTCAAAAATAGAAAGTATCACGGACAGCCTCAAGTTATTAAAAGGCGATCTGAGACAAGACGCCGAAAATCTTACTCAGGAAATGAATAGATATATTGGTCAGGTTGAAGAACTTAACAAACAGATTTACGATGCCGAAGTTGTGGGGAAATCAGCTTTCGATCTTTTGGATAAACGTACTGAAGTATTGCGCGAATTAAGCAAAATGGCTAATATTAACGTTACATACGATGATAAAAATGTTGCGAATTTATCCATTGGAGGCATTTTTGCTGCTGATAGAATCTCATCCGTAAAGTTTAAAGCCGAAATCGAAGACGGAAAAGTATTTCTGAAGACAGAAGACGGACAGGCAAAGGTAAAACTAACAGGCGGCGAAATGTTTGCCGTAACTAATTCGTATAATAAGCTGATTCCTGAATATGAGTCAAAAATAGATACAATAGCCTCGACAATATTCACAAAAGTTAATGAATACCATTTGCAGGGCTATTCAGATACTAATCCGCAACTCACAGGTCTAAACTTTTTCGAGAGTTATTCCGAAGGTGTATTAAAGATTAATAAAGAAATTGTAAGAGATCCGTCATTGCTGGCTGTCTCGGCAGACGGTACTCCCGGAAATTCAGATATTGCCTTGCGAATTGCCGGTTTTAAGGATGAGAAAGTTCTTAACGGTAAAACAGTGCAGGAATCCTATAATGATTTTATTTCCAATATCGGAAACCTGAAAATGCTTAACGATCAGAAAACAGATGCAAGTACTCTTGTTATTAAGCAACTTGACCTTCAACAGGCGGAAATATCAGGAGTAAATATTGACGAGGAAATGATCGACATTCTTAAGTTCCAGAGATCTTATGATGCCTCGGCAAAACTTATCGGAATAGCCGATGAGATGCTTCAAACATTATTAAATATGGTTTGATATGAGAGTTACACAGAGAACACTTCAGGATCAGTATCTTTATAACCTGCAGAGAATTCAGGTTAGCAAGAGTAAGTATCAGACTCAAATAACAACACAGAGTATGATAAACAAGCCGTCTGATTCTCCGATTGGAAATTCAAGAGTACTCAGGCTTGGTTCTCAGCTTGAAGCGGTAAGCGGATACTCACGGAATGTAGCCAACAGTCTGCCTAAAGTTGAAAGCGCTATTTCTGCTATGGGAAGTATGCTCAGTGAAATTGATAATCTCATTTCTGATCTTACTACATTAAATAATCCGATTGAAGACGAGTCGCTTGATGTATATGCAACAAAAGTAGATAGAGTTCTTGATGCTCTTCTTGATCAGGCAAATGCCGAATTTGACGGACAGTATCTTTTTGCCGGGACTGATTACTCAAGAAAGCCGTTTGCTTTAAACGCGACTGATACCTCGGTGGATGTTGCTGTTTCTGGCATTAGCGGTGAACATATGGTCAAGGTTTCATCCAATGTAAATCAGAAAATAAATATTACAGGCGAGGAATTGTTACAGGTTGTTGTATCAAACAAAGGCAATATTGATTCCTCAGCAGGAGTCGGAGTACCGCAAAATATATCTTCATCTTTGTATGATGCTGACGGGAACAGCTACTCTTTCAATGTAACTTATACAATGACAGGCGCAAACACCTACACGATGGATTATGAACTGCTCGACAGTTCTTCTGTTTCAGTATATAACGGGAGCAATACATTGGAATTTAATTCTGTTAACGGGGCATTAATCTCAATGGATGGAGGAGATCCTTTTAAGATTGATGTAAATCTGCCCGGAAACAATATAAGATTTAAGTTTGATACTTCTGAGTTGAAAGAAAAAGCGGAATCGGCCAAAATAGTTAATAAAATAAATCAGAGCGGAGATATTTTTAATACACTGATATCTATTAGAGATAATCTTCTTGCAGGGAACAGACCTCAACTTAACCAGGTTCAGACTGTCCAGGATTTTAGAAAAAACCTGGTTGCTAAAATGTCTGAGGCCGGGAGTATAGTAAACAGGCTGGATAGCACAAGCGAGATGCTATCCACACAAGAACTGGAACTCACGCGTTTGATATCTAAAGAACAGGATGTTGATATGGCATTGGCTGTTACAAACCTGCAGAATGAAGAATATAATTTACAGCTGGCATATAAGGTTTCGTCAATGATTCTTCCTAAATCGTTGCTTGATTATCTATGAAATTGGAAAAATATGGTGGGCTGATTGGCCTTGCTCTCGGAATATTAGCGGTATTTGGTTCTTATCTTATTGAAGGCGGTTCAATTGCAGCGTTATTTCTTATTCCTCCTTTGATTATTGTGTTCGGAGGAACTTTTGCAGCAACTCTAATCGGATTCGGATACAACAAGTTCAGTAAGATATTCGGATTGATGAAACTTGCATATTTTCCGCCAAAATATGATGTTAATAAACTTATAAATCAGTTTGTCGATATCGCAATAAAAGGAAGGCAGGAAGGATTGCTGGCAATTGAGAAAGAACTGAAGAGATTTGAGCATTCATTCCCTCAGCGGATGATAAGATTCGTGATGGATGGAACAGATACAGATTCACTTATAGGTATCGCAAAGTCCGGTATTAAAGCTATGCAGGATAGACATTTTTCGAATATTTTTATTTTTAACAAAATGGGTGGATATGCACCAACTATGGGAATTATTGGAACTGTTATGGGACTGATAATGACCTTGGCAAATGCAGGGAACGACCCTAATTTATTAATCAGGAATATAGCAACAGCATTTATTGCAACCCTATGGGGAATATTCAGTGCAAATATGTTGTGGCTTCCTATAGCGGATAAGTTAAAGCAATGTCACTTAGAAGAAGTTCATATGATGGAGGTAACTCTGGAGGGGGTCCTGGCACTCCAGAGTGGAGAAATCCCTTCAATAGTGAGATCGAGACTGATCAGTTTACTCCCTCAAAGCGAACAAGAAAGACTTATGAAGAAGTAAACAATGATGGTCTTTTCCATGAGGAAGGTGACAAGGACAGGTATCTGATAACCTATTCTGATCTGATTACACTTTTATTGGGATTATTTATTATATTATATGCAATTTCAAGCATAGATATTAAAAAATATGAAAAAATGATGGGGGCTTTGGGGAATGCATTCGGAGCACCGACTGAAGTATTTGCAGCAAAGCCCAAAGAAAAGATAATTGTTGATCCTTCAAAAATACCGGCTACAAAGGAAGCCGATAATCAGTGGGGAGAAAGACTCGAAAAAATGATTACCGACAGAGGATATCAGGACGATATAAAGCTGATACACAATGAGCGGGGGATGACGGTTAGGATAATGGATGATATCTTGTTCCGCTCGGGTGATGCAGTTTTAAGTACTCAGGCAAAAGAGGTACTGGCAAATATTGCCGGAATAATAAAAAATATTCCGAATGATATAAGAATAGAAGGACATACTGATAATTTACCTATTAATACACCCCTGTATCCTTCAAACTGGCATCTTTCTGTTTCAAGAGCTACAAATACTGCTTATTTCCTGATGAACGATCAGGGTGTGTCTCCTGAAAAAGTTTCGATTGTAGGTTATTCTTCCTACAAACCTGTAGCAGAAAATGAAACAATTGAAGGAAAAGCTTTGAATAGAAGAGTAGATATTGTAATTTTAAAAAAATAAATAGAATAAAATATGAAAATAACAACAAGACAATTCGGCGAAATCGATGTGGATGAAAACCGCATCGTAACATTCAGTGACGGAATTCTCGGGTTTGAAGACCTGAAGAAATTTGTTCTTATAACTGAAGAAAACGGAATATTTTTCTGGCTTACTTCAATTGATGAACCGGAAGTAGTTTTCCCCTTGTTCCCTGTAAGACTTCTTATTGATAACTGTCCTCAGGAAGAAGGATGCGAGGCTTTTGGAATTGTTAAGCTGGATAAAATTCCTACAAACATTACCATTAATCTGAAAGCCCCTGTTTATATAAATCAGGGGAAAATGTCAGGATTCCAGAAAATCATTGATAAGGAAGATTTTGCAATTGATTATGTTTTATTTGTAGATAACTAAACTAAAGAATAAATATGCTTGTATTATCAAGGAAACAAAACGAAAAAATCCGAATTGGAAAAGATATAATTCTGAATATTGTATCTATATCCGAAAATCAGGTTAAAGTGGGAATTGAAGCTCCTGCAGCTGTGAAAATACTTCGCGAAGAGATATACGAAAAAGTAAAAGAGCACACTGTTGAAGCGGCTAAGTTTAATAAAGAAGAAATTATTCCGGATCTGGCAAAATTAGCAGTTAACAAACTGAATAAGAAATAGTGATAAACTTAGAAAAAAAAATTAAGATTCTGGTTGTTGATGATTCTGACCTTATACTTAATTTGTTCAGAGAAATATTCGGAGACAATTTTGAAGTAATTACTTGTGTGGACGGATTAGAAGGTATTCAGAAAGCTGCTGAATATAAACCGGACATAATTTTTCTGGATCTTATGATGCCTAATCTTGACGGCATTAAAATGCTTCAGGTTAAAAAAGTTCTTAAGGATATTCAGGATATTCCGGTAATTGTTATGAGCGCCAATACTCAGAGGCAAAATGTACTTGCTGCTATGGAGGCAGGCGCTGAGAAGATTATATCAAAGCCTTTGAAAAAGGAAGAAATTATTACTTGTGTGGAAGAAGTACTCGATATTAAGAATAAAGTTGATTTTAAAAAAGGAATTGTAATTACTGAAGAACAGAATACCGGTATCAAATCACAACTGGCAAAATTTTTCGTAAGTACGTTCCCATCAAAAAAGAAACTGATTCAGCAGGCCATGAAAAACAGAAATATTGAAGTGTTCAAATCTCTGATTCATGAGATTAAAGGTGCCGGAGGTACTATGGGGTATCCGGAAATAACTGAAATAAGTAAAGAAATTGAAGCCAGAGATATGCTATCGGCAGCAGACTGGGTTTTTGTAGAATTTAAATGCAATCAAATTTTCAACATAATACAGCAGATTGAAAATAGAATAAAACAAGGTTAAAGTATATGTTCATTTTAATTGGTATCGCCGTTGTTACTGTGGGGGTAATTGTGGGATTCCTAATGGCAGGCGGAAATCTTCTGGTTTTGCTCCAGATTTCCGAGTTTGTTACCATTGGCGGAGCTGCAATCGGGAGCCTGCTTATAATGGCGCCGGTTGAAACTTTAAAAAAGATTGTTGCTGCAATACCAAAGGCCATATCAGGCCATCACTCTTCAAAAAAAGATTCAATGGAACTTTTGAAAGTACTTTACGATCTTTTCCTTGTTGCTCAGAGAGACGGACTTCTGGCTATTGAAAAACATATTGAAAATCCTGAGCAAAGTGAGATATTTGCTAAAAACAAAGCTTTTATCGGAAATAAGGTTGCTGTAACTTATTTATGTGATACGTTAAAAGTAATGCTTTCCGGAGGTGTGCCGCCTCATGAAGTAGAAGCATTAATGGATATTGAAATTGAAACTTATGAAGCTGAAAATAAACCTATTCCGCATCTTCTTTCAAAGGTTGGAGATGCACTGCCCGGATTAGGAATTGTGGCTGCGGTACTTGGTATCATAGTAACAATGGGAAGTATTAATGCCGGCGCAGAAGCTGTTGGCCATCACGTTGCCGCTGCTCTTGTGGGTACATTCCTTGGAGTTTTAATGTCTTACGGATATGTTGGCCCACTTGCAACAAACATTGAACATATGATTGAAGATGAAGTAAGATATTTAGAAACAATTAAGGCCTGCGTTGTTGCTTATGCCAAAGGAAATCCGCCGGTTGTTGCTGTTGAAATCGGAAGAAGAACACTTGTTTCTACCTCTAGACCGAGCTTCCAGGAACTCGAAAACTTCTTAAGAGGAAAATAATGGCAATGCCGGGCCAGGAAGGCGAATCCCAACCGATAATAATTAAGAAAGCTAAGAAAGGCGGAGGCGGGCATCACGGAGGTGCATGGAAGGTTGCATACGCCGACTTTGTTACAGCTATGATGGCTCTTTTTATCGTTTTGTGGATTCTTAGTTCAAGTGAAGAAACTAAACAAGCGATCGCAGACTATTTTAATGATCCTATGGGTGTTAATGTTGGGAAAGGCCCTACTCTGATTGACCAGGATAATTCATCTCTTGCTCCGAAGGTTCTTGACGAAGAAGCTTTCCGCCGGAAAGAAGAAGAAAAACTCAAGCAGATGGGTGAAGAGATTGCGGGCAAACTAAATGAGAGTCCGGAATTTCAAACAATGATGGATCAGATTAAAATTGAAATTGTTCCTGAAGGACTGCGTATCGAATTAATGGAGAGCGAGAATGAAGCTTTTTTTGAAATAAGTACCGCAAATCTGAAGGCACAACCTCGAATGATAATAGAAAAAATTGGCGGTGAATTATCAAAACTGAGCAATAAATTGATTGTTGAAGGACATACAGATGCCACTAAGTTTTCCGGTGGGGCTCTGGGATATACAAATTACGAATTAAGTGCAGATCGTGCAAATTCAGCAAGACGTTCTTTGATTGTTGGCGGACTAAATGAAGATCAAATTGACGAAGTTCGGGGGTATGCGGCAAACAGGCTGAAATTACCGGATAATCCGTACAGTTCCGCAAACCGAAGAATAAGTATAATCGTTAGATATAATGTGATGAAATGAAAGATAAAATTCTTATTGTTGAAGATGATCCGTTTGCACAGCAGTTTTATAAGTTTTTATTTCAGCGTACAAATTTCGATGTTTTGATTACTGAAGATGGTGATGAGATATTTAAATTACTGGATTCAGAAATTATTAAGGCTGTGATACTGGACATAAATTTAAAGAATACTTATGTTAGGGATAAAAAAGTTGACGGTGTGTATTTATCTCAACGAATTAAATCCGATTATAAGATAAAGAATATACCTGTGCTTGTAGTTACAGCTTATAAGAATGAACCCGGAGATTCGGATTATTTTTCTGCAAGTAAGGCAGACGATTTTGTTATAAAACCGATTTCCGATTTTAATAAATTTCTTGAAAAAGTATATAATCTGATAGAGAATGGAACAAGAAAAAGATAAAATACTAATTGTGGAAGATGAAAACGATACCCGTTTTATACTTGAGCGGCTTCTTGCAAAAAACGGTTATGATGTTAAATCTGCTACAAACGGAGTTGAGGCTCTGAAAATATTGGAGAACTATCTTCCAAAAGTTATTGTGGCTGATTGGACGATGCCGCAGATGGACGGCCTGCAGTTATGCAATATTGTGAAGGATCAGGAGAGGTTTAAGCTTATATATTTTATTGTGCTCACAGCAAGAGCTTCTCTGAAAGACAGGGTTATGGGCCTCGATGTTGGTGCAGACGATTTTCTTGTAAAACCTATCGAAAACCAGGAACTACTCGCCAGAATAAGATCCGGCACCAGAATCCATAATCTTCAGATTGAACTTAGAAAAAATGAACATAACAAAGCAATTGTTGAGCTTGCCTGTACAATCGGACATCAGATTAATAATCCTCTTGCCAGTCTTGTTATGTCTCAAAAAAATCTGGAAACTGAACTTGATGACGTCACAAGGGAAAAGCTAAAAGATGATTTCTATATTATGACTGAATCGGTTAACAGAATTCGGAAATTTGTTGAAGCACTGAAAAATCTTCAGAATCCGGAAATTATTGAATATGCCCAGAACAACAAAATGCTGAAGATTTAAGACAAATCAGAATCCGTAAATAGTAAATCCACCGTCAACTGCAATTGTTTGTCCGGTAATATATGCTGCTTGCTCCATGCAGAGAAATGCGGCAAGACCTGAAACTTCTGAAGGCTTTCCGATTCTTCCGGCGGGAGTACGACTTAACACTTCATTGAGATATGCTTGATTTGTAAGAACAGGTTTAACTAAATCTGTATCAATATACCAAGGGGCTATTGAGTTTACTCTTATACCGTCTTTTGCCCACTCAGCACCGAGATTTTTTGTCATTTGAATCAAGGCTGCTTTAGTCATACCGTATGCCACACCGGTTTTTATATGAACCAGTCCGGCCACTGAAGAAATATTTACAATTGATGCATTGCCTGATTTGCATAGAAGAGGATAAGAAAGCCTGCAAAGAGAAACAGCAGATTTCAGATTGGTTTCAAAAATTTTATCAATTTCTTCATCTGTGAAATCCTGCGCTTTTTTCCTTATGTTAATTCCTGTATTGTTAACAAGAATATCAAGTTCGTTCCAGATTTCAGGAATATAGTCTATAAGTTCTTTTCTAGATTCAGGGATACTTAAATCGGCAGCAAATCCATATGCCTTTAATCCTTTTTCTCTATAAGAATTAACTATTCTCTCAATATCATCATGGTTTCTGGATACAATGCAGACCTCGGCGCCAAGAGAAAGGAATTCTTCGGCAATTGCAGCTCCTATACCTCTTGTGCCGCCTGTAACCAAAGCTTTCTTTCCGTTAAGTGACCATTTATTCATTACAGCCTCATTGATTCAAGTTTTTGCTTAAGTATTTCATTTACTGCCTGCGGATTGGCTTTGCCTTTTGTTTCCTGCATTATTTTCCCTACAAAGAATCCGATGAGCTTTACTTTTCCGGCAAGATATTCCTTTACTTCAGCAGGATTTTGCGATATTGCATTTTCAACGGCATTTTCTATAAGTGATGAATCTGTTATCTGAACAAGATTTTTATCTTTTACAATCTGCTCGGGATCATTTCCTGATTTAAGCATCTCAGAGAAAACATCCTTAGCGATTTTCCCGTTGATTGTATTGTTGCTTATTAGATTAACAAGTTTACCGAGTTGTTCAGGTTTTACCGGAAATTCAGAAATCTCAACTTTTTCTTCTTTTATTACTTTTAAAACATCTCCCATAACCCAATTGCTAACCGCTTTTGGGTCTTTGGCAGTTTTAACTGCTGTTTCATAATAATCGGCTATATTTTTTGAAGAAGTAAGGATTTCCGCATCGTATTCAGGTAAACTGTAATCACTTACAAGCCGTGTTCTTCTTGCTTCAGGAAGTTCCGGGAGAGAATCAAGTATTTCAGTTCTCCACTTATCAGAAACAATAACCGGCATAAGGTCGGGTTCAGGAAAATATCTGTAATCGTGAGCTTCTTCTTTGCTTCTCATTGGAAATACTTCATTAAGATCAGCATTCCATAATAATGTCTGCTGTACAATTTTTCCGCCGTCTTCAATAATTTCTGTCTGCCTTTCGATTTCCCGGTTAATTGCCTTTTCCACATTTCGGAACGAGTTCATATTCTTAACCTCGGCTTTAGTTCCGAACTCCTTTTGTCCAACAGGCCTAATGGAAATATTAGCATCGCATCGGAGAGAACCCTCCTCCATATTTCCGTCGCAAATACCTAAATATTCGAGTATCTGTTTTATCTTAACAAGATACAGATAAGCGTCTTCAGCAGAACGCATATCGGGCTCGGAAACAATTTCAATTAATGGAACACCGCATCTGTTAACATCAACGAGAGTATCTGAATCCTGGTCGTGGATGGACTTTCCTGCATCTTCTTCTAAATGAATTCTGGTAATTCCGAGTCTTTTGGCTGTTCCGTCTTTAGGTAATATATCTATATGTCCGTTTTCGCAAATAGGAAGGTCATATTGTGAAATCTGGTATCCCTTTGGTAAATCCGGATAAAAGTAATTTTTTCTGGCAAAAACTGATTTTTGATTAATTCTGCAATTAGTTGCCAATCCCATCCTGACTGCAAATTCAACTGCCTTTTTATTAAGAACCGGTAAAACACCCGGGTGGCCTAAGCATACGGGACAAATATTAGAATTGGCGGGATTCCCGAATTTTGTTGAGCAGCTACAGAATATTTTTGTTTCGGTGAGTAGCTGAGCGTGAACTTCAAGTCCGATAACAGCTTCATATTTATTGTTCATTTTAAACCGGTAAAATTGAAATTTTTAATTTCCGAATATAATGAATAAAAAAAACAGATGAAAAACATCACGAGTTAATTTTGAGCCCCAGTCAAGATTTTGATAAAAATGATGATGGAAATAAACTACTTCATAAAAAGAAAAATAATTGACATTCGGAATCTAAAGTCTTATTTTTCGAACTTTCGGAATACAAAAACCAATTAAAGGCATTTTTTGATTAAAGAATTTACACTCTTGGTTGTTCTCTTCTTTTGTGCCTTATCGATAAAGGCGCAGAATGCCCCTCCTGTGGTAGAGAATGTTAAAATTGCCAAAGTTGATGATTTTTTATTAATAAGTTATGATGTCTTTGATTATGAATCCGATTCCCTCCAGATAATTGTTAGCGCAAGTCCTGACAGTGGCCGAACCTGGAATTTATCCATAAATGAAATTGAAGGTGATTTCGGAAATAATGTTTCTCCCGGAATAGGTAAGACTATAAGGTGGGCTTTCCCGGATGAACATCCTGATCTTGAAGTTAACGGGCTTGTAGTAAGAATTTTTGCATATGACCGTAAAGCGGACGAAATACCGTTCGATCTTCTTCCCGTTGAGCAAGGAAAATATTTACGAGGTAAGCAGGCACGCAATGAATTTCTTCATTACGATTTTGAAATGATGAAGTATGAAGTAACTAACCTGCATTTTGCTGAATTCCTGAATGAATTAAATTCCAAAGGAAAACTTGAGATAAAGGATTCCATTGTTTATTTAAAAGTGCCGAATAATGCTTCAGAATTGCAGAAGGTTGAAGAACTGTACAGGATGGGCACTGAATATGCTTATATCAATACAGAACAGAATAAATTTACCGTTAAAATTAATTATGAATACCATCCGGTTGCCGGCGTGAGTTATTTAGCTGCACATAGTTTTGCCTTGAGATACGGAATGCGAATTCCAACATCGGCAGAATGGGAAAAGGCCGCTAGGGGCGAGAATCCTTCGGATTATTACTGGGGCGGCAAGGCTGATACAGCCAGAGCAACGTTTGTTCAATCAATTACTCCTTACGGTGAATTTACCACACCTACGGGATTCTATAACGGGAAAATTTACAAAGGTTTCCGCACAAAGAATTCGGTTTCCGATTGTGGAGCATATGATATGACCGGAAATGTTTGGGAATTTACTTCGGATACTGTTGCCGATATACCCGGAAGCAAAATAATCAAGGGCGGAAGCTGTTTTTCAAATTCTGAAGAGATTAAAGTCTATTCAGAAAAAGTATTTACCGGTTTTATGGAAGATGCCGGATTTCGATGTGTTGTTTCAGACGGATTTTCAAAACCTGATTCAATATCATTTGCAAAAACGGAATTAGCCTCCGGAGAAGAAATATCTCCTGAGTTTCGACTTCACGATGCTTACCCAAATCCGTTTAATCCGGAAACGGTGATAAAAATAAATTTACCCGAACAGACAAAAGTAAAGATTGAAATATTCGATTTTCTCGGAAGGCGTGTTAAAGAACTTGCAGATGAAGTTTTTGAAGCAGGAGAACACAATTTCAGATTTAATGGCAGCGATCTTTCTTCAGGAATCTATTTCTGTAAAATGAAAGCTAAAAAGAGCGTTCAGGTAAAAAGACTTATTTTGATGAAATAAGACGGCTTTTAAGCTCAGAATTTTAGAAGATATCTTAGCTAAGTTCCATATCGCTTTAATTCTTCATTTTTCCCCTTAAAATTAATTTCTGGATATTATTTGCCTATTTGATTATATTTGCGGTCTATGTCAAAAAATATAATTATAGCAATAGACGGCCCGGCGGGGTCAGGAAAAAGTACATTGGCAAAAATGCTTGCCGGAAAACTTGGTTTTGTTTATCTGGACACAGGGGCAATGTACAGGGCAGTTACTTATCTGGGGTTAAGGGAAGGAATTGCCGATAATCAAAATGCATTAACTGCTTTGGTAAAAAAATCTGAGTTTGACTTGGATTTCCGCAACAATACTGCAATTGTTTTTATAAACGGAGAAGATGTTACCGAGAAAATCCGTTCCGTAGAAGTGAGTTTTAAGGTAAGTGACGTAGCAGCAATTCCTGAAATAAGAGAAGAACTTGTTAGAATTCAGCAGCAGTTCGGTCGTGAAAAAAACATCGTAACGGAAGGAAGAGATACAACTACGGTTGTTTTTCCTGAAGCTGATATAAAAGTATTTCTTACCGCTTCAATAGATAAAAGAGCAGAAAGGCGCAAAAAAGATTTTGAAGCGCAGAATGAAGAGATTACGGTTGATAAAATTAAAGAAAATATAAACATGCGCGATAAGATTGATTCTCAGCGCAAGGCCAGTCCCCTGACAAAAGCCGAGGGTTCGATTGAAATAGATTCATCTTCGTTAAGTGTGGAAGAAGAAGCTGAAATTATTCTTAAAAGACTGGAAGAAATTAGGAAAATTTAGGCCGGATATATGTTAAACTAAAAAAACAGCTTTCCCTGAAGAAACGGCCTTTGGAAGGAAAAGCAGAAATAATTATCAGGAGGACGCGTGGTCCAACAAGAACAAAAAAAGCCGGTTAGAAAAAACCGCACAGTAATTAAATTCTATAACGAAGATGAATACACGCCACAGGAACTGGAACAGTTTCTTCATTTTTACGGCGATTCTTTCCGCGACCTTAAGGAAGGGGAAATTATCAAAGGAAAAATAGTAGGCGTAAACCAGGATGTTGTAGTTGTTGATGTAGGATTCAAATCAGACGGCTCAATAGCCAGAAACGAATTTGAAGGTGAAGCTATTGAAATAGGTTCAGAAATCGACATAGTTGTACAGAGTATCGAAGGCGAAGATGGAATTCCTGTTCTTAGCAAGAAAGAGGCAGATAATCTTAAAATCTGGAATAGAATACTCAATGCAAATGAAAAAGACGAAATTATTAGCGGAAAAATTCTTAAGAGAATTAAAGGCGGTATGGTTGTTGACCTTCTCGGTTTTGAAGCATTCCTCCCCGGTTCACAGATAGATATCCGTCCGGTTAGAGATTTCGATGCTTATGTTGGTCAAACAATGGAATTCAAGATTGTTAAGATCAATATACCTACAAAGAATGTTGTTGTATCGCATAAAATTCTTATTGAAAAGAATATCGAAGGTACCAGAAAAGAAATTCTTGAAAGCCTTGAGAAAGGACAGATTCTTGAAGGTACGGTTAAAGCTATTACTGATTTCGGTGTGTTTGTTGACTTAGGCGGTGTTGACGGTCTTGTTCACATTACAGATCTTAGCTGGGGAAGAATTAACCACCCAAGCGAAATTGTCAGACTCGATGAAAAAATTAAAGTTGTTGTTACAGACTACGATCTTGAAAAAAGAAGAATTTCTCTTAGCCTCAAACAACTTATGCCACATCCATGGGATAAAATCGAAGAAAAATACAAAATCGGCGATAAAGTTTCCGGCCGCGTAGTTTCTCTTACAGATTACGGCGCTTTCATTGAAATCGAAAAAGGCATTGAAGGTCTTATTCATATTTCTGAAATGAGCTGGACTCTTCATATTAAGCATCCTTCCCAGCATGTTTCAATGGGTCAGGTTGTTGAAGCTGAAATACTCAGCCTTGATAAGAACGAAAAGAAGATTTCTCTCGGTATGAAACAGCTAGTTCCGGATCCGTGGACAGAACTTATGAAGAAATATCCTGTAGGATCAAAACACGAAGGTGTTGCCAGAAATCTTACAAATTTCGGCGTGTTTGTTGAACTTGAACCCGGAGTTGACGGACTTATACATATTTCTGATCTCTCCTGGACAAAGAAAATCCGCCACCCCGGCGAAGTTGTTAAGAAAGGCGAAAGAATTGAAGTAATTGTTCTTGGTGTTGACACTGAACAAAGAAAAATATCTTTAGGCCACAAACAGGTTAAAGAAAATCCATGGACAGAGTTCGAAAAAACTTATGCCGTTGGTACAATAGTAGAAAGCAAAATTGTCAGAATCATTGAAAAAGGACTTATTGCTGAAATAGCAGGAGAAGTTGACGGGTTTATTCCTACAACTCAGCTTTCTCCGTCAAGAATCAAGAATCTCATTTTCGGATTCCCGCTTGATTCAAAGATTAAAGTTCGTGTAGTTGAATTTGACAGAGACAATAAAAAGATAGTTCTCAGCGCACTTGGTGCTCTGAAAGAAGCATCTGAAGAAGAAATTGCCGAATACATCAAAGTTCATAATCTTGAAAGAGTTACAACAGACGAGATTAAGAACGCCGACCTCGGAAAATATGATTCTTCCGATTTCAATCTTTATGAAACAGAAATCAGAAAAGATGCTGCTCCGGAAGCCGCTAAAGCAGAACCGGAAAGCGAACAGAAATAATATCTTGAGTTAGAATTAAAGGGCTGTAATAGTTCAGAAAATATATTATATTTTGAACGTTACAGCCTTTTTTTTTTGAAAGGAAAAATTTGAGTAAAAAAGTTGCTTTTTATACACTCGGATGTAAACTGAATTTTGCAGAAACATCTTCAGTTGGCCTACAGTTTCTGAAGAATGGTTTTGAAATAGAAGATTTTAATTCGAAAGCTGATGTATATCTTATTAATACTTGCTCAGTGACCGATAATGCCGATAAAGAATGCCGCCGGATCGTAAGGCGCGCAATGAGAAACAATCCCAATGCTTATATAATTGTTACAGGCTGTTATGCACAGCTTCGTCCGGGAGAAGTATCCTCAATTCCCGGTGTGGATCTTGTGCTCGGCAGCAATGAAAAGTTTGATGTATTTGATTTTGCCCGCGATTTTATAAAATCTGATGTTTCCTGCATTTATACTGCACCGGTTGAAGGAAACAGCAAGTTTCGTGCAGCTTCTTCAAGTGATGCAGACTCGAGAACAAGAGCTTTTTTGAAAGTACAGGATGGTTGCGATTTCCCCTGTACTTATTGCACAATTCCCAAGGCAAGAGGTGCAAGCAGAAGTGAAAATCCGGAAAATGTGCTGATACAGGCAGAACAACTTATTAAAGAAGGCTACAGGGAAATTATTCTTACAGGTGTTAATGTGGGGGATTACGGTAAGAATAGCGAATTTGATCTTGCCTCACTCTTGAAAAGTCTTGTTCGTATAAATGGGGATTTTAGAATCAGAATAAGTTCAATAGAACCAAACCTTGTAACAGATGAGATTATTACCCTTGTTAAAAACGAGGAAAAACTTGCAAGGCATTTTCATATTCCGCTCCAGAGCGGAAGCACGGAAATTCTCAAGCTTATGAAGAGACGATATAATAAAAATTTATATATTGATCGTGTTCATAAAATTGCGGAGGAGATTCCGGATGCAGGAATTGGTGCAGATGTGATTTCTGGATTTCCGGGCGAGACGGAAGAGCATTTTGCGGAAACTTACGAATTTGTTGATTCACTTCCTTTGTCATACCTTCACGCATTCAGTTACAGCGAGAGACCGGGAACTCCGGCAATAGAATATCCCGGTTCAGTTGATCCGGCAGAAAGACGGAATCGTACAAACAGATTAAGGGATTTGGGAGAAGGGAAAAAGCTCGGGTTTCATTCGCGTTTCGTTAATTCTAATCTCCGAGTGCTTTTTGAATCAAGCCACGATGACGGAATCATAAAAGGATTTTCTTCCAATTATGTAAGGGTGGCTCACAGGTATTCTACCGGATTAGAAAACAGTTACTTTGATGCAAGAATAAAGGGTGCCGATGCTATGGGAGCCTATACTGAAGAGTATTATTTAAGTGACATAAATCAATTAGTAATTAAAGCAGGTTAATATGCGAAAAATAGTTTTGTTATTTTTTATTGCAGGTGTTGTATTCTGCCAGTCTGCCAGCCTAACGGAATTGAGAATTGAAATAAAAGATGCTGGTCTTGCACCTATGTCAGAATTGCCGGTTAAGTCTCAATCTAATAAAAAGAACGCTGCAGTTGCAATTTTATATTCCATGCTTTTACCCGGAATGGGCGAGCTTTATGCCGGAGATTACTCAAGCGGAAAATATTTTACTATTGCAGAAGCCGGATTGTGGGGAACGTTGATCGGGCTTAATTATTATCAGGGATGGAAAGAAGATAATTATAAATCATTTGCAAAATCAAGAGCCGGTGTTTCGGGGGATAAAGATGAACAGTTCTATATCGATATAGGTAATTATGCAAGCATTGAGGCATATAATCTTGAAAAAGAATTGAACCGTGAATTCAGTGACCGGTATAATGTGCAGTCTGATTACTGGAGATGGGAATCAGCTCAGCAAAGACGCGAATACCGCAGTATGTGGCTTTCGGCAGAATATGCAGGGAATACAATGAAGTTTGTTGGTGCGGCAATGGTTTTGAATAGAGTATTAAGCGCAATAAATGCCGTAAGACTGGTTTCCAAACATAACCGGGAAATTGCAGGAAATGAATGGGGAGTATCTTTTAGTCCGGTAACAGCAGCAAATATTCCGGCAGGGATGCAGTTGAATTTCCACACACAGCTTTGAAATGCCAAACTATTTACTAAAAGTTCAGTATGACGGAACAAATTTCGCGGGTTGGCAGATACAAAAAAATGCAGATTCAGTTCAGGGCAGGATAACTTCTGCCCTCGAAATTTTGTTCAAAGAAAAAATCAATTTAATCGGCTCCGGCAGAACTGATGCAGGGGTTCATGCCTGGGGACAAGTTGCAAACTTCCGTGCTTCCGTTGAGAAAGATTCCGAAAAACTGCACCGATCGCTAAACGGGATGCTCCCGCCTGAAATAAGAATAAAATCTATATTCACGGTACCCGAAGAGTTTCACGCAAGATTTGATGCAAAACGAAGAATTTACATATATGTTTTGAGTACATCTGAAAATCCCTTTTTCAGGAAGTATTGTTTGTTCAAGAATCATTATTCCTCACTTAATATCTCCGGGCTAAACAGCATTTCGGAAAAGTTTATCGGAAAAAAGGATTTTTCTTCATTTTCCAGAAAAATATGCGCTTCTGAAAACAAGCTTTGTGATGTAACGGATGCAAGATGGTACAGAAAAGGCGATTTCGTCTTTTTCAGAATTGAGGCCGACAGGTTTTTACACGGAATGGTAAGGGCAATTACAGGAAGTGTTCTTAAAATATACGAGACAAATAGAGAACCGTCTGTTGTGTCTGAAATACTTATGCAAAAAGACAGGGAAGCGGCATTCGAGTCAGTTCCGTCTTCCGGCCTTTTTCTGTTTAAAGTGAAATACCCGGCAAGCGCGACGGGTGAAGTCCGAAACATTTAATCCAATTCTTCAGGATAGATAAGAATAATCAATATATAAAAGGGTTATTCGGTTAAATTTTGCGGATTATTTTGCATTTCATATTTAATCTTTTGCCCATTTTTACTATTTTAGGCGCAAGTCAAAATAATTATGAGTTATATATCGCATTTTTAACTTATTGAAAAGTTCTTAAGTCTATAAACAGAAAGAGCATTGCCGGAATTGAACAAATGATAAACAAAATCAAAAATAAAATGAAAAATCAAATTGGAAGCAGAATTACACACCTTCGTGAAGGGTTAAATATTTCTTTTGATGAATTGGCCGAAAGAGCTGCCATAACAAGGGAACAGCTTGAAGAGATTGAAAAAAACAATATTATTCCTTCTCTGGCACCTCTTCTTAGAATTGCCAGAGTGCTGGGTGTGCGTCTGGGAACATTTATGGAAGACTATGAGCATATTGGCCCTACAATTACGCGAAAAGATACTTCTATTCCGAGTATAAGCTTTTCCAATAACCAGAGTGCAGATAAATCCGCAATGCTTTATTTCCCGCTTGCTTCAGAAAAGACCGGCAGACATATGGAGCCGTTCATTATTGAGATCAAGACTGTAAGTGAGGAATATTCCCTTTCAACACATGAAGGGGAAGAGTTTATTTATGTACTTCAAGGAAATATTGAAATTGTTTACGGAAAAGAGTTAATTACACTTGGCCCGGGCGATAGCATTTATTATGATTCGATTGTTCCGCACCATGTTCATGCTTCCGGGAATTCCGATGCCAGGATAATGGCTGTAGTTTATATTCCTTTATAATCACCGGCAGACTAATATGATTGAAAAAACTTTAGGTGAAGTACTTGAATTAAATGTAAGCCTCAGACCGGATAAAGAGTTTATTGTCTATTCAGACAGAAATTTGCGTCTGACTTATGCAGATTTCGATAAAAGGGTTAACAAGCTGGCTAAGGGATTGCTTTCAATAGGAATTAAAAAAGGCGATCACGTGGGTATTTGGGCTACTAACGTACCCGACTGGCTTACATTCCTTTTTGCCACAGCGAAAATCGGAGCGATAACTGTAACAATTAATACAAATTACAAGACTAACGAGTTATATTATCTTATTAATAATGCCGATCTTCATACTTTGTGTATTATAGGCGGTTACAGGGATAGCGATTATGTAAATATGGTTTATGAACTTGTGCCTGAACTGAAGCTTCATCAGAGGGGCCATTTAAGTTCTTCCAATTTTCATACACTTAAGAACGTTGTTTTTATTGGTCCGGAAAAACACAGGGGAATGTATAATACACAAGAACTTATACTGCTTGGTGATCACGTTGATGATGCTGAACTTAATGAAATAAAGAAATCATTAACCTGCCATGAAGTAATAAATATGCAGTACACTTCAGGTACAACCGGATTTCCTAAAGGTGTAATGCTTTCTCATCATAATATTTTGAACAACGGATTCGGAATCGGGGAGTGCCAGAAGCTGACCGATAATGACAGAGTATGTCTGCCCGTTCCTTTATTCCATTGCTTCGGATTAGTTCTCGGAATTATGGCCATTCTGACACACGGAGCAACAGCAGTTATAATTGAAGCTTACGATCCGCTTGTGGTACTTGCTTCAGTACAAAGGGAAAAAGCAACTGCTTTATACGGAGTACCGACAATGTTCATCGCAGAATTGAATCATCCTATGTTCGATATGTTTGATCTAAGGTCGCTTAGAACAGGTATTATGGCAGGCTCTCCTTGTCCGATAGATGTTATGCGGAAAGTAATAGACAAGATGCATGCAAAGGAAATCACAATTGCTTACGGCTTAACAGAAGCTTCACCGGTTATGACCCAGACCAGAACAGATGATCCGATAGAGGTGAAAGTAACTACTATCGGCAGAGAATTGCCTGATATAGAAGTTAAGATAGTTGATACTGAAACAGGATTGGAGTGTCCGCCTGAAAAGCCGGGTGAGATTTGTTGCCGTGGTTACAGTCTTATGAAGGGATACTATAAGAATCCGGAAGCCACTGCTGAAGTAATAGACAAAGACGGATGGCTTCATTCCGGTGATATCGGACTTAAAACAGCTGACGGATATTTCAAAATTACTGGAAGGCTGAAAGATATGATTATTCGCGGAGGAGAGAATATTTATCCGCGTGAAATAGAAGAATTTCTATACACTATGCCTCCTGTGAAAGATGTGCAAGTTGTTGGAATTGCTTCTGAAAAGTACGGTGAAGAAGTCGGTGCATTTATTATTACAAATCAGGACAGCAAACTTACTGAAGAAGATATTCGTGATTTCTGTCGCGGAAAAATATCAAGATTCAAAATTCCCAAATACATATTCTTCGTAGAATGTTTTCCTCTGACAGCATCAGGTAAAATACAAAAATACAAGTTAAGAGAATTAGGCCTCCGGCTTCTGAAAGAGAAGAATATTAAGATTATATAATTCTTGAGTACGAGGAATATTCTTCAACAAGTTTGTGCAGTGTTATCAGGTACCGAACATCAGCATCTTCCCCGTGAATCGCAGGGGATATCAAAGCGGCTGTTTCTTTAAGTCGATTCAGAATTACCTTCACATCCACAGTTTCAGTATTTGTTGCCAACATTTCTGAAAACAGAGTATCGGAATTCCGGCCAATCTGAATGGGATATGAGCTCGATCCCAAAGACGAGGCTTCTATGTCAATAAATACAGGCATATTCATTTTCGGGTCCGGGATATCCCGCTGCACCATGATCCTCTTTCCAAATATGTCTTACTTTTTAAACCATTTTTTTAGTCTTTTTGATGGGAATTGGTTTTTCTCATTCCCATTTTCAATAGTTGTGTTTACCAGCTTGTTTTTTATACACGCAATTAATACAAATATTTAATGTAAATGTACAATTAATATTATTGCGATATGCTGAATGTGATTTGCAATATAATTTGTGGGGATATTGTTTATGAAAACGGTTGCAGTATCACTAATTCTAAAACACATAATAATAGGGCATTGAAAAAGTGATTGCATATTTTTAAAAAAATGCTTACGTTTAACGTTAGTAATAGGGGGAGCTGATTTTTGATAAAAACATTTGCGGATAAAGAAACAGAAAAAATATGGGAAGGGTTGAGATCAGCAAAACTACCTTTTAATATTCAAGAAATTGCAAGAAGGAAATTAAGATTGATTAATAACTCTCAAAACATAAATGATTTAAGAATTCCGCCTGCAAATCATCTTGAAAAAATGAGCGGAGAAATGCAAGGTTTATATAGTATCCGAATAAACAGCCAATGGAGAATTATCTTTAATTGGGAGAACGAGGATGCTTTTGAAGTAAGAATAATTGATTATCATTAGAGGTTAAAATGGAAACATTAAGAAATATACATCCGGGTGAAATACTCAAGGAAGAATTTTTAATTCCTATGGAGATAACTGCTTACAGGTTATCCAAAGAGATATTTATTCCGGAAACCAGGCTGAGTGAAATCATAAAGGGGAAGAGAAGGATAACTGCGGATACGGCACTGAGATTATCCAGATATTTTGGAACAACAGCAAAATTTTGGATGGGACTTCAGAACGATTATGATTTGGAAGAAGAATTACGACAGAAACAGAAGGAATTCAATAACATTAAACCTATTGAATATGCTGCCTGAAAATTACTCTGTTACTAAGCCATTAAATAATCCTGCAAAAAAATTCTCTGACCCCGGTTTTATTTTCAGTTTTCTTTGAACAAATTTCACTAACTTTCGTATATATAAGTAAGAGCCGAAATATTGTTTAACCCTAATTTGTCATTAAAAAAAAATAATGATAATTGATAAAAGGAGTATTATGCCGAAATACAAAAACCTTGGGGGCAATTCGGGAATATCAGCCTATGAAACAGGGGAGGATTTCATTGAGATAATATTCCGGGACGGATCGGTTTATGCCTACACTTATGAATCCGCAGGAAAGAATAATGTTCTTGAAATGAAGGGACTCGCAGAGCATGGACAGGGGCTGAACAGGTTCATAAATCAGAATGTACGGACTCTGTACGATAAGGAAAGATTTTCAAAGAGTACCGGAAGAAAATAAAATGCCCCGAATTTGTACAGAAAGAGTTATGTTAGTGGGTTTACCGATTCTTACTGTATCAAGCAAAATGGGAGTGTAAATAATTTTGTGTAAATGCATCCGCTGACTTAAGGCTCTCGAAGGTATTATGTTTAAATAATCGGTATCTCCTAAATTTGTAATTACCACAAAACACATAAGAATAATCTGAAACAGGTTCAATCTTACTTTCGGTTAATCTGATATTCGTAATAAAACTCTTAAACCGGTGTTTAAAGTGGTCAAAAAAATCCGGCTTTGAGCCAGTTGAGTATTGTTTCAGCATCAAAGCTAGAATCATGGTAAAACCTGTTCTGCATTCTGCATCTTTTTATAAATTCATCTATTGAAGGTTCCAGATCCAGGCTCTGCATGTAGGTTTCAATGCTGCCTGAGGGTTGTTCAAAGCATGATTCAGTGAACTCTGAATTGTCATTTGTTATCCCTTTCCATAGTGAGAAATTACCAATACTTCCTTCAACGCTAAAAGCAGTGTTTTCGTTTGGCGTATAATATTTGTTATGTGTGAAACTGAATAAAGTTATATCATCAGCAGCATCTGCCTGAAATACCCTAAACTGATTTACCGGTTCACTTATAAAATTATTCTTTACTATAACACCATCAGTTGGTATTGTTCTGGTGTCAGCAAATAGTATTGCGGGTGCATTACTGCTATTGCCGTGGGGATTCAAATTATAAAATACATTGTTGTCAATCCTGATATTTGCAGATCCTCCTTCAACTCTCAAGCCGTAAATATTGGTAACAACAGGATTGCTGAAATTAAGGAATAGGTTCCCGGAGATATTGCCGGTATTCCAACCAACAGCATCAAGTCCCCACCCAAGAGTTCTTGATGTAGGCTGCGATCTTCCTATTTCGGTAAATACATTTCCTTCAACAGAAATATTTCTAAATCTGTACTGCCCAACTGTATTTCCACCCAGACCGATGCCAATTTCTCCGTCAGCATAAAGATTATCTTTTATCGAAATGTTGGTTGAACTAGCTTCACCTAAGTTTGCGGTAAACTTATTGCCCATGCTTGAGCCCCTCAGAAAAATATTCCTCGCAAAGATCACATTATGGCATCCTTCAAAATAAGTGTTATGGTTAAACATTGTAGCAGTTCCGGGCAATCCGGGGGATTTACTGTACCAGCCGTTGTGGTCAAAAATGTTTTCCTCAAGCAGTACACCGTTAGCAAAAGCCATATACAAACCTTGTGAATGGCCCACTCCTGTAGAATAGTTATCTAAAAATAACGAGCGGCGAATCACAATATTGCTGCATATTCCACCGTCTGTTGACTGAATTTGATTTCCTGTGAAAAATCTGAAAACACAACCTTCAAGAAGGATATTAGTAATTGTACGATTAGTTACAGCGCGTATTCCTATTGTGCCATCAACAGAGTAACCGGCGCCGGAAGGGTCTCTGTTTAATGCGCAGAATTCCACTCCGGATACTGCAGAATATGCATTAGTGCTTGGAATACTAAGGGCTGCAGTATTGATATCAGCCGGCCATACAACAGGCATTGACAGTCCCGGGCCATAAGAGCCAATCAAGGAATATTCATATTCATTTCTGCCTGAACGCATTGAAATATTAGTTTTGATTGTATCACCTCTGTTGAGAAGAATCCAATCAGGGTAACCCGAACGTGTTAGCGAATAAGCTGCTTCATAAGTTGCAAAAGCATTAATCTGACCCGGATTAAAAGGATCGGCAATCTGCCCGGATGAATATACGGTACCTGAAAGATCATTTCCATTGCCGGAGACATATAAAATTCTGCTGTCAGAAGAAGGTGTAAAGATAGTCCAGCCGTTTTGATCTCTCGGGAGCGATAGTACAGAGACAAGATAATCTTTAGTTGAAGAATCTGCCGCAGTAACTCTGTAAATCTGAGTTCGGGAAAAGTCGTTTACCGTTATTCCGCTGGTTTGCAATGTACCTGCAATTTCCACAGTTTTTCCGGTGGAAACAAACTCTGCCGTCAGTTCAGATAGATTTGTATTAAATGGCATAGTAACTGTAATTGTTTTTTGGGATTCGTTTATAATTCCTTGTATCCCATTAACAGAGAAAGATATGATATTTTTTGAACGGTTGCCGCTGAACTTTATGCTGTCGATTTCAGCAAGTAAAACAACGATTATGGAGTTGTCAGTTTTTCTGAGATTTATTGCAGAAGGTGTATCAGAAAACTCAAGATACTGTATCTCTGCTAAATCAAGAATTTGTACTTCGCCTGTATTTTTATAAAACAGAATGTCCTGTGCACTTATAATACCAATTGAAGAAATAAAAATTAAAACTGCAAAAATTGATTTCATTTTTCCGCCTATTTCGAAAGTATCATTCTAAAAGAACCGTAATATCCGGATGTTACCATCTTACATAAATAAACACCGCTTGAAAAAGCTGATGCATCGAACAGACTACTATGGGCTCCGGCTTCTTTTATTTCATTGACCAAAACACAAGTTTCCCGGCCCAAGATATCATAGACTTTAATACTAACAAATGCTTTAGCCGGCAGGTTATATCTTATAATTGTAGAAGGATTAAAAGGGTTGGGGTAGTTTTGAAAAAGCTGATACGCATCAGGAATTTGAACAGTAGAATTCTCAACCGGTAAAGTACTGCCTCCGCCGGTTAAACTGAAGTAAATTCTGTCAATTTCTGAGATCAACCTTGATGCAGTTGAATTATCGTTAAAATGAAAGAGAATATCATTTTGACTAAAAGTTAATTTCTGAAGTAAATTCAGATCGGTACTATTTGTGGGATTCCCGGACTTGTATGTTACATCTAAAAAAGTTTGGGATGTAATTTCGGTAGATAAAAGAACAATACAAATAATCCAAATTTTCATTTTTTAACTCATTACTACAAATATTAGTAAAATATTTAGTTTAATATGTAATAGACAAATATAAACATTTAAATACTTTAAATGTGCATGCTGATAATTATTTCGAAGGAAACATATTTCACGCGTGACAGAGTAACAGGTAACGAGTAACAGAGTTGGGGCAGGCTTAAGGGAGTTATCGCTATTCCACTATCCCAACAGATGAAGGGTTGTTAATTTACTTAACATTACATTAATATAAAAACCACAGTTTACAAAAGAGTTGTTACTTTTGACGGCACACTTCAATATTACGGCAGCATTTTCAGTATGCTGCCAAATTATAGATAATTTTTATTATATTTGTTTTAAAAAAAATAGCTATCGCAACTGTGAAACTAAATATCGAAGAATTAAAAAGAGTGTTTAAAGATGTGCAATCTTTAAATACTGATGATATTGTTTAGTTCTATAGAATTAATGAAACGGAATTAAATACTGCAACAATAAATTGGAGAATTTATATCCTGGTTCAAATGGGTATTTTGACCAGAATCGGAAGAGGGAAATATACACTGGGCAATAGTAAAATATTTATTCCTGAAATTAACAGCAAACTCAAAACGATAAACTCAAAGTTGAAAAAGGAATTTCCGTTTTTAGATATATGTTTATGGACTACATCTTCTTTTAATGAATTTATGGTTCATCAACCAGGTAGATTTTATATTTTAATTGAAGTTGAAAAGGATGCCGCTCAAGCTGTTTTCTACTTCTTAAAGCAGGCAAAGTATTCTGTGTTTATTGACCCAACTGAAGATTTGATTGAGAAATATCTTCCGGACGAAAAAGAAACCCTTATTGTTAAACCATTAGTTACAGAGGCTCCTACTCAAAAAATTGAAGGATTAAATACTACAACTATAGAAAAAATGTTGGTTGATGTCTTTTGTGATGATGTAATTTTCGCTGCCCAGCAAGGTTCTGAAATGAGAACTATTTTTCAGGAAGCGACAAATAAATATACAGTCAATGAGAATCGTATGATTCGATATGCAGCCAGAAGAAGAAAAAAGGAAACTTTTATGAATTATTTAAGTTCAGTTTCAAAAATACGGCAGCAACAATAATTTGCTGCCAAATTATAGATTATGATTGACAAAGAAAAAATAACATCAGAATGGATTGAAAAAGTATCAAAAGCGAACCGAAATGCAGATAAAATTTTGGTTGAGAAAGTTATAAGAGCTTTATTACTTCTTGAAGGATTGGTAAAGCAAAACCAATCCTTTGTATTCAAGGGTGGTACTGCTTTAATGTTACATCTAAATTCTACTAAAAGATTATCGATAGATATAGATATTATAATGTCTGAAAAACCGGATAACCTGAACAAAATTTTGGATAAGGTCGTAGAAGAACAAGGTTTTATTAGAAAAGAGGAACAAAAAAGAACATTAAATACAAAGATTGATAAAGCACATTATAAATTTTTTTACTCACCTCTTCATAAAACAAGTAAGGCTGAGGAATATGTTTTACTTGATATTCTTTTTGAAGAAGCGCAATATCAAAAATTAGAAAATATTAAAATTCAATCCTCTTTTATTCCTGAAAAGGATGCACCCTTAACCGTAAAAACACCATGTTTAGAAGATATTACCGGTGATAAATTAACTGCATTTGCTCCAAATACTACAGGAATTCCCTATTTCAAAAAGGAGGACAGTATGAGTATGGAAATTATTAAGCAGTTATACGATATTGGCACCCTTGCTGATAATGTTTCTGATATTGAAACTATCAAATCAACTTTTAAAACTTTCGCGGCGACTGAACTTTCTTATAGGGAACTGGAAAACTTAACCGAACAAGATGTAATTGAAGATATTTATCAAACAGCCCTTTGCATAGTGACTAGAGGAGCTGATGGTGCAGGTAACTTCGAAGAATTACAAAAGGGTATTCAAAGAATCAGCCGATTTGTCTTTTTAGAAAGTTATCATATTGAAAAGGCTATTATTCACGCTTCTAAAGCAGCGTATTTGGCGATTTTAATAAAAAAAAGTGCAACCAAAACAGAAAAATATGACAATCCAAATCAAATGAAAGATTGGACTATTGGTGAACCAATGAATTTAAAGCTTAACAGGTTGAAAAAATCAAGCCCGGAGGCGTTTTTTTATTGGTATAAAATTTATGAATTAACCCAAATTTGTCATTAGGAAATTAACCACAGAACTCACAGAAAGCACAGACGGGGAATCATAAATCCCCGAGGGATGGAATAATCTGAACTCTGATTTTTGTGATTAAATGATTAGCTTGATTAAAGATTATAATTCCCTGATAAATCCAAATCAGTGACCTAAGTGCGAAATCTAATAGCCAATTGTCAATGCTTTAAATGAAACTACAGACAATCTTATAGCCCCCGGTTTCGTCGAGGGCAACTTTAGTTAAAGACTTTGAGACTTCATTTGAGAAAAATGTAATATATAAGGAAGAGCAGACTTCCAAATCCCGAAGGGATTAAATATGCATAGCCCCCGATGCAATCGGGGGTGGCTGGAGAAAGAACAGCTGCAGAGCAGCGCAACGTTAATAGTAAAACGCACCCCCACTTAAACCCAAATCAGCGACCTAAGTGCAGAATC
>CAZOZP010000021.1:0-50935 GCA_964584325.1 uncultured Melioribacteraceae bacterium
CCTCCGTCCACTTGGCTTCAACCTCCGTCCACTTGGCTTCAACCTCCGTCCACTTGGCTTCAACCTCCGTCCACTTGGCTTCAACCTCCGTCCACTTGGCTTCAACCTCCGTCCACTTGGCTAAAAACTGCCTTTTAACATAAATATAAATACCCGGCCCAATGAATTTCCCCCTGGCATAAATTCAGTTTTGCAATCTGACAGATTCTCAAGATATATAACAAAATCAATTGCCGGCATACCTATTACAGGCTCCATATTCTGTATATATTCAATATTCAAAACAGCAGAAGATTTTTGAATGTATCCTCTTAATCTAATTTCCGGATTCACACGGCAAACAAACGATGCCTTCGCCTTAAACGGCAACAAAATATCTGTTTGTAAAATTCCGCTTTTAGTTATGAAATTAGATGTTGAATTGCTGAGACCGAACTGCATACCTGCATAAATATTCATCTCTTCTGTCGGCTGAAATTGTATATCACCGCTAATTCCTGCATTATGAATTCCCTTTGCTTTATGCCACTCAAATACCTGCTGACTGTCTGTAGCTGCCATTTGACGGTTAGCTGTTTCAAATGAAAATTCCTTAAAAACTCCTATTTTAAACCGAAAATCATTCTTAAAATAATTATAATCAAAACTTCCTGCGATTTTCTTAATCATTATTTGATCTTTGTATGGAATAGCAGAAATTGTAAATGCAGTGTTTTCCGGGTACCACACTGAATAGGATGCCTCTTTTTCGGCATCAGTAAATGGCTCGCCTGAATATGCTGCAGAAACCTGAATGTTTTCTTCCTGATTAAAAGAATACTTCAGAGCAGCCTTTGTACTTATTATGTTGCCTTGATCTGATAAACCAAAAGCAGGTTCAACTAATAATGAAAAGTTATTAGAGAAGCATTTTTCAATTTCGACTGAAGATTTCATTCCGAAATCCACTTCTGTTCCGGCAAAATACTTCTTCCCGGAAATATTTTCTGCTGAAGAATACCATAAACTATTATTTAAAGCTATGTTCAATCCATTATTCCGAAATAATAATATATTTATTTCGGCAGAGTTATCCTGCAGATAGAATCGTGATTCCTCAATTCCTGTCGCTTTATGAATCTGTGTTATGCTCTGATCACGTAAAAATGCAACGCTTAGTCTTTCTGTTTCAGCAGATAAATTAAAATCAGACAAATATGATTCAAAATGCAATGGATGATTTAACACAGGAGGTCTATCCCAACCGTAGAAAGTATTTAATGCGGCATTTGCTTTGAGTTTCCAAGTCCCGACTGTAAATGTGTTTTCAACTGAAATTATAAACTGCTTGTTCTGTTTTCCTGAGTAATATGAATTTAGTCTTGATATAAGAGCATCATTTTCATAACCTGTATTGAAAAATCCGTAGTAAGCACCTGAAACTCTAATTTTATAGATACTGTCAACATAAGAACAAACCGCATCTACAGAAGGAATTATTTTATTCTTGTTCGGAAGAAACAACTCCGGACGTGAATAAATATGAATAAGAGGATCGCCTGTTTCTGAACCAATGAATGTTCTTATTGCGAATCCACTGCTATCGGTTATTTGCCTTTGCATAAGGATATCAGAATTATCAAAATATTTTTCATTAATTCTGAATTCAGATATTGATGTAAGAAGAGGAAGAAGATCCGGCGATTTAAGACCGAGCGGGAACGACTTTATTTTGTTACCGTCTATGTATATATCTGTAAAAGAAAACCATGGATTATAAATCCGGGGCTCTGACAATACAGCCAGATATTTACCGAATTTACCTGTGTGAAAAACATTATCTTTGTTTATCATCTCTGATAATCTAATAAAGTCTTGTGCGAGTGCCCGGGATGCAATAAGTAAAACAATAATCAAGATATTAATAGGCCGAATTTTCAAAATGCTGCTCCCAGTCCTGCCTGCATTATATTAATATCAATTGTCTGAGGCTCTGTAAAACTGCCGGTTCTTCCGGCGGAAAGCGTAAAATAGATTCCATTATAAATTTTGCAGGACATATTAAGAAATGCATAAAATCCAAATTCTGATTCTTCTTCGTTCCCTCTGTTATGGGCCGGATTTCTTGCCTCGAACATAAAAAGCAGAAGAGATATGCCTCCTGAAAGTGAAAAACTAATTCTATCCGAGTTTAATATCAATATATTACCGCCGCCCCTTAACAATAAAAGTTTAAAATCCGGAAAGTCGTCACTAACTGATTCAAACGAATTAATCGACGCAATTGCCTCGTAGCCGAACGATTTATATACAGGAACATTCAATCCCACAAAGACACCGAAAGAAGAATTCCAATACTTGTTCATATCTCCTTCCGTGAATAAAATGTTAAGTCCTGCATTTGCATGTGTTTGTGCAATAATTTCAATTTTTTCCGATAATAAGCAAGTAAAAGCAATTATTAATACTAATCGTAAAGCAGGATACATAATATTTTATGATTTTTTAATTTTAAATGTTAAATTAACGCTTAAACTCCAGAATACAAAACAGTTTAGGAGAGATAAAATGAAAACTCTGATTCTTTTAAGACACGCAAAATCAAGCTGGGATAATCCTGACATTGAAGATTTTGAAAGACCGCTGAATCAGCGGGGCTTGAAAGATGCACCACTGATAGCCGAGTTCCTTACTGAAATCCCGTTTATTCCTGAACTGATTGTATCCAGTCCGGCAAAGAGAGCTAAAACTACTGCCGAAATTATTTCTGAAAAAACCGGTTATAATCCGAATAATATAGTTTTCAATGAATCGGTATATGAAGCTGATGCCGATATATTAATGGAAGTGGTGAATTCAACTCCCGATAAAGTAAACACACTTCTGCTTGTAGGTCATAATCCGGCAATTACCGTATTCTGCAATTTAATTTCCGATAAAAGAATCGATAATATTCCGACTTGTGGTTTAGCTGCAATTCAAATGAATATTAAATCCTGGAAATCGGTTGCAATTGACTGCGGAAAACTTATTTTTTTCGAATACCCTAAAAAGGCGGGTTTTTAAGATTTCCGGATTTTGTATTATTTTATTTCTGACATCGGGATTATTCTGCAATATCTTATATTGCGTATGAATTTTTGGGAGATTATTGCAGAATGAAATTTGTAAGAAAGATGTACGACTGGGTTTTAAGCTGGTCAGAATCAAAATACGGAACAATTGCATTGTTTGTTTTAGCTTTTGCTGAGTCTTCATTTTTTCCTATTCCTCCTGATGCACTTTTAATTGCTCTTGTCCTGGGTGCGCGAACTAAAGCATTTAGATTAGCTGCAATATGTACGTTAGGTTCCGTTTCCGGTGGAATGTTCGGTTATTGGATTGGTCATTTTCTTTGGTACGATAATGCGGGTAATTTTTCTGCTTTAGCCAATTTCTTTTTTGATACAATTCCGGGTTTCACTGTTGAATTATTTGATAGTGTTGCGGCACTTTATGATAAATGGAATTTCTGGATAGTATTTACCGCAGGTTTCACACCTATTCCCTATAAAATATTTACAGTTAGCGGCGGCGCATTTAATATCGATTTTATTTTATTCGTTGTGGCTTCCGCAATCAGTCGCGCAGCCAGATTCTATCTTGTTGCAACTCTCATCTGGAAATTCGGCGACAGTATAAAGGAATTCATCGACAAGTACTTTGACTGGCTTGCAATAGCTTTTACAGTTCTGTTGATTGGCGGATTTGTAGTTATTAAATATATTCTGTAAAAAATTCAGGCTGTATTAAATTATAATACAGCCTGTTCTTATCCCAACATATCTTTCACTGTTTCTATAATTTTTGATTCCGTAAAACCAAAGTATTCAAACAATTGCTCTGCCGGTGCAGATAATCCGAATCTTTCTATACTTACAGCTTTCCCGGTTATTCCCAAATATTTATACCAAGGCTGAGCTACCCCTGCTTCAATTGAAATCCTATTTGTAACATCTTTAGGAAGAACTTCATTTTTATATTCATCAGTTTGGCTTTCAAAAATCTCAAAGCTCGGCATACTTACTACTCTGACACTGATATTTTCCGCTTCCAATTTTTCTGCGGTACTCAGTGCAAGATTAACTTCACTGCCGGTTGCCAAAAAAATTATGTCGGGCTTTTTCAAGGAGTCTTTAAGTATGTATCCGCCTTTAAGTACCCCTTCAGCAGATGAATAAGTCACTCTGTCCAGGTTCTTTAGATTCTGTCTGGAAAGAATTAATGCAGTAGGACCGTTTGTTTTTTCAATAGCAGTTTTCCACGCATAATAAGTCTCATTACCATCTGCCGGACGAATAACTGTTAGACCGGGAATTGCTCTTAAAGCAGAAATCTGCTCTACAGGTTGATGTGTGCATCCATCCTCGCCAAGTCCGATACTATCGTGTGTAAAAACAAAAACAGCCTGAAGTTTCATAATTGCCGCCATTCTCACAGCAGGTCTCATATAATCGGAAAACACTAGAAAAGTTCCGCCGTAGGGTATAAATCCACCATAAAGAGCTAATCCGTTCATAATAGCTCCCATGGCATGTTCTCTTATACCGTAATGAACATATCTTCCGCTCCTGTTATCAACAGAAAATGAAGAAATCTCTTTAGCTTTGGTGTTATTCGATGGAGTAAGATCAGCTGAGCCCCCAATCATTCCCGGAATAGATTTACACAAACCATCAAGAATTTTACCCGAAGCCGCTCTTGTAGCGATACTTTCGCCTACTTTAAACTCAGGCAAATCAACTTTAAATGCAGGTTTCTTATTTTCTATAATTGTTAAAAGGTCTTCATATTCTTTGGGATAGCTTTCAGAATACTCCTTTAGAGTTTCAATCCAGGATTTTTCAACAATACTTCCGGATTTCTTTACCATTGAATAATAATCATAAACTTCTTCCGGCACAATAAATTCCGGCGTCAAAGGCCACTTAAGATTTAATTTTGTCTTTTCTGCCTCTTGTTTTCCTAAAGGCGAACCATGAGCCTCAGATGAATTTGCTTTTCCGGGACTACCATAGCCAATTTTTGTATTAACAATTACAAGACTAGGTTTTTCTTTACTTGCAGATGCTGCCATAACAACAGAATCCAGCTCATCAAGATTGTTAACATCCTTCACCCTAAATACATTCCAATTATATGCTTTGAATCGCATTTCAGTGTCATCGCTCATTGATACTGATAACGGACCATCAATTGTTATATTATTGGAATCATAAATCACAATGAGATTGTCGAGCTTACTGTGTCCTGCAAATGATGCGGCTTCGTGAGAAATCCCTTCCATAAGATCTCCATCCCCCGCAAGAGCATAAACCTTGCTATTAATTATCTTGAATCCGGGTCTATTAAACTTTGATGCTGTTATTTTAGAAGCCAATGCCAATCCGACAGCATTTCCAAATCCCTGTCCAAGAGGCCCGGTTGTTGTTTCAATACCGGGTGTTAACCCATATTCAGGATGTCCGGGAGTAATACTATTTAACTGACGAAACTTTTTAATATCATCTAAAGAAATTTCGTAACCTGTCAGATGAAGAATCGAATATAAAAGCATACTTCCGTGACCGGCAGAAAGCACGAACCTATCCCTGTCAAACCAGTTTGGATTAGCGGGATTATGTCTTAATATTTTACTAAAAAGCAGATGTGCCGCAGGTGCACAACCCATAGGCATTCCGGGATGTCCGGAATTTGCTTTCTCTACAGCATCCACAGATAAAAATCTAATAGTGTTTATGCACAATTGTTGTATATCAACAGAATTCAAGTCCATTCATTCCTTATATAATCTAAAGAAATAATGCGGGCCAAGCCCGCATATTATTTATTTTTCTGGTCCAATCATAAGTTCCGGTCTTACCACTTCATCAAATTTTTCAGCAGTCAGTAAACCCATTTCCACGGCAACTTCTTTAAGAGTTTTGTCTTCTTTAAATGCTTTCTTTGCAACTTTTGCAGCATTATCATATCCAATATGCGGATTTAAAGCCGTTACAAGCATCAGAGAATTTTCCAGGAATCTATTAATATTATTTTTATTAGCATTTATACCAATTACACAGTTATCAGTGAAGCTTTCGCAGGCATCGGCTAAAAGTTTTACTGACTGGAGGAAATTATAAATTATGACAGGCTTAAATACATTCAGTTCAAAATTTCCGCTAGAACCGCCGAAATTTATGGCAACATCATTCCCAAAAACTTGTGCACAAACCATAGTCATAGCTTCAGATTGTGTCGGATTAACTTTTCCGGGCATTATTGAGCTTCCGGGTTCATTTTCCGGCAAACTAAGTTCACCTATACCGCATCTTGGACCTGACCCTAACCATCTGACATCGTTAGCTATTTTCATTAAACTAGCCGCAAGTGTTTTAAGAACTCCGCTTGCAGATACCAATCCATCATGCGCGGCAAGGCTTTCGAATTTATTCGGAGCTGATTTGAATGGGAGTCCGGTTAGCTCAGCAATCTTTGCAGCTGATTTTTCAGCAAATTCAGGATGAGTATTAAGTCCTGTTCCAACAGCCGTTCCACCAAGTGCCAACTCATAAAGATAAGGCAAAGTTGTGTTAATTCTATCTAATCCGTTCGTAAGTTGTTGTACATAACCTGAAAATTCCTGTCCTAAAGTCAGCGGTACCGCATCCATAAGATGAGTTCTACCGATTTTTATAATTGTATCAAATTCTTCAGCTTTCACCTGCAGAGCATCACGTAGTTTTGTAACCATTGGAATTAGTCGGTGATGTATTTCTTCTACTGCAGCTATGTGCATTCCTGTTGGGAAAGTATCGTTTGAAGATTGTGCTTTATTTACATCGTCATTCGGATGAACCGGTTTCTTGCTGCCTATTACGCCGCCTGCCAATTCAATTGCTCTATTTGAGATTACTTCATTTACATTCATATTTGTCTGAGTTCCGCTTCCTGTCTGCCAAACTACTAACGGGAAATGCTCATCAAGCTTTCCTTCAATCACTTCATCGGCAGCCATTACAATATATTTTGTCTTCTCATCGCTTAGCATTCCAAGTTCATTGTTTACCAAAGCAGCAGCCTTCTTTAAGATTCCAAGTGCTCTTATCATTTCTCTCGGAAATCTTTCGCCGCCAATTTTAAAGTTCATTAACGATCTGGCCGTCTGTGCACCATAGTATTTATCAACAGGTACTTTAATCTCACCCATTGTATCTGTTTCAATACGATATTCCATAACTTCTCCTTTATTATTTATTTATACTCAAAATATTTTCTACTTCTTCAACTCTGCGTCCCCCGACAAACCTCTTTGCATAATATGTTTCATCAACAGAGGAAATTATAACTCCCTTTTTTCTGCTTGCATGTGCAAAAAGACCTTCCCCTATGTAAATTCCTACGTGACCCGGATTACTTCTTGCTCTAAGCCTTGTCTTAAAAAATATAAGGTCTCCGAACTTCAATTCATCCAGTTCTTCAATCTCCTTCCCAATCGCGAACTGTTCCCGCGATGATCTTGGCAATTTCAGTTCGAAGATATTTTGGTAAATACTCATTGTAAATGCTGAACAGTCTATTCCGGAATCCGAATTCCCGCCGTATTTGTATGGCGTATCCAGATAGGCAATTATTTCCATAATTACTTTCTCGCTTGCTGAGAGAGAATCAGGCGAATAACTAAATGCCGGATTTTTCATCAGAAGGCTTCTGTCAACTTCGAAATCTTCTTCAAATTCGGAATCGACATAGTCTTCATCTGTAGTGCAGGAATCGGATATCTCTACTTTCAGTGTATCAGCATTGATCTGAACCGGTCTGAGAACAGGATTTATAGATTTTTCAGTTTTCTCCTTCCCGGAGGAAAACCTGCCTGCTCTTCGATTAATTTCATCAACATCCTTATCATCTGAATAACGTTCACTGTATGATGAGGGAGCACAACTTTGGAGTAAAATAAAAAACAAAACAAGTAAAAATATTTTATCTTTCATCTTTAACCTAAATACACTCTAAGATTTTTACTTCTTGAAGCGTGCTTTAATCTCCTAATTGCTTTTTCCTTAATTTGTCTAACCCTTTCTCTTGTAAGATTAAATCTCTCACCAATTTCTTCCAGAGTAAGAGAATGCTCTTTATTTAGTCCGTAGTAAAGCTTTATAACTTCAGCTTCTCTTTCAGTAAGTGTATGCAGGGCTCTTTCAATTTCCGCTTTCAGTGATTCAGACATAAGAGTACTGTCCGGTGGCGGATTATTCTCATTTTCCATAATATCCAGCAGACTATTCTCATCTCCGGAATTAAAAGGGGCATCAACCGAAACAGTTTTTCCGGAGATTTTCAATGTATCCGATATTTCTTCAATATCCATATCCAACTGTGCGGCAAGTTCTGATGCACTAGGCTCTCTTTCATATTCCTGTTCTAAGGCTGTAAGCGCCTTGCCTATTTTGTTTAGAGCTCCGACACGGTTTAACGGAAGTCTTACTATCCTTGATTGTTCAGCTAATGCCTGCAGTATTGATTGGCGTATCCACCAAACAGCATAAGAAATAAATTTGAAACCGCGGGTTTCGTCAAATCTTTTTGCAGCCTTAATTAATCCAAGATTTCCTTCATTAATTAAATCTCCAAGTGACAATCCCTGATTCTGGTACTGTTTCGCAACACTTACAACAAACCTAAGATTAGCCTTAACTAATTTTTCCAAGGCAGTGTGATTTCCCTTTTTTATCTGTATTGCCAAAGCAACTTCTTCATCCGCCGGAAGCAGTTCAACTTTTCCAATTTCCTGAAGATACTTATCCAATGATTGACTTTCTCTGTTCGTATATTGCTTAGTAATTTTCATTAACTCCTCTTTTTTTCCGCTCTGTATTTACTAAGTATTCTAATTTATGCTTTTTACAGAATTTCCGTTTTTTTCACAAGCTTTTTTTAATGCCAACTCAGCATTTTTCATTAATTCTTCCACAGTTGATCTATTTCCTGCTCCTGCAACTCCAATAGAGACAGTATAAGTATCTTGCTTTGTAACCGTAATAATCTGCATTCTGGCAATTTTCACCCTGAGTTTTTCAGACCATAGAAAAGCTTCTTTAGATGAAGAGTTGAAGAATGTAATTCCGAAGACCCTGTCACTTATTCGTCCAATTGACTGAATCTGTGACATTTCTTCTTTAATTGCCTTAAGTATTGCCTGAACCACTATAGGAAAGGGGTTGCTTTCAAAAAGAGAATCTTCGTCAAGAAAATTATCAATTCTAAGCAGTCCGACACAAATAGGAAGATTTCCCTCTTTAGCTTTTAGATAATCGCCCGAAAGTAAATTCAAAAAAGCATCTGCGTTTAACACACGTGTTTCCGGATCAACAGTCAGAAGTCCTCTTAATAATGCCTGAGATGAATAGGAAAACAAAATAAAAGAAAATATTCTCACTGCACTCTTAAGAAATTTAATATCGGAATTATTGTAGAACGATTTTTTCATATTTTCAAAACAAATAACACCAAAACTCTGGTCATCATAAATGAGCGGTATTGCTAAAAAACTACCATCTAATCTAATATCTTCAGATTTTGAAAAACGAGACATTTCAGATGCGGAAATATCTTTTACACTTACAGCATCACCATTTCTTATACATTTCCCTGTAAGAGTGTCATCAAGTTCAATTACTAAATTTTCACCTATATATTTTAGATTTGTTTTATTTGAGACACAGGATGTCTTAAATATTTGCAGAATCGGATCATAATAAACAAAAGTCATAACATCCCATTCAATCAAACCGGGCATAGCAGTTTTAATAGCTTCGGAAAGTTCTTTTTCGGAATTAAATTTTTTATCCCCTGAAAGTATGCCCAGTAACGATTTAATACGCTTTTCAGACATTGATTCTTTGAATCGGTCATCGATTAATGACATAATTATTGATAATACACCGGCAAAATTACCAAGAGTATAATTTGATTCTACTCCAAAAGCGTCCGGCTCCCTGGAATCTATTGCCAACACGCCCATAATTGTGTTATTAAAAAACACCGGAACACCAAGAAAACTCGTAATCCCTTGCGCAGTATTATAGTATCGGATGGTATCTGTCTCAGCGTTTATATTTATTTTAGAGATAAGTTCAGGGCATTCGTTTATTATGATTTTGCTAAGAATATCATTCTCGATGTTATATTTCTGTTTCTTAACATCATTTGAAATCGAGACAAAAGCTTCCAGACCAAGTCTATTCTTATTTTTATCATATAGAAAAAAAAGAGCACTGTGGCATAAAAATGTTTCTTTAATTGTCGTAAGCATCTTTTGAAGTATAAAAAGAAACAACTCATTGTGACCGGTATTCTCAGGAATAGAAGTTTTTGCTATTTCCATATAATTCTGTTTCAGTTCCGGTGGCCGGTAATACTCTTGTTTTATTGAAGTTCGCCCGGCTCCGACTGATTCAATACGAGCAGCTTCAATTTTACTAACCGATGAAATAATTTTGAATTCACTTTCAGAATCTTTGATCAAAGTATTTCCGGCTGTGCTGCTTTCATCATCCAAATCATCTGACAGATTTCGGTATGGAGCAGCTTCAATTTTAACTGAATCACGAAGAAATATAATAAAACCAATATAAACAAGAAGAAGTGCGGAGGTAATAACTTTAATAACTATATCATCTGCAAGTATTGTAAGTACAATAAATACAGGAATCAGCAAAAATATCAGTAGTCTTTTCTTAATACGATTTGATCTTAGCATAATAATAATTTTTTTTCACCCAAATTTAATAAATATTTTCAAATTTCGGTTATTATGCGTTTAATATTCCATGAATTGTACTGAATACTTCTTTCTTCCCGATTCCCTTAACTGCAGAAAAAGGAATAACACGAATCTCCTTCCCGCCTGCGTTTATATAACCTCGGATTCGGTTTAAGGATTTTGCTTTTTCACTCTGATTTAGTTTATCTGTTTTATTAAGTATAATTGAGAATGGAACACCTTTTGAGTTAAGATATTCCTGCAGAAATATATCTGATTCTGGGATTTCAACTCTCGAATCAACGATATGAAATGCAAAGACTATATTTTTTCTAATACTAAAGTAATCATCAATCAGTTCTGCCCATTTAATTCTTTCAGCTTTTCCGACCCTTGCATAACCGAATCCAGGCAAATCAACAATGTTATACAAATTATCAACATCATAGATATTTATGGATCTTGTTTTCCCGGGTGTAGAACTAGTGCGGGCAATTTTTGAATTAAACAGGCAATTAACAAAAGAAGATTTACCAACATTAGACCTCCCTGCAAGAACTATATCAGGTTTATCATCGCTTGGTATATTTTCTTTATTGAATACCGTAGATAGTAATTTTATCATCTTATAAATAAAAAAGGAGTATCCTAGAGGATACTCCTTTCAACCATAATAAATATATATTATTCTTTTTCAGCTTTTTCTTCAGACGATGCATCTGCTTTAGCGTCATTAGAAACAGAGTCTTCTGCTTTAACTTCTTCTGAGGCAATGGTTTCTTTGTCTTTTTTCTTTTCTTCCACAACTTTAGCAGGTGCAGCCGCTTTAATCTTTTCAGTTTCAGAAGATTTTTCAGTTCTTCTTGAAGTCCCTTCTGAGAAATCCACTAATTCAATAAAAGCCATCTGTGCAGCATCCCCAAGTCTGTGACCAAGTTTAATTATTCTTGTATATCCGCCACTACGATCGTTAACTTTAGGTAGAATTTCATTAAATAATTCCTGAACAACAGTCTTATCATGAATATCTCTTGAAACTATTCTTCTTGCGAAAACATCATCTTTTTTTGCTTTAGTAATAAGTTTCTCGGAGAATATTCTAAGTGCATCTGCTTTTGCAAGAGTTGTTTTAATTTTTTTATTCTTAAATAAGGCAGTAGCCAATGCACGTAAAGTAGCTAATCTGTGGCTCGATGTTCTGCCTAATTTGTGTCCTTTAACTTGATGTCTCATTCTAAATCCTTATCAACTTATTAATTATTTTCATCTTTATCATAAATATACTTGTCAACATCCATTCCGAAATCCAGACCGCAAGAATCAACAATTTCAGTTAATTCTGCCAGTGACTTTCTTCCAAAATTTCTGAACTTAAGCATTTCACTTTCTTCTTTTCTTACCAAGTCGCCTAAGGTCTTAATATTAGCAGCTTTAAGACAATTATGTGAACGAACGCTCAGTTCAAGATCATCAACACTTGTCAACAATATTTTCTTTATTCTTTCGCGTTCTGCATCTTTTTCGTTTACAACTTTTTCTTCTTCCTGCTCGGTATCGAAATTTATGAAAAGATTTACATGATCACGAAGTATTTTCGCAGCACCTGATAGAGCATCCTCCGGAGTGATTGTTCCATCGGTAGCAAGTTCAATTGTTAATTTCTCAAAATCATTTTTTTCGCCAATACGCACATTTTCAATGTCATACTTAACATTAACAATTGGAGTAAATATCGCATCAATCGGAATTAATCCTATTATTTGTTCCTGGAACTTATGTTCGTTTCCCGGGACATATCCTTTTCCGGTTCCAAGATACACATCAAGGCTGAAAGCAGCATTCTCATACAACGTAGCGAGATATAGGTCGGGATTAAGAATTTCAATATCCGGACAGGCACTCTGAAAATCAGCAGCTGTAAGTTCTATGGGACCCTTAAGGTTTATCGTAAACTTATTAATTGTTTTGCTGAGCAGCTTTATCCGTATCTTTTTTAGATTCAGGATAAAATCTGTAACGTCTTCAAGCACACCGGGAATAGAAGTAAATTCATGAAGAACATTATCTACCTTAATGCCAATTATCGCAGAACCCGTTAAAGAAGAAAGTAAAACTCTTCTAAACGAATTACCTAAGGTAACGCCATATCCTCTTTCAAGGGGCTGAATAGAAAATCTTCCGAATTTATTATTTGAACTTGAATCTTCCAGAATAACACCGTCAGGCATTTTCATAAAAGGATAACTCATTAGAATCCTCAATTTTATTTTGAATATAACTCAATAATTAATTGTTCGTTAGCAGTTAACGGAACATCAGCTCTCTCTGGTAACTGAAGGAAAGATCCTTGTAACGATGCTTTATCAACAGAAAGCCAATTATAAACACCATCTTTAGCTCTCTTAAGAGAATTATGTATGATGTCAAGTTTTTTACTGCCGGAACGAACTGCTATAATCTGACCAGGTTTCAATAAATATGAAGGAATATCAACAGTTTTACCGTTAACAGCAAAATGGCCATGTAATATCAACTGCCTGGCAGATTTTCTTGATGGAGCAAAACCAAGTCTGTAAACAACATTATCTAAACGTGATTCAAGCATTTTTACGAGATTATCACCAGTAATGCCTTTATGTGCATTGGCTTTTTCAAAATAAGTGCGGAATTGAGATTCGAGCACACCATAAATTCTTTTTACTTTTTGTTTCTCTCTAAGCTGAACACCGTATTCAGAATATTTAGCTTTTCTTGTCTGACCGTGTTGTCCAGGTGAATAATTTTTCTTTTCTAAAGGACATTTTTCAGAGTTACACTTTGAACCTTTGAGAAATAATTTTTGTTTTTCGCGTCTGCACAATTTGCAACTTGAACCTGTATATCTTGCCATATTTTCTCCTATTATACTCTTCTTCTTTTCGGGGGCCTGCAACCGTTATGAGGAATAGGTGTTATGTCTTTTATTGACAACACTTGTATTCCTGCAGTATTAATCGCTCTGATAGCAGCTTCGCGACCTGATCCGGGGCCTTTAACATAAACATCAACTTTTCTTAAACCTAAATCATGAGCTTCTTTGGCAGCTGCTTCTGCGGTAACCTGAGCTGCAAATGGTGTGTTTTTTCTTGATCCCTTGAAGTTATTCTTTCCGGCAGACGACCATGAGATAGTATTACCGTAAATATCTGTCAACGTAACAATAACATTATTAAAAGAAGCTTTTATATGTGCCACACCAACGGCATCAACATGCACTTTCTTTTTAGTCTTTTTAACTACCTTAGCCAATTTTACTCCACTTTTATTAAATTATTTCTTAGGTGCTTTTTTCTTACCGGCAACTGTTCTACGTTTACCTTTTCTAGTACGAGAATTTGTTTTAGTCCGCTGTCCTCTAACCGGAAGACCGCGTCTATGCCTCAATCCCCTGTAGCATCCTAAATCCATTAATCTTTTAATATTTTGCTGTATTTCACCTTTCAGAGCACCTTCAACTTTGTACTCAGCAGTGATAATAGCTCTTATTCTAGCAATTTCATCGTCATTTAATTCACTGACTTTTTTTCTTGAATTAACTTCTGCTTTTTCGCATATCTTAGAGGCAGTAACCTGTCCAATTCCAAAAATGTTTGTTAATCCAATATAAATCTGTTTCTGTTTGGGTATTTCAATACCAGCTATACGAGCCAATCCTAATCCTCCTAATTTTATCCCTGACGTTGCTTATGTTTTGGATTTTTGCAAATAACTCTAACTACACCTTTTCTTTTGATAACTTTGCAATTCTCACATATTTTTTTTATCGAAGACCTGACCTTCATAAAAACTCCAACTATTTATATCTGTATGTTATTCTACCTTTGTTCAGATCATAAGGCGACAATTCTATAGCAACCTTATCTCCTACTAGTATTTTAATAAAATGCATTCTCATCTTACCGCTAATATGAGCAAGAATCTCGTGTCCGTTTTCAAGTTTAACCTTAAAATGGGCGTTTGGAAGCGTCTCTGTTACAATACCATCAACTTTTATGTTTTTTATCTTACTCATTTACCACATACTGTTAAAATTTCTGCTCTGTTATTTACTATTGCTATACTATGTTCAAAATGTGCCGATGGTTGAAAATCCTTTGTATATACTGTCCAGTCATCAGCAGCAACATTAACTTTATAAGTTCCGGCATTTATCATAGGTTCAATGGCTAATGTCATTCCATTTTTTATAACAGGACTGCTTCTTCCAGTAACATAATTTGGTATTGATGGATCTTCATGCAAATATCTCCCAACACCATGTCCGGTTAAATCTCTCACAACACTAAAACCAAAACTTTCAACATACTCCTGTATTGCTTTAGATATATCAACAATTCTATTTCCGACACAAGCCTGTTCTATACCAAGATAAAGAGATTTCTCTGTTACCTCCATAAGCTTTTTCTTTTCAGAATCAACTTGGCCAACAGCTACTGTAATTGCCGCATCACCATAATAGCCATCTTTCAGAACTCCAACATCCACCGAAAATATATCACCATTTTTAAGAACACGTGCTCCCGGAATTCCGTGAACAACTTCTTCATTAATAGAGGCACAAATGCTTCCGGGAAATGGCACCCCAAATCCTTGCGAATAACCTTTAAACGCCGGAATAGCATTGTTACTTCTAATGTAATCTTCTGCAATCTGATCAAGAACTTTTGTCGTTACACCTTCTTTTGAGTAACTTTTAACAAGCTGGAGCGTTTCTGCTACGATTCTACAGCTTTCTCTTATATAGTCGATCTCTTTTTTTGTCTTTATAAGAATCAACGAATAACTATCCTCTACGTCCTTTTATTCTTCCGGACTTCATAAATCCGTCATAATGTCTCATCAACAAGTGTGATTCTACTTGTTGAAGAGTATCTAATGCAACACCAACAATAATTAAGAGACTTGTTCCTCCAAAAAACGAGGCAAACTGTGGTGATACACCAAATTTTGAAACGAAAGCTGGTAATATAGCTATAAATGCTAAGAAAAACGAGCCCGGCAATGTTATTTTTGTTAAAATATTATCAATAAACTCTGAAGTTGGTTTTCCAGGTCTAATTCCGGGGATAAAACCACCTTGTTTTTGCATATTATCAGCAACATCTTTCGGATTAAAAGCAATAGCAGTATAAAAATATGTAAAGAATATTATCATTACGGCGTAAATTGCAGAATAAGTAAAAGATGTATAATTAAAATACTCAGCTAAACTTTGTAAGGTCTCATTATTTGGCATAAATGAGAGTACAGTATTTGGAATAAACATTATTGACTGAGCAAAGATAATCGGCATAACTCCAGCAGTATTAACTTTCAAAGGTATATATTGAGTTACTCCGCCAACCATTTTTCTGCCAACCAACCGTTTAGCATACTGAACCGGGATTCTGCGAGTTCCCTGTGTTATCATAACAACTGCAGCGATAATTAAGACCATAAAACCAAGTAGTATAAGTTCTGTCAATATATTTCTGGTTCCTGCAGCCACAAGCTCAAATTCACTTAAAAGAGAGAATGGAAATCTATCTATAATTCCAATAAATATAATCATTGAAATACCATTCCCAATACCTCTTTCAGAAATCTGTTCGCCAAGCCACATTAGAAAGATGGTTCCGGCAGTAAGAAACACAATTGTCTGCAAAGTAAAAAATACACCTCTGATTGCCTCAGGAATAATAGGAGCATCTTGTGTCTGAATGCTAAGAAATGTAAGAGTTACACCGAAAGCTTGGAATGCTGCAATCGGAATTGTAAAAACTCTTGTCATTTGATTAATTTTCTTTCGGCCTTCTTCGCCTTCCTTCTGTAGTTTCTGAAAGTAAGGAGTAACGGCACCTAGCAACTGAATAATAATTGATGCTGTTATATAAGGCATAATTCCCAATCCGAACAATGCTGCATTCTGGAAAGCGCCGCCTACAAACATATCATAAAATCCGAACAAGGTATTTGTACCTTGCTGCTGCATAGCCTGACCAAGCACATAAGCATCAATACCGGGAAGTGTAATATGGGCACCAATTCTAACAATTACAAGTATCCCCAGAGTAAATAATATTCTATTTCTTAGATCAGGAATTTTGAAAATATCACGAAAAGATTTAAGTCTACTCATTAAGCTTTTATCTCTCTAATTGTAATTGTACCGCCTGCAGATTTAATTTTTTCTTCGGCTGATGAACTGCATGCAAATGCTTCAACAGCAATTTTAGCTTTTAACTCACCATTACCTAATATTTTGTAAGGAGCAGCAGCCTTTGAAATAAGACCATTTTTGTATAGTACTTCAGCATTAATTAGAGACCCGTTTTCAATGGTTTCTGAAAGCTTCTGTAAACTTGAGAGGTTAACTATTTGAAATTCTTTCTTGAAATAGTTCTTAAATCCTCTTTTAGGTAATCTTCTCTGCAGAGGCATCTGTCCGCCCTCAAACCAGGCTCTAAATTTATGTCCACTTCTCTGCTTCTGTCCATTACGGCCTTTTGTTGAAAAGTTTCCGTGTCCGGATCCAACACCGCGGCCTATTCTCTTTGTGTTCTTAACAGAACCTTCCGCATATTTTAAATTACTTAAATCACTCATTATCTTACCTGCCTCATTATTCAATAATTTCTTTAACTGTAACAAGGTGTTCTACTTTTCTGATCATTCCTCTAATCTGAGGAGTATCGTTATGAACAACTTTCTTATTTGGTCTGCTTAACCCTAAGGCTTTAATTGTAGCTTTTTGGTCCTTGGGTCTGTCTATAACACTACCTGTTTGAATTATCTCAAGTTTCATAATCGTCTCGTATTCTCTTCTTATAAGTTAAATAATTCTTTAACGCTTAATCCTCTCTTCATTGCAACCTGACGTGCATCTGAAAGACTTAATAATCCTGCAAGAGTAGCTTTAACTTGATTATGAGGATTGCTTGAGCCAAGCGATTTAGTAAGTATATCCTGAACTCCTGCCGCTTCAAGGACAGCTCTGACTCCGCCACCGGCAATAAGTCCTGTACCGGAAGTAGCTGGTTTCAACATTACTTTGCCGGCACCATATTTCCCAATCGTAGGATGAGGAATAGTTCCATTAATAATTGGAACATTATAAACATTTTTCTTTGCATCATCAATTCCCTTAGCTATAGCATCGGTAACTTCATTTGCCTTTCCCATCCCGATTCCGACATTTCCATTTCCGTCGCCAACTACAACTATAGCATTAAAACTAAATCTTCTACCGCCTTTTACAACTTTAGCGACACGATTGATGTGAACAATCTTTTCTTTTAATCCTTCTTGTATCGTAACTTTTTTGTGTTTCAATTTAATCCTCATTTAAGAAATTTAATATTGATGCTGCCGGGAGAGGACTCGAACCTCTTCAGACGCCTCCAAAGGGCGTAGTCCTACCATTAGACGACCCGGCATTATTAATTAAATATTTACGCCAGATTCGCGAACACTATCTGCAAGAGCTTTAACTCTTCCGTGATAAGGATATCCGTTACGGTCAAATACTACTTGCTTTATGTCTTTTTCTAATGCCTTTTTGGCTAATAATTTCCCTACTAACACACTTTTATCTAATTTTCCTTTACTATCTTTGCATTCAGCAGCAATTTCTTTTGACAAAGAACATGCAGAAACAAGTGTATTCCCATTCTGATCATCAATGATTTGAGCATATATCTGGTTTAAACTTTTAGTTACTGTAAGTCTGGGTCTGCTCAGAGTCCCACTCACTTTCATTCTAATTCTGTTTTTTCTTTTTAATCTTTTCTTATCCATTTTATCTCCGCTTATTTACCTGCTGATTTACCGGCTTTTCTTCTTACAACTTCATCAGAATATTTCACACCTTTACCTTTATAAGGTTCTGGTTTTTTCAGTGATCTTATTTTAGCGGCAATTTGTCCAACAAGTGCTTTATCAATTCCTTTTATTACAATCTGAGTAGGTGTAGGTACTTGAAAACTAATTCCTTCAGGAGCAAGGAAATATATCGCATGCGAAAACCCTAATGTTAGAATCAATCCCTTATCTCTGGCTTCAACTTTATAACCAACACCAACAATATCTAATGTCTTAGTAAATCCTTCAGCAACCCCGGTAACCATATTCTGAAGAAGAGCACGGGTTAAACCATGTATTGCTCTTGATCTTCTTTCATCATTTGGACGTTCAACCAAAATCTCATTGGCCTCAATTTTAATATTCATCTCAGGATTGAATTCCTTTTCTAGTTCACCAAGAGGCCCTTTAACCTTAACAATGTTATCCGTTTTTGTTACAGTTATATTTTTAAAACTAATCGGTTTTTTTCCTATTCTAGACACTTCTGTTCTCCATCAATATTTTACCAAATATGGCATATTACTTCACCGCCAACCGCTTCTTTTCTTGCATTTTTATCAGACATAATACCTTTGGGAGTTGAAATAACTGCAACTCCTAATCCGTTCAATACTCTAGGTAATTCATCTTTTCCACTATATTTTCTGAGACCGGGAGTACTTATTCTTTTCAAACCGGAAATTGAAGATTCACCATTTACATATTTTAATACAACTCTAATCACTTTATGGTTATCAACTTCGATTATGCTATAACCGTTAACAAAATGATATTCTTGTGTTATTTTGATGATACTTTCCTTCATATTAGAGAATGGAATATCAACAAATTTCTTTCTTGCTTTTATTGCATTTCTTATTCTTGTCAATAAATCTGCAATCGGATCTGTAACTGCCATTTATAATTCTCCTTTTATTACCAACTAGACTTTTTAACACCGGGAATTTCACCCTTTAATGCCATTTCACGAAATACTAACCTGGATACACCAAACTTTCTGTAAACCCCTCTGCTTCTTCCAGTAAGTAAACATCTATTGTGCTTTCTTACTCCTGATGAATTCTTTGGTAATTCCTGAAGTGCAACAAAATCACCTTTTTCTTTTAATTCCTTACGCAGTTTATCATACTTCTGGAATAATCTTTCTCTTTTTGCCTCTCTGGCAATTAAACATTTTCTAGCCATAATAACCTTTATTTTTTAGCTTATCTGATTTCTTTTTTTCTAAATGGAACACCAAATTCAGTTAATAATTCAAAAGCTTCTTTATCTGTTTTAGCAGAAGTCACAAAAGTAATATCCATACCGAAAACTCTTGATATTTTCTCAACATTGATTTCAGGAAATATTATCTGTTCTTTCACGCCAAGCGTATAATTTCCTCTACCATCGAAAGATTTGTCAGGAATTCCTTTAAAATCTCTTACACGCGGCAAAGTTACAGTTATAAGCCTATCAAGAAATTCAAACATTTTGCGTTGTCTTAAAGTAACCATTGCACCAATCTTCATACCTTCACGAAGCTTGAAATTTGATATAGCTTTCTTTGCAGTTCTAACACTAGGTTTCTGGCCGGATATTGTAGCCAAATCTTTAATAGCCTCATCAAGTATTTTCTGATCAGCAACGGCATCGCCTACACCCATATTAATGACTATTTTCTGAAGCTTTGGAACCTGCATAACAGTAGAATAATCAAATTTTTTCATCATAGCCGGTACAATTTCTTTTTTATATTTTTCAGCTAACCGCGGCTGTACTTTAACTTCAGTCTCGGAACCTACTTTACCGGTAACTTCTTCTTTTACATTTTTTTCTTTTTTAGCCATAACTAAATGAAATCCTTAATAATTCTCAAAATTATAACATATCGCCAGTTTTTTTGCTGATACGAATCCTTTTACTTTTTCCGGTTTTATCATCCAGAACAATCTGCTTTCCGACTCTTGTCGGATTTCCTTTCTTATCTACGACCATAACCTTTGAGACACTAATAGGTGCTTCCTTTTGAATAATTCCTCCCTGAGGATTCTTCTGAGAAGGTTTAGTATGTCTCTTTATTATATTCACGCCTTCAACAATAATAGTATTCTTTTCAGGATAAACTTTTAGAACCCTTCCGGATTTACCTTTATCTTTCCCGGCACAAACTAAAACCTTGTCTTCTTTCTTAATATTCATTTTCATTCCATATTAAAATATTTATAATACTTCAGGTGCTAATGAGATAATTTTCATGAACCGTTTATCTCTCAATTCTCTGGCTACAGGACCAAAAATACGTGTACCTTTAGGCTCATTCTGATTATTCAATAATACTGCAGCGTTTTCATCAAATCTAATATATGATCCATCATCTCTCTTTACTTCTTTGCTTGTTCTAACGATAACAGCTTTTGAAACATCACCTTTCTTAACACCGGCACCTGGAATTGCTGTTTTAACTGAAACAACAATAATATCACCAACTGATGCATATCTGCGATGGCTTCCACCAAGAACTTTAATGCATTTAACTTTTTTCGCGCCTGAATTATCGGCAACAACTAACTTTGTTTCTACTTGAACCATTTCCTACTCCTTTTCAAAATCAGGCTTATTTTGCTTTTTCAACAGTTTCAACATAACGCCAATTCTTTCTTGCACTTAACGGCCTAGTTTCCATTATTTTGATAACATCGCCAATTTGGCAAACATTCTTTTCATCATGAGCCATTATCTTAGTCGTTTTCTTAAAATACTTTTTGTATTTAGGATGGCTTACTTTTCGTTCAATTGCAACTACAACACTTTTATCCATTTTATTGCTTACGACAACGCCAATCTTAGTTTTTCTTATAGAACTATTTTCCATAACCTAAAGGACTCTCCTATTTATTTGATTCCTTAGCTTTTAAAGCTTCTTTTTCTCTAATGGTTAATACTGTTTTCATCTTAGCAATATCTTTTTTGATATTACGAATATTAGCAGTATTGGTTAATTGTTTTAAAGCATTCTGAAATCTAAGATTGATCAGTGTATCTTCATCTTCAGCAATTCGCTTTATTATTTCTTCCTGCGTCATTTCTCTAATTTCTTGGATCTTCATTTTCAGAACCTATATTAATTTTCGTAATCGGGTCTTGTAACAATTTTTGTCTTAATAGGCAATTTATGTGCTGCAACTGAAAGAGCTTCGACAGCAACTTCTTTCGATACTCCCGCAATTTCAAACATAATTCTACCCGGTTTAATCACTGCTACCCAAAATTCAGGAGCACCTTTACCCTTACCCATCCTAGTCTCAAGCGGCTTTTTTGTTACAGGCTTATCGGGAAATACTCGAATCCATGATTTTCCATCTCTCTTAGTTCTCCTAGATATTGCAATACGACAAGCTTCCAACTGTCTGCTTGTAATCCAACCATCTTCCAAAGCCTTTAATCCAAAATCACCAAAGCTTATGCTACTTCCTCTATAAGCCTTACCTGTTCGTCTTCCTCTATGCGTTTTTCTATATTTTACTCTTTTAGGCATTAACATAATAATATTCTCCTAGTACTTATTCAGATATTCTCTTGCCAAGCTTTTCACCACGGCAAATCCACACTTTTATACCTATCGAACCATAAATTGTTTGTGCTGTAGCTGTGGCATAGTCAATATCAGCACGAAGAGTTTGGAGCGGAATTCTTCCTTCCTTATACTGCTCAGTTCTAGCCATTTCTGATCCGCCAAGTCTACCTGAACACATAATTTTCACACCTTCAGCACCCATTCTCATTGAATTAGTAATTGCAGATTTCATAGCTCTTCTGAAAGATATTCTTCCGGATAGCTGTGATGCAATATTTTCAGCAACAAGAAAAGCATCCAGTTCAGGTCTCTTAATTTCATTAATCTGCACTTTAACTTCTTTGTCTGTAACCTGCTTAAGTTCCTGCTCCAACTGAGCAATTTCTTTTCCGCTTTTACCTATCACCACTCCAGGGCGCGAAGTGTGAATTGTAATAATTATGTTACGAGCAGTTCTATCGATCACAATACGTGAAATGCCGGCTTTTTGTAATCTTTTCCTAACATACAGTCTCAGCTTCTTATCTTCCAATAATTTGGAAGCATAGCTTTTAGTTTCATACCAGTTTGATTCCCAACCTCGGATAACGCCGACTCTTAATCCAATAGGGTTTGTTTTTTGTCCCAAAAATCCTCCCTACTTATTTACTTTTTTAGCGACAACAATTGTCAGATGATTTGATCTTTTTCTTAGTCTGTAAGCTCTTCCCATAGGAGCAGGCAACATTCTTTTCATAGTAGGACCCTGATCCACAAAGGCTGCTTTAACATATAAATCAGAAACTTGCACTCTCTGATCTTCAAACTTATTCATAAGGTTTGCCACCGCAGACCTCAACACTTTTTCAGCATCTTTTCCTGCATGTTTTGGCGTAAAGTGTAATATACTCATAGCTTTTTCAACCGGGACTCCACGAATCAGGTCAACAACCAGCCTCATTTTTCTCGGTGAGCTGCCAATATATTTATGCTTTGCTCTTGCTTCCATTTTTATCTATCCTTGCTAATTTATTTAACCTTAGATGCTTTTTCTGCTTTCGTTCCCGGATGTCCTCTGAATATTCTCGTAGGAGCAAATTCACCCAACTTATGACCGACCATGTTTTCGGATATATAAACCGGAATCATTTTATTACCATTATGAACGGCAATAGTGTGACCGACAAATATAGGATGGATAGTGCTAGCTCTTGACCAAGTCTTAATAATCTTTTTTTGATTAGACTTGTTCAAATCTTCAATTTTTTTGTAAAGCTTTGCACTAATAAAAGGACCTTTTTTAACTGATCTTGGCATAATTAATCTCTACTTTATTTTCTTCTCTTAACAATATATTTATTAGATGGATTCTTTTTCTTTCTAGTTTTAAGACCCTTAGCTTTCTGACCCCAAGGTGAAACAGGGTGACCGCCACCGGAGGTTTTTCCTTCACCACCGCCCATTGGATGATCAACCGGATTCATTGCAACACCGCGCACGTGTGGTCTAATTCCCATCCATCTGCTTCTACCGGCTTTGCCAAGGCTAAGGTTAAAATGATCGCTATTTCCAACTACACCGTATGTCGCAATGCATTCAACACTTATCATTCGAACTTCACCAGAGGGTAATTTCACCTGGGCATATTTTGAATCTCGACCTGCAAGTTGCAATGAACAACCAGCAGAGCGACCTATTTGTGCACCTTTTCCGGGTCTTAATTCAACACAATGAATGAAACTGCCTAATGGCATATCTTTAAGTTTTAGTGCATTACCTACTTTTATTTCAGAACCTTCACCGGACTGTAGCATATCACCGGTTTTTAATCCGTCAGGAGCAATGATATATCTTTTTTCACCATCTAAATAGTGGAGTAAAGCTATTCTTGCATTTCTGTTTGGATCATATTCTATAGAAAATACTTTAGCCGGAACACCAAACTTATCTCTTTTAAAGTCAATTATTCTGTATTTTCGTTTATGTCCGCCACCACGATGTCTTGAGGTAACTCGACCATGATTATTTCTTCCGCCGGACTTCTTTATTACATCAGTCAGCGATTTCTCAGGGGTTGCTTTAGTAATTTCATCAAAAGATGAAATCGACATAAATCGTGTTCCCGGGGTATTAGGTTTTAACTTTCTTATAGCCATTAAATGAACTCCAAATCCTTATTTAACTATTCTTGTCCGAACATCTCAATTTTTTGACCACTTTTTATAGTTACAATAGCTTTTTTATAGCTAGGGGTCCTGCCTTCAAAGCGTCCTTTTTTGGTCATTTGCAATTTTAATTTGCCTTTATGATTAACAGTATTAACATCTTCTACATCTACTTTAAATCTTTTTTCGACAGCTTTTGCAATTTCAATTTTATTGGCATTTCCGTCAACTATAAAACCGTATTTATTCTGTTTCTCAGTTATTGAGGTCATCTTTTCAGTAATAACCGGCCTTAATAATATCTGTCGCATAATCTTAATCCACTAAACTTTTAATTTAATATATTATTTATCTGTTCTACAGCACCTTTTTGCAGAACAATCATCTGATTGTTAAGTAAATCAAATGTTGATGCATTTAGAGCCTCAAGTATCTGCACTTTATCGATATTTCTTCCGGATTTATAAACAATGTCTCTATTTCCGTTAGTAAGTACAAGAGTCTTTTTGCCTTCTAATTTTAAGGCTTGCATAATCTTTGCAAATTCTTTTGTCTTAGGTGATTCAAAATTAAAGTCTTCAACAACAATAATCTGATTAGATTTCATTTTATGCGAGTAAGCTGATTTCTTAGCAAGCAACATAACTTTTCTATTAACTTTCATCTTATATGTTCTTGGTTTAGGTCCAAAGATTGTTCCGCCGCCAACCCACAAAGGTGACCTACTGGATCCTGATCTTGCTGTACCACGACCTTTCTGTTTCCAAGGTTTTTTTCCACCACCACTTACTTCACTTCTTTCTTTAGCTTTTGATGTTCCTTGTCTCTTATGAGCTAACTGAGCTTTAACAGCTAAATAAATAACGTGATTATTAGGCTCAATCCCGAATATTTCATCAGATACTTCAATTTGCTCATTTGTAAGTGTTCCATCAATTTTATATACATCAATTTTCATTTTCTTACCACTTTTTACTTAACAATCTGAACTATGGAATTAATTGCTCCCGGAATTGCACCTTTAACTATTATAATATTTTTCTCAGGAACTATTTTAACTATTTCTAAATTTTTAATCGTAACCTGATCATTTCCCATTCTTCCCGCCATGCGCATTCCTTTAAATACACGCGAAGGATAAGAACTAGAACCGATAGAACCCGGAGCACGTAATCTATTGTGCTGACCGTGAGTTGCACCGCCAACACCACCGAAATTATGTCTCCTCATTACACCCTGAAAACCTTTACCTTTGCTTGTACCAATAACATTGACCTCTTCGCCCTCCTTGAATATCCCAACAGAAACTAAATCACCGATTTTCACACCATCTGCACTGATGTTTCGGAATTCTTTAACAAAGGAAGGGTATTCAATATTGTTATTGTCATAATAGACTTTCTGTGCTCTGTTAACTTTCTTTTCTTTCTTTTTGCCGTATCCCAACTGTACTGATTCATAACCATCTTTTTCAATTGTACGGATATTTGTAATTGTGCAAGGCCCTGCTTCAATAATGGTAACAGGTATATTTTTACCATCTGAAGTAAAGAGACTTGACATTCCTAGTTTTTTACCGATTATTCCAGACATTTTGCAATCCTTATAACTTTATCTCAATATCAACACCCGCCGGGATTTCCAACTTACTTAATGCATCGACGGTTTTATTATTGGAATTGTGAATATCAATAATCCTTTTGTGCGCTCTTATCTCAAACTGTTCTCTACTTTTCTTATCAACATGAGGAGATCTTAATACAGTAAACACAGTCCGCTTAGTAGGAAGAGGAATCGGACCTGAAACAACAGCACCTGTACTTTTAACAGTTTTAATAATTTTCTCAGTTGACTTGTCTATCAACATATGATCATATGATTTCAACTTAATTCTAATCTTTTGACCTGGCACTTTATTCACTCCTTAAATTTGGCTCGGTACTATTAAAGCACCGAGCCTATATTATTTTTATTTTAATATCTTAGTAACAACACCGGCACCAACTGTTCTGCCGCCTTCACGAATAGCGAATTTTAAACCTTTTTCCATAGCAATTTCATGGATCATTTTAATAGTAAGTTTAACGTTATCACCAGGCATAACCATTTCGGTACCTGCCGGAAGACTTGCAACACCGGTTACGTCAGTTGTTCTGAAATAGAACTGTGGTCTGTATCCTTCGAAGAAAGGAGTGTGACGACCACCTTCTTCTTTTGAAAGGATGTAAACTTCACCTTCAAATTCAGTATGAGGTGTAATGCTTCCAGGTTTTGCAAGAACCATTCCTCTTGCTATTTCCTTTTTGTCAACACCACGAAGCAAAATACCTGCATTATCACCAGCCTGTGCTGAATCAAGTTCTTTTCTAAACATTTCAATACCGGTAACAACAGTTTTCTTGTGTGTACCCAATCCAATAAGTTCAACTTCTTCCTGAACTTTAACACTTCCTCTTTCAACTCTTCCTGTAGCAACAGTACCACGGCCGGTAATTGAGAAGACATCTTCTACAGGCATAAGGAAAGGTTTATCAACACTTCTTTCAGGTATCGGAATATATGAGTCAACTGCATTCATTAATTCGAAAATGCAATTTAATCTTGAATCATCAGCGCCAACAGAATCATCAGAAGCAGCTTCTAAAGCATGAAGAGCTGATCCTTTAATGATAGGAATTTCATCACCAGGGAATTCATAATTTGATAATAATTCTCTAAGTTCAAGTTCAACTAATTCAAGAAGTTCAGCATCATCAACTGCGTCAACTTTATTCATAAATACAACTATTTTTGGTACACCTACCTGACGAGCAAGAAGTATATGCTCTCTAGTCTGAGGCATTGGACCGTCAGTAGCGGCAACAACAAGAATTGCACCGTCCATCTGAGCAGCACCGGTAATCATATTTTTAACATAATCCGCGTGACCTGGACAGTCAACGTGAGCGTAATGTCTTTTATCAGTAGTGTATTCTACGTGTGAAGTTGCAATTGTAATACCTCTTTCTTTTTCTTCAGGGGCATTGTCAATTGAATCAAATGATCTCTTCTGTGACAAACCTTTTTTTGCGAGCGCCATTGTTATAGCAGCTGTTAATGTAGTTTTACCGTGGTCAACGTGGCCTATTGTACCAACGTTTACGTGAGGTTTACTCCTGTCAAATTTCTCTTTAGCCATTGAATACTCCTTTATAAATGTCTTCTTTAATAATTATATTAGTTCTCGGAACGCTTCTTATTTGATTTTTCAGCAATCTGTTCAACAATTGCTTTAGGTACTTCACTATAATGTGAAAACTGCATTGAATAAATCGCACGACCCTGAGTCATTGATCTAAGCACTGTTGCATATCCGAACATTTCGGAAAGCGGAACCATTGCTTTAATCACCTGGGCATCACGTCTGGCAGTAAATCCTTCTATCCTTCCTCTTCTTGAATTCACATCACCCATCACATCACCAAGATATTCTTCAGGAGTTATTATTTCAACGCTCATTAGAGGTTCAAGAAGAATAGGTTTTGCTTTTCTTGCAGCTTCCTTAAAAGCCATAGAACCGGCAACCTTAAAGGATAATTCATCCGAGTCAACTTCATGATAAGAACCGTCAAAAAGTCTTACTTTAACATCAACAACAGCATATCCGGCAATTACGCCATTTCTCATTGCTTCCTGAATTCCGTTTGAAACCGGTTGAATATATTCTTTAGGTACAACACCACCTACAATACCATTTTCAAATTCATAACCTTTTCCGGGTTCGTTAGGAGATAATTCAATCCAAACATGGCCGAATTTACCTCTACCACCTGATTGTTTAACAAACTTACCTTCTGCGGTAGCTGATGTACTAATAGTTTCTCTATATGCCACTTGTGGTTTACCAACATTGGCTTCAACTTTAAATTCTCTTTTCATTCTGTCAATAAGAATTTCAAGATGCAACTCTCCCATACCGGCAATAAGTGTCTGGCCAGTTTCTTCATCGCTTGTAACCTTAAACGTTGGATCTTCATCAGACAATTTAGCAAGTGCCTCCGAGAGTTTATCAGAATCAGCTTTAGTTTTAGGTTCAATTGCAATTTGAATTACGGGATCCGGGAATTCCATTCTCTCAAGTAATACTGCATCATCCTCAGTACAAAGCGTATCACCGGTTCTGGTATTCTTCAATCCAACAACTGCAACAATATCACCAACTCTGGCTTCATCAACATCTTTTCGTGTATTAGCATGCATCTCCAAGATTCTGCCAATTCTTTCTTTTTTATCAGATACGGTATTATAAACATAAGAACCGCTTTTCAACACACCACTGTAAATTCTTATATATGTTAATTTTCCGACATAAGGATCTGTCATAATCTTAAATGCCAATGCAGTAAATTTTTCTTTCTCATCAACTTGTCTAATAACATGATCATTTTTATGAACATGATGCACAGCCAACTCTGGGGTATCAACAGGTGAAGGCATATAATCAACTACAGCATCCAACAATTTCTGAACGCCTTTATTCTTAAAAGATGAACCACAGAGAACAGGAATAATTTTGGACTGAACTGTGGCAAGTCTCATAACTCTCTTTATTTCTCCTTCAGTAATCTCTTTTCCTTCAAGATATTTCTCAAGCAGGGTATCGTCAACATCTGACACTGCCTCAAGCATAATTGTTCTATACTTGTTGGCCATAGCCTTTAAGTCAGACGGAATTTCTTTATCAGTGAAATTTAATCCTGTAGAATCTTCATGATACATTCTTGCTTTCATTGATATGAGATCAATCATACCACTAAACATATCTCCCTGACCGATAGGCAATGCAATGGGTACCGCATTGGCACCTAATCTGCTTTTCATCATATCGACAGCATTAAAGAAATCCGCTCCGATACGATCCATTTTGTTAACGAAAGCAATTCTTGGAACACCATATTTATCAGCCTGACGCCATACTGTTTCAGACTGGGGCTCTACTCCACCCACTGAACAGAAAAGCGCAATCGCTCCGTCGAGAACTCTTAATGATCTTTCAACTTCTACTGTAAAATCAACGTGTCCGGGAGTATCTATAATATTAATTTGATGATCCTTCCAAAAACAGGTAGTTGATGCACTTGTAATAGTAATTCCTCTTTCCTTCTCCTGCTCCATCCAGTCCATTGTTGCAGCTCCGTCATGTACTTCACCCAATCTGTGAAGTTTACCGGTGTAATACAAAATCCTTTCGGTAGTTGTAGTCTTTCCGGCATCAATATGAGCCATAATTCCAATATTGCGTAATTTATTTAATTCTAACCGTTTATCTGCCATTACTTGTAATTCACTCCTTAATTACCATTTGAAATGGGCGAATGCTTTATTGGCATCTGCCATTTTATGTGTATCTTCTTTTTTCTTTACAGCCGACCCTTCATTATTAAAAGCAGATATAATTTCACCTGCAAGTCTGGACGACATTGATTTTTCATTTCTCTTCCGTGCAAAAGTCTTTAACCATCTAAATGCTACAGCTATTCTTCTTTCAGGACGAACTTCCATTGGCACCTGATATGTAGCACCGCCGACTCTCCTACTCCTTACTTCAACCAAAGGCTGAACATTGCTTATGGCTTTCTTGAAAACTTCAAGGCCTTTCTTTTTAGTCTTTTGCTCAATTAAATCAAAGCTATCATAAACAACTTTTCTAGCAACTGACTTTTTACCGTCATACATAATCGCATTAATAAATTTTGCCACCAATAAGTCATTAAACTTAGGATCAGGTTTAATATACCGTTTTTCTGCTCTTCTTTTTCTCATGTCGTTTCACTTAAAATATTATTTTTTCTTTGGTTTTTTTGCACCGTACTTGGATCTTGCTTTTTTTCTGTCTTGCACTCCGCTTGTATCCAATGTACCTCTGATTATGTGATACCTAACACCGGGAAGGTCTTTTATTCTTCCACCTCTGATCAAGACGATTGAGTGCTCTTGCAAATTGTGTCCTTCACCGGGAATATATGCTGTTACTTCTATGCCGTTTGTTAACCTTACCCTGGCAACTTTTCGCAAAGCTGAATTAGGTTTTTTAGGTGTAGTTGTATAAACTCTTGTGCAAACACCACGTTTCTGCGGACAAGCATCCAAAGCCGGAGCTTTCATCTTCGTAGCTATCTTAGCACGCCCTTTTCTTACTAGCTGATTTATTGTGGGCACTTCAATCCTCCAAAAAAATTACAATGTTTATAAAAATCAGATTCTAAATATAGATATATTAGATTTCTTTGTCAAGAAAAGAAATCTTAATTAATCCATACTATTGAACTTCAGTTTGTTCGGCTATTTCGGCCGCTGCACTGTTTTCATTTTTCGTCTCTTCCTGGGTCTCTTCTCCTTCAAGCATTATCTTTCTATATTTTCGTAAGCCTGTTCCTGCCGGTATTAAATGACCCATAACTACGTTTTCTTTTAATCCAGCTAAATAATCCACTTTACCTTCTATTGCAGCATTAGTAAGTACTTTTGTTGTTTCCTGGAATGAAGCTGCTGAAATAAAGCTCTCAGTAGAAAGTGCAGCTTGTGTTATTCCTAAAAGAATATTGTCGAAAGTTGCTGCTTCTGCATCCTTTGCCTTGATTTCTTCTTTAGTTTTTCTTTTAAGCTCAGCATTTACTTCTCTAAGCTTAGACTTCTGAAGCAATGAGCCTCTTTCGTATTTTGAACCACCCGGTTCTTCAATATATGCCATCCCTCTCATTGTTTCGTTTTCTTTGTTGAATTTAATTCTATCAACAAGATCTTCATCAATGAAACTGGTATCTCCAGAGTAAATAACTTTTACTTTCTGAAGCATTTGTCTTACTATTACTTCAATATGTTTATCGGCAATTTTAACACCTTGAATACGATAAACTTCCTGTATTTCATTTACCAGATATTCCTGAACTGCACTTGTTCCGGATATTCTAAGGATATCATGCGGATCTATTTGTCCGTCTGAAATCTTTTCACCCATAGGAATTTCATCACCTTCTTGAACAAGAATGTGCTTCCCGTAAGGTACCGAATAAGATTTTTCTATTGATTTATCGTATGATTCAATTATTATTTGTCTTGAACCTTTCTTTTTCGGACCGAATTTAACTTTTCCTTCAATTTCCGAAATAATTGCAGGATCGTTGGGCTTTCTTGCTTCGAACAGTTCGGTTACTCTTGGTAAACCTCCTGTAATATCTCTTGTCTTTGATGATGATTTAGATATTTTAGCCAGATTTGTACCTGCTTCAATGCTGCTGCCTTCTTCTACCGTGATAAAGGCTCCTGTAGGGAGGTTGAATACTTTTCTCTCTCCATTTTGTGCTGTAACTACGATACTTGGTGTAAGGCTTTTATCTCTTGATTCTATTACTACTTTTTGAACGTGACCTGTAGTCTCATCAGTTACCTGCTGAAGCGAAACATTATCTATCAAATCAGCAAAACTTACCATACCGGCAAGATCTGATATAATAAGTGCATTGTAAGGGTCATGATTATACAGAGGCTGTTTTCTCTTTATTTTTTGTCCGTCTGTCACAATCAATTCTGCACCATACGGTACATCGAATTTCTTTATCTGTCTATTGTCTTCATCATAAACACCGAGACTTCCCCTGCGGCCTATTACTACTTTAACCGGACCCATAAAGTCGGAACGTTCAACATAATTGATTTTATCATATTTAACAATACCATCAACGTCCGATTCGATAAAAGACTGAGAAGCGATACGCGAGGATGTTCCTCCAAGGTGAAATGTACGAAGAGTAAGCTGAGTACCCGGTTCCCCGATTGACTGAGCCGCAATTATTCCAACAGCTTCGCCAATTTCAACCAACTTGCCTGTTGTAAGATTCCGGCCGTAACATTTTGCACATACCCCACGATCAGATTCACAGGTAAGAACTGTTCTTATTTTAACACTATTAATATTGGCATCATCAATTCTTTCAGCTATGTCTTCAGTAATTAATTCACCAGATTCTATAATAAGTTTATCTGATTTAGGGTCATAAACATCTTCCTGAGCAACACGGCCAACAATTCTTTCTGCGAGAGGTTCTCTTGTGAATTCTCCATCCTTCAGTGCGGTAATATCAATTCCGCGGATAGTGCCACAGTCAATTTCAGAAACTATAACATCCTGCGCAACGTCACACAATCTTCTCGTAAGGTAACCGGCGTCTGCAGTTTTAAGAGCTGTATCCGCTAAACCTTTTCTTGCACCGTGTGTTGAAATGAAATATTCCAGTACTGAAAGACCTTCCTTAAAATTTGCAACAATCGGATTCTCGATAATTTCGCCTGATTGGCCTGTTAGGCTCTTCTGAGGTTTTTGCATTAATCCTCTCATTCCTCCAAGCTGACGAACTTGTTCCTGTGATCCCCTTGCTCCTGAATCAACCATCAAGTGAAGCGGATTAAATCCGGATTGATCTACTTTGATAGCTTCCATAAGAGATTTGGATACATTGTTTGTAGTGAAAGTCCAAACGTCTATAATTCTATTGTATCTTTCAGCATCGGTGGTTAAACCTTGCTCATGTTCATTCATAATTTCAGTAACTTTATTATTTGCTTCCTTGATAAGGCTTTCCTTCTCTTTTGGTACAATAACATCACTGAAACTGATTGATATTCCTGCGGCTGTTGCATATCTAAATCCTAAATCCTTCAAATCATCCAGGAATTTCGCTGTAACAACATTTCCGAGTTTGATAAACATTTTATATATGAAACTTCCAAATATTTTCTTGATTAACAGTTCGTTAAAATAACCAATTTCCTTTGGAACGATGGAATTGAATATTACACGACCAGTTGTAGTTTCAATATACTGTCCTTCAATTTTAACTTTAATTTTTGCGTGAAGATCTACTACTTTATTATCATAAGCAATTATAACTTCCTGCAAATCACCGAATATCAATCCTTCACCCTGGGCACCAGGTCTAACTTTCGTTAGATAATAGCATCCAAGCACTATATCCTGTGTTGGAAGTAAAATTGGTGAACCATTCTGAGGGGAAAGAATATTATGGCTGCTAAGCATAAGAAGTGAAGCTTCGAGTTGTGCTTCGTATGATAAAGGTACGTGTACTGCCATTTGGTCACCGTCGAAGTCGGCGTTGAAAGCTGTACAAACCATTGGATGAAGCTGTATTGCCTTTCCATCAATAAGTATCGGCTGGAATGCCTGAATACCCAATCTATGAAGTGTTGGTGCACGGTTAAGCAGTACAGGATGTCCTTCAATGATTTTGTCTAATATTTCCCATATTTTTGATTCTTTTTTATCTACAGCTTTCCTGGCGCTCTTAACTGTCTTATAGTATCCCCGTTCGATAAGTTTTCTAATCACAAAAGGTTTAAATAGCTCTACTGCCATATCTTTTGGCAATCCGCACTGGTGGAGTTTAAGTTCAGGTCCAACTACAATTACTGAACGGCCGGAATAGTCAACTCTTTTTCCTAAAAGGTTCTGACGGAATCTTCCTTGTTTTCCTTTAAGCATATCGCTTAAAGATTTTAATGGTCTGTTACCGTCGCTTCTGACTGCGCTTGCTTTTCTTGAATTGTCAAAAAGAGCATCAACTGCTTCCTGAAGCATTCTCTTTTCATTACGCAAAATAACTTCAGGCGCTTTGATGTCAATTAAGCGTTTTAATCTGTTGTTCCTGATTATCACTCTTCTGTAAAGGTCATTAAGATCGGATGTAGCAAATCTTCCGCCTTCAAGAGGAACGAGAGGTCTTAATTCCGGCGGAATCACTGGAATAACACTCATAACCATCCATTCAGGCTTATTTATTATTTTACCCTGTTTTTCTCTGAACGATTCAAGAACTGTTAATCTTTTCAACATATCGGCACGTTTCTGTGCAGAAGTTTCTGATTTTAATTTATCTTTAAGATCTCTGAATGTTTCAGTTATGTTTGTTCGTTTTAGAAGTTCTTTTATTGCATCGCCGCCAATTTTCGCAACAAACTTATTAGGATCATTATTTTCTAATGCATCATTATTATGTGTAAATGAATTTAATATTTCAAAATACTGATCCTCTGAAATCAAGTCTTTTGGTTTAAGACCCGTTCCTCCCGGATTTATAACAACATATGATTCATAATAAATAATTTTTTGCAATTCCTTGCCGGTCATCCCGATAATATTTCCAATCTTAGAAGGCAACGCTCTGAAAAACCATATGTGAACAATCGGTACTGCCAGGGATATGTGTCCCATACGTTCCCGACGTACGGATTTCAGTGTAATTTCAACACCGCATCTGTCGCATACAATACCTTTATATCGAATACCTTTATACTTACCGCAAGCACATTCCCAATCTTTGACCGGACCGAATATCTTTTCACAGAACAATCCGTCTTTTTCCGGACGGAATGATCTATAATTAATAGTTTCAGGTTTAGTCACTTCACCGTGCGATCTTCCAAGATGATCATCCGGACTGGCCAAACTTATCGAAATATTATCAATCTGCTTTAATTTATCTTCCTGAGCTTTGATTCTCATAAATATTATTCTCCTTAGTGCGTTTCAATAGTAACTATCGGGTCTTGTTTAATTTAATATCCAACCCGAGTCCCTGAAGTTCTTTAACCAATACATTAAATGCTTCGGGTAGATTCGGCTCTGAGAGATTTTCGCCTTTCACAATGGCTTCGTATGCTTTAGCCCTGCCGTTTACATCATCACTCTTAATAGTAAGTACTTCCTGCAATATATTTGCAGCACCGTAACCTTCAAGAGCCCATACTTCCATTTCTCCGAATCTCTGACCTCCGAACTGTGCTTTACCTCCGAGAGGCTGCTGTGTAATAAGAGAATATGGTCCAATTGACCTTGCATGCAATTTGTCATCAATCATATGGCCTAGTTTAAGCATATAGATGTACCCGCAAGTAACTTTTTGGTGAAATCTTTCACCAGTACGGCCATTGTAGAGATATGTCTTACTTCCGTCTTCAATGTTTGCCTTTTTAAGCCACTCTTCTACATCACTAAATGTAGCTCCGTCAAAGATAGGAGTTTCGAATTTAACTCCAAGACGTTTTCCGACCCATCCCAATGCTGTTTCATAAAGCTGCCCGATATTCATACGCGAAGGCACACCAAGAGGATTAAGGACAATATCCACAGGCGTACCATCTTCATGATACGGCATATCTTCTGCGGCAACTATTCTTGCAACAACACCTTTATTTCCGTGACGTCCTGCCATTTTATCACCAACAGATAATTTCCTTTTCTTCGCAACATAAACCTTGGCAAGATTAACAATTCCGGGAGGAAGCTCGTCTCCGCTCTGAATTTTTAGTTTTTCACGTTTGAAATCTTCTTCAATATCTGTTAAAATTTCATAATACTTTGTGAAAAGTTTTGTAATCAAAGAACTCTTTTTCTCATCCTGGAACCAACTCTTAGTATAATCAAGCTTTGTAAGATCATCAAATGAATGAATAATTTCTTCTGTAATAGTCGTTCCGTTCTTAACCAGCAGCGAACCGTCAAGATCGCGGATACCAGCACTAACGGCACCAATTGCAATCTTGGTTACTTTTTCAGTAAGACTTTTATAATGCTCGTTTCTTTTACCTTTATACTGATGTTCAAGTTGATCAAGTTGTTTCTTTTCAATCTTTTTATCTTCAGCATCTCTTTTCTTTCTTGTAAAAAGTCTTGTTTTGATAACAACACCCTTTAATCCGGGAGGTGCCTTTAAAGATGCGTCCTTAACGTCGCCGGCTTTATCTCCGAATATAGCTTTAAGAAGTTTTTCTTCAGGTGTAGGATCAGACTCACCTTTTGGTGTGATTTTACCTATTAAAATATCGCCTTCTTTTACCTCAGCACCTTCGCAAATTATACCGTTTTCGTCAAGATACTTTGTTGCTTCTTCACTTACATTAGGAATATCCTTTGTAAGTTCTTCATCACCCCTTTTTGTTTCTCTAACTTCTAATTCGAATGCTTCAATATGAATTGAAGTAAAAACATCATCTGCAACAAGTTTTTCATTAATAATAATCGCATCTTCAAAATTGTAACCGCGCCAAGGCATAAATGCAACTGATATATTTCTTCCGAGTGCAAGTTCTCCGTTTTGAACAGATGCCCCGTCAGCAAGCACATCCCCTTTTGCAACAGCCTGGCCTTTCTTAACAACAGGCTTTTGAGTTACGCAAGTTTCCTGGTTTGTTCCTTTGAATTTTGTAAGTTTATATTCCACACGCTTTTCATTTTCGAATGAAACCAAAGCTTCATCAGAATCAGCATCAATATGATATTTGACAACTATTCGCGTTGCATCAACATATTCAACAATACCGTTATCCTGGGCAACGATAACACTTCTGGAATCCCTTGCAATTTTTCTTTCCATACCTGTACCAACAATTGGTGCTTCAGGCTGCAAAACAGGAACTGCCTGACGCTGCATATTGGAACCCATAAGTGCTCGGTTAGCATCGTCGTGTTCAAGGAATGGAATCAATGATGCCGCGGCACTCACTATCTGAGATGGTGCAACGTCCATATATTCAACCTTTTGCGGCGGAACTACAGGGTATTCGTCTTGTAAACGGCATTTAACATAAGGATTTATAAATTTATTTTCTTCATTAAGCGGTGCATTCGCCTGCGCAATAACAAAAACATCTTCCTGATCTGCAGTAAGATACTCAACTTCATTTGAAACAGTCTTATCATATACTTTTCTGTAAGGAGTTTCTATGAAACCATAATTGTTAATTCTAGAATATATGGTAAGAGACGAAATAAGACCAATGTTCGGACCTTCGGGAGTTTCAATCGGGCAGAGTCTTCCGTAGTGAGAATGATGAACGTCACGAACCTCAAATCCGGCTCTTTCGCGCGTTAATCCGCCCGGGCCTAATGCAGATACTCTTCTTTTATGTGTAAGCTCGGAAAGTGGATTTGTCTGATCCATAAACTGTGAGAGCTGGTTTGTTCCAAAGAAAGCATTCACAACACTGCTGATTGTTCTGGCATTCACTAAATCCTGCGGCTGAATGTTTTCAGTGTCTCTCATGTTCAATCTTTCTCTGATTGATCTTGCCATTCTTGCCAAAGCAACATTGAATTGCTGCATAAGTTGTTCGCCAACAGTTCTTACACGTCTGTTTCCAAGGTGATCTATGTCATCAATGTTGAAATTTCCGTTTTTAAGAAGAATAATATGTCTCATTATTGCAAGAATATCTTCAATAGTAAGCACTTTTATACTTTCCGGAATTGAAAGGTTAAGTCTCTCGTTCATTCTAAAACGTCCAACTTCTCCTAAATCATATCTCTTTTCATTAAAGAAAAGCTTATCTATCAATGATTCAGCAGTTTCAAGATCCGGGGCCTCACCTGAACGGAGCTGCCTGTAAATCGCAAAGAGAGCTTCTTCTTTTGTTTGCGAAGAGTCTTTCTTTAATGTATTTATAATAAGATCGTGTTCATAATTGGTACTGGAGGTAATGAGCTTAATTTCTGTAACGGTTGATGTTCTAATCTGAGCAATGTTTTCTTCATTAAGTTTATCATCTTTGGAAGCAAAGATTTCTCCGGTAGCAGCATCAAGAACATCTTGTGCAACTGTTCGGCCCATTAGATCATCATCTTTAACTTCAGCAAGTTTAACAACTTCAATCAGCGAGAACAAATTCAGTATATCTTCTTCAGTTGTAAATCCGAGAGCCCTAAGTAATGTTGTGGCAGGAAACTTTTTCCTGCGGTCAATATAAACATAAAGTACGTGATTGATATCAGTGGCAAATTCAACCCAAGATCCTCTAAAAGGAATTATTCTTGCTTGATATATAGGTGTTCCGTTAGGGTGTCTGTTAACGGCAAAAGCAACACCGGGTGAACGGTGAAGCTGACTTACAATAACTCTTTCAGAACCGTTTAGTATAAAAGTACCCTTTTCAGTCATAGCAGGTAAGTTTCCAAGATAAACCTCTTGTTCAATGGCATTGACGAATTCGTTAGTTTCGTCGTCTTTTGTTGCCAGACGAAGTTTAGCTTTAAGAGGAACAGAGAATGTTAATCCTCTTTCCTGGCATTCGTCAACCGAAAACCTTGGTTTTTCTATATAATAATAAAGAAAATCAAGTCTGTAAAACTCTTTTGTGTCCATAATAGGAAAATTTTCGAGAAATACCGCCTGCAGGCCTTGAGTTTTTCTATCTGTGTAAGGAACGTCTATCTGAAGAAAATCTTTAAATGAATCCAACTGAACGTTTAAAAGGTCAGGAATTTCAATTGATGATTTAATTTTAGAGAAAGAGATTCTGTTACTATTCAATCCAAACCTCCAAAAATATATTAATGCAATTATGCATTTAAATAAATATAATAGTGGGAAGACGTGCTTTTGCCGCCTCCCCACTCAAAAATGATTTTTTCGGTAATTACTTTACTTCTACTTTTGCGCCGTTTTCTTCAAGTTCAGCCTTGATTTTGGCAGCTTCATCTTTTGATACTTGTTCTTTAACAGTTTTAGGTGCACCGTCAACAAGATCTTTTGCTTCTTTAAGGCCGAGTCCTGTGTGAGCTCTTACAACCTTAATGATATTGATTTTGTTAGGTCCAACTTCTTTAAGAACAACATCAAATTCTGTTTTTTCTTCAGCAGGAGCTTCTGCTGTGGCAGCAGGAGCAGCAGCACCCATAACAACAGGAGCAGCAGCTGTAACACCGAATTCATCTTCTAATGCTTTTTTTAATTCTGAAGCTTCAACTAATGTTAATGCTTTAATTTTCTCTACTAATTCTGTGACTTTCTCAGACATTTTTTTATCTCCTAATATAAATTTCTAAATTATGCAGCTTTTGTTTTAGCTACTTCATCAATTACACTTACTAAATCTCTCATCACTGAGTTCAATACACCAACGATTCCTGAGGCAGGGGCATTTATGCTGCCAAGAATACCGGCAACAATTTCTTCTTTCGTAGGCATTGAAGCAAGGGTTTCCAGCTGGTCCGGCCCATAGAACTGCGAGTCGAATATACATCCTTTGAAAACCAATTTGTTCTTATCCTTTGATGCGAACTTTTTAATTACTTTGGCCGGGGCAACAACATTTTCCTCAACAAAAGCAAAACCCGACATACCGACCAATACTTCATTAAACTTTTCGTACCCGCCTATTTCAGAAGCAGCGCGTTTGAACAGTGTGTTCTTAAAGACCTTGTAGGTTATACCGTTTTCTCTGAATTCTTTTCTGACTTCATTGATTGTAGCAACATCTACTCCGTTATAATCAACGCAGTAAACAGCAACGGATTTTCCTATCAACTCTTTAATCTGAGAGACATTATCGACTTTCACTGACTTAATCATTATTCTCCCAAATCCATTATTATTTTATTGTTTTGAAGCATTTATATAAGAGTGCGTAAATCTTATTTAATTCCTAATGTACTGTCTTCTCTTGATATCTTTATACCGGGACCCATAGTACTTGATATATAAAGAGTCTTAATATATTGCCCCTTAGCAGTAGCCGGTTTTAGTTTAATTATGGTACTGATAAATGACTGGGCATTTTCAACAAGATGTTCTGCAGGGAAATTTAATTTACCGAGTGATACGTGAACAATTCCTGTTTTGTCAACACGGAACTCAATTTTACCTGCCTTAACTTCCTTTACGGCTTTGGCAACATCCGGAGTAACAGTTCCGCTTTTCGGATTCGGCATAAGGCCTTTAGGTCCGAGTGTACGGCCTAACTTTCCAACTTCAACCATCGTATCCGGTGTGGCAATTATTACATCGATATCAGCCCATCCGCCTTTAATCTTTTCAAGATACTCTTCAAAGCCAGCATAATCGGCACCTGCTTTAAGAGCTTCTTCTGCCAATGCTCCCTTTGCAAAAACAAGCACTCTTACAGTTTTACCTGTTCCATGAGGAAGAGATACTGTACCTCTTACCATCTGGTCTGCGTGTCTTGGATCTACTCCGAGTCTTATGGCACAATCAAACGACTCAACAAACTTAACTTTAGAAGCAGACTTCAATAATGTAATTGCTTCTGACAGATTATATTCTTTTGCTGTGTCTATGCTTTTTCTGATTTCTTTTACTCTTTTGGAAACTTTCATATCCTTCCCAACATTATATAATGATTTACAAATCCTAATCTTCTACTGTTATGCCCATACTGCGTGCAGTTCCTGCAATCATACTTTCTGCTGACTGAAGATTTGCGGCATTAAGATCAGGCATTTTAACTTTTGCTATTTCCGTAATCTGCTCTTTTGATATTCTTGCAACTTTTGTTTTATTCGGGCTTGCAGAACCTCTGTCAATCTTGCATGCTTTTTTCAATAATACCGGAGCCGGAGGAGTTTTTGTAATAAAGGTGAAAGATTTATCCTGATAAACAGTGATAACTACCGGAATTATAAGACCGGCTTTGTCTGCTGTACGGGCATTAAACTGCTTACAGAATTCCATTATATTTACACCCTTCTGACCTAATGCCGGTCCGATCGGTGGTGCCGGATTAGCCTGTCCGGCAGGAACCTGGAGTTTAATATATCCGGTTATTTTCTTTGCCATAATTTACCTAAAATGTTATTGTCAAATATTTACTTTTCCAATTCAGCCTGGGCAAAATCTATCTCTACAGGGGTTTTTCTTCCGAAGATAGACACCATAACTTTTATTTTCATTTTTTCTTCGTTTACTTCCTGAATATATCCGTTGAAGTTATTGAAAGGACCGTCAATAATTTTAACGGAATCTCCGTTCCTGAAAATGGTACTGCTTCTTTCAAAGTCGCTGTCTTTGGATATCTGGCCTATTATTCTCTTTACTTCATCCGGCTGAAGCGGATTCGGCTTATTCTTGGGTCCTAAAAAACCCATAACTGACGGCAGATTCTGGATAAAATCAATAACTCTGTTGTCAAGGTCTGCATTTAACAGCACATAGCCCGGAAAGAAATTCTTAGTTCTGGTGCGTTTTTTTCCGTCTTTCACTTCAAAAACTTTTTCGATGGGAATCAGTACTTCATATATCCTGGCTTTTAAAGCCTCGTTATCACGAAGTTCCTGCTCGATGAGGTTTTTAACTTTATTTTCGTGGCCTGAAAAGGCTTTAACCACGTACCATTTTCCTGTTATTTCGCTCACTTTCCAAATATCTCACTAAATATTTTAGTAATGCTAAAGTCAATTGTGTAGGTGAACAACGCAAAAAGAATACAGACAAATACAACAACATAAGTGGATTCTTTCAATTCTTCTTTTGTTGGCCAAGTAACATTTTTTTTCAATTCTTTCGTTACATCACGAAAGAAAGAAATAATTTTATCTTTCATAAAACTTCCAAGTGTTTTGAATAACAGTTTTGCACGTCAGGAGGGACTCGAACCCCCAACCTGCGGTTTTGGAGACCGCTGCTCTGCCAATTGAGCCACTGACGTAGAAACTCTATTTAGTTTCCTTGAATGTTACGTGCTTCTTGGCTACAGGATCATACTTTTTGAATTCTACTCGAGAAGGGTGTAAACGCTTGTTCTTCTTAGTAGTATAGCGATAGCCTGTTCCTTCAGTACTTTCAAGGATTATGTTTTGTCTTAAATTTTTATTCTTTGCCATCTCCTACTCCGAAAATACAACCTAAGGTTGGATTCTAGATTAATAAACTTCTTATTTAAATACTTTTGAGCTGACGACCGGGATTGAACCGGTGACCTCATCCTTACCAAGGATGTGCTCTACCGACTGAGCTACGTCAGCCTTCAGAGCGGGAGACGGGACTCGAACCCGCGACCAACAGCTTGGAAGGCTGTGACTCTACCAACTGAGTTACTCCCGCACATTTCAATACATAAAAAACCGGTGGGTGGGGAGGGAATCGAACCCCCTCAGGCGTAAGCCAACAGATTTACAGTCTGCCCCGACTCTCCTACTTCGGCGCCCACCCATAATGTTAAAAAACAGATTTCAAATATATCCTAAGTTATTTTTTAAATCAAGAGAAAAGTGAAAAATATTTTCAAATTAGTGTTTCCATAACTCTCTGTCAAGACTTCGGTATTGAATTGCTTCACTTATATGACTTGTCTTAATCTCTTCACTTCCTTCCAAATCCGCAATTGTTCTGCTTACTTTCAGTATTCTGTCATACGCCCGGGCTGAGAATCCGAGCCTGTTTACGGCATTCTTTAGTACTTCGCTCCCCGGTTTATCTAATTTGCAATATTCACGCACAAGGCGCGGACTCATATCGGAATTGTTGAATATTTTTTTCTCTTTTTTGAATCTTTCTAATTGAATTTCCCTTGCCTTTAAAACTCTCTGCCTTATTTCCAAAGATGATTCTCCTGCGGCTTTAGATGCTAATTCATCATATTTTACTGCCGGTACTTCGATTTGTATATCTATTCGGTCTAAGAGCGGTCCGGATATTTTTGCCATATATTTTTGTATTATAACCTGATTGCAAGTGCAGTCTTTGTCGGGGTCTGTGTAATAACCGCAGGGACAAGGATTCATTGCGGCGGCAAGCATAAAATTTGCCGGGAAATCCATTGATAGTTTTGATCTGCATATTGATACTTTTGCATCTTCGAGGGGCTGTCTTAATACTTCAAGTACATTTTTCTTAAACTCGGGGAGTTCATCTAAAAATAATACTCCATGATGAGCAAAAGATACTTCTCCGGGTCTTGGAAAGGAACCGCCTCCGATTAATGCGGCATCGGAGATTGTGTGATGGGGGCTCCTGAATGGCCGCTCTGTTATCAAAGGCGTTCCTTTAGGCAATATTCCTGCTACACTGTGTATTTTTGTTGTCTCCAGGGCTTCTTCAAAAGACAGGGGCGGGAGTATAGTAGGAAATCTTTTTGCTAACATTGATTTGCCTGATCCGGGCGGTCCTATCATTAAAATATTATGTCCGCCGGAAGCTGCTACTTCCAATGCTCTCTTTACATTCTGCTGACCTTTCACATCCCGGAAATCATGCAAATATGATGTTACTTCACTAATCTCAAGTTTCTTTCTGAAAGCTTCAGGGGAATATTTCAAATCGCCAGAAAGATAATCTTTTACCTGCATAAGATTATCAAGGCCGATAAGTTCTATATCTTCAACAACAGATGCTTCAAATAATGATTCAGCCGGCAAAATAAGTTTCTTAAAACCCTGCTTCCTTGCTTCTACGGCTATGGGAAGCACGCCTTTTATTGTCCTGAGATTACCGTCTAATGACAATTCTCCCAAGAGTACGCATTCGTTAAGGCTCTGTTCCGGTATATAATCCAATGCTGCAAGTATGCCCGCTGCTATAGGTAAATCAAATGAACTTCCTTCTTTTTTAATATCGGCGGGTGCAAGGTTTACTGTTATTTTCTTTCCGGGGAATTTGAAGCCTGAATTTTTGATTGCTGAAATTACTCTTTCACGGCTCTCTTTTACTGCGTTATCAGGCAAACCCACTATTACAAAAGCCGGTAAGCCCTTTTCACAATTTGTTTCAACTTCAACGATGTACGCATCAATGCCATAAGTGGCACTGCTCTGCACTTTGGTAATCATAGCCCTCTGCACCAAACTTTGATACTTTATTTGTAGCCCAATACAAATTTAATAACTAGCCAAATTTATATAAATAATTGACACAAAGCAAAAGAATATTTTTTATAATAGGAAAAAAATACTTTTACGGAAAGTGGCTGATATTCTTCTTTTCAACTGCTGTTGTTTCCTTTTACCTGTCGAACTTCCTTTCAGCTGTGCTGATTTGGATCGTTTGCAGTTATGATTTCCTTTATCTTTCCGGCTAATTCAGAATAGCTGTTTATTTTTGAGTAATCATATTTTGTGTTGTTTATGTATTGAAGCACAATTGTATGTCTGAAGTAATAATATGGAAACACTCCGCAAAAAAAGTATCCTGTTTTTTCGAGTTCGCTAACCAATTCTGCTGTTGAGGAATCCTCGAGGTTCATAAAAACATAAAGATTATCGGTTTTATTTATGCAGTATTGTTTGGTAATCTTTTTTACTGTATCAAAAGTGTCGGGCGAAGCTGATTTTATGCATATATCCACTGAATTCAGAACTGAGACGAACTCTTCGTCTATTTGCTGCTCCTGACTGAATTGCTTAGTATCGGTGTTTTGCTGTTCTATTGTAATTCCGAGTGATCTATATATCTCAGTTATTATTGATTTATATTTTTCGGGCAGATAAAGCTTAGCCTGTTGAGATGTTTCAAAAGATTTAATTTCGATAAACGTTGATTCTCTCTGAGATAAAACACTGTTTATTTTCTTAAAGCTCAAATCGGGAGCATAGCCTACAAATAATCCGCAAGTTACGAAATTATACTTTGAGCAGACTTTCTGTGTAAATGTATGATTTGTGACTGAATGTGCATATATTGCTTTGTAACCTAATTCTTCGGCATGCTTAATTATGAAATCCACATTGAAGTTCATAATTCCTTGTCCCCTGTAAGCAGGATCGCTCACTGCCATTCCCCATTCTGTTATATCTTTGCTGCAGCCCGGTTCAAATAACGCAATGTGCCCGATGATTCTGTCTTGCTCAGATACTGCAAGCGCGGAGTGCATTTTTCCTGTTTTAACATTATGAAGAAGCCGGTCGGGGTAATAAACTATTTCATTAACGTAAGAGTGTCCGTAGGATTTATAGAATAGTCTTGATACTTCATAAGCATCGCTTTCGCGGAAGAGTCTTACTGTTTGGAATTTGTCTTCTGTTTCCAACCGTACCTTCTCATCGTCCTTACTCGAAAGATTGTTTATTCTATAGTTTTCAGAATACAGAAGAAGCCTGGCTTCTTTTCCTTTTTTGCCGAGATTATTAAAAACCGCACTGCTCAGCATATTCTGAATTAGATGTTCGGATATGTCCTGACGCGAAGCATCAAGCGAGGCTTCGAAATTCTCAGTACCTGCTTTTCTGAATGGATTAAAAGGTAATCCTTTATCTCGAATAACAACTTCTATACCCCCGCTTACTGAGATTATTTCAATTTCTATTTCTGCCTTTTCATCTTCTTCAAATGAATTCTCGATTGTATTAGTAAGTGTTTCTTCGAGAGCAAATTTAAGACGAAACACTTCCTTCTCCGTAAAATTCAGCGATTCGGCTACTGATCCTAACAATGCACAGGCATGCTGAATGTTGGAAAAATCATTGTAAATTTTCAGTTTGCAAACTTCGAACATACCATCTCCTTAATTAAATCTGTTATCAACAACGCGTTTTGCCTTTCCTGTTCTCGGATTGGTAAATAATTCCGATTCATCAATAAATCTTACTTCAATCGGATGAGTGATTCCGTTTTTTGCAGATTCCTCCAACATATGCCTCTCTTCATATATTTTTTCTCTGATTTTTTCTTCCAATTCTGAAGGATTCTTTGGTTTCGAAAGCGGGAGAATCCTCAGACTTGCCTGGTCTTTGTTATCATAATGTGTGGTAACTATCTGAAAGTTCAAAACTTTTATATGGTTGCTGAAGGCTTCCAGTACTTTCCCTGCATCTTGCACATAAAGTGTGCAGGGCCCAATTCTTGCCCCTTCTTCAGTTCTGCCAAGCAACCTGAACTTCCTGTCTTTAACTCCAACCGGATCTACCCAGACTGCTCGGTCCCCGGCAGGATACCGGATAATGGGCATAAGTTTCCGGCAAAGATTGGTTACCAGCAGTTTTCCGGGCTTTTCCGTATCCGTTATCGGCTCGCCTGTTTCTTCATCAACAATTTCCATTATTGTTGTTTCATCAAATCTTCTGTGTTCGTCTATACCGCAGGATTCATCAGCATAGCCTAACTCGCCGCCGTCAACGCTTGCATATAGAATTGAATGAATTGTTACTCCGGGAAATATTTCAGCAAGCGTTTCGCGCTGATCACGGTAAAATGATTCGCCCCCGAAGAGAACTAAATCTATTTTAATTCCTTCAATTTTATTTTTTGAAATGAAATCTGCTATTTTCATTATCGTTGTAGGAACTCCGGCCAGAACATTTATATTGAGCGTTTTAATAATCTTAACTATCTCTTCAATTGGAGCACCGCCGGAGATAGGGTGATTAATTCCTGTTTCGGCAAAGAAGCTAATGAAGGAAACATAGAGAAATGATGCATACAATTCTCCTGCATAAAACAGATTTCCCACTCTGTCGCCCTTTTTTACTCCGTTTTGAATATATCCTTTTGCCGATATTTCTGTAAAGGCTTTCCATTCACTGTTGGTGAAGCAGGAAAATTTCGGATTCCCTGTTGTTCCTCCGCTTTTGAAAATAATACCTGCTTCAAATTTTTCGGTAAGAACTTTGTTGTTTTCAAGCGAATTTGCATCCCAAAACTTCACCTGATCTATTATCGGGTATTTGGTGATATCAGGTTCGTTTTCATCTATTTCTTTATATAATTCAGAATAGTATTCTGAATTTTTTCGGGCGTGCCTTGCTATTTCAAGAAATGAATAAACTTTCATTATATCCTCTTATCTATTATTTTTTTAAGTTTTCCTGAATGGGTTACAAAGTCGAATTTCTCTGAAGGTATTTTTTCTATTTCAAAGATCAATCCTAATTCTCTAATGGAAAAGTCAAGAGATTCATCGGCTGTAATGATTTTTTCTTTCAGCAGATTTTCATTTGCAACAAATGTATTTTCAAGTCTTAGTTTTAGTGTGTTTTGCTTTCCTGTATTTTCAAGAATTATCTGAGTATTTCCGAAATAGGAAAATTCTGCGCTTAGTGTTTTAACGAAACTGTTGTAGTTTAGAAAAGGACCTCCGGCCTTAAATACATCTCCCGTTCGGCCCAGGAGCTCAAATAAAGGCTGCGCCCTTCCGCATTTACATTTTTCCTCTTTTAGTCTGCCGATATCACCTATTTCATATCTCTCAATTTTTTGACCCTTCCGCTTTCTTGATGTCAGAATGATTCTCCCCGGTTCACCTTTTTCAGCAGGTTCATCGGTATCAAGTTTGAGTATTTCCATTTCCTGAAGATTCGTAAGCAGATGATGTTCACTTCCTTGGCAGTAACAGCACTGGAATCCGAGGGGCCCGGCATCGTTGCTGCCGTAAACCGCAGACCGAATAATTTCTACACCAAACTTCTCCTGAAGATAATGCCTCTGAGGCAGGGTAAGATGTTCTCCGCCATAGAATACTTTCTTTACAACGCGGGCTTGTGCAAAAGCAGCCTCGTTAGCTTCAAATAGTTTTATTATAAATGATGGTGCACTGATTATTGAATTTATTCTGTTTTTGATAATTGTATCGGCAATAAGCGAAAGATCATCAACCATTCCCATCGGGTACTGCCTTATTTCCATCATTTCAAGAATTGTCCAGAAACTAATAAATCCGCCGTAAAGATTTCCTGCCGCAAATAAATTAATTACGCTGTCTTTCATCGGATCGAGTCCTGCGGCATACAGTCCGTGAGCAGCATTTGCCATTTGTGTATGATAATCGTACCAGGTGAAATATGAATAAACAGTTTTCCCGGAAGAACCTCCGCTTTTAACAATAAGTTCGATATCTTCCGGACTGACATCCATATTCTGAAAACCTTCTTTTGTTAATACCGGTTGTGTTTCATCAATATGTATTTCCTGCGGAATGAATTCATTTATGCTTGAATAACCCTCGAGTTTATTGCCAAGATTAACACTTATCCTTTTTACCATTTCTCTGAGTGCAAACTTTCCGTCGTGCGGCTCGCCGATATAACCTTCCAGCATTCCTCCTGCTCTGTTAATTCTCAGCACTCCTGCCTTGAAAAGCAGACCGGATAGTTCGCCGAGTCTGTTAAGAGGTGCTGAAAGTCCGGCAGTCTGAAGATAATTTCTCATTGGATATAGTGTTTCGATGATTTCCTCCGGCAGTATAGGCTTTATCCAGATTGTACGGAAAAGCGGTGATGCTCTCAATGCCTTCCTGGTATCGGCAATAACCCTGAAACTTTTATCCCGGGCTTCAATAACTTTTGTTAAGCCGAGAGCTTCCTCGGCTTTTGCCACTTCAACAACGTTTGTAATTTCTGAACGAAAATTAAATTCAGGCTCGGTCAGAGGAAATTGAGCTGAGACTTCAGAGAGAATCTCCGCGAATTTGTTTGCGAATCTGAAAAGCTCTTCGCTTTCTGAAGCTTCAATATAAATATTCTGCGGACTCGAACAAGCCTGTTGTTCAATTCTGCAAACATCCTTAGCCATTTCGCTCAGTTCGGCTTCATCTTCAAACATTTCCCTGCTTATATATCCGAATGATATTTTATGTCCCCACTTAATAAATTTCGTATTATCAGGTGCCATCTCGGAAAGGCTTTTTATAGCCTCTTCGCTTCCCCAGGCGGAAACCCCGTCTGCGTGAGAAAGTATCTGTCTGAGCAAATCACTTTCTTTCGAAGAAATTCTGGCAATAATTACATAGTTCTTAACTTTTCCGGATTTATCAAATTCGAATAGCTTGCTGAAAAACACTTGCGGAAGTAATGTTTCTGCCGCACTGGTTTTCAGAAAATTCATATTTCCTGTAAGAAGTCCCTCCACTAGGCAAAGAACACTAACGGTAAAAACATTCGACGGAGCTATATGAACCACGGTTCCAAGCGGAGCATATCCTTCAAACTGATGTTCTTTGAAGTTATTTCTTTTTATTTCAAACGGTTCGTCAGTCCCAAGTTCCATCACCATTTTCTTTACAAGAACATCTTTATTCATAAAGCCGGTAATCACTTCAAACATTGAAGCAATCTCTTCTCTGCTCATTTTCTTATTTACGATTGCCGCATCCAGTAATTCATTATAAAGCTTTCCTTTATGTTTAAGTTCATTTCCCATCCTGTTGCATGCATCAAGGAACTCCGTCGTGGGAAAATTTCCCGCAAAAGTCTCCTGTGCAAACAATGCGAGATTTTCTGATCTTAAACGCAATTCTGCATCATCTATCCACTGTCCCTGCCATAAATGTATTTTATTTTCCATATCATCCCTTTTTTCTTAGAAGTTCTGCCGCAGAAACTGCACAGCTTTTATTCTGAGATATGCCTGCTCTGCCTGTTATTTCGAAGTAAGGAGTATTTATCCCGCATCCGCATTCTTCTGCTTTATGAAGCATTCCTAAATCGCCCATCAAAACACTTATTGCAGGAACTGAAGTAATATAAGGAGTAACAAACTGCAGATATCCTGTTTTATTATACCCCAGCACTTCCAGTGTTTTAACATCGCGTATGAATATTTCCGACCAGACAGGTTTATGCAGATTATGGTTTTTGCATTCAAAGTAAGGAATTGAATGCTCTACCGAACCGTAGCTTTGTCTTATTCTTTCATCCGGAACGGAAAGCATACCGGTAATCATCGAATACAATTCCTGTCTGGATATTTCTTTATCAGTATGACCTTTCCAGCCGCCGCCGAAAGAAACAAACGAATCCGGATGAAGTTTCAGAGGCTTGATATTTAATTCCCTCATTTTCTGAAGTATAAAAAACATAAATGCCGGAAATCCGAATATTCTTACAGGAATACCTTCTTCCTCATATTTTTTCAGCGCTGAAACAGAGCCGAAATAATCGAATTCATGCCTGCCGTTTCCGTAGTTTCTCAGAGCATAGGTAATACTCGCAGGCTTAGCGTATGAAGTAAGAAAAACATTAGTATTGGTAGTACCTACAGCGAAATTCTCGACAGGCTCATAAGCCAGGAGCAGATAATTAACTTCTGATTCAGGATTACTGAATCCGTGATGAACAAAAACACGGTCAACCATTTTACGGGCAGATTTAATGGACCATTGGTCAAAAAACATTTGTGATTTTTGTCCGGTAGTTCCCGAAGATGTAAGGTGAAGGAATACATCCTTTTTGTCGATTGTAGGAATCTCGTGCATCTTAAAGAAATTCGCGTGGATAAATGGAAGCTTTGATAAATCTTCTTTTGATTTTATTTGCGTTGAATTAAATCCGTTAAGTTTCAAGAATTCAGAATAGAATTTGTTGTTTGAAACGTGCCAGTCAATAATCTCCCTGAAAGCTGAACCCATTAAGTTGTCAGTTTTGGTGTTTGATTCGTAGGGATTTTCAAGCAGGCTGAATTCTCTTACATTGCGGAGTTTTTCGGGGTCGGGAATTAGTTCTAAGATATTTTCCATATTAACTCGTTTTTCAAATTCAATTTTTATTATCGCTGAATACCCGGGGAATCTTAAGTGCGGAATGCTGATTTTTTTTTCTAAACGAATTTGATTGCTGCTAAGAAATTGTGCAGAATAGGAGGCCTTGAACTCTTGATTTCGCCGTTTTCACAAAATATTGCACATACTCAACAATCCTCCCCTTTGTGCAGTTATGTCTTATTGGTAAATTCCTTCAACGACTTCAAGAGCCTCAATCACCGGGGGACACCTGGGCATTTCATCACTTGACGCGGGCATTTCATCACTTGACGCGGGCATTTCATCGATTGACGCGGGCATTTCATCGCTTGACGCGGGCATTTCATCGCTTGACGCGGGCAT
>CAZOZP010000022.1:0-50009 GCA_964584325.1 uncultured Melioribacteraceae bacterium
GACATCATTGTGCTGTATATGAATCCGGATCGCAGGAGGATATAGGCAAAAAGGAAAATGATGAAATGTCCTGAATGCAATTCAATTCCGGTAATTCTTGAATTATTAGATACTGAAGTTGATTACTGTTTTAATTGCCATGGTATCTGGCTGGACTACAATGAACTTTCCATCCTACTTAGAGAGAAACCTGAATATTGTGAAGTAAATAAAAAAAGCCGCTATCACTGCCCTGTGTGCGGTATGAAAATGAAGCAGATATATATAAATAAATTTCTCGAGCCGGTAATAGATATGTGTCCGGTTCATCATGGCTTTTGGCTGGAAAACGGCGAACTTCTTAGAGCAATTGAGAATACGTCAGAAGCAGAAGGAAATCCGGTAAAAAAAGTGCTTACAGAAATCTTTAATAAATAGCGGGGTTAGAAATGTTAATAATTGCTATTATTGTAATCTTTATCTTAATGGTATTCTTTTATATAGTTTCCGGCTATAATTCACTGATTCGCTTGCGCAATCAGGTAAAGAATGCGTGGTCTCAAATAGATGTACAACTGAAAAGACGTTATGATCTTATCCCTAATCTTATGGAAACGGTTAAAGGCTATATGAAACACGAGAAGGAAACTTTGGAAAACATTACTGCCGCAAGGAGCCGGGCAATGGATGCAGGAAATATGCACGACAAACTTGCTGCTGAAGGCGAATTAACCAATGCAATCGGCAGATTCCTTCTGGTAGTTGAAAACTATCCTGATTTGAAAGCTGATCAGTCTTTTGCTTTACTGCAGGAAGAGCTAACTGCAACAGAAAACAAGATTTCTTTTTCCAGACAAAGTTATAACGACTCAGTTTATCTGTTCAATAATAAAATTGAAATGTTCCCAACTAATGTGTTAGCGGCATTCTTTAGTTTTACAAAAGAGGAGTTCTTTGAAATAGAAAATCCGACTGAAAAGAATGTCCCGAAAGTAAGTTTCTGAATAAAATATGTGGGAACTGATTGCCTCCAATAAACGGAAATCCATATTGCTTTTTTTCTTTATGGGCTTTCTTTTAGCATTCCTGGGATTTTCGTTTCAATTGTATTTTTTTCCTGAATCGAATGGTGCTCTGGGCTTACTTTTTGCATTTGTGCTCTGGCTTATTCTCTCTCTAATCAGCTATTTTTCCGGACGCTCTATTCTCTTGTTTTCAGCCGGGGCAAAGAAAGTAACTCCTGATATCAATAGGAGACTTTTCAATATTGTTGAAGAAATGACCATTGCCGCAGGTATAAATAAAATGCCTGATATATATATTATTGACGATGACTCCCCCAACGCTTTTGCGGTTGGCCGTACACCGGAAAAAAGTGCGGTGGCTGTTACAACCGGTCTGCTTTATCAACTCCGTCGTGAAGAACTTCAGGGAGTTATTGCGCATGAAATTTCACATATTATAAACAGAGATACGCTGTTCCTTACTTTTGCTGGAGTAATGCTGGGAGCCATTGTTCTTATTTCAAATATTTTCAGCAGATCTTTAAGCATCGGTTCATCCAGAAGATATTCGTCAAGATCGGGTGGTAATGCAGGTGCTGTTTTGTTCATTGTTACATTGCTTTTTGCTATACTTTCTCCTATTCTTGCCAGACTTATCTATTTTGCAATATCAAGACAACGCGAGTATCTGGCGGATATAAGCGCTGTAAGGCTTACGAGATATCCGGACGGTCTTGCCTCCGCATTGGAAAAAATTTCCGGTGCCGCACAGCCAATGCAAAATGTAAACCGGGTAACCGCAGGAATGTTTATAGTTAATCCTCTTGAACTTGCAAGCAGCTTCAGCGGCTGGTTCAGTACTCACCCGAAAATTGAAGACAGAATTCGCATCCTTAAGAATATTTCCGCCGGGAAACCTATTCAAACAGATTCAGTACTGCCTTCACTGGCAAAGAAATATCTCGGCACTTATTTAACCGAGATTAACTCTACTGGCGGATTCGTAAACTTCAGCTCTGAACTTGCACCTGAAGACGAAGAAATTATTCACACCAAGACATTACAAGAAAAAAGAACTGTCGGCGATTTTATTATGCGGCAGAACCATTTCAGATTTTATGACTGTAATTGCGGATTAAAACTGAAAATACCCCCGCAATTCAAGCAAAACAGTTTCGATTGTCCAAAATGCGGTAAACTTATCAACCTGAAACATTAACTCTCTGTTGGATATAATAAATTAATAGTGGTAAATTTGAATCCCTGATTAAATCCTTTAACCTTAATAGGCATCATACAATATGGAAGAAGAAAAACTTATAGAAGAAGCAAAAGCAGGAAATAAGACAGCGCTTGCCGAACTTGTCAAAAAATATGAAAATACAATTTACAATTTCGCGTTTAAAGTTTGCCGGAACCGAGACAGAGCCGAAAACACAATGCAGGAAACTTTTCTCAGTATGGTTAAGTCTATCCATACGTTCCACGGGAAGTCAAAGCTTTCTACCTGGCTCTATACTGTTGTTTCGAACCACTGTTTAATGGCAGCAAGAGCAAATAAAAACAGTCAGAATTACTCTTTTGATGATGAAGAAGTTTTTATTGATGAAATTCAGTTTGCTGACTGGAAAGTTACACCCGATAGAATTATGGAAAACGATGAACTTAAATACCATCTTGATGAAGCAATTAAGAAGCTTTCGCCCGAGTACCGCATTGTTTTTCTTCTGAGAGATGTTGAAGGACTTTCGACTGAGGAAACCGGAGAGATTGTAAAACTTTCAATCCCCGCAGTAAAATCAAGGCTTCACCGCGCAAGATCGTTTTTAAGAAATGAATTAAATAAAGTATTGGCAGCTTAAAATGAAAAAAGTAGATTGTAAAGAAGTAATATCCCATATTTGCGAAAATCTGGGAGAAAATCTTGATTCACCGAAATGCAGTCTGATAAAGGAACATCTTGAACATTGCAATTCCTGCAACAGTTATTTCCATTCAGTTGAATCAACTATTAAATTCTATAAAGAATATAATGTGAAACTCTCTGATGATGCCCATAGTAAATTAATTGATTTTCTTGGACTTTAATCATTCAGTATTGGTTATATTTCACAATAAAAATTTATTTTTCTGAAGAATGATTGAAATAATTGACCTTCACAAGAGTTTCGGTACAAAGACAGTGCTTCAGGGTGTGAACCTTAAAATAAACAAGGGTGAAGCATTAACAATAATCGGGAAAAGCGGCTGCGGAAAGAGTGTACTGCTTAAGCATATCGTCGGACTCCTATCCCCTGATTCAGGACACGTTCTTGTTGAAGGTGAAAGAATTGATGCCTTGAATGCCAAAAATCTCTACAGAGTACGTCAGAAATTCGGTTTTCTTTTCCAGGGTGCCGCACTTTTCGACTCTCTTACGGTAGGTGAAAATATTTCACTTCCGCTTGTTGAAAATGAATACGACCTTTCCAAATCAAAAATTGCAGAACTCATAGAAGAGAAACTTTCATTAGTGGGATTATCTGGTATCGAAAACCTTAAGCCCTCTGAACTTTCAGGCGGAATGAGAAAGAGAGTAGGCCTCGCCCGCGCTCTTGTTACAAATCCGGAATACATTTTATATGATGAACCTACCACGGGATTAGACCCGATTACTTCTGACTCCATAGACGATCTTATAAAAGAATTGAATGAAAAGCTAAATGTTACTTCAATTATTATTACTCACGATATGTTCAGCGTTAAGAACATTGCGGATAAAATAGCAATGGTGCACGACGGAATTATCTACTTTACCGGAACTCCTGACGAACTGCTTGAAAGCAGGGACAAAGTTATTGCCGATTTCATAAAAAGAACCGGGTTCTGATGTCCAAAATAAAGATTAAATATGTTTGTTCCTCATGCGGTTACGAATCCTTAAAATGGCTTGGCAAATGTCCCTCCTGCGAAAGCTGGAATTCATTTTCTGAAGAAATTGAAGAACACTCACCCGGGAAACATACCAACGTAAGAACCGGATATAAAGTTTTTAAGTTAAGCGGAACTGAAACCGAAGAAGAGAAAAGAATCGAAACCGGCATTTCTGAATTTGACAGAGTATTAGGCGGCGGAATAGTTCCCGGTTCGGTTGTGCTTCTCGGAGGAGATCCGGGAATCGGGAAATCTACTCTTGTTATGCAAGCTGCCGCTGCTGCGAAAAAGAATATTTTATATGTAACAGGTGAAGAATCAATTAACCAGATTAGCCGACGCTCTTCAAGACTGGGTGTTAAGTCCGAAAAGGTTCTTGTTCTTGCCGAAACAGAGCTTAACACAATTCTCACTGCAGTTGATAACGAAAAGCCTGATTTTGTAATTATAGATTCAATTCAAACAGTATATAATTCTACGCTCGACAATGCCCCCGGTACTGTTACACAAATTAGAGAATGCACTGCTTCGGTTATGAAGTATGCCAAAACTAAAAATACAGCTTTTATTATCATTGGGCATATTACAAAAGAAGGCGCAATAGCCGGCCCTAAGATAATGGAACATATAGTTGATACAGTGCTTCAATTCGAAGGCGAGAAAAATTATTCATACAGAATACTTCGCTCCCAGAAAAACCGTTTCGGAAGTACTAATGAGATCGGCATTTTCGAAATGCATGATAAGGGATTGGAAGAAGTTAAGAATCCGAGTGAAATATTTATTGCAGGAAGAGATTTTTCCGGCTCAGGTTCAGTTATTACTGCAAGTATGGAAGGCACTCGTCCTTTCCTGTTCGAAGTCCAGGCCCTTGTAACACCGTCAAATTTCGGCAATCCGCAGAGAGTAGCAACAGGATTTGATTACAGAAGACTTTCAATTCTTTTGGCAGTGCTGGAAAAACGCGTTCAGCTTAAACTTTCATCAGCTAATGTTTTTCTTAATATGGCAGGGGGAATTAGAATAGATGAACCTGCGGCAGACCTTGCAGTATGTATGAGCATTGCTTCAAGTTTATTCGATGCGCAACCATCGTTAAATGCAGTGCTGATTGGTGAAGTGGGCCTCGGAGGAGAAATCAGGGCAGTTGGTCATCTTGATAAAAGAATTGCCGAGGCAGAAAAATTAGGATTTAATAAAGTTATCATTCCACACGGAAGCAAAGTACGTAAATCAGGGAATACTCAAATAATAACGGCAGAAACTGTAACCAGAGCTGTAAATCTTATGTTTCGATAAAAACGGGGCAGTTTTATCTGCCCCTTTACTCATCTATTTATAATTTTCTACAATTTCGTCAGCAATAAGAATTCTACCGCAAGATTCGCAAGTATAAAGTTTCTTACTTTGTTTTATTTCAATTTGTCTCTGTGCAGGAACAACATTGTTGCATCCTGAACAGGCTTCTCTTCTAACACCAACGACTGCAATTCCGCCTTTGGCTTTTCTTATTTTTGTGTAAATGGCATAATCAGGTTTTTTTATTTTTTCTACAATCTTCTGTCTTTGAAGTGTGAGCTCAGCTTCTTCTTTTTCATTGGCGCTTATAATCACTTCGAGATCAGCTTCTTTAAGTGTCAGTTCCTCTTCAAGCCTTTGGATCTCCGGATTTTCAGAATTGATTTCGGAATCAGCTTTAGACATAACCGCTTCAAGCTCTTTTATTGCAGAGCGGAGTTTACTCACAGTTTCTTCGCTATGATCTATTTCTTTTGTTAGAGCATCATATTCCTTATTATTTCTTACCTGATAAAGCTGAGATTTAAATTTCTTGAGGTTATTTTCAAGTCTCTCAATCTCTTCTTCATTGTGGTTAATCTTTTCTACTGCATCTTCCTTCTCTTTGCTGATTTCATTCGCTTCTTCATGTTTTTTTGCAATTTTGTTTTTCAGCTCGTTAACAGCTTTAGGAAGATCTCCCCGCAGATGCTCCAACTCGTCAAGCTGATTGTCTATCAGCTGCAACTCATAAAGTGTACTTAATTTTTCGCGCAATTTATTTAGCTCCTATATATGTATAAATTTTATCGGATTTGTATTCTCTGTTGTCTCGAATACTTTAATATCTTTTCCGGATTCAGAGATTAATTCCTCAAGATATTTCTTCATCCCTGAGATGCCCTGAATTTCAGTTTCATAATGCCCCGCATCAATTAGCATAATTTTGTCTTCAGCATCCTGAAACGTATGATATTTAATATCCGCAGTAATAAAAGCATCGAAATCACCATCAATTGCATTATTCAGTAATTCGGAACCGCTCCCGCCGCAAACAGCCACTTTGGAAATTTTACCATTTTTACCGCTGCAATACCTTAGTCCGCTTAAATTCAAAACAGAAGAAATTCGTTTAAGAAATGCTTCCGGCTCTTCCGGTTGAGACAAGGTTCCTGCAGCACCGAAGCCGAAATTAACTGATCTGTTTTTCAAAGGATAAATATCGAATGCCGGTTCTTCATATGGGTGAGATTTATATATAGCCTTTATTATTTCAGGAATCTTCCATTCCTCGGCAATTGTTTCGATTCTTAATTCGGGAGTTTCCTCATATACATTTTTTTCACCTATTTGAGGATTGCTGGTATCCGAACCCTGAAATGTACCGGTTCCGTAGGTTCGATAACTGCATCTTTCGTATTCCCCTATTCTTCCGGCCCCCGCGGCAAAAATTGCTTCAGAAACTTCCTTAGCATTTTTTTCAGGAACATATACTGTAACTTTAACCTGCGATGCATCAAGTCCCTTCAAAAACTTTATTTCTTTCAATCCGATTTTTTCTGCAAGCTGAAAACTCACACCATATTTGGTAAAATCGTAATTTGTATGTGCCGAGTAAAGTGTTATATCTTTTTTTATGAGTGATCGGATTATGCGGGCTGTTTTATGTTTGTCTGTATTTAGTTTTTTTATGGGTTGATAAATAAGCGGGTGGTGTGTAATAATCAGATTGCAGTTTAACCTTGCAGCTTCGTCAGGAATTTTTTCATTTGCATCCAGACAAAGCAGGATATTTTTTATCTCCGCCTCCGGAGAACCTGCCTGAAGGCCTGTGTTATCCCTCTCCCAGGCCGATCCGGGTGGCATCCAATTTTCAATATACTTAATTATTTCTTTACAGGTCATAATAAAAAAAAAGCACCTCCGGAACCCGGATGTGCGATTTTTACAATGTCTCCTTTGTTGAATAACTAAAGGACAAACAAAAAATATACAGAATTAATTTTAAACTATTTTTCATATCGTTAACTGAAATATAAATGTAATTTGTTTTTACTTCAACTTTTAATAAATAAAATATCAAAATCTTTTTTTCTTACCTTTTTTATCTGATATTTCTCAATTTTTCATTGAGATCTTCCGCGGCAAGAATAATCCTCGGACCGGGACGAGAGTAAATATCGGCATCAACAAAAAAGATATTGCCGTTTCTGAATGCTTTCAACTTTTTCCACTCTGGATATTGTTTTTTTATTGTTTCAATTGGCTCAGTATGAACAAAAAGAATAAAATCCGGATCTTTCAGAAGAATTTCTTCTCTGCTGTAAACCGGGTAGTTAACATTCCCTTCAGCAGCTATATTTTTTACTCCGTTTATTTTAAATATTTCATTAATAAATGTGTTTTTCCCCGCGGCAAAAATTGGAAACGTTGAGATAAGTGCAAGTCCTGTTAATTTTTTCCCGGGTTTAATAATTGCTTTAAGCCTTTTATCCCACAACACCGTAATTGAATCAGCAAGAGCTTCCTTACCGAAAATAGATGCGAGTTTTATGAAAGTTCTCTTCACACCGTTAAAATCGGGGGAATCGAAAACAAAAATCTTAAATCCCATTTGTTTCAATCTGTCGTAATTAGATTTAGTACTTCCTTCCTTGGCAACAATAATTAAATCCGGATTCAATTGGGAAACAATTTCATAATTCACATTCATCAAGTCAGCGGTTTTTGTTTTGTTTTTCGCATCTTCGGGATAGTAGCAATAAGTTGTATTCCCCACAAGAAAACTATCAAGCTTAAGTTCATAAATCATTTCGGTTAGTGCTGGTGTCAGAGATATGATTCTTTTCGGATTTTCGACAAAATATATTTTTTCTCCCAAATCATCTGTAAACGGCCTTCCATTTTCAACAGATTCGGATTTTTGATTTTTACTGCAACCGAAAGTAAGCAAAATCAGTATTACAGAAACGAAATTTTTATAATTCATTTTAAATTCCAATTATTATCGAAACACAAATTTACAAAATCTTTTTGGCAGAGTTTCAGGATTATATTATATTTGCGGTGCACTCTTAGCTCAGTTGGTAGAGCAATTGACTCTTAATCAATCGGTCGCGGGTTCGAGTCCCGCAGAGTGCACAGATACAACATATTATAATTGAATTAGTTACAGCCGACAGAATTCCTCTTACGGCTGTTTCTGTTTTAAAGTGTAACACCCTAATGTAACACTTTTTGCGTGGCTGTTTAAGTTATTATATTGAAGTAACCCTATTTCAATAAAGATGGATTCCCCGTCAAAATGTCTAAATCCGAATTATTAAAATCTTTGTCATTTGTTAAAAGAATAAATTCATTTTCTTTACACAAATTTGCTATTGCTTTATCAACAAAATCAAGATTGTCGTCAATTAAAAAGCTTAGGATATCCTGTTTGGAATATGATTTCCCAATTACATAAAAGTTTGTTAATATTGAAGCCTTGACAATAGTGTATATATCAGTTAAAGCTTCCTTCCCCTTTTCGCTGTCCCGAAAATCCTTAAAAGTTAGACTAGATTTTAAGTTCTTATATTCTAGTCTAATTATTGTATTAATTACTTCTGAGATTACTAAATAATCTACAAATAGTTTATTTCTTTGTTTTAACAAACATTTGAATGTACTTGCATAATGTTTTTCCCAACGTGAATTTGTTGGCCAAAAAAGGTAAATCAGAACATTTGTATCAAAAAAAATAGAACGATCTATTAAAAGATTACAGTTTTGCAATTGGTATTTTGCACACATATCTCAATCTCCTAATATATCATTAATACTTCTTTGCATTTCCTCCGTGTCTTTATAGTATAACTTAGCAGTATCAACAACCCTTTTTAACGCAACTTTTCCAGATTCTGATATTTCAGATACAGCCAGATTTTCTTTAATCACAGATTCTGCGTAGTCTTTGTATAATAGACCAACGGCAATATTTAAAAATGCAGTAGTTAGGATCTCAATATTTTGAAAAGAAAGAACAACTCTCTTTTTATCGTTAAAGGATTTAACTATTAACTCATACACCTTTTGGCCATCTTCAGCTTCTACAGCATATACATCGCCAATTACGTTTACTATTTGAATAATTGTGTTTTCCATAAATCTAAAATATATCGTTTATATTAATTTCACTATTAAGTAAATAATCACTATTATCATCAGTTTTAAACTGTAAATTTACAATTGTGCCGGGGAATTCTCCTTCAAACGCTTTGACTTCCTCTCCTTTATAATCGAATTGATAAAAGCCTTCATTACTCACAATCTGCATTTTGCCCTTATTTTTCTCAATGAACTCTTTCAATAACGCTAAACCTATGCCCCCCGAAACACCTTTTTTTGTTGTCTTTCTGTCTTGAACAGCCCACCGTATTGCTTGTGTTGCATTTAAATTAGAAGAAAAACTCTTGTTGATTCGGTTTTTAAAACCGATCCCTGTATCTACTATGGTAAATTCTATTTTATTTAGTTTAGGAAAGAATTGACCACAAGTATATATAAAATCTGTCGCACTATGGATCTGAGCATTAACAAATATCTCATAGATCGCTTCAACTATTTTCTCTTTAACTCCATTTGACATTCGCGGTAGATCTGTTGTATGAAATTCGATTAACTCCTCAATAACATATTTTTTAAAATACTTTCCATCTGATGGCTTTAATTTCTGATACTTTATTGTCGTTTTATTATTGTCTGTTTTTCTTTTTTTCCCATAATAAGTTAAAAAATCATTTTTAAGCAATATTTGGTTGATAGAAGAATCAATATTAAAATTTATTTCATTAAGATTAGAAGTAAATTTATCTAATATGGCTCCTAAGACCGCACTCATATTTGCAGAAAAAAAAGTACTTAATTCTAAATGAATCCCAGAAAATTCTACTTCCTTATATTCTTCAAAAAAAGATATAAAGCTTTGATAACTTTCATAGTCGCCATTAATTTGAGTTAATTTAGTTTGCAATTACTATACTCTAAATATCTATAAAAGTTCATAACTTTCCCATCATTTAAGACTATCGATAATCTTTTTTTTACGCCAGTGCTGCGACATCCACATGAAATTCAATGCTTAATATAGGCAAACGGATCATAAAAAATCAACATCGACCTTAAATATTAATAATATTCCTTAACTCATTTCCGGTTATTCCTCACCCCTCCAACCACTCAATCGCTTTTTGTTCATCAAGCTCCGGATTTCTCAGGAATTGCGGAGGAAATATAAACAACAGGTGTACTTAAATCCTTGAAACGACTGTATTTCCGCAGAAGTTTAGAAAAGACGGAGAATCAGACGAAGTTATTACCACAACCATTAACAATTGATGATCAGCGCCGCGAATATGGAAAAGGAGAAAATAGAGAATAAGGAAGTATTGATAAAATGCACTAATGCCACATTGCGAGTCTAGGTGGCATTAAGGTAAATATGCTTTGATCAATGTCAATTACAAGTGGCTTTCAGCGACAATTACTATTCCCGTTTTACTTTTATCACAAGGCAGTCACATAAAAGGAGTTATCTGACAAGGAATTACACTTTAACCCGCCTGGGGAATCCTTCTGAACTTTAGCAAAATTACGTTCAATCATTATCTGAACAAAAGAGCTGTATTAGTCTTTTATTTGTCTTTCCGCTCTTGATATTATTTGATAATATACTTAGCTTAAACCCGAAATTAAATTTTTATTAATGTCGCCAGCTAACTTCCGATAATCCGGAATATGGTCAGAGGCTAATCGATAAGAATGATATTGTAGCCTGTTTCAGGGTTATTGCAATACATTTTGGGTTGTAGGGTCGGGAAGTTTAGTTAAAGCAGGTTAATTGAAAGTTTGTTGGCATTAAAGTTAAATTTATTAACGGAGTTAAAATGAAAAAATTAATTTTTGCAGTTGTTGGTTTAATTTGTTCGATTTATATTTTCGGTTGTGCAACAATGGGACTCGGGACGAAGTATTTATATTCGTACAAACTTACTAAACCTGAATCAAGCAATATGAAATGGGAAGATGATAAAATTGGATTTGAATTTTTTATCAGCGATAAAAACGTGAATTTCAAAGCACTAAATAAATCAAATGACGTTTTAAAAATCATTTGGGATGATGTGGCAATAGTTCAGTCTGGCAAAGCTAAAAAGGTAATGCACGCTGGTGTAAAATATACTGATAGAAATAGTTCTCAGCCTGCAAGCGCAATTCCGCCTGGTGCCTCAATTGAAGATTTAATTATGCCTACAGATAATGTTTATTTTTCTTCTGGCGCTTATGGCGGCTGGAGAGAGCGTGATTTATTTGCTACGCAAGATTTAAACAAGGATGAATACAAGCAATCTATTCTTAGTTCAAAAGGTCAAAAATTCAGTGTTTATATTCCAATTCAATATCAAGGCAAAACCCTTGATTATACTTTTGAATTCGAGATTATAGAAGTACGTCCGATAGTAAATTGATATCATCTATGATATCTTCGTGTTTCAGGGTTATTGCAATACATTTTGGACTCTAATATTTAAGAGGTAAATATATGGATAAGCCTTTTGTTGAAAAATCACTAAAAAAACCAGGAATTTTTTATTCTATTTTCAAGAAACTCCCAAAATCTAATGCGTTAATTGAAATTAATAATCTGCTTGCTAGCTCATATTTGGATTTCAGTAAAATTCCACTTTATAAAATCGATGAAGTTGAGGTTAAATATAAAACAAATTTATTAAAAAAATTTCATGATCAATTGATCCAATTATTTTCTCAATATATAGATTATTGTTTGATTGATAAGAAAATAGATGATTTAGAAATAAAAAACTTTAAGGTATTAAAAAGTCTACTTAGAATATCCGAAAATGATATACAGAAAGTCATTAAAGAGAAAACCGAGTCTTTATATTACAAAGAAACATCAAGAGTTGTTGAAGATGGTGTATTAGATTCTAATGAAAAAAACTATTTAGATTCCCTTAAGAAGAATCTTATGTTATCTGATGAAATTGCTGAAAATTTATATTCGACTGCTGCAATTAGTAAACTCCAGAACTGGATTGACGGAGCAATAGTCGACGAAAGATTATCAGAGGAAGAGGAAATAGAATTCGCTCGATTAAAATCCAATCTTGATGTTGATGTTGAAATGAAGGAATTGACTACAATGGATTTAGATCGATTTCGCTTATATTGGCAAATAGAAAATGCAGAATTGCCCCAACTTGCAGCTGATATTGCTCTACAAAAGAATGAAATTCTGCATTTTACGTCTTATATAAACTGGAATGAAATTCGAAAAGTAACAACAAGAGTTAATTATGCAGGTCCAAGTGTAAGAATTAAAATTGCAAAAGGACTATACTATCGGGCAGGAAGCATGAGAATTCAACCTATTTCACAAGATGTATGGCAGCAAATAGATTCAGGTAAATTATATCTCACTAATAATAGATTGATTTTTATGGGGAACCTTAGCAATAAAATTATTAAACTTAGTAGTATTTTAAATTTTAGCCCTTTCAAAAATGGAGTGGATATTCAAAAATCAAGTGGCAAATCACCTTTTTTGGAATTTGAAAATAATGTTGATATATTTTCTTTAATTTTATCAAGATTGCTTTACTCTCAGTAGCTTTAGCTAATAAATATTTTAACAATTAAAAATTTATAATTGGAATCAAATTATTCCCATTTAACCAATTGTTAAAACTGTATACAATAAATTAAATACAATCCAATCAGGTTGTAGCTTATGATAAGCTAGGAGCCTGTTCTGATTTATCAATTGCTGGTGAATTAGGGTTTGGAGATGCTTATAAAGTAATTAAAGATTTATGCAAATGATTACGATTAAAGTGGAACTAATTAGATATTTTCAATCATCTTGTAGGAGATTATCATAAATGAAAGCAACCATTATTTTTGGATTTCTGTTTCTGTCCTTTTATACTTCTCTTTTTTCGCAAACTGTTTACGTTACAAAGACAGGAAGCAAGTACCATATTGTTGATTGTAGTCGCTTGAAATCTTCTATTGAAGTAGAATTAAAAGACATTGTCGGGAAATATGAGCCATGCAGTATTTGTAAACCTCCGGTATTGTCAAAAAATGAGAATAACCTTAATCAAGAAATAAAAAAAAGCTCAACCACTAAAAAGGATGTTTCAAGTAATCAATGCCAAGGTATGACTAAAAAAAAGAAACAATGTTCAAGGAAAGCAATGTCTGGAAGTAATTATTGTTGGCAGCACTCTAGATAGACAAATTGAGACAGGCTCAAAATGGATGTTTTATAAACAAACTCACTATTACATTGTCTTGTGGATTTGGGAAGTTCCAAGTTAATTAACAGTTTAGTGAAACAAATAAAAGTCAGTTTTATGAAAAAAACTATACCATTCATTTTATTAGTTTTTGTTTTTGTGATTAATAACTTTGCTCAAAGTAATTTATTTTTTGGAAACAAAAACGCTTTTTCATTCTCAACATCATTTGAAAAAGTGAAAGGAGATAATAGCATAATTCTTGCCTCTCCATTCTATTCAATAAAAGGTAATTATGATTTCGGATTAAATGTTGGATATTCTCTAAAAAATCCGACTGTCTTTATTCTAAATCCGGTTGCTTTTATGCACTTGTTTAATGATGAAACTCATAAAAGGCCTTTTAATATTGCATACGGTGGAGGATATAAATATGAATCTTCTTCATTTCAAATTGACAATATTAAATCGGATTTAACTGCAAATTACTTTCAGTTCTACTATCTGATGTATTATAGTATATTCTTAGAAAATCTGATTATTCAACCTCAAGTAAATGCGCTTGTATTTATAGGCGAATCAAAAAATTCAAATAATGAAACAAATATTGTTTATTCTGAGAATTCTGCTAATACGATTACCAATATCAAAATCGGTTTAGCGTTTATTTATGGTATGGAAAATCTCACAATACATTTTCTTCCAAACGTATTTTTAGATAATGAAGGAAAGACCTTCTCTTTGCAAATAGGTTTTACGTTTTAGTGCAGTTACATATTACTAGTGCTTCAACTCAACAGTGTTTTCACATACAGCAGGTTGCTACTTGGTTCAGGGTTATTGCAATACATTTTGGGTTGTAGGGTCGGGAAGTTTAGTTAAAGCAGGTTAATTAATAGTTAAACAACTAAAATCAACGGTGAGATAATGGGAGCAAAACGAATTGGAACCAAATTGGACGGAGTGCGAATAATAATTGAGGAGAATATTAAACCTGACATTTCTATTTATTATTATCCATATTATATTTATAAGAATGAGAACGACTTTAACACTAAGGACAGCGACTATTTAGTAGAATTATCTAACAAAGATTGCAAAATCGAAGTATTTGAAGCCTGTGATCGTCCTTTGTCTGATTGGCCACAAATAGTTGATATTGTCATTACTTTTGCTTCACTCAGAGTACTCGAAGGTTTTTTTAGTGATATTGGTTCTGATATTTATAAGAAAATTAAATCAAAACTAAAAGAAATCGCACCAATTTGGAAAGATGATAGAGGGAAAGAGGTTAAAACCGGAATACATATTGTTTACACTAGGATATTAGGAAGCAAGGAAGTGAGCATAAAAGTTGCGATTAAAACAGATGATTTAAATGAGCTTAACAAAGAACCATTTACCTTAAAAGGAATCAACCAATATATTGATGATATGTTTAGTGATATTGAATTTAAAGAAGTTTTGGTTGCAAAAACTCACGAATCCCCATATTGGAAAATAGTAAGCTATTTAGATAATAATGGGAAATATATTCGCATAAAATAAAGTTGCCTAACCAGCGACTCAACCCGAACACTCTGTTCGGTTGTGGTTAAGTTTTCGAGTATAGTTAAAACGGGTTAAATATAGTTATGTGCTTAAATGAAGACTAATCAAGAAATGACGAAAACAGAAAAAATTGTATCATTCATAAATTCGAATGTATTCTTTAAGGAATTTACTTTTAGTAAAAATGAATTTCACACACCTGACAAAAAATATCAATATCAGTTAGCAGATAACGTCGTATGGCTTGATGATATTTTGTTATTATATCAAATAAAAGATCGTAATCTAGAAACTAATTGCTCAGAGATAAACTGGTTTAAGAACAAGGTAATAAAACAAGCTAAAGACCAGATAAAAAAAACTATGCAATATTTTAGGGACTTCCGAGATATACCTATAAAGAATGAAAGAGGGCATACGCTTAATATTGGCGATGTTAATACTGAGACTGCTAAAAAGATTGTTATATATACTCCTTCTCCAAAATTTCCCGATGAAAATCGATTTATGAAATTTTACAGAAGTAAAACAGTTGGTTTAGTTCATTTATTTCATTCCGAAGACTATGCTTGTATTTGTAGTTTTTTATTCACTCCGTCAGAAATTGACGAATATCTGTCTTTTCGTGAAGCCCTCTATACAAGACACGAGCAAAAACTCAATTCGCTTCCAGAACAATATGTGCTCGGGCATTTTTTGGAATCTGCTGATACAGAGAATATAGATTTAACATATTTAGAGAATTTGAAAAAGTTGATAAAAAATGAAGCTGAATTTGATGTCTCGTTTATAGTAAACTTATTTCAAGAGAGTATCGTAAAAAGTGGTAGCGATAATGGTTACTATTTTATTATCAAAGAAATCGCCAAACTTGATAGAGCAGAATTAAAAGAATTCAAACGAAGATTTAAATTGTCCCTCGAGAAAGCTAACGCACAAAAATTTACTTTACCATATAGGATGTCTAGTATTAGAACAAATTGTGGTTTTGTCTTTATTCCGCTGGAACATAAGAATTCAGCCGTATGGAAAAATGCTCTTTCCAACTTTACTTATGCGCACAAATATGAGCAGAAAAATTCTAAGTGCATTGGGATGATAGTTTGTTACGATACAGCAAAAAATATTTATGATATTAATTGGAGCTACGTTGAAAGAGATTGGACCTACAACGAAAAAATGGAAAAGTCTTTGAGAGAAAACTATCCTTTTAGAAAAGTCGATTTAAAAGGAACTTTTAAATATCATTTTTATGAATAGAGTCGCACAATTACTCGCTGCTCAGCTCGACCGTTTTGTCGTATAGCATTTAGCAGGGTAGAGCAGATAAAAGGTTAAACAGGTTAAATAATAGATAGGTGTTAATAACAGTTGAGTTTTATATGGATGAAAAAGAAATTAATAATCTAGTTGAAAAAAAAATACTAGAAGCCAAACTCGACATTTCTGATAAGAGATTTAACTATTTGGTTATACTTGCTGGTGGTTTGCTAGCAATATTTGGATTGATTTTCCCAATTTGGCAAGCCAATACCTCAACTGAAAAAGTAGATAAAGCTATCGAAGAAATGAGAACCGAACTAAAACTTTCATCAGAAAAAAATGAAAAAGAGATTTCAAGATCCTCAATTGAGGCAAAAGAACAGTTGAGAGAAATGATATCTTTGCAATCAGATTATTTAAATATGTCTTCCGACCAAATTGAAAAAGAAATTCAATCATTTGAAAGTCGTTTCAAGGAACTTGCTGGGACTCAACTAAGGAAACCTATATTAATTTGTCAGCAAAATGGAAGGACAATTGGGAATTCCCAGTTGACCTTTAATAACAACAATACCGTGCATACTTTTGAACTAAAAAACATTGGTGAGGCGACAGCAAAAAACATATTTGCTAAAATATATTTGAGTACAGATAAAGACATACAATTATGGGGTAATTTTGAAAGGCAATATTATAGTGATGAACCAACATACAACAAAGTCTATGTTCTAAATTCTCTATTTGATTCTATTGATCCTAAGGATTCAAAACCATTTGATATAAATATATCTAATGAAACCAAGGGTAGTATCGTCGTTCCTGCTCTATTAAAAATATACTATGAACAACCAGAACCAATAGTATATAATTTTACTATAAAAATAGATTCTGAATAAAAGCACATAACCCGCGTCTCAAGCTGACCGCTTTTCACACTCGGAATCTGTAGTTGTAGGTTCAAAGTTTGTTGCCAGAGTTGAAATTAATACTGTTCGAGCTGAAATAATGTTTGGTTTTTATTTTGAAGTTACTTAATTTTTGGCTCTAAACTACTTTTTCTTGAATTATTAACATAATAGTCATATCTGTCCGTTGGTACATTTATATTGGTTGAATGTAAGACATAAAAAAGATAATCAAGCACTATTGACGATTTAAAATTGAAAAACAAATTATAATATTCTCCATGATTGCAAGTTGGTGCAAGATAAGATTAGTAAAGGTCAAAATATGAAAAAATATATAATTCTTGTCTGCCCTCAACGTGATAGAATCTAAGAGCTTATGGAAAATAATTATTTTGTATTTACAAAAATAAATAAAGAAATTTCTATTGAACGCTTTCATATTTGCACCTGGGAGTTCAAAAATAACTCTGCCTTAATTGAATTTGGTGGAGAAATAATGAAGCCTTATGAAATAGCTGATAATAAAGTTAATTTAATGATTTATATTCCATGGATTACAAGTAAACATGAAATAAATGATTTATATGATAAATTAAAGGAACCTGGAAATAGCAGGTTTATTTTTAATGATTCGGTCTCTGGAAATGTGTTTTTAGACGGAGGGCAGAACAAAAATGGTGTGATTCAAAAATTTGCAAATAGGAATCCGCTATGCATAATACCTTTTCAAAGTACTATTGATGAAAAGAACAAAACTATATCAATTGACATTGATCTAAAACATCTTAATGATATTGATCAAGTTGAGGGCACAAGTCTGTATTTTAGATTTTATATTGAACCAAACATAAATTTATTATCAACTAGAAAAACAGGAATAAGTCACTCAACTATCATTTATGATTTGAAAATAAATGAAAGACGAAATTTTCCAGAGAACAGAAATATTGATTTTAAGGAAATATCACTGTGTAATATTAAGTCGTGCTTTTTATTTAATATATTGCCCAATTCTTATGATTTGACGTTCTATGATTCTGGTTCCTTAAAAAACATTCGCACTTTAGAATTTAATGCTTTTAAAAGGTATCTTGGAGACGATAGGGTGAAGGAAAACGAATTAGTCGTTGTTTTTAATAAGAAAGAAGACTTAGTCAGTTATGCATTTTTTTCTATTTTTTCTAAAGAAAGAATTGGGGCCGGTCAAATTGCTTTAGCTGTGTTAGTAAATCTTATTTGCGGAATCCTTTTATATATCCCCTCATTCAGAAATAACTTGAATCTTACTTTCTTTTCTATAGATTTATGGAAAAGCCTTCCTTTTGAAGTATATACTTCAATTTTAATAGGCCTAATAATTGTTGGATATTTTATGTGGCCAAAAATTATCATGATTTGTCAGGTTGTAAAAATCAAATTTATGAAAAACTTTAAAAAATAATGAAAGCACTTTTAGATACGAATATTGTTATTCATAGAGAGGCAAGTAGGATTCTCAACATTGATATTGGCGTTCTCTTTAGATGGCTCGATAAAGGGAAATATATAAAATGTGTTCATCCAATTACTGTTGAAGAAATTAAAAAGAATAGTAATAAGCAAACTGTCGAAACTTTAAGCATCAAACTTGAAAGTTACGAAGTATTAAAAACTACGACACCTTTAGCAGAAGAAGTTAAGATTGTTTCATCAAAATTTGATGTTGATCAAAATGATAAAAATGATACGATTTTATTAAATGAAATCTTTTGCGAACGAATTGATTTCCTTATAACAGAGGATAAAAAAATCCATATAAAAGCTGCAAAACTTGGTATTGCAGATAGGGTTTTTAAAATAGATTCCTTTCTTGAGAAAGTCGTTTCCGAGAATCCTGATTTAGTTGATTATAAGGTGCTTTCTGTAACGAAGAAACTGTTTGGTGAGATTAATATATCAGATCCATTTTTTGATAGCTTCAAAGAAGATTATAGAGGGTTTGAGAAATGGTTTTTAAAAAAATCAGATGAAACAGCTTATGTGACGATCAACAAAGGAAAAATTCTTTCATTCTTATTTTTGAAAATAGAAAATCGAGATGAAATCTATTCAGATATTACACCAATCTTTAAACCTAAGAAAAGACTTAAAATTGGGACTTTTAAAGTAATAAGTAATGGCGTAAGATTAGGTGAACGATTCATAAAAATAATCTTTGATAATGCAATTCAAAATAAAGTTGATGAAATATATGTAACAATATTTGAAAAAAGAGGAGAGCAGAAAAGATTAATTAGTCTTCTTGAAGATTGGGGATTTTTATATCATGGCACAAAGTTGACTGAAAATGGTAATGAATTGGTATATGTTCGTGATTTTACACCTTCATTTAATAAAGAGAACCCCAAACTCAGTTTCCCATATTTTTCAAAAAATTCGAATATCTTTATGATACCGATTTATCCAGATTATCACACTGAATTATTACCCGATTCTATACTAACAACTGAATCTCCATATGATTTCATTGAAAATCTGCCCCACAGAAATGCAATTAGTAAGGCATATATTTCTCGCTCAATTGATCGCAATATTAACAAAGGAGATGTAATTGTATTTTATAGGACTGCGGCAAAAGACAGGTCTGCTTATTACAGCAGTGTAATTACAACTATTGCAATTGCTGAGGGAAAGATTGAAAACATTACTGATGAGTATGATTTCATTCTTAAATGCAGAAAAAGGAGTATTTTCACGGATAATGGGTTAAAGGAATTTTGGAACTGGTCTAATAAATATAGACCTTTTATTATTAACTTTTTGTACACTCATTCATTTCCAACAGGTAAAAGGATAAACCGGCAAAGGTTAATCGATTTAGGAGTATTATCCGGTGCAGAAAATGAAATAAGAGGATTGAAAAGGATTACAAGGGAACAATTTGAAATAATTTTAAAGGAGACCGAAACAAATGAAAGTCTTATTATCGATTAAACCAGAATTTGCGGAGAAAATATTTAACGGCACTAAAAAATTTGAATTCAGAAGGTTAATATTTAAAAATTCTAGTGTGAATAAGGTTGTTATTTATGCATCAGCTCCTATAAGTAAAGTTGTAGGGGAGTTTGAGATTAAGTCAATACTAAAGGAAGACTTGGAGAAATTATGGACTGAAACAAATCAGTTTTCTGGAATTTCCAAAGATTATTTTTTCCAATATTTTCAAGGGAAATCGGAAGGTTATGCCATAGAAATAAAACAAGTCTTGAGATACAAAAATCAGCTTTGTATAAAAGAATCTTTTGGAAAAGTAGCACCACAATCATTTGCATATTTAGAAGAAGTCACGTAGCACAAAAAGCATGTTTTTGGAAATATCTAGGGTGATGATGTAGAATACTTCTTATCCCCAGCTGTTAAATAAAAAAATCATTCATATTAAAACTAAACGACAATGAAAATAATAATCCTATTTTTCTTGACATTTTTTCTTTTAGACAATATTTCTGCAAGGGACACTTTAAATGTTATTAAGCAAGACCAATATACTATTGAAATATTGCATAATGACGTCAAAGAAATTCGCAGAGACCAGTTGAATTATAGAATAGAAAAAGATCTACTAAAAGAAACGTATTCTTCAAATTACACAACAATTCAAATAGTAATTTCACTAATTCTTGGAATTTTTACAATACTTGGGTATCTTGGATTGCGAAGTATCTTTTCACAAAAAAAAGAATACGAATTTGAATTATTTAAACTTAAGGATCTCAAAAGCGAATTTGAAATAAAACTTAAAGATTTAACAGTCTCACAAGAAAAAGTCGAAGAACAGATTAAAACTATTGACAGAATAAACGACGCTCAAAATAAACAGATAAAAATACTTGAAATAAAAGAAAAAGTTGGAACCCTTTATAACCAGAAAAATTACCATAGAACACTTGATTATGTTAAAATTGGACTTGAACTATCAATAAATGATCTTGAATTATTAATTTACAGAGCATATACATTATTACGACTCAGGGATTACTCGAATGCCATTGAAGCCCACAAATATGCTTATGGAATAGACCCGTCAAACAGTTATCTATTTACAAATCTTGCCGAACTATACTTAATTGAAGGTCACATAGAAAAGTATGATGAGTTAATTAGTGAGAAAGGTGAACAATTAAAATTAGAAAATAGTATACTTCTGACTTATTTTGAAATATTCAAGTATTTCAAACAAAAAAGATTTATAGACATGAGAAAAGTAATTTCTGAGTATATCAGCAAAGTCGATTTGACAATTATTAAAAACCATGTGGGAGACTGGGATTTTATTGAAGTGTATGATTCAATAAAGTATATTGAAAACAGTATCGAAAAATCTTTATTTATAAACTTTACTAATTATTTAAAAGGAAATATATCAGGTTCACAAATAAAGGGAATTCTAGAAGCATCCATACCAAACTGATAACATCTCATTCGCAGTATTGGTCTTTTCGTCTCAACAGAAGGTTTTGTGTTTCAGAATTTTGCTATCCCCTAATAAACGATCGTGGTTAAAAGGCCGTTTATCAAAGCGGCCTTTTTTATTATATTTCCCAATTCTTTTTTTGAAGTTTCAATATTTAGAAACTTTCGAAACATTCATATAACTCATTTAATTATATTTAGTCTTAGGATATGTTGAATCCAAATGCTGTGAAGGAATTCCGGTTAACGGTTGAAAAAAGACATTTAAGGTATTTGAAAACTGCATCTATTATGCCCGGAGATATTGCAATAGTTGATCTTTGCGGATATCCGGATAAAGATCAGCTGACCTTGGTGAGCTTTAATGAAAGACAATGGATAACCAAATTTTCTTCCAAAAATCCTGAATACAACTATTATCCTATTATTAGAATAATTATGATGAGTTAAAATATGACAGAAAATTTTGAAAATTTCGAAACTCTCTTTAATCAGAAAACAAAGATTGAGGAGCTTATCAGATTTGCACACCTTTTCGGGTCAGTTACACTTGACGGCAGGAAATACTCAAAACAAGATTTAGAAGAATTGCTTGATCATCTGCTGATGAGAATTGCCCAGGAAGAAGCAAACCGCCCTCAGCCAAGGAGAGTTGAATTATGATAACAAGTATCAATATCCAATAATTTAATCATTCCGCTTATTGAGGATTTATGGCTTCTATATACATAAGGGCAAATAGCCCATTTTATCAAATTCGCTATTACGACAAGCAGGAAACTAATCCATCAAGTAAAAGAAAATCCATTCCTACAAATATTCCTATTACTCCGGCTGATTATAAAAGACATCAAAGCGGAGAAAAAATATTAGGTACACCTGAATTAAAAAGACTTGTAAAAGAGTTCAAACACTCATTATTTGAAAGAAATTTCCAAATACAAGCAAAGGTCAAATTAAGGAAAGGTTTAAATTTCTCTGATGGTTTGGAAGAGTTCTTTTCTGTAAAGCCGAATATTACCAAATCCACAGAAAGATTATACAGAATTGCAGCAGAGCATTTCTTAAAGATTTGTAATGATAGGGAAATTGTAACTTATGCCGGAAAAGACTATGTCAAACTCAGCAGTTATTTCAATGAAAAAGGTTACAGCAAAACTACAATTGCAATATTCTACAGACACTTATTCTCAATTTTCAGCTATTTTGTAAAGAAAAAATACATAGCTGAAAATATTGTGATTAAAATCTATGCAAAGGCAGGAGATCCGGAACCGATTAAAAATAAAGATATGCAGACAATCCTTAATTACCTCGAAAAACACAATTTCTGGCAGTATGCTTTTGTTTATTATTCACTTCTTACAGGAATGAGAAAGAGCAGTGTATTAGTGCAAAAAAGATCAGATATTGATCTTGAAGATAAGATCATAAGAGCAACCAATGTTAAAGCAAGAAACAGAACCTTTTACTTTCCTGTTTCTGATGAACTCGCTGACTTATTGCAGCAAATATTCTTAAAAAGCGAAAACAATGAGAGACTTTTCTATATGTATTCAGTAAATGGAGATGGATTAAAATTCTGGCCTCGGTTAATGGATACACTTGTCAAGGGAGGACTGATTGAAAAGAAGTATCAGCTTAAACAGTTACGAAAAACTTTTCCTTCCTGGCTTGCAACTGCAGGTGTTGAAAGAGGAATATTAAAAGATTTATTGGATCACTCAAATATTGAAGTAACCGAACAACACTATCTAAAAATTGAAGCAAAAAGATATTTGGAGGACGTGAACAAAGTACGATTTAAGGACGAAAATTGAATCCGAAATGTAACACTTTCTTTTTTTTGACTATGCAAATAGTCGAATTTTATGTGATTTTAGCTCATTTTCGCCTATATTTTACATTCGGAATGAGACTCTTAATCAATCGGTCGCGGGTTCGAGTCCCGCAGAGTGCACAGATACAACATATTATAATTGAATTAGTTACAGCCGACAGAATTCCTCTTACGGCTGTTTCTGTTTTTAAAGTGTAACACCTGAAGGAAATTGAATCCTGATTTTAGAAATGCTTCTCTCCACTCCTGAGACATACTGTAATAACATAGATAGTTAGCTTTCATTTCGTTCAACAGGCATTTGAGTTCAGGAAATGTGCATTTCATTTCGTTCAACAAGCATTTGAATTCAGGAAATAGAGATTTAACTTCAGGGTGAGTTATATAATATTAAACCCAAATTATTCGTTAGAGAAATTAAATTAGCGAATATTATAATAAATGAAGAATAATTTGGGTTAAATTACTGATTTCTAATTATAATTTTCATCAAAATATACTGTTGCTTTTTGTAAGTTACAGTATTATTTTAATTCGGAATTAAAGAGAACGTTATGCCAAATACAGGAATCAATTGTTCAACTATCGCTGTCTTTTTGGTTAAGTTTTATTGATTAAATAATGAATATTTTTAGTTCAAAGATAAAACGAACATTCAGTCTATTATTTCAGCGTTAAAGATGGTTGGCTGTGGTTTTCTTAATAGTCAAAATGCATACAATATTGATATAATAATTTTTAGGTAGCTTGATGTTCAAAATGAAAACAATAACGGGTTATATTGCTGCAACCATGTTTCTGGTCATGGTTACTCTGAATGCAAAAAACACGAACTCAAATGAAATATTAGACAAATTTCCATATAAAATGCAGCTCAATGATGTGTTTTATGTTTGGTCGGATTATATTGTTTATGAGGTTATGAAACCTCAGACAAAAAATAATGATTTAGTTTTACAATTGGATACATTAAAAGCGGGATCAAAATTTAAGTTAACAGAGGCTACCGTATATGTGGAAAAAGACTTTGTTACCGAGAAAGATGTTGAACATATATATTTTACAATAGAATTGGAAGACGGAACAACAAGACGCATATTACATCCTCAATATTTACACACGCAATGTTATAGAGAAGGCGAAAGCACAATTCCTGTTTCAATACACTCGATGCTTACCGATATGCTTAATTATAAAGCTACTTCTTTCTGGTACACATTTTTGATTTGTCTTACAGTAAGTTTACTGTACCTATATCAAATTAAGCGCTTGGATAAACTATTTTATAAGCTTTTAGCTAAGAAAAGAAAAATCTATAATCCAGGTTATACTTTCTTTTTTGCAGCCGGAGTATTGGGTGCAATTTCCGGCATCTTAATATTTTTTGCCGATATAGAATTTAAGTTATTTTTTATGTACTTCCCTGTGTTAAGTTTTCCTTCAGAGGATTCATTAGTAATTCAATATTTTTGGTTGCTCCAGGTATTAATTCCCGCATTTTTCTTCTGGGGAGTTTACAGAAATATCAGTGAATTTGGAGTTAAATTCGGTTTAATCAGGAGTGTGGTATTGCTTGTTGCCGGATTAGCATTCTTTTGGACTGGCGTTGCTATTGCGTTGATAGCTATCGGATTGCTGATATTTAGAATCGGTACTTCAATGGCAAATACTATAGCTAGTCAAAAATATAAGACTGTGGTAGAACGATCTGAATTTAATGTCTTCTCAGGAGAAGAAAAAAAAGTTCGTGTTACCTTAGACGGAGATGGTAAGGAAGAATCACGAAAATATATCGAATAAATCTCGCTGAAGCCCAAAGTTCCCACTGGCCACTATTTCTATGTTCTTGAGGGTAATGGCATTTGCTTGGTTCGTAAAATGAGACTAATTTGGTAATTGTATTAAATTACTTTGTGCTTTGGTGTAAATTTATTTTTCTGTAATCCTCTACATAAAAAGGAGCTGAAATGAAAAACATTAATCTGTTTCCGGTTGCTTTTGCTCTCGTCATTATTTTATTCACTTCCGGTTTATATTCTAAAAGTGTAAATCCGGAGTTTCCCGAATATAACATTTCTTTAGGCGATTCTCTTTCAGATGAATCATTCGTAAATGCTATATCTAAAATCAGACTATTTCCGGGTTACAGTATAAGCCAAATTCCCAATGATTTTACTGTAATAAAAGAAATACGAACAATTGAGGAGGGCAATGAAATACCTGTTTATATTATCCAAAAAGCCGAAAAGACTGTATTTGAGGTATTCACTTCATTTATTCCGGAAAAAGGAATCTATAACGATACGATTAGTGAAGTTTATATTTTAACGGATCAGTTTAAGAGCTCAAAAGGCTTCGGGGCTGGCTCTTCACTCAGATCATTTATGAAGACTTATCCTGATTCAAAAATATGGTACACTTATGTTTCAAACCGATTTGTTCTTGAATCACCTTACTTTCCGAATACACAATTCATAATTGAAAATGCCGGATATAACGGCGATGTCTCTAAACTGAATTATAATGATATGATATTTCTTGATGCATACAAGTTTCGAAAAGGCACCAAAATTCGAAAGATCAGAATCTATTCAGAATAGTAAGAACAATTTTTAGTTACGATTTCCTATATCCTACATATTTATTAGTGCCCTAAGAATTTTATTTTAAATAATAATACAATTATGTCTGTAAATATAATTAGCCACGTTTGCAGAATGCATTATTTATATTTAGATTTCTTTGAGTTTATTTTAAAGAAATACTAAATAATTCAGGATTTATTTATTTCTCAGTAATATTATATAATATTCAGGATGTTAAAATGATTAAGTTATGTCAATATCACACAACTTGCGTACTGGGTACAAAATGTGAGTTTGCCGCCAAGCCAAAAAAGATTAAAAACTTAGGTCGTGAATATAATTATTATGATAAAAAACCCGATTGCTATAAGCCAAAAAGAAATTCTGTTGATTATCAGTCAATAAAATAAAAACAAATTTTTTATAATTTGTTTAGTGCTGAGCAGTAGACTTTTTATTGTCTTCGAATAAATATTTACCATATTTCAAAGAAATATAATGTTCAGTTACATTTCATTAACTTATTCGTTAAAAATCAGTTACAATATTTTCTTATAGCTGAATAGGCTTGAGTATAACCTAATTCTCCTGCTTTACTGAAATAAATACAACCTTCGTCCTTAAATCCTGTGCGGCATTTAGAAAGTCCTAAAAAGTAATAAGCCTCAGGAAAGAGTTCACTGTATTTGGATGCATCTGATTTCAGGAAGAGCTCAAGGTCTTCTGAAGCCCCTCTGTAATCAAGAAGTTTAGCTTTTGCCAATCCTCTGTAAAACTGAGCTTCAGAAAGTACCATAGCTTTAGTTAGATCTTCAACCGCCTGCATTAGTTTCCCGGTTCGATATTTTGCTCTTCCGCTTAAATAATATGCAGATGCTGAATTGGATAAGTTGCCTGAAGCTGCCTGACTATAATCTTTTATTGCTCCGTTAATATCATTAGTTTTTTCTTTAACTTTGCCGCGTAATTCATAATAGAATGGGGCATTATCCGGGTCAACCTCTATTGCTTTTGTATAGTCTTTAACCGCACCTCTATAATCATTCAATAGTTCTTTTATTTCTGCTCTTTTAATATAATCAGCCAAATAGTTTTTCAACTCTATCGCAGAATTTATGTCAGCAAGTGATTCTTTGTACCTACTAAGTTTTATATATGCAGATGAACGCCCGATTAAGGCCGGATAGTAATTCTTTTCAATATCTAAAGCTTTACTGAATTCAGTTGCAGCTGTTTCGGCATCACCGGTATTCAAAAATCCAAGCCCGATTTCATAATATGCTTCCGTATAGTCAGGTTTTATTTCAACTGCTTTAATAAAATCTGCGAGTGCATTTTCAGTTTTGCCTATAATCGAATATGTTATGCCTCGTTTGCAGTATGCTTCCGCATAATTGGGTTTCATTTCAATTGCCTTTGAAAAATCAGAAATAGCCTCTTCGTACCTCTTTTCGGTTTTGCTTATAACTGAAAAGTGGGTAAGAGCAATTCCCCTGTAAAGAAGTGCTTCTGTTAAGCCTGAATCTAACTTGAAGGCAATTGTAAAATCATTTATCGCTTCTTTGAAATCTGATTTTTCAAGTTTGGTTTTTCCGTTTTCAAGAAAAACTGCAGATTCCGTTTGAGCTCCTACAATACCTGAAAGAAGAAATCCAATTAGTAATACCTGCAAAATACTTTTCATTTGTTTCCCTTTACTTCAATTTACTCTGAAATACCTAATGAGCAAATTTAATACTTTTCGATTAAATAATGGGAATAATCAGTTGCAATCGTTGGCGGGGTTTAATTTTCTTTAATGGAAAGGCGGTTATTTTTGAATAACCGCCATAAAATATTTAAAAAAGTTTATTTTTTCAGGAATTCGTTTATATGCATCGCAGCTTCGCGGCCTTCATTTATTGCCCAGACAACAAGTGATTGTCCGCGACGAGAGTCGCCTGCCGAAAATATTCCGTGAACACTTGTCATATAGTTCTTCCCGGTCTTAATGTTACCTCTCTGATCAAGCTCAAGTCCGAGTTGTTCTACTAGTCCTGTTTTTACTGGCCCCGTAAAGCCCATTGCCAATACAATCATATCTGCATCCAGAATATATTCCGAACCTGGTATTTCCTGCATCGGCCTTCTTCCTGTTTCCGGATTCTTCTCCCCGTATTCCAATCTTACGAGTTTCAAGCCTATCACTTTTCCGTTATTACCAATTACTTCTTTTGTCATAACCGCAAATTCTCTTTCGCATCCTTCCTCGTGAGATGTAGATATTTTCTCTGTGAATGCCCATTGCGGCCAGGGATTATCAGCTTCTCTTTCTTTTGGCGGCCTGGCAAGCAATTCTAAATTTATTACTGACTTGGCACCTTGACGTATCGAAGTTCCGATACAATCTGAACCTGTATCGCCTCCGCCTATAACTACAACATTTTTATCTTTTGCAGAAATTTCAAATGGAAGTCTGTTTTCATATCCAAGCAATTTTCTGTTCTGCATCGCAAGGAAATCAATCGCAAAATAAATACCTTCAAAATCTCTTCCGGGAACTGTTAAATCACGCGGTTGTTCTGCACCTGTACAAAGCACAACAGCATCAAACTGTTTTATTAACTCATCAGTTAAAATATCGCTTCCGACTTTTGTATTTGTTCGGAATATTACTCCTTCATCTTCCATTATTTTAAGTCTTCTTTTTACTACCCATTTTTCAAGCTTAAATTCAGGAATTCCGAAAGTCAGTAAACCTCCGGGCATTTCATTTTTTTCGAATACAGTTACTAAGTGACCTTCCTTATTAAGCTGATCAGCACAAGCCAGACCTGCCGGCCCCGATCCTATTACCGCAACTTTTTTACCGGTTCTAACTTTAGGCGGCTCGGGAAATATATACTTCGCCTTGTATGCTCTTTCGATTATTGACAATTCAATATTCTTGATAGTTACCGCAGGCATATTAATGGCAAGCGTGCATGAGTACTCGCAGGGGGCGGGACAAACTCTACCAGTAAACTCCGGAAAATTATTTGTTCTGTGAAGCATTTCAATTGCATCTTTCCATCTGTTACCATAAACAAGATCATTCCAGTCAGGAATTATGTTTCCTATCGGACAAGCGCTATGACAAAAAGGAATGCCGCAATCCATACACCTTGCACCTTGATTGGCAATTTCATTCTCGGCAGGCAGATATGCAAATTCTTTCCAGTTTTGTATTCTATCTTTAACAGTGGCTTTCTTCAGCTCCTGTCTTTCGTATTTCAAGAAACCTTTTATTTCACCCATTTTTTCCTCTTATTATACTAAAACGGATTCAGATTGTATTTTTTTCTCTTCTTCAAGGACTCGGCGGTAATCTTGCGGAAAAACTTTTATGAATTTCTTCAGATATTCTTCCTTATTGCCAAGAATTTCGGCAGCCCTTGAACTGCCTGTATATTTGCTATGATTTTCGATTAAACCAAACAATTCATTTTTGTCTTCATCTTCAGATACTTCAAAAAGATCAACCATATCTGTGTTGCATTTGGTCTTAAATGTTCCGTTTTCATCAAAAATGTATGCTATGCCACCGCTCATACCTGCGGCAAAGTTTCTGCCTGTTTCGCCAAGAACAACAACACGGCCGCCAGTCATATATTCGCAACCGTTATCTCCAACTCCTTCAACTACTGCACTTGCACCGGAATTCCTTACAGCAAACCTTTCTCCTGCCAATCCGTTCAAATATAATTCTCCTGAGGTTGCACCATAAAGAACAACATTTCCGGCTATTATATTTTCTTCAGGTTTAAAATCCGCTTCTGCCGGAGGGAAAATATTAATCTTACCACCTGAAAGTCCCTTGGCTACATAGTCATTCGCATCACCTTCAAGGTTAAACGTGATTCCTTTTGCAAGAAATGCACCGAAACTCTGACCTGCAGAACCGGAGAAATCGACGGTAATTGTATCGTCGGGCAGTACATTTCCTCCGAAAGTTTTCGCAATTCTGGAGCTTAGCATTGTTCCGGTTGTTCTGTCAATATTTCTTATCGCACAACTGAATCTTACATTTTCTTTCTTTCTTAAAGCGAGTCTGCATGATTCTATAAGTCTGTTATCTAGTATTTTATCCAATTCGTGTATCTGTTTTTCGGAATGCCTTATTGGAGTACGGATAGGTACATCCGGTCTGTGTAGGATATTTGAAAGATCGAGACCTTTTGCTTTCCAGTGATTTATGGCTTCCTTAGAATCAAGATACTCTACTCTTCCTACCATGTCCTCAAATTTCCTGAATCCTAATTCTGCCATTATTTCTCTAACTTCTTCAGCAATAAACATCAGAAAATTAACAACATGTTCTGGTTTGCCAGTGAAATTTTTTCTAAGTTTTTCATCTTGTGTTGCAACACCCACAGAACAGGAATTCTGATGGCATTTCCTCTGCATTACACATCCTAATGAAATTAGTGCTGTTGTTGCAAAGCCAAATTCATCTGCTCCGAGCATTGCAGTTATAACAACATCGCGGCCTGTTTTAATTTGTCCGTCTGCCTGAACTCTTATTCTGCTTCTTAACCCGTTTAATACAAGAACTTGCTGAGTTTCGGCAATACCGAGTTCCATTGGCAATCCTGCATATTTAATTGAAGTTAAAGGCGATGCACCGGTACCGCCTTCATATCCGCTCACAAGCACAAGATCAGCCTTGCCTTTTGCAACGCCGGCTGCAACAGTACCAACTCCAACTTCTGATACTAGTTTTACACTTACATCTGCTTCAGGATTAGAATTTTTTAAGTCAAAAATCAATTGAGATAAATCCTCAATTGAATATATGTCGTGATGCGGAGGTGGAGAAATGAGTCCGACACCCGGAGTAGTTCCTCTTGTTTTTGCAATTTCCTTACTCACTTTATGTCCCGGAAGCTGTCCGCCCTCGCCGGGTTTTGCACCCTGAGCCATTTTGATTTGAAGCTGGTCAGCATTATTCAAATAATCAATTGTAACGCCAAAACGTCCCTGAGCTATCTGCTTAATTCTGCTTCTTCTCCAATTGCCATCCGGATCTTTTTTGAATCGTTCAGGATCTTCGCCTCCCTCCCCGGTGTTAGAAAATCCGCCTAGTCTGTTCATAGCTATTGCAAGAGTTTCATGTGCTTCTTTGGATATCGAACCATAACTCATTGCACCGGTTGCAAATCTCTTTACTATTGATAAAGCCGGTTCAACTTCATCAAGAGGAATAGGATTCTTTTTAGAGAATTCCAGAAGTCCTCTTATGTTGGCCAGATTAGTATTTTGGTTATTGATGTATTCAGAGTATTTCTTAAATATCTTATAATCACCGGTTCTTACAGCCTGTTGCAATAGAGCAATAGTTTCAGGATTCAGCTGGTGATGTTCACCGTCTTTTCTCCACTGATAAAACCCGCCCGAATCAAGCTGAAGCTGTTTAGCTTTATCAGGGAATGCTGTTTCGTACCTGATTATCATTTCCTTTGCTACAGTTTCAATTCCGATACCACCAATTCTGGAAGGAGTTTGAGTGAAATACTTTTCCACGAAACTTTCCTTTAATCCTACTGCCTCAAAAATCTGTGCAGCGCAATATGATTGTATTGTGGAAATCCCCATCTTGGAAATAATTTTATAAAGTCCGGCTTGTGTCGAGTGAAGAAAGTTTTCTTCAGCCGATTCGTATGTTAATCCGCCGTTATATACTCCTTTTGCAATTTCGTTTTTAATTGTTTCGAATGCTAAATAGGGATTAACCGCATTTGCTCCGTAACCTATGAGCACTGCAAAATGATGTATTTCTCTTGCTTCTCCGGTCTCAATTATCAGACTCACTTTTGTTCTTGTTCCTTTTCTGATAAGATAATGATGAAGGCCTGAACATGCTAAAAGAGAAGGCATGGGAATATGGTCTTCATTTAAATTTCTGTCAGAAAGTACAAGAAGATTATAACCGTTTGAAATTGCTTTATCTGCTTCTTTGAAAAGTTTTTTCACCGCTTTCCGCAGACCTTCTTTTCCGTGCTTTCTTTTAAATACTGTATCAAGTGTTGCCGCTTTCAGAAAATCAGTATTCAGATTTTTTATTTGTACAGTTTCTTTGTTTGTAAGTATAGGTCTCGGAATCTTTAATCTTCTGCAATGTTCCGGTGTTTCGTCAAGTAAATTAAGTTCGCTGCCCAGCATCATTTCTTCAGCCATAACGATTTCTTCCCGGATCGGGTCAATCGGAGGATTTGTTACTTGTGCAAAAAGCTGTTTGAAATAGTCAAAAAGAAGTTTAGGCTTAGAGCTTAAAACAGCAAGCGGAGTATCATCTCCCATTGCACCCAAAGCTTCTTTGCCTCCTGTAGCCATGGGCTGTAACACAATTTTAATATCTTCGAGAGTATATCCGAAGGCTTTCTGTTTTATTTTGATTTCTTCATCACTCATTACAGGAATAAACTGCGGATCAGGAAGATCTTCAAGCTTTGTAAGATTTTCTTTAAGCCATTGCCCGTATGGTTTCAAGTTAGCATATTTGTTTTTAATTTCTTCATCGTCTATTATTCTTCCTTCCAATGTATCTATCAAGAAAATTCTGCCCGGCTTAATTCTGTCTTTAAGAAGAATGCTCTCAGCAGGAATATCAAGCACCCCGGCTTCAGAAGCATGAATAATCATATCGTCTTTAGTTACCCAATATCTTGATGGCCTCAGACCATTTCTGTCTAAAATTGCTCCGACATACCTTCCATCTGTAAAAACAATAGACGAAGGTCCGTCCCAAGGTTCCATTAAACAAGAATGGTATTCGTAGAAGGCTTTTCTGTCATCAGGCATACTTTCATGTCTGCTCCAGGCCTCGGGAACCATCATCATTATTGCGTGAGGAAGATCGCGGCCACTCATCACAAGAAGTTCAAGTGCATTATCGAAAGAAGCCGAATCACTTTTGTGTGCTGCTATAACGGGATGAATGAGATCTACATCTTTACCGAGCACACTACTCTTAAAATGAACCTCCCTTGTTCTCATCCAGTTTTTATTACCTCTAAGAGTATTGATTTCTCCGTTATGGGCAATCATTCTGAAAGGATGCGCAAGGTCCCATGAAGGAAAAGTATTTGTGCTGTATCTTGAGTGAATTACAGCAATCGCAGATTCCATATCTTCATCCAGCAAATCGGGGAAAAATCCCTTAAGCTGTGTAGCAATAAGCTGGCCTTTATAAATAAGCGTTTTTGAAGAAAGACTGCAAATGTAAAAATAGTGCTTGTAGTTAAGATTTGAGTTCATAGCTGCAAGACCCATTCTTTTCCTTATTATGAAAAGTTTTCTTTCAAAATCCTCAGGAGATGTATTTTTTCCTCTTCCAATAAAAAGCTGTTTAAATATCGGCTGTGCAGTTTTTGCAACATATCCTATATTTGAATTATTAAAAGGTACATCCCTCCATCCAAGAAACTTCTGTCCTTCATCTCTGGCAATGTGTTCAAACCAGCTTTCAAGTTTATGCCTGTCTTCGGGTGCAGTAGGAAGAAAAATCAATCCTGCCCCGTAATCCCCTTCAGCAGGTAAATGAATTTCTACCGACCGGCATTTTTTTCTGAGAAATTTGTCAGGGAGCTGAATTAATATGCCTGCTCCATCCCCTGAAAGCGGATCGCATCCACAAGCACCCCTGTGCTCTAAGTTTTCGAGTATTTGAAGAGCATCCTTAACAATTTTGTGTGACTTTTTGCCCTTTATATTTGCAATAAAACCAACACCGCAATTGTCGTGTTCAGTTTCAGGAACGTACAGACCCTTCTTACCCTGTTCATTAGACTTAGTCATACTCTATGAATCTCCAAATAATTTACATATTGTTGGTGTAACGGAAATATACTGCCGGCAGGTTTAATGCCTTTTAAAACAGGAATGAGAACCAGCCATAAAGCTATTCACGAAAATTGATTTGAGGGAGCAGCCAGAATAAAAATAAATTAAATGTTTTTGAAAACATCATATACTCAATTTTTTTCATTGGAAAGATACAAAAAATATTAAATTATGCAAGTAAGCCAGAAAAGTTTTTTCTTGTAACATTATTACTTGATATGTCGTTTTTAGTTAATTTTATAAGGCTATTATGTGTTTTCGGCATATTAAATATTTTTTTTGCGTCTGTATTATTATACATCATTCAGTTCAATATTAAAGATATTATTTATTTTATTGTGTATTTATTTATCCACTTATGTGTTTTTGTCAGGGGCTATGCCATCAAATGCACATTAATTACGGTAAATCAGATTGGTTTCAGAAAGCGGATAGTGATTACCCGCCTATCAATGATTATTTAGCTAGAAATTGAAGTTCTCCGGATCAGGACCAAAGCGTAAATTTATATCCAGTTTTTCTATCTTGTTCATATCTTCTACATCGAGACTAAAATCAAAAATATTGAAATTCTCCTTTATTCTTTCCGGCTTTGTTGATTTAGGAATTGCAACTACACCTTTCTGAATATCCCATCTCAGAAGAATTCCAGCGGTTGATTTCCCGTGTTTTCCTGCAACTGATTTCAATACTTCATCATTCAATCTGTTACCCTGAGTTAAGGGTGCCCAGGCTTCAGGAATTATTCCGTTGCTTTTGCAGAATTCAAGCAATGGTTTTTGCTGCAGAAACGGGTGAAATTCATATTGATTAACCATTGGTTTTATCTCTGCGGATTTCATCAAATCTTCAAGATGATGAATGTGAAAATTCGATACTCCAACTGCTTTTATTAGTCCTTCGGAATAAAGTTCTTCGATTGCACGCCAGGTCTCTTTGTATTTACCTTTTACCGGCCAATGCACTAAATATAAATCGGCATAATCTGTTTTCAATTTATCAAGACTTCGACTAAATGCATCCTTTGTTGAGGAATATCCCTGATCAGAGTTCCAAACCTTTGTTGTCAAAAATATTTCCTTCCTCGCAATTCCGCTTTCTCGGATCGCTTTGCCGGTACCTGTTTCATTCCCGTATATTGCGGCTGTATCTATGCTTCTGTATCCTATTTCCAAAGCCAGGGAAACCGCATTTTCTACTTCTGCACCTTCTCTTATCTGAAATACACCGAAACCAAGCGCCGGCATCTCAATTCCGTTATTCAATTTAAATGTTATAGCCATTATTATTTCCTTATTTACTGCTTAACAATTTCTACTCTTCTGTTTTTAGCTTTACCTTCCTGAGTCTCATTATCGGCAATCGGCTTTGTTTGTCCCCAGCCTTTTGATGACATCCTGTTTTTTGATATACCTTTTGAAACAAGTGCCTCCATAACTGCTTTGGCTCTGTTTTCGGAAAGAGTCTGATTTGATTTTATTGTACCGTTTTTATCTGTATGACCTTCAATACTTATTTTGATTTCCGGATTTCGGTTCAGCATTTCTGCTATCTGGTTAACGACAGGTTTTGATTCATCTTTGATTTTTGATTGTCCTGTTTCAAAATTAATATAAAGAGCTATGAACCCTTTTGTCATCAATGCATTAAATATTTCTGATGCATCCACCTCCTGAGTCATTGCTTCCATTTCAAGAATATATAATCTATATAACTCTACTTCTGATGCCGTGCCGCCAAAATTATATAACTTAACAAAATACTCCTTCCCTTTTGCGGAAAAGCTGAATGAAGCTTCCAGATCTGCACTTAAAAAATCCGTGTTTTTATAAAGAAGTTTACCGCCGTTTTTGACAATCGCATTTTCATAGTTTTTAATAATTTGTAATGCGCTTTTATTTTTCTCGCCGGAATCAAAATTATACCTGTAATCGATCGTATAAAGATTGCCTTCTTTGGTCTCGACAGAATTACTGCTTGTTCTCAATTGCAACTCATTATAATTTTGTTCACATCCGGAAATATAAAAATTGGCAAGTCGTGTAAATAGTGAGTGATCTTTGCAACCTTCGGCGTCTTCCTGCGCAAAGACGGCAAACGGCAGAAGAATTAAAATAACTTTCAATATTGCTGATTTTTTCATAAAATTTTTCCCGATAAATAAGAATTACGTTTAATTTCTTTTCAAAAACTAAACTATTGAAGTATTAAAAGCAAACGCAGAAGTCTCTCTAATTGAGTAACAAAAGTCCTGCATACTTTCAGTTACTGCCTTTACTTTATCAAAGTCATTTTTCGGGTTTCAACTAATCCGCCTGCCTGTAGTCTGTAGAGATATATTCCGCTCGCAAGATTACCTGCTGAATCAAACGATAAATTATAATTTCCCGGCATAAGATCACGGTCAACCAATACGGCAACCTCCTGACCAAGCATATTATAAACTTTTAGAGTAACCCTAACCTGTCCTAAACCTGAAGGAATGCTGTAGGAAATTCTTGTACTCGGATTAAATGGATTTGGATAATTCTGCGACAAGCTGAATTTGGAAACTGTTCCTTCTGAATATTCAACAGATGTTGTACTTCTGAAAATCTGTACTGCATATTCTGCTGCTTCGTCTTTAAATCTCACATAACAAGTCCCGCTCTCAGAAGAATATCCCCAGCCGGTTATACTTTCATTAAGTAATTCTTCTTCATCAGTTTGTGCTATTAATTCTCCGTTAACTTTTACCGAATCCGGAATCGCTTGTTCAAAATTAAATTTTACAATATAATCGCGTTCCTGTACTTCATAATTACCTTCAGGTGCCGATATTATAACTTCAGCTGATTGCTTCTGCGCATCATTGCTGTTTTGTATTAGTGTTTTTCTGAATATACCCGATTCATAATCATAGCTCTTTCCATCGTCTTCATAAAGAATTATTGAACCTGCTCCTCCTGAATACGAATTAACATATAGTATTCCTGACGAAGCAGGATCATCAGTGAATAATCCTGCAGGTTGTTCCGGAATTACTGAACCACCTTTTACATACATTGGTATTCTGTCAGTATAGGTTATAACTCCCACTGATTTAGGCCCAATATATGTTTTACCTGTTACATAGTCTATCCAGGTTCCTTCAGGAAAATACACTCCTGCGGATTTTAGTCCTGATTCTACAACCGGCCTTACAAGTATTGATGACCCGAACATCCATTCATCATATTTTTCTGAGGCTGACTTATCTCCCGGAAATTCAAAAAACATTGGCCTGACTAATGGTGTTCCTTTTTCATAATTTTCCCTCGCCATAGAATAGATGTAAGGCATAAGCTTGTATCTCTGAATAATTGCCTGTTTAGCAATTTCTTCAGCCTGAGCACCGTAGTTCCACGGCTCTCTTTCTTCATTAAATGTTCCGTGAACTCTGAATACAGGAACAAAGGCGCCGAATTGAATCCATCTGTAATAATTCTCATAGGATGGAGTACCATTGAAACCGCCAATATCCATTGACCACCAGGATGAACCGAGAGCTATGGATGAAATCATTCGAATACGCTGTTCCTGCATCGAAGTAAATCCTGAGGATATATCACCTGTCCAATGCGAATAGGCATATCTTTGTGCACCCAAATAAAAATTTCTATTAATTGACCAAACTCTGTCATTGTTGAAACTTCTCTGTCCTTCATAATTTGCTCTTTGCATTTGCATAAACATCAGGTTCCCGCCATATTCATCCGCCTCATCATTCCAATAGCCCTGAATTCCAGTATTGAATGAATTTGCTGTACCATTATTAATAAAGCTGTTCCAATACCATTGTCTGGCCTCAGGTTTTCTGAAATCAATCCGCATAACTTCCTGCCCGCTCCAATAGTCAGTAGTGTAATCAAAATAAAGCTGATTGTTCTGACAGTATTGTCCCTGCACTGTATTTACATGTACACGCGGTTTTCGGATACCCATTAGTTTAAAATTGTATTTTTCAAGCGAATCTTTAAGGGCACCGCTGGGACCACCCGGAAATTTGCTTCCCCATCTGAATTCTCCGAAATTGTCTGATCCCCAGTCCATCCAGTCGAAATCCAAAACGTACGCATCGATGGGTATCTCTTTTTTTCTGTATTCTTTTATATCCTGCAAAAGTTCATCCTGATCCATACCCCATTCAGTATTAATAAATCCGAGTGAAAATTTCGGGAATAATGGAGCTTTACCTGAAAGCAATGTCATGCCTTTGAAGATTTCTGCCGGAGTGCCTGAGATAACATAAAAATTGACATCTTCTTTCTCATATGATTTGGAGAAACCCAGATTTCCAGCTGAAAGTGAAATATTTCCGGCATCTGCATCAAAAAGAAGTCCGAATCCTGATGTTGTCCATAAAAAAGGAGCTCCGCCTTCGCCCTGATATCCGGCATATAAGTCACCTCCTGAAGAATTGGAAACCGGTGCTGAGTACTTTGAATGAACACCGTAGAATTTTTCTCCTGTTAAGTTGCAGTTCATTCCTGATTCATATAAAACCGATTCCGAAATCAGTGTACCATTGGCATTACTAATACTAAAACCAATAGGATTTTTTGAAATCTCCGCACGCATCACATTTGTGCTGATTACAAACCGGCTTTCTTCATTACTGAAATTAAACGGAACAGTGGCATTTGTATCATAATCCAGAACAAGAGTATGTTCACTAACTCTTCCTGAAGGTAAATATTTAACCTGAATAATATTTTCATCAATACAATTAAATTCATAAATATTCCCGGAAGAATTTATTGTAATTCCTTTGGAAGTTAATATAAAAGATGAAACTGTCTGTGCCGGCAAAACCGATGCGGTAAAGATTATTAAAGTAAGTAATATTATTTTCAAAATGGAATTCTCCTGTCCGAATTATTTAATAAACAACTACAACATAAAAATACTTTTTTCCGCAATCAATAAATAATTTGTCAATTATAATTATTACTCTTAGCCTTTGTGCATTTTTGTTTTAATTTGCCTAATTTGAGATATAACTAAAATTCTATATTAGGTATTATTATGAAAAAGGCTATATATATTTTATTAACAATTTTTTTGTTTCCATTTTTACTATCTGCTCAAACCTTTTCTATCAGTGGTGTCATTACTGATTTATCCAGCGGAAAGCCGATTCAGGGAGCAGTAGTATTTTTATCACAGAATGTTATTGAATACAGCAGCGGAAGCGGCTCTTACTTTTTGCGCGGATTAAAGAAAGGAGAATATACTCTCAGGATATCCGGATTAGGATATAAATCTAAGGTTGAAAAAATAGTTCTAAAGGAAAATATAATATTAAATTTTAGTCTTGAAGAATCAAATATCGAATTAAACGAAATTATTGTTACAACAGACAGAAATGAGAAATACCTGCGCAACACACCCTTTTCTGAAATACTGATTGACAAAAGCAAAATCGAATTACACCCCGGTATTACGGTTTCTGATATTCTGAAGGATGAACCGGGAGTAGCACTTCTTAGAGATGGTGCCTGGGGTACTGAAATAAGTATTCGCGGAATGAACCGCGAAAACCTCGTAACTCTTATCGATGGCAGCAGAATTGTAACTTCAACTGATATAGCGGCAAGGATGTCTCTTGTTAATCCCTCAGATATCGAAAAGATTGAAGTTATAAAAGGCGCCTCGTCTTCTATATATGGCAGCGGTGCAACCGGAGGAATTGTAAACATCATTACACGAAATACGGGTTTCACCGAGAGTTTTTCATTGGGTGGAAGTGTTTCTGCCGGATACGGTTCGGTTAACGGATTAAAATCCTTTAGCGGTTCGTTACTTGCGGGCAATCCATTTATAGCAACAAGAATTTCAGGCTCTTACAGAAAGGCAGGGAATACAAAAACGCCGAGCGGAACCCTAAATAACAGCATGTTTGAAGATTACGGATTTACCGGAAATCTGAATGTTCTTCCACTTGACAACCACCAAATTAAATTGAATTACCAGTTATTTAAAGCTGAAGATGTCGGAATTCCGGGAGCATCTGTGTTCCCCGATAAAGCTGAAGTCCGATACCCTTTTGAAAGAAGAGAAATGATTTCTGCCGGATATGAAATCAAAAATCTTACAGATTATTTGTACAAGATTTCATTAAACTACTCCAATCAGTTTATTCAAAGGGATGTTGAGAATATTCCCAACCAGGTTCAGATGATACCCGCTTCAGGCAGTACACCAGCAAGAAGAGTGAGTGTTCTGAAAATTACTCCAGGCGCAGATCATAAAAACAACAACCTCCAGTTAAGGGCAAATTTTTCTCCCGGATATAATAATTTTCTTGTGACCGGAATTGACTATTGGGACAGAGTATATAACGGGGGCAGGAACAAATATCAGAAAATTGAAACTCTTAATACTCAAGGTGATGTAATTAGTACAACAAACAAAATAATATTCGAGAAGCCTTTGCCTGATTCAAAGTACAAGAGCATTGGATTTTTTGCTCAGAATGACGCCGGTTTGATTCCTGAAAAACTTGTTCTTGTAACAGGTATGAGAATAGATAAAATCTTTATTGAAGGAAGCGAAACTCTTAATCCGGTTTATGAAATAGTAAACGGTAAGGTAAACCAAAAACCTGTGGGACAAAAAATTATTTGGAAATCTTCTGAAGCTGAAAATACTTCATTTAGTGCAAACGCAGGTTTGAAATTATCTGCTGATGAAAATACCGACTTAACTCTCAGTCTTGGTTATTCTTTCCGTTCTCCTTCGCTTGAGGAAAGATTTCAGTACATTGACCAGGGAAGTGAGATAAGAATAGGGAACCCTGATCTTAATCCGGAAAAAGGATTATCTGCTGATCTTGGTTTAAGATATTACAGTTCTTCGTTCAAGTTGATTACTTCAGTTTTTTTCAGCAGCTACACTGACTTAGTCTCAGAAATTCCCGGTCTTGTTGAAGACAGGAAAGCTCAGATAAAAACTAATATTGGTGAAGCACGGCTCTATGGTTTCGATTTTCGAACTGATTATAATTTTTACGATAAACATATTGCTTATCTTTCTGCATCTTTTGTCAAAGGTGATGATATAACCTCTGACGGTAATCTTCCTGAAATTGCCCCTTTAAACGGAATATTAGGAATTAAATACAAAGTCTCATCTACCGTATCTGCTGAACTTTCTGCCGTAATTTTTGCTCCGCAGAATGATAACGCAGCTAAAGAACTCGCAACACCCGGTTACGCATATTTCAATTTATCTTCCGAATTTGGACCTTTTGATTTACATGGTATCCGATTAAAAGTATCAGCCGGAGTAGAAAATATTTTTGACCGCGCTTACAGGAATCATCTTTCAACAACAAGAGGCAGTATATTAACTGAACCCGGAAGAAACATTTTTCTAAATCTAGTTACAAGCTGGTAAGGTGGACAATATATAATGGATTGGTTTATTCTAGCATTCATCTCTGCTGTGTTTTCAGCAGCTTCCGCAGTTTCTGAAAAAAAAACTTTATTTTCTTTAAATGCTGTTGAATTCTCATTTTTTGTATCCGCAGTAACACTGCTATTATCTGCTCCCTTCTTTTTTTCGATAGACCTTTCCTCCGTTTTCAGTTTTAGAATTTATCTTCTTTTTATTAAGACTATTATCGGTGCTGCCGCATTCCTTTGCGTCATGCAAGCGATAAAGAATCTGGAAATAAGCAAAGCGCTCCCGCTTCTTGCACTTTCACCGGGATTTGTAGCTATTGCGGGGGTTATTTTTATTGACGATTTCCTCTCACCATACGAATGGGCCGGTTTACTCCTCATTGCCGGGGGGGCTTTTACTTTGGAATCCGAAAAAAGCAGTTTCCGTTTGTTCAGCCGGATTAAGTCCTCAGCTACAATAAATTCTTATCCTAACAATCCTGAACCACTTCTGATTAAATATAAATATATCTTTACCGCACTTTTTCTTTTCACTGTTTCTTCTGTCTTAGACAGACTTCTTCTAAAGGATCTTAAACTTCCGCCTTTTACTTTCATGGCATTCCAGCAGCTATTCTACGCTTTGTTCTTTGCCGTAATTTACTTTGTGAAAAGAAAAGAACAATCTTCGTTATTTCCGTTAGGGAGAAACTCATTGTATCTGGTTATTGCTGTTTCGGTATTTACTGTTATTTACCGCTATACACAAATCGAAGCTATTAAACTGGCGCCGGTTGCTTTAGTTTTATCCGTAAAACGACTTTCTGTTCTGATGGCTGTTATTGCCGGCGGAAGACTTTTTAAAGAAGACAATCTGACAATGAGAGTTTTTGCAGTAATTCTCATATTAGCAGGAACTGCTTTGTTAATCTAAATCCCTGTCCGGTATTTGCTAGTAGTATTTTCCCTGATTCGAATTTCTTTCCATAAGAATTGTATTAATCATATTCGTAATATCAAAGCTTCTTACGCCTTTCCAATTAGGACTTACAATTAAAGAAGGTTTTGATTCGCCGGCAAATCTTTCAATTGCAATTGCCGGATTCAGGTTTTCCAGAAATATGGCTGCAAATTCTGCGTATTGTTTTGCTGAGATTTTATAAAACAGTTCCGGCTTATCTCTGAATTGTTTTTCCATTACCGTATTCTTCGTTATCTGAAGCTGATGTAACTTTAAAGTTTCAATAGGAAGAGATGAAATTCTGCGTGCAGTTTCTAACATCATTGCCTCAGTTTCACCCGGAAGATATAAGATTATATGTCCGCCGATTCTAATACCTGCAGAATTTGCAAGATTAATGGCCAAAACCGAATCTTCGTACGTATGTCCTCTTTTAATAAAATCCAACGTAGTGTTATGAGTGCTTTCCAGACCAAATTCAACATGAATATATGTTTTTTCTGATAACCGTGAAAGCATTTCTGCAGTTTCAAGCTTGAAGCAGTCGGGTCGTGTTCCGATTACTAATCCACAAACACCTTCAAAGCCGAGTGCTTCGTCAAATAACAGTTTCAGATATTCAGATTCAGCGTAAGTGTTTGTGTAAGCCTGAAAATAAATCAGAAAACGATTATCGCCATATTTTTTTGAAAAAAAATTCTTACCTTTTTCATACTGTTGCCTCAAAGAGAGATTTTCAGTTAAATAAAAAGGATTGAATCCTGCATTATTGCAGTAAGTGCAGCCTCCGTAACCTTTTGACCCATCTCTTGTCGGACAGGTAAACCCGGCATTTACAGGAATCTTTCTTACCCTTTCTCCGAAAATTTTTTTTATGTAATCCGGGTAGGCATAATATCTTTTTGATTCATCCATTTATCTAATCACAGCTTCTACAGTAAGACCTTTTTTTCTTAGAATGTTTATCAGACCTTCCTGCCCCGGAAGATGTGCAGCCCCTACAGCTATAAAAAGGGGGTTGTCGTCAATCAGCTTCAGAAGTCTTTCTGCCATAATAATGTTTCGTCTTTCAAGAAAAATGACCGAGATACCTGCAAATGATGAATCTTCTATTACCATATTATTTATTTCATTTAAATTTTCCATAATATAAAGATCTATCATAACATTTAACTTTTCCATTTCCTGATCCCAGTTTCTGAAGGAGTCCAGAATCATATCATTAGAAATTGAATCGGCCAGTACCATTTGTTCCTCAATAGTTTCCAGTCCGAAAGATTTATATCCTTTTTCTTTTGCATAATTAAAAAGCATCATATCTACCGGCATACTTCTGAATTTTGATGAAACTGCCAGAGCATAAACCGCAAACGGCTTGAAATTCAAAACCATTTCTACAGGCATCCCGGCAGCTTTAAAGAATACATTTCTAATCAGTTCGAAATCATCTGCATTATAAATTGTTTTCAGGCTGGTTCCTTCGGGAAGTTTCATTGATTTAAGAATCTCATTCTGATTTATATTTAACAGGTCCAGTTCGCCGGCTAATGTTTTTGTGCTGTCAATAAAGCAAAAAACACTTTCTGCCTTGCTTTTTATTTCATTATCTGATAGATGAATAGTGCCAAAAAGATATGAATTCCCTTTTACAGCCGGGCCTGATATTTTCCAGAGCAATGAATTTCCTTGAGCAGAAAGTTTGATTGTAAACCCGAAAACAAAAAGGAATAGAAATAACATTTTACAATATTTCATTTTGGATTTATTCACTTGCTTTTCCCTCTATAAATTTCCAGAAGTCTTTCAGCAGCAGCAGTTGGTAATATTCTGGAATCCAGAACATCTTGCTTTAAACCAGAAATATTGGATTTCACCGCAGAATTATTGTAGAACTCATTTTTCAACTCTTCTTCGATCATCGAGAAAGTCCATTCAATAGCCTGCTGCCGTCTTCTTTCTTCAAATCCTCCGTTTGCAACTGTAATGTCTTTAAATTTGAGAATCATTTTCCATATTTCAGGAATCCCGGTTCCTAAAACAGCCGAGCATAAATGAGCCTTCGAAACCCATCCCTTCGATGCCGGCATTAGATAATGAAGTGCGTTTGAGTATTCAGCTTTAGCCATTTTAGCTTTTTGTTCCATTTCACCGTCTGCTTTGTTTACAAGAAGTGCGTCAGCAATTTCAATTACACCCTTTTTAATACCCTGAAGTTCGTCACCTGCACCGGGAATCATTACAAGCAGAAAAAAATCTACCATCGAGCGAACCGTTATTTCACTTTGGCCTACACCCACTGTTTCAATTAGTATAACATCAAATCCCGCTGCTTCGCAAACAAGAATTGTTTCTCTGCTTTTTCTTGTTACACCTCCTAAAGTTCCGCCGGACGGCGATGGTCTTATAAAACAGTTTGCTTCTCGAGAGAGTTTTTCCATTCGTGTTTTATCTCCGAGAATACTCCCGCGGGTAACAGTGCTACTGGGATCAACAGCTAGCACCGCAACTTTTAATCCTAATCCGATAAGATACAATCCGAGTGCTTCAATCAATGTACTTTTTCCTGCACCGGGTACTCCTGTAATTCCTATTCTCAGAGAGCCTCCTGTATTTGGCATGAGTTTTCCCAGTACCTGCCTTGCAAGATTTCTGTGGGATTCCGAATTGCTTTCAATAAGAGTAATTGTACGAGCAAGCATCACTCTGTCATTTGCCCTAACCCCTTCCGCATAATCATCCGGTGTGTATTCCTTTCTCTTAGATATTTTCTCTCCTGAAGATTTGAAAGAAGTCTTTTCATTTGTTTTATCAATTCCTTTTACCACTCTAACGGCAAATTCATCTCCGGCATTATCAGGATGCCAATCCGGTCTGTATTTATTATTATTTTCAGACATAATTATTACCATTTTTTCTGTCTGCAATAATAATAATTAACCTGCCTAAATTCTATAATTCTCTTTTATTTCAATTATTATTTGAGTAACTGAAAATTTTCATTTATTTTTATTTAGTGGTTTTCAATAACAATAAGGCAATAAAATGGACGAATTACAAAAGCAGCAAATAATTGACGACGAACATCTCAGACTTTTGCGTATCGGATATTTAATTTTAGGCGGGATGTCCGGTTTTATGATTTTAATTCCGCTCGTATATGTATTTATAGGATTCTTTTTCCTTTCTAACACAAGTATGCCTATTAATGAGTTTGACGCTGAGATGCCTGCAGAAATGCTTGGTTATATTTTTATTACAATAGGAATTGCAATAAGCGTTATCCTGATAATTGCAACCGTGATAAACCTTTACACAGCCCGAGCATTAAGAATTAGAAAACAAAGGATGGTTATTCTTATTTCTGCCGGAATGTCATGCTTTAATATTCCCTGGGGCACAGCATTAGGAATCTTAACTTTTGTCACACTAAACCGTGAAAGCGTTAAAGTATTGTTTGAGAATACTGTTCAGAATCATAAACCTGAAACTGAGATAAAGTCATACTCTGAACAATAGCAATTATCGGCGTTATTTAGGTAATTTTGTCATATTTACTAAATAACGCCAATCATATTATTTATTTCCCTAACATTATTAGAAGTTCATTCCCCATTATTATTATAACACTCTGCTATCCTTTTCTAACTCTTTACATATTATGCATTTGCACTAATTAATATTCATTATTATTAATAATTTTTCTTGCAAATTATTAATTTTGTACTTAGTTTTTAATAAGGCAACTTAATCATTACTCATTCATTCACGCTACGGTGTCTGCCAAAATAACAGTACCCGGAAATTTAGAGGTACGCAATATCGGGCATAATTCCGGGTTAACAAAAGTTCAATTTTCATAATGGAGGTTTAATGAAAAATATCTTTCGCTTTCAAGTTTTAGTGTTAGCAGCAGTTTTTGTTCTTTCCCTTTCCGGCTGTGCCGATGCTGTTGATCCTGTTCAGAAACAGGATGTAAATACTGAAGCTGCTTCTTTAGATAAGACGCCCGGAATAGGCGGACCTATCATGATGCAGGCTTTCTACTGGGATGTTCCTGCCGGCGGTAATTGGTGGAACACGGTAAAAGGTAAACTTTCCGCATGGAATAATGCAGGTATTTCTTGTATCTGGCTTCCTCCTGCAAGCAAAGCACAGAACGGAGCTTACTCAATGGGTTATGACCCGATGGATTATTATGACTTTGGTAATTATAGTCAAATGGGATCAACTGAAACCAGGTTTGGTTCAAAAACCGAACTTACCAGTTTGATTACAACTGCTCATAATTATCAGATCAGCGTCTATGCAGATATTGTGATCAACCATAACAGCGGCGGTGCTTCTGAATGGAATCCTTTCGCTAATGCAAACACCTGGACAAAATTCGTTCCTAAATCAGGTAAATTTAACCGTTCCTATTATGACTTCCACCCGAATGATTATCATCGTAATGACGCCGGTGCTTTCGGGGGTTTCCCTGATCTTTGCCATCATAAATCTTATGTTCAGGACTGGCTCTGGAAACGTTCAGATGCAGTTGGCAAATACTACAAAAATACAATGAAATTCGACGGCTGGAGATTTGACTACGTAAAAGGATTTGATCCTTGGGTAGTTAAAGACTGGGTTAATAATGTTGGCGGATTTGCTGTAGGCGAAAACTGGGATAGTAATGCCGGAACACTTAAATGGTGGGTTGACGCTACTGGCAGAACTTCTTCAGCATTCGATTTTGCATGCTACTATGCTATGGACAGAGCTTTTGATAACAATAACTTAGCTGAACTCCAGAATTCCGATATGCTCTGGAAACGCGATGCTTATAAAACAGTTACTTTCGTTGCAAACCATGATACTGACATCATCTGGAATAAACTATTAGCTTACGCATATATCTTCACACACGAAGGTATTCCTTGTATTTTCTACAGAGATTATGAAGAATGGCTCGATAAAAACAAAATGAATAATCTTATCTGGATTCACAGGAATAAAGTAAGCGGTTCTACTTCAATATTATATTCTGATAATGACGAGTATCTCGCAAGAAGAAACGGTTCACCCGGTATCGTAGTTTACATCAACAATTCCAGCTCTTGGCAGGAAAGATGGATTCAAACTAACTGGGCAAGCACAAGAATTAAGGATTACACCGGACATTCAAGCTGGCAGCCTGTTACACAGGGCGACAAATGGGTTAAAATCCAGGCCCCTCCGAAAAGTTATACCATCTGGTCAAAAGTATAATTCACTTTCAGGGTTGCCTTTTAACAAGGCAACCTTTATTTTTATCCCCAAAAAGAACTAACTATGAACAAACTATTGCTTCCTTTGCTTTTTGCAGTTTTATTTTTTTCGGTATCTTGTACTGATAACAAATCTGAATATCTAAATTCAAAATTCACCGGCGAAAGATACATTAAGTATTATTCATCTGAGAATTCATTTGAGTATAATGATGAAGACTGGCAAGCCTATTTGTATGCTGATACGAAAACCCAGAAACTCATTGTTGTTTTGTTCAGCGATAACGCTGTTCTAAATGATTCAATGAGTGCATTTTTCAAAATTCGCACTCCTGACAATATCCGTACGACACTTGTTGGCGGAAAGTCCGAAAAACATCCTGAACCTCTTGTGATTCTTGAATACACTCCCATAAACTCGCGTGATTTTTACAGGTTCACCGCTCTTCCGGGTGATTTCCTGAAACAATACGATTTGATTGTAGATCCATTTGGAGAGAAATCAGTTTCATTTTTGGCCGATTCCGGTTCATACAAAAACTATAAAGAAACTCTTGCAATTGAAGGAAAGACAACATCATACAAAATAGCTGAAGAGTCTAATCTTTTTACTGCAAATCAATTGAAATATCTGGAGAAAAATCATTTCCCCAAAGAAATTATGCATAACGGGCATCTTCATTCAATGCCGAAGGAGAAGAATCCCGGTTCTGTTAATATCTCAGACAGTGAAATTTTGATTAATGGAATTCTTATTAAATTATTTATATATAAAATCAATAATGAAATCTTTGCCGATGTTAGACTGGTTAACCATAGCTTAACTGATGTTTTTATTGAAGAATCAGGTATTCAAATTATTACCGGGGATTCTTCTTTAACTTATGTTTCAACTGTTTCCGATGAGCAAAACAAAAGAGATATAATTACTACCGGTAATTCCCAAAAAATTGTTTTGCGTAAAAGCGACAGATTCTCAAAAATTTACAAATTTGTATTGTCAAAAGAAATTGAAAGTTTTGAACTTGACTTAAGAGGGATAAAATTTTCAATGCCGGGAAAAGCATTATTCCACAAGAACATTAAGTTTGATCAAATATAATTGAAAAGGGAGCCTTTTAGCTCCCTTTTCAAGGTAAATATGTTTCCTATTTAAGCTTTGAAATAAGGTGATGCAGCAATTCGCTTTTATTCACTCTTACCTGTTCCATAGAATCTCTTTCCCTTACCGTAACAGTGTTATCTTCTAATGTCTGAGTATCTATTGTAATACAGAAAGGTGTACCGGCTTCATCCTGACGGCGGTATCTGCGTCCTATTGCTCCTTTATCATCATAGAATACTTTCATAAATGGTCTGAGTTCAGCTTCAATTTCTCTTGAAATTTCCGGCATTCCGTCTTTATTGACAAGAGGAAATATTGCTGCTTTAACCGGAGCAAGTTTCGGATGGAACTTCATCACAATTCTTGTTTCCCCGTTTACTTCTTCTTCATTGTAGGCATTTATCAGAAAAGCCATAAATGATCTGCTCGCACCTGCGGAAGTTTCTATAATAAAAGGAGTAAATTTCTCTTTGGATTCCTCATCGAAATATTTCTGCGACTTGCCTGAGTATTCTTCGTGTCTTCTTAAATCGAAATCAGTTCTGTTATGAATTCCTTCGATTTCTCCCCAACCGAACGGAAATGCATATTCAATATCTGTTGCTTCTTTTGCATAATGTGCAAGCTTATCGGCAGGATGGTCATGATAACGGAGTTTCTCAGCTTCCATTCCCAGAGATTTGTACCATTCCAGTCTAGCGGCTTTCCAGTTGTCATAATGCGATTTATCTGACCCGGGTTTTACAAAATACTGCATTTCCATTTGCTCGAATTCTCTCGTACGGAAAAGAAAATTCTTGGTATTTATTTCATTTCTGAACGCTTTGCCGATTTGTGCAATTCCAAATGGTAGTTTCTGTCTGCTGCAGTTCATTACATTCAGGAAATTAACAAAAATACCTTGGGCTGTTTCAGGACGCAAATAAACTGCATTTCCTTCTTTTTCAACCGGCCCGATAAAAGTCTTAAACATCAGATTGAATTGACGCGGTTCTGTAAATGTAGCTTTCATACCGCAATTCGGACAAGAGGCTTCGTTAAGAAGATCAAAAGCTATCTCTTTGTTTTCGAGAATTTTTGTGTATCTTTCAGATAAATCAGGTTCACTCTCAAGGATACCAAGCAGGGTTGCAAATTTGGAAGGAGAAGAAGCTTCAAGAACTGCCCTTAATGCCGTGATCTCCTTTTCTTTTTTCTTGTCTGAAACCTGATCTCCTAAAATGTCGAGTCTGTATCTGGATTTACAATTCTTACAATCAACCATCGGATCAGAAAAATTTTCAACATGCCCTGAAGCTTCCCATACTCTGGGATGCATTAGTATTGAAGCATCAAGGCCTTCAATATCTTCGCGGTAT
>CAZOZP010000023.1:0-21838 GCA_964584325.1 uncultured Melioribacteraceae bacterium
ACTCATCTCAATTCTTTAAGTCATTAAGGAAATTATTTAATACAGCCGAATGTTTTTTTGCATCCACTTCGGAACGGATAATCTTTTCTGCGGCATCAACTGCAATGTTGGCAATCTGCTCTTTCAAAGAAGTTAAAGCTTCTTTCCTCTTGGATTCAATTTCTGATAGAGCCTCGTCAACAATCTTCTTGGCTTTTGCCTGACTTTCTTCCAAAATCTGTTTTTTAAGCTGCTCAGCATAATCACGACTTTGGCTGATTATTTTTTGAGCTTCTTCTTCTGCTTTTGCCAAATTGCGGTTATTCTCTTCAATCAGCCTTTCTGCATTCTTTCCTGCAGCCTCTGCACTTTCGAGAGCTTCCCGAATTTTCTGTTCTCTTTCGTTTAATGCTTTCAGTATCGGCTTCCATGCGGCCATCCTAAGAATAACCAAAAGAATTACGAAAGTTATTACAGTCCAGACCATTAATCCGGGATTCAAGTCGAGAAGACCGCCGCTGCTTTCATGAGAACCGCCGGCAGATAATAGAAGCATATTTAGAAATGCTGTTAACATTTCGGTTCCTTTTTTGCTTTATAAATTTATTTTATTGCTAAAAGCATACAGATAACAAGTGCAAACAGCGAGATACCTTCTATAAGGGCTGCTGCAATGATCATTGTTGTTCTGATATTTCCTGTTGCTTCCGGCTGGCGTCCGATAGCTTCCATTGCTGCTGTTGCAAGTTTTCCGATACCGAAAGCTGCGCCTATGATAGAAAGTGCTGCGCCGAAACCGGCTGCCAAGTAAGCTAATTCCATTATGTCCTCCTTAATTAATGTTCCTGATGAACTGCAAATCCAATGAATAATGATGTTAACATAGTAAATATATATGCCTGTATTAAGGCAACTAAAATCTCAAGCATATTTATAAAAAGTGCAAACGATACTGAAAGAGGCGTTGCCATATATGATTTTGTAATAAAGATGAGTCCGAGCAGAGAAAGAATAACTATATGTCCGGCAGACATATTTGCAAAAAGCCTTATTGCCAATGCAAAGGGCTTAGTAAACAATCCGAGTATTTCAACTACAAACATCAGGGGAACAAGCCAGAATGGAAGTCCGTGCGGCATTAATCCCTTGAAATACCCGAATAATCCGTTCTTTTTAATTCCTCCTAACTGTATCACTATAAAGGATAAAGTGGCCAGCACTGCAGTAACGCTGATGTTTCCCGTTGCTGTTGCTGAGTAAGGGATCAATCCGATAAAATTACATGTTAAAATAAAGAAAAATGCTGTGAGAAGATAAGGAAGGAACCATTCATAACCTTTGCCGATAGTAGGTTTTGCTATTTCATCTCTGACAAAAACTATGAATACTTCAAGAAAATTTGCCAGACCACTTGGCACCAGACTCTTTTTATATGAATTAGCCGCATATCTGAAAACAATTATCAGCAGAAGACAAACAACCCACATTATCAGAACATGCTTTGTGATAGACAAATCATATCCGAAAAGATGAAATTCAGGAAGTTGAACATAACCGAGGAAAGGCAATTCTATTTCCCGGCTGTCCATAACATGATGAAGTATCCATCCTGTGTCTTCTTTTGCCGCGGCTGCGGCATTAAGAGTATCTGCTGTTACTGTGCTGCTTGCTATCACCATTTCCGGAAGATATCTTATTATTATATGTGTGATAATGATAGATTTCCAGGCTTAAGGCAAAGAAAAATATCAGAAAAAAATTTACCGTCAGCAAAATATAAGGAATATTTAATACAATAATCAAAACAAAAATAGATGAAAGCGAAAAAAGAAGTCGGAAAACCATTCCCCCAAGCACATATTTATAAAAAACATTGTCCGGCTTCCCTGCAAATCTGCTAAAAACATATAATGCAGCCACAATATTTAATGTATTTGTTAAAACAGACGCTGCAACTGAATAAATGAAATCCGGTGCTTCTTTCCCCGGAACCGGCATCAGAACCACGGCAATTAAATACAATATTATCCCGGCAGAATAAATACTAATTATTTTTGTCATTTTTCTTATCTTCAGACAATACAGATTTTAAGAAATTAAATAATCCGGCAATAATCCCTAATATTGAAAAAACAATTGTGAGAGTGCTGCCTGTTTCGAACTTTGCGTCCAGCCACCAGCCCAGCAAGGAAAATCCGACTACGCTGAATGCAAGTTCAGTTCCTAGTGTTATATATTTTGCCGTTTCTTTATCAATTCCGCTAAACATTATTTCTGTTTTTGTTCAGGTGCTTTTTCGTTTTTCTGTTTTGAATCATCAGCAGCCATCTTACTTGTACCATCGAAAATTGCTCCTGCCTCTACAATTAATATTTTGGCTGACAAATCTCCTTTAAGTACAGACTTCGATTCCAATATGAGTTTCCCGGCTGCAGTAACTATACCTTCAACTTTCCCTTCCAGGGTTATGTTTTCTGCCTTCACATCTCCCTGAATCAAACATGATTCACCTAATGTAAGATTTCCGTTAATTACAATTTCGCCTCTTACGTTGCCATCGATTCTAACATTACCGTCGCAGTAGAATTTTCCTTCAATTTTAACTCCGCTGCTTAATATGCTTATGTCTTCGCTTCCTGTTTTGGGTTTGTTTCCAATCATTATTCCCCCCGGTTAATTAATACAGTTTTTGGATTTATTGGTTTACCGTTTTTCCATATTTCAAAATGCAGATGCGGTCCGGTTGTGTTGAATCCGGTATTTCCGCTCAAAGCAATAGTCTCGCCTTGTATAACATATTCTCTTGTCTTTTTAATGATTTCCGAGCAGTGCTTATAAACGGTCATATAATCATTATTGTGCTGAATCATAATCACGTTCCCGTATTCGTATGTTTTCTCGGAAAATATTACATAACCGTTTGCTGAGGCAGTTACGGGGGTGCCTTTAATTATTCCGTAATCAATTCCGTTATGGCCGTTCTCCGGATCATAATTCTTTATAATAAACCCCGAACAAGGATTAATAAAATAAGAACTCTCATCCTGTAAATATTCATTTATGAATTTTTTGAAAATTGTATAAAGTGAACCTCCGCCCGGTATTAGTTCTTTAGGAGTAACTTTAAGACTATCATAAACCGCAGATGTACTGTCTATTGTATCTGTTATTGCAAGAATTTTGGCAAGTTCCATTCTTTTCCCTGCAGATGAAATTGCAGCGAGTTCATTTGCAAGACGCAGTAACTTCTTTTCAAGCTCCTTTGTTCTTGCTTCCTGAATTCTCAATTCCTGATTTTCAACTATATAAAGATATTCCTTTATAGGTGTATATGCTATTACTGCAAATGTTGCGAATGAAACAGCCGCCGTAAATAATAAAAACACTCCGAAAACCGCATAAATACTAAGTTTATATCTTTTTGTTCGTAATACAGGAAAATTCGGGGTGAAATATATTGATGAGTTATGTAAATCTTTTAATTTCTGCTTGAGCATAATTGTAATTTTTTATTGGCTAATATAATAATTTATAATTTAATAAGCATACTTTCGGCTTGTTCAATTATAACTGAAGGAATAAGTTTTTTTCCGCATTCGAAAGTCTTAATCGGACACTCCCTATGTCCGTGTATTCCGCAGGGTCTGCATTTTAATCCGACAATTCCGGCCGACTGCCCTTTTGTATGATAAGGGTAAAACCCAAATTCGGGCACTGTTGAACAAAATATGGTTAGTACGGGGATATTTGCCGCTACTCCCATATGAGCCGGGGCACTGTCGTTTGTTATTAACAGCCTGCATTTTTTTAAGAGTTCTGTTGATTCGGGAATTGTTAACTCCCCTGCTGAATTAACTGCATTCTCTAAATGATCTGCAAGAAAACCGCATAAATCTTTATCGGCTTTTCCGCCTAAAAGTATTAGCCCATATCCTTTTCCTGTAAAATACTCCGCAATTTCCCTAAAATATTCCGGGGGATACTTTTTTGTATTCCAAACCGAACCCGGGGCCAAGGCTATGTATTCCCTGCTTTCTTCCAAGAGTGATAATATTTTGCCTGCACCTGGATTTGTGTTTTCAGTAACTGTGAATTCCGGAAGTATTTCCTTCCAGTCTGAGGTATATCCTATCAGACTTAAGTTTCTATGAACTTCGTGGGTTGTTTTGTTATAGAATACTAAATCCGAATACAGGAAATTTAATGTTGCCGTATTAAATCCACTGCGCCTTGAAGCTCCGCTGAAATATGAAATGAGTGAACTCCGGGCGGATCTGTGCGGAGAAATTATTTCATCATAATTCCGTTCTCTGATAGTTTTAATAAATTTTAGAAATTTAACCGGATTTTTCTTATGCTTCTTCTTTTCAAATACAATTACTTCATCAATTGATTTTGATGCCTGAAAGATTTCCGCAGTTGCCGGGATTGCCAGTACATCTATTTTTGCATCGGATTTCATTTTTCTTAAAACCTGCAGCATTGGCAGGGTAAGTATTGCATCTCCGGGAAATGCGGTTTGAATTACCAATATCCGCAACATCAGTATTTCCAGATTTTGTGCATCCAGAACCACTGCTCAGGGTGTTCCCGAATAATTTTACTTAATTCTGCCATATATATTTCGCAAATCTTTACTGCTTTTTCGCTGAAACTTCCCGGCAGATGAGTGTAATCTAATTTTAGTGTTCTGAATTCGTATCTGCAATCTTTCTGCCTGATGGTAAATACCATATATATTGGTGTATTTGTTTTTAATGCAATTTCAGCTGTTCCGGTATATACAGAAGTCGGTATTCCCATAAAATCAACTTTTACTGCTTCTCTTGGACCGCGTTGATCGCCTACTATTCCTATTATCCCTTCTTCTTTTATAACTTTATATATCTCTCTAACAGATACTCCAAGAGCAACGGTTTTATTTCCGAATTTCTGTCTTAATCTTACCATCCATTCTGATATGTAACGATTACTTTGTTTTTTATATAAAACCGTTATTTCCCTGTTAAAGAAAAATGCTGCGGCAATTGCCCCTAATTCCCAATTACCGAAATGTCCGGTAAGCATAACTGCCCTGCCGCTATCCGGAGTAATATCAGTCATCGGTGAAGAATCACTATAGAAAAACCTGGTTTTTATAGATTCGGTAGTTTCCCTTTGCAGTGCGAATATTTCACAAAGAGTTATACCGAAGCTTTGGTAATTTTTCTTGCAGATGTTTTTGATTTTTTTCTGAGATAAATCAGGAAATGCCCTGGTCAGGTTTTCAATTACAACAGATTTTCTTATAGGAATCAAATAATAGAAAACCAAACCAAGCATTTTCCCGAAATAGCCTGCACTTTTAATACCGAATAGTGAAACAAATTCAGCAACTAACCGAAATACTATGTAATAAAGCAACTCTCAGGAATCCTTTATTTTACCATCTTAATTCTTCGCGCCCAATTATCATCTCTTAATTCGCCGCGTTTGTTTGAAGAAAGGAGCTCATATTTTGAAAATCCTGTAATGTCGCCGAAAATAAAGTAAACGCCACCTTCAATTGAATCATACACCCAAATTTCATAAGGACGCAATTCACTTTCATTAGGATATCTTTCAATCTGATCCGGCGGTCCGTATGTCAGATATACTCTTCCCATATCGGTATTATAACCCTTATGAAACCTTGACGAATAGGTTGAATTTACATACCCGAGGCGCTTCATGTATTCATCTTTAAATTCATTGATTTCGGTTGAAATATCGGTGTCTCTTTTCTTCCAGAAATCAGCTAAGAACTGCCTCTTTGCTTCTACACTTGTAAGTTTTAGATAACTGTTTTTTTCTTCTGTGTTAACTAAATACTTTGCCTGATCGAACATATTATCGCATTCTTCTTCAGAGAGTAACGCGTATTCGGTTTTATAAATTTCTTTATCGGGTGTTCTGAACTGCAATGTATCTATAACATCCGGATTATAGAGGTAAAACTTCTTTGATGAAACAATCATCTTTTTTGTTAATGTATCACCAAGAACAACATCCATTCTGTAAGAATCTGTAGGCAGTTTTGAGAGATTGAACATACCATAATCAATAACAGAGTTATTTTTTCTTGAGAAGACTCGTTCCTTTGAAAGCACAGTTTTGTTTCTGCTGTTAATTATCCTTTTGGAAGCCGTTATTGCCGATGTATCTGATTTTTCATTAAGATTGTAAATTTCGTAATAATAGTAAATTACCGGCATAGTCTTACCGTAAACTGCATCGGGATTAGGTACAATTTCAATTGTATTTTTATAGAATAATGAAAGAGTATCAACATCGTCATTTTTGATTGATGAGCCTAACTGAATATCACTCAGATAAAGCATATCCTTAATCCCGGAATAATCGTTGCTGATTTCATCAATATAGGTTTTGCTTTTATCAAAATCAGAACCTGTTATCTCAAGTTTATAGAAACCGAAAGGAATTCGAATTTTCATTAATCCGACAATGAGATTGTTTGATTCCGATTCAGTAACTTTCTGACTAATTGTATATTTTTGATTAAAAATAACGCTGTCAGAACCTTTCGGATAAAGAGTCAGGTTAATTTGCGGAGATATCTTCATCCCGCTTTCATCCTGAACTTTTTGCAAATCGGCTAAATTAAAACTATAATAAATTTCTAAATAACTGCTGCTTTCATCATATCTGAATCTTGAGTAGTCGTATTGAAATTTCAAATCTGTCTGAGCATTTAAGCTAATTGATAACATCATTACAATCATTAATAGGAAACGCATAATAACCTCAAAAATTTTGTGTTCTAATATAAGACGAAAGCAGTTAAAAAAAAACCGCCCCGAAGGGCGGTTTTTGAGGCAAATTAAATGCCTATACCAAGTGTAAAGAGATGATTATCATCAAAATACTTAACATCCTGATAAGAATAGTCAAATTTAAGATTAATATCACCTATATTATAGTTAACACCGAATCCGGCAGAAAAACCGAATGTGTTGCGTGCTTTCGGAAGTTCAGGAGCAGCCTGATAACCTAATCTTGCGAAGAAAAGATTATCATAACCATATTCTGCACCTACTCTGTATTCATCGCCCCAGAAGTTGTTGTACTGATATTTTGTAACTAGAGCAACTTCATTCTGTTTGTCGATTGCATACTTGTAACCGAGACCCATATCAAGAGAGGAAGGAAGTTCAGCTTCAGCTGATTCTATTTTATACTTCATCGTTCCTCTTGAATATGCTAAAGGATCTGCATCAACGTACATTCCGGTACCGTCGAATTTGAGTTTTGTACCTAGGTTTTTCATAACCAATCCGAAATCAAGACCTTGAATGTTAGCCAGATTTCTGTAAGATATTCCTATATCGAAAGCAACTGCTGATGCACTTACCAATCCGATTGTTTCGCTTACATAATTTCCGTTTATACCTACTGATATACGGTCATTGAGCTGTTTTGCATAAGCAAGGCCAACTGTAACATACTGAGGAGAGAATTTAGAACCTGTTCCGTCAGGATATTGTGTTGTTGTTTCACTTATTTCGCCTATATCTATAGATTTAATAGAAAGAGCGAATGTACCAATTGAAGATACTTCTGCCGAAACTGCCGCATACTGAAGATTGATATCAGCAATATACTTCATTGTGGACAAAAGTATGTTTGTGGATTTTCCACCTAAAGCCAGGTTTGCCGGATTCCAGAACAGACCGTCAAGTCCTGTTGAGTTTACGATAGTGGCACCGCCCATAGCAACACCTCTTGCTCCAACCGGAATAAGAAGCTCGGTTGCACCGGCAGTTCCGTTTCTTTTACCGCCGCCTGCAAAAATCAAAGACGAGCAAAGTAAGAAAAACAAGATTTTATAATATTTCATTTTTATTCTCCTAAACTTAGTTATGACTTAGTAACGATCAAGTATCTGTTGTTCCTGGATAACTGCTGACTTAAGTATTTTTGTTTTTCCAAGATCAGGCATGTCCACATAAACTATATAGACACCGCTTGCAACAGGTAATCCGTCCTGGTTGTTAAGATCCCATCTTTCAAACTGAGAGTTGGTGTTCTTATTAATTGTTCTTACCAATTGGCCTGCAAGGTTAAATATTCTGATTGTAGCCTTCTTTGGCAGATGGTTAAAAGTAACAAATCTCTGGTATTTGTTAATTTCCTGAGGATTAACGCCATAGTAAGGATTAGGGAATACATTGATTTTATCAACATCTGCTTTAGCAGCTTCTTTATCATAAGTAGAAGTCTGACCAACAAATGTATATTCGTCTGCTGAAGTCAATGGTTTTGTTGTAAGGATTCTAACAACAGTTCCTGCAGGAGGAGGAGTTCCGGATTCAGCAAAATCACCAACTGTAAGTCTTCCGATAGGATACACAATTCCTTTACTCATATCTGTGTAGTAACCATAAGTACTAACATCTTGTGACCGATCGTAGATAGCACCTTTTCCGCCTGAAGCATCGCAGGTAGCTGCAAACTGAGTGTAACCTAAAGTATCTGATTCAGGATCCATCCAATATATCCAGTCAGAAGAAGCATATCCGAAATACGGGTCAACACCGGTAGCATAACCCCAATTAGCTGATGTAGCAACTTCTTCTACAAAGAAAGGAATCATCTGTCTGTCATCTGAAGGATCGTCCGGAGTATTAATACCGATATCCCAAATTTCAAATGGTGCTTCAGCTATCATATCATCTGTTAAAGCATAAATTCCGTATGAAGGAGTATCTTTGAATCTAAGTTCAAAGTCTCTCGGAACTGCGGCTGTTATATAGCGATATAAACGATCAAGATCACCGCTTCCGCCGCCGGCACTCATATAATATGTATTATTTGAGTTTAAGCTGTGCCATACTTTGTTACCGCCGTAAGGAGCACCTGCGGCATCAGGATTTACAGGATTTCCGGCATAAAGTACTTCAACCATTCCACTACCCTGCCCTTTTATCTCAGGAGCAGTATTCGATACGAAAACCTGAAGTCCGTTTATGATAGGAGCACTATCATCTGTTGCGAACTCAGTGCTGTTTTTTACCAAAGTGTCTGATGCAGTTACATCTATCAATGTCCAGGAGGTTACACCTGCTGTAACATCAAATGTAATCTTATAAGTGTGTCCGTTGTCTTTAGTAGGGTCAACAACTCTTATCACAGGCATAGCATCGCTGTTACCTGCTGTTTTTGAAACAGGTATTAAATCACCGTATTGGTTGCTGAATCTAACACCTGGGTTAACAGATTCAGGAACAACTTCAATAACTGATAAAGGATTCTCTTTAGTTCTTTCAACTATCTGAGGATCGTTTCCTGTATAAGCTGAATAAGCTGTAACAGCAAAATAATATTTGCTGCCGTTATTCAACGGAAGACCTGAATTGAAAACGTCGTTCTTTATAAGTAATTCTCTTTTTATACCGGAATCAGTACCAAATTGTTTTACTTTGTCGAGAATAGCGCCGCTGACAGCATCAAAATCAGGTTCAATGATTTTTGTAATACCGTTTACGAGATCGAATGTCGCAATTAATCTTGATTCAGCAACACTTGCTGAAGCATTGGGTAATTGGTAAACATTATATCCTTCAAATTCATAATCACCTATTTTGAAACTTTCAGTTTCATTTACTCTATCCATATTATCGCCCCAGTTAAGAATAACTGAACGATCCATAGGAATAGCGTTAACAACCGGAGCAGCCGGAGGAACAATAATCTGGAAGAAATTATCGTATGCAGCCTGAGCAGTTTTGTCGTAGAATTTCAAAAGACCAACTGCAAGAAGTCTGTCAACAGGTTCAAAAGCACCTGCAGCAATCTGAGCAACAACTACTTCCTGAGTGTCACCTGGGGCCATATCGAAAGGACCGGCTACAAGACCTATACGTCTGTCGCCCGGACCTTCAAATTTACCGTCAACCCAACCGTTCTGGGTAAGAGGATCGCCCGAAAGTGTTAACTTTGTAGGCTGCTTTGTTGTAGGATCGATAAATGGTTCACCGGTTGTACTGACTTTACCTTCAAAAAGGTTATAAAATTCAGTAGTACCCTGGTAAATACCCTGTTCAGGATCAGTGTAAATCTGATGCGAGTTAATAAAGAAATAGAACGCTGACATAGGCAGGTTCTTGTAACCCTGTATCTTTTTATTGTTAAATATTGCTTCGTCTGTAGGACTGCCTTTCACAATCGGGCCCTGGAAGAAGTCAAAACCTGCGGCAGGAACATATTTGCCGTAAGTAGCATCTATTGCGGTACCGTTATAAATGTAACCGAGACTCAATGTTGTATCGCATCCGGCGTAATCGTCAGAAGCATCACCTAAATCCGGATCAGACCACATAGAAACATACATATCTTCGAATGTCTTATCTGACTTATTGATGATTGTATATTTTCTGAAAAGCATATTTGAGAGAGGTCCCTGAACATTGTAACCCCAAACTGTTGTCTGAGCTTCAATACCCATAGGATTGGAACCGTACATAAATGTTGTTTTACCGTTATCAAGGTCGTTTGATACAAACCAGATTGTCTGATCAGCGCCCGGGAAGCCGGCTATATCAACTGAAGGATCATATTGACCGTTTTTGTTTACATCTGTGTAAGGTGCACCTGCGGCAGCCGGCCATTCGGACCAGTCTTTTGCATATTGTGCTCTTACTGCTTCAGCAGAAACGCCTTCATCTTTTGCTTCTGCAGATAAATCGGCATTTTTGTAATCAGGGCGAACTCTGAAGATTCTTACATTGTCTGCACTCGGATTTTCAGCGGTAAGCTGATCCCAGTTTCTTCCTGAGTTTGTTATACGTCCGGGCTGAAGACCTTGTCTGTAAGCAGAACCGCCAACACGAACAGCACCGTCAACCTTTGCACCCCAAACAAAACCGGACTGGAAGAATACAGCCTTATTGCTTCCTTTAGGGAATACAAAGCCTGAGTTTCCGTCTTCATTAAGATCACTTTCACCATCATTTCTGATGTATGTGCTTACATTGTTTATATTAAATTTCGTCAACGATGGTGTACCATCCGACTTCTTCAGTCCTGCAGCGGGTTTGTCTCCCCCTTCAGGATGAACAAGAGATGTCATCGCCAGAAGTATTGCAACTAAACCAATTTTATATTTCATTTTAAAACTCCTTTATTGTTCAATAAGAGACAAACCGATTAATATTCTAATCTTATACCGAGTCTGATCTGCCTTGGATCACCATAGAAGAAAGGTGTTGTCTGCAAGGAAGCAGCATTCTGATATCTTTCATAGTAATCGATGTTTAATGCCTGATAGAAATCATAGAAACGAGGATCGTTTTCAACAATCTTTCCGCCTGTGCTCGGATTATTGATATAACCGTCATCTGTTGTTGAACCGGTTCTAAGGAATACGTTTTCAATATTTTTCTTATCAAACAAATTGATTACATATATATATACGTTAGCTTTCAACTTATCATATATTGTAAATGACTTATCGATTCTTAAATCAACCTGGAAAGTTGAAGGTGTAGTTGAAGCACCTAAAGGTTCTACAGGCTGACGATTTCTTGCATCGCCTTCGAGATCATCACCGCCGATACCTCTTGTATAAGGATGGCCGCTTGAGTATTTCATAAGCACGGAAACACCTGCTTCGTGAAGAACTGCAGGACCGTCATTTTCACCGAAACGATAATCAAAGTTCAACGAAGCTCTAACTGAATTGTTGTATTCAAGTGGAGAGATGTATTTTGGTGTAAATACAGTTACTCCGTCTAATGGTGAACCAACGATACCTCTGTTTGAGTTAGGGAATGAACCTGTACCCTGAGCATCCTGGAAAGCTATAGATCCGTTAAGAGCCAGTCTTTCATATCTTCTCATTGTCATTTCAATTTCAAGTCCCTTTGTGGTAGAGAAGTCGCCGTTTCCGAGTGTATAATATGTTTTGAAGCTTGTACCGGAAGCAACCTGCTGAGCAACAAATTCAACCTGATCTTTGATTGTTCTGTAGAAACCTGTTACGCTGAAAGACATAAAGTCTGTCATCTGCTGTGAGAAACCGATTTCATAAGATGTTGTTCTTGTAGGTCTGATATTCTTTCCGACAGGTGAAGGAATAAAGAATCCGCCTCTTAATTCAAAGGAGGTTCTGTAATAACCCTGATATACGTCAACCAATCTTGTCTGCTGAACGAAACGTCCGAACTGAGCATAGAAGTTAGTTCTGTCGGTAATAGGGAAAGAGAATCCTAAACGCGGACTTAAAGCTGTATATGAAGGTACATCAACCCAACCTTCTTTGATTAATTCGCCAGAATTGAAATCAAATGCATCCTGCGGACGGTCAGCATTTTTGAACATCTTGTTGTCTGTATCAATATAATCGAGTCTTAAACCAAGGTTAAGTATAAGGTCTTCGTATTCAATTTTATCCTGAATATATGCGGCAAAGAACACCGGCTGTTTAGGACCGAAAAATTCGTCGTCGTCAAGTTTGTTTCCGAATACGTCATAACCGTAGTTATTAACACCGTTAGTAAGAAGAAGTGCTCTTTTTTCTGCTTCAAGTTTGGCAGGATTGTTCTTTATTGAATCAGCCAAATTGTTGATTGCAGAATAGAAATTCACCTGTGTTCCTACACTCCAGTTTCTTAATGATAACTGTTCGTAGTTGATACCTGCTTTAAATGAGTGTGTCTTGCCTAAATTGTAAGATGCACTTAAGTTAAAGTTATAGGTCTTTCTGTCGTTCTTAGTATAATTGTAATCAATGTCACCGTTCTTAGTAAAAGGATAACCGTAAATATTCATATAAGCTGCGCCGGTATTTCCCCATCCCAGTTTTTCGTTAAGATCAGGATTTCCATAATTCCAGAAATCGCTTCCGATATAAGGATCTCTTGTCTTAGCCCAACTGAAGAAAAGACCTCCGGATACTTCATAGAAGAAATTCGGACTAACCATATGTGTTGCCTTAAGAGTAAAGACTCCATCGCCTGCCTGTGTTTCAGATAATCTGTCCTGCATAAGGTTCTGAAGAACAGGTCTCCAGCTATCTGCTCTTCTTGATGTATAAACACCGGAGAGTCTTACGATAATTGGATTGAAATCAAAATTCAATGTTCCTGTATATGTATATCTTTGGTTTGAATTTCCTTTAACCGCACCGGCAGGATATACGAAGTCAATCGAATCGCCTGATGCCATTTTGATCGGACCTAAGTCAACACCGGGATATCCCTGAGGTGTATCATCTCTGTCGAATCTGTAATTCAAGTTTGCAAAGAATTTTATTCTGTTATCCCAAACCGGAATCGGGCCGCCTGCTGTTGCACTTAATTCATTATAGCCGTACCAGTATGCACCGAGTCTTTTCTTTCCGTCGAAAGCATCATCGCTGCTCTTTAAGGTAATATTATCAGTAATATATTCCATAGAGAATTTATACTTGTCGGTACCCGATTTTAACTGCTGACGAACCAAACCTGCGTTTGCATTACCGAATTCTGCAGTATAACCACCTGTCTGCACCTGAATTTCTTCAATTGCATCCTGGGATATATTAGCTCCGCGTCCGCCGAACATAGGATTAGTAACGTTCGTACCTTCAAGGTAGAAACCTACTTCATCCAAACGGCCGCCTCGGATAAATACCGCATCGTCTTTCAAAGTAACACCGGCAGATAAAGCAATAATATCAGTTACACTTCTTACCGGAAGTGCCTGAATGTCTTCGCTTGTTGTCGTTCTTATTTTGTTGGTGTTATCTTTCTGAATTAATGGCCTGTCTGCTACTACTTCAATGTTCTTTGTCTGGAATCCTTCCGCCGGCATGAGAAAAGTGATTTCAGTTGTAAGTTCAGAACTAACGCGAACATTGCTCATTGTAACTGTCTGGTATCCTACATAGGATGCCTTTAGGGTGTAAACACCCGGATCTAGCTGCATAACAACAAATTCACCTCTTGAATCTGTTGCAGCACCCTGGGAAGTACCGACAACAACTACGTTGGCTCCTATTAAAGCCTCTTTAGTGTTTGCATCAACTACTTTCCCTTTGATTCTACCCTTAGTTGCCCCCATTAAAAGAACCGGCAATAAGAATAAAAGTAAAAAGTTGTAAAAAGTTTTGCGATACATATTTTTCTCCTAAATTGTTTAATGATTCCTCAAAGAGAAACGAAATAATTTAACATAATTGCTAAGAACGACCTCCTTATTTTAACATTAGTTAGTTAGTGGACAGAAAATTCCGAATTTTTTTTACTAATTTCAACTCTTAACTACATAAAAATGCATAAAATTTAAAAAAAACTAAAATAAATTAAGTTTACTATAACAAAACTTTAATTTTTTCCGTAATTGCATTCTTTTGAACAGCACCTATTACTGTATCTTTTAACTGACCGTTCTTAAAGAATAGTATTGTGGGTATCGATCTCACACCATATTTAACTGCAGATTGGTTATTTTCATCTACATCTAATTTCCCTATTTTGACCTTACCGCTGTATTCTTTTGCCAGTTCTTCCATTATCGGACTAATCATTCTGCAGGGACCGCACCATACAGCCCAAAAATCAACTATTACGGGTATTTCGGACTTTAATACTTCTGCATCAAAGTTAGCATCTGTAATTGTAACCGGTTTCATTTATCTGTATCCTCAATTTTTTATTGGCAAAATATTTTTTTTATCGAAAAAACGCAATTATTTTATCGGCTGACAGACTTTTTCTCCGATATAGTTAACAATGTATTCTCCTCCGTCAACACCGATTGTATTTCCTGATATCCATCCGGCTCTTTCGTCGCACAAAAGAATTATCGCTTTGGCAACTTCTTCGGGGTTGGTAAGTTTTCCCATGGGATTTTTCAGTCTTGCCGATTCAAGCATTAAATCAGCTCCGGGTATTTTTCTTAATGCGGGTGTATCCGTTACTCCTGCCATAATTGCATTGGCAGTTACTTTCATTGAACCTAACTCCACAGCTAACTGCCTTATATGAGCTTCCAGAGCCGCCTTGGCTGCAGAAACTGCACCGTAATTCGGGATAACCGTGCTTGAACCTGCACTTGTAAGAGCAAATATTCTAGCTCCTTTTGCAAGAAGATCTCTGTGAACGAGTCCCTGAGTCCAATAGACTAAAGTATTGGCCATTACATCGAGTGTCATTTCCATTTGTGCTTTTGAAAGACAATCATCGGCCGATTTTGCAATGAAGGGTTTTAATGCACCGAAAGCCAATGAGTGAATGAGCACATGTATCTGGAAATGCTCGTTCTTGTCTTCCTTGAGCTCATCTAATAAATCGCCTCTTCTTATTGGATCTGCGGCATTGATGTTATGAAAATATGCTCTGTTTCCTGTCTTTTCGATTTTCTTTATAATAGCCTGAACATTTGGCATTGTTACCTGCCTGTCAAGATGTACTCCGATTATATTATATCCGTTTTTGGCCAGTTCAACTGCCGCCGCCCCGCCGAATCCGCTTGAGGCACCCAGTACCAAAGCCCACTTTTTATCCATTTTTCTCCTTTGACATGATATATAGTTAAACAAAATTAAATAATAGAAATTCTATAATCAATATTACAAAAATCTTTTACTTAAAAATGCCTTGTTTTTTTATCCAAAAAGCCTTATTGAGTCTTCTCCCAACAAATTAAGTAACTTATCTTTTATACTATTCTCGAGGCTGATGCTGAAATCCCTGAGAAAGAATCTTCCAATATTTTTCCCGTCTTTAATTATTGCGGCATAAACAGCAACTTTGCCGGGATTTTCTTTTAGTATTTTCTTTACTTCCAAAATCGTGTTCAAATTGTGTTTGTCTTCATCGAAGACAATAATTGCAGATTTGATGTATTTATGTTTTGCCTCTTCAAACGGATAAGCTTCCTCAACGTGAATTTTATATGAATCGCCGCTGCTTTCAAGCTTTCCTTTAATAAGAATTACTGATTCCGGCTGAATGCATTCTCCGTAAACATCAAACACTTTGGCAAACATAAGGCACTCGCACGAACCTGTAATATCATCAAGGTTAAAGAAACACATTCTTTTTCCCTGCTTGTCTATTTTAGTCCGCATTGATGTTACGACTCCGACTGCCCTTACTGAAGAATTATCGGCAGCACTTGTCGGCTCTCCTAATTCAATTGTATTAACAGCGTTGTATTCCAGTTCATATTTCCTGAGAGGATGATCGGAAAGATAAAATCCAAGCACTTCCCTTTCTTTGGCAAGTATTTCCTTCTCTGTCCAATAATTTGATTCGGGCAATGTCGGTTCTGTAATCTGAATTACATCTTCATCACTGAATAGTCCTATGCTTTCCTCAGCCGGCCTTTTCATTTTTGAACCAAACTCGAGTGCTTCCTCAATCGCATTATATTTCTGTTCTCTTGTGCCGGGTAAACAATCCATTGCACCTGCAAGCACCAATCCTTCCATTACTCTTTTGTTAAGCACTCTGTTATCGGCATTAAGACAAAAATCATATATGGATGTGAAATCCCTTCCGAGTTTTTTTCTTGCCAGAATCAGTGATTCAACTGCCTGAACTCCGACGTTCTTAATTGCGGACATTCCGAATATAATTGTGCCGTCTTTCACGCTGAATTTTACTGAAGGAGCATTTACCGTAGGAGGCAGCACAGGCACCTTTAACTTCCTGCAGTCATCAAGCAGAATAGTAACTTTGTCTTTGTTTCCAAACTCGTTTGTAAGGTTGGCGGCTAAAAATTCGGGTAAAAAGTGAGCTTTAAGGTATGCCGTCTGATATGCAACAATACTGTAGGCCACGCTATGACTTTTATTAAATCCGTAATTGGCGAACTTGTCAACTGCATCGAATATATCGCCGGCGGCTTTTTCAGGAATATTATTGGCCACTGCTCCGTTTATAAATGCAACTCTCTGCTCTGCCATAGCCTTCAGGTCTTTTTTCCCCATTGCTCTTCTTAGCAAATCTGCTTCCGCAAGAGACATACCAGCAACTTTATTGGCTATCTGTATTACTTGTTCCTGATATACTATAACTCCGTATGTTTCCTTCAATATCGGTTCAAGAACCGGATGAATGTATTCAATTTCCTGTCTGCCCTGCTTCCTGTCAATGAAATCATTAATAAATTCCATTGGCCCCGGTCTGTACAGAGCATTCATTGCCGCAAGATCGTTTATGCTTTCTGCTTTCAGCTTTTTAAGGTACTCCCTCATAGGGCCGCTTTCAAACTGGAACACAGCCGTTGTTTGTCCCTTAGAAAAAAGTTTGAAAGTTTCCTTATCGTCCACCGGAATGTCATCTATGCAAAAATCAATGCCGCGTGTCAATTTTACCATTTCCACTGTATCGCGGATAATCGAAAGTGTACGCAATCCGAGGAAATCCATTTTCAGCAGACCTGCATTGGCTTCGAGTTCTTTCATATTGAACTGTGTTACTATATCCTTGCTTTCGCCTGCAACAGCAAGTGCCACATAATTGCTGACTTCCGAAGGAGCAATTACCACACCTGCGGCATGCTTTGATGAGTTACGGTTCATTCCTTCAAGAATTTTTGCGTAGCTGATTAAACTCTTAATATTTTCATCATCGGTAGTCAGTATCCATTTAAGCTCGGGTACTTCATTAATTGCCTGTTCAATTGAAAATACTTTACCGAATTTCGAGGGAATATGCTTGGTTATTGCTTCAACTGTCGGGATAGGAATTCCCAATACCCTTGCAACATCTTTTAATACTGCCCTGGATGAAAGAGTATTGAATGTAACTATCTGACATACGGATTCTTCGCCGTATTTATTTTTAACATATTCTATAACTTCACCGCGCTGATCATCGGCAAAGTCAATGTCTATATCGGGCATCGATTTTCTGGCAGGATTCAGGAATCTTTCGAACAGCAGATTATAAGGCAGTGGATTTACATTGGTAATTCCCAAAGCATAAGCCACAAGACTTCCTGCGGCGCTTCCTCTTCCCGGGCCTACGGGTATTCCCTTGTTCTTTGCCGCATTGATAAAATCCTGCGTTATGAGAAAATAGCCCGAGTATCCCATATCTTTTATTACTTGTATTTCCATATCGAACCGATCGGAAACTTCAGATGTCATTGTTGTATTTCTGTATCTTTTCTCCAATCCTTCTCTTGCAAGAAGTTCAAAGTAATCATCAAGAGTTTTCGCAGGAGAATCTTCAGGAATCGGGAATACCGGGAAATGCAGACCGCCGAATTTTATATCTGATATCTTTTCTGCAATTTCAAGAGTGTTTTCAACTGCGCCTGGATATTTAGAGAAGAGCCTGATCATCTCATCGGCCGACTTAAAATAGACCTGATCTGTTCCGTATCTCAGATTTCTGTAATCCGCTCCGGTTTTATCTGAAAGCAGCAGAAGTATGTTATGGGCAACTGCGTGTTCCTGTTCTATGTAATGAATATCGTTTGTTGCCACAAGTTTTATCCCTAACTCTTTTGCAAGACGCGGCATTCCTTCAAGTATAGGTTTATCTACTTCCAGATTGTGATCCTGAATCTCAAGATAGAAATCATCGCCGAACATTTCCTTAAATCTTATAGCATTGACTTTTGCTTTATCATAATTTCCGTTAACAAGCGGAGCAGAAACAACACCCGCTGCACAGGCAGAAAGTACTACCAGTCCGTCTTTATATTGTTCAAGTACCTCCATATCTATGCGGGGTCTGTAATAAAAGCCTTCTGTATGACCAATAGATGAAAGTTTGCAAAGGTTCTTATAACCAATATCGTTCTTTGCGAGAAGCACGAGATGATGGTATGGTTTTGATTTCTTTTTCCCTGACCCATCTGTCGTTACTTCCTTAACAAGGCGAGATCCGTCAACTACTATATAAGCTTCGAATCCGATGATAGGTTTTATTCCTTTTTTCTTTGCCTTGGAATAAAATTCGGAAACACCGTACATAACCCCGTGGTCAGTAAGGGCAAGTGCATTCATTTCGTTTCTTGCAGCCGCTTCCAGCAAAGACGGAACAGTGCATGCCCCATCCTGAAGACTATAATGTGTATGATTATGAAGATGGATAAATTCTCCCATCAAACTGCTCCTTTCTTTTTTTACCTTCAGAGTTTTAACTCTTTATGCCTTCCACTCTGTTACTATGTCACTCTTTCCCCGTATGTCCGAATCCACCCCCGCCTCTTTGTGTCTGCGACAACTCATCGACTACCGTTATATGAGCCTTAATTACTTCTGCAGGCACAAGCTGAGCAATTCTTTCCCCTCTTTTTATTACAAAATCTTCCTTTCCGAAATTGAACATTATTACTTTTATCTCTCCCCGGTAATCGGCATCTATAGTTCCCGGAGAATTAAGCAGTCCGATTGAATGTTTAATTGCCAATCCGCTTCTCGGTCTTACCTGAAGTTCGTATCCGGCGGGTATTTCTGCCATTAGATTTGTAGAAACCAAATCAACACTGCCGGCTTTCAGAACAAACTCATTTTCCACAGCGGCACGGATATCCATCCCGGCACTTCCTTCAGTTGCATACACAGGCAATTGAATGTCTGAATACTCTTCGGATATTCTTTTAAATTTTATTTCGATAGTTTTCATTTTCTCCTCAAAATTAGTTTAGCGGCAATAGATTTCAATCCGGTTATTTCATCCGGACTTATAATCTTCATTAAGGGCATCATTGCAATAAATACTGCAAACATAACGAATTTCAATCCAAGTGTTAATCCGCCTGTATAGTGCAAATAATAATAGACTCCGGCGGTTGCGGTAATCAGTAAAAAGAGTCTGATAATTTTTGAATATTCATATTTAACCGGATAATATTTATTCGATACTATATAAATTCCTGCCGACATAACAATATAGCTAATGAGAGTGGCTATCGCGGCACCCATCAATCCGGCTAAGGGAATCAGAAGTAAATTCGCAATTACGTTCGATGCCGCTCCTGCTCCTGTTATAGCAGGCATAAAGGCTGTTTTTTCTTCAATATATATTCCTGCGGTAAAATTTATGTACATCCCGTAGATTAAATAAGAAAGAAGTATTACCGGAACTATGAACAATCCTTCCTGGTAATTCTTACCTAAAAGAAGTGCCGTTCCCTCAGATATTTCAAATACGGCAACATCGCTCAGAAAAAGTGAAAGTATTACCCAGACAAGTGACCCGGCAATAAGAAACAAGGTAAGTACTTTTGAAAATATATTTTTTGCTTCAGCGTCTTTTGCATTATTAAGGAAAAACGGCTGCCAAGCAAATTGAAACATTGAAACTATAAGCATCATAAATATACCGAGCTTATAGTTGGCCTGATAAACACCAAGTACTTCAAAGCCCGACAAATAATTGACAATTGGTCTGTCAACCACCTGCACAAGAGTTGCGGCAAGGCTGGAAGGTATATAAGGCAATGCGAACTTCAGATATTTTTTTAACAGACTAATATCAATTTCCCATTTCAGATGCTTTCTTATGTCGGGAATCAACATAAGGAATGTAACAGCGGAAGCTGCCAAATTGCTGATAAGTATTGCTTCAATACCGTAATTGAAACCGGTAATCAGTATTACATTCAAGGCTATATTAATAAGAATGTTTATGATTTTAAATGATGCAAACTTACCTGCTTTTCGTTCAAGCCTTAATCCGGCAAAAGGTATAAGGGAAAGCGTATCAAAGAACAGAATAGCTCCGGCGAAATAAACAAGACTTATATGGCCTTCCCCTATTTCCATCAAAGATGTGAGAGTTCCGCCACCTGCAATAAATATTACGGAAAAAATTGCTGACGTGATAAGCACGGGGAGATAAGAACTGGAAAAGACGGATTTCTTTTCATCTGTACCGGAAACGGATGCATATTTCATATAAGCGGCATCCATACCATATATATACAGGATATTGAAAAAAGCTATATATGCATAGACGTTGCTGTATATACCGAAATCTGCTTTAGGCAGTACATTCGTATAAAAAGGTACGAGCATAAAATTGAGGAATCTTCCTACAATTGTGCTTATGCCGTATATCGCAGTGTCTTTGGTCAGTTCTTTTATTTTGTTTTTCATAAGGAAAAACTTCTATGAGCCTTATTTATTGGAAAAGTGATCCACAAAAAATTTAGGAGGCCTTACGGCTTTTTTTGTTTCCGTGCTGATAAATACGTGTTCCGTAAATCCCTCAACAAGAACCTCGGGGGAGTCATTTCTGAATATTCTGTAATTGATTCTTAATCGGGGAGAAACTATTTTCTCGATGGTGGCTTCAATACTCAAAAGATCGTCATAATAGGCCGGACGGATATATTTCAGACCTGCCTCGGTTAGAGGAAGCTGATATCCTGATTCCTCAATAGTTGAATAAGGGAGTCCCAGGCTTCTTAATAATTCTGCTCTGCCTACTTCAAAATATTCGAGATATTTGCCGTTGTAAACAAACTGCATTTTGTCTGTTTCGGCATACCGCACTCTGAGAGTTGTGATGTTCTTTACCATAATCCGCTATTTTTATCCGGGAAAATACCAAATTCCGCTATCTTATAAAAACTCAAATTTGTAGCAGAAAACGGAAAAAATCAGATTAATCGGTTTCCCCTTGTATTATTAACGCTTTACACCGGAAATATTTTTTTCGACTTGGTTTGCGTATCATTTTACATTGTCTTCGAACGAGTTGACGCGGTCATTTCACTCCTTTACATTGTCTTCGAACGAGTTGACGCGGTCATTTCACTCCTTTACATTGTCTCCGAACGAGTTGACGCGGTCATTTCACTCCTTTACATTGTCTTCGAACGAGTTGACGCGGTCATTTCACTGCTTTACATTGTCTCCGAACGAGTTGAC
>CAZOZP010000023.1:21938-47765 GCA_964584325.1 uncultured Melioribacteraceae bacterium
CTTTACATTGTCTCCGAACGAGTTGACGCGGTCATTTCACTCCTTTACATTGTCTCCGAACGAGTTGACGCGGTCATTTCACTGCTTTACATTGTCTCCGAACGAGTTGACGCGGTCATTTCACTCCTTTACATTGTCTCCGAACGAGTTGACGCGGTCATTTCACTGCTTTACATTGTCTCCGAACGAGTTGACGCGGTCATTTCACTCCTTTACATTGTCTCCGAACGAGTTGACGTGTTCATTTCACTGCTTTACATTGCCGCTGAATAGAATTCACTTATCTCTGAATCAAAAAGAGATGACTCTGAAATGCAGGGAAGCAGTTTTAATCAGGCACTCTTCCTTATCTTTCTTTTTTCTTCCGAGGAGATTGTTACTGTTGTCAGATTATCCCTTTGAAGAAGCATGATTGCCGCCTCTTTAATGTCATCCGAAGTTACGGCTTCAATCTCGGAAATTGCTTCCCCGATAGATTTAACCCTATCGTAGTATAATTCGGATTGTGCAATACGCATCATCCGGTTGGAAGTGCTCTCTAAGCCCATCAGAATACTGCCTTTAATATATTCTTTTGCCCGGTTGAGTTCTTTTTCAGAGACTTTTACATTCATCAGTTTCTCAAATTCCTTATCAACAAGCGATAATGCTTTTGCGGCCGATTTATCGTTAGTGGAAAAATACACGCCGAATGTGGATATATCATAGAATGAATTAAGAAAGCTGTTTATCTGATATGTTATTCCGTTTTGTTCTCTTATTCTTTGAAAAAGCCGGCTGCTTGAACCTTCGCCTAAAATATGAGAAAGAACATTAACTTTTGTCCGCTCCGGATTACTGAATCCGTGTGTTGTTCTGCCTATTATAATATGTGTCTGCTGAATTTCTTTTTTGATATTCATATCCGAGGCTTTTGAAAATACCATCGGTTTGCGAATAAAGGCATTTCCGGCGGATTTATACTCAAGATATTTTTCGGCCAGTTCAACGATTTTCTCATGTTCAATGTTGCCGGAAGCAACTATCATAAGCCTTTGGCAGGTGTAGTTCTCTTCCATATAATTAATAAAATCTTCGCGACCGAATCCGGTAATATTGCTTTGAGTTCCTATAATCGGCCTGCCAAGAGGTGTACCGGCATATACATTATTTTCAAAAAGATCAAAAATGTATTCATCAGGCGAGTCTTCTATATCCAGCAATTCATCAACAATTACCGCCGCTTCTTTTTTTATTTCCTTTTCCTTAAAAATTGAATGCTGAACCATATCTGCCAGCACCTTGAATGTTTTTACCAGATGACGCGAAAGACCTCTTCCATAATAGCAGGTATGTTCTTTTGAAGTAAACGCGTTAAGATAGCCGCCAAGCGATTCTATTTCTTCGGCAATGCTTTTAGGAGAACGTTTATCAGTTCCCTTAAACAGCATATGTTCAATGAAATGAGAAATTCCGTTGTTCTCTTCAATTTCATCAACTGATCCGTTATTGAACCAGAATCCTAAAGAAAAAGACTGAACATAACTTATATGCTCCGTAACTATTTTAATTCCGTTAGGAAGAATTGTTTTTCGGTAATCAGACAAGCATAATCCTATTTTTTTCATCCCAAATATAAATAAGGCAGGTGTCTAATCAAAAGAATATGTTTTCTTATGCTAAAACCTGTTACACTAGCTTGTTCTGATCGAATAATTTGATGCTTATGCACTTTTCCTGTATGATTAGATAGAATACATTGTTTGCCGGCATTATTTTATTTTACTTAAATTTAATTTTTTTTAATTTTCACCTAAATAATTTCGGACTTTACCATGAATTTAATAATCTTCGGCGCTCCGGGCTCAGGGAAAGGAACACAGGCTAAATTTGTTTCTTCGGCTTTGAAAATAGCACACATTTCTACCGGAGATATACTTAGGGATGAAGTAAAGAAGGCTACCGAATTAGGACTGAGGATTAAAGAGGTTATTGACCGAGGAGAATTTGTTCCTGATTCAATGATTGCCGAAATTGTTGAAACTGCAGTTCAATCGTCATACGCATCGAAAGGTTATATATTAGACGGATTCCCGAGAACTATTGAGCAGGCTGTAATTCTTGATGATATGCTCGGGCGTTTGGGAATGGATAAGCCATTAGTTATCTCTTTGGTTGTTCCTGATGATATAATTGTTGAACGGCTTTCAAAAAGAAGAGTCTGCGGATCCTGCGGTTCGAACGTTGCACTACCCGGCGAAAGCCACGACGAAGCTTGTCCTATATGCGGTACCATCGGGAATTTCACCAAAAGAAAAGACGATGATGAAGCAGTAGTAAGAAAAAGACTTGAAGTATTTCATTCACTTACCAGTCCGGTCCTCGATTTTTATGAAAAGCGCGGTCAGGTTATAATAATTGACGGTACAGGAGATGTTGAAAAAATAACCCGGGATATTTTGGCCGGATTATCCGCCTGATTCTTCCGTCTTTTTCTTCAGAATAACGTTTACTGCTTTATAGTTGGAGAGTTTTATTATACGTGTATCCAGTTTCCTCACCAGATCATAATTATGTGTTGCAAGCAAAACACTCGTTCCTCTGATGTTTATTCTTTTCAGAATACTGAATATCTCTTCTGATGTTTCCGGATCAAGATTTCCCGTTGGTTCATCCGCAAGAATCATCATTGGTTCGTTTATTATTGCCCTGGCAATTGCCACTCTTTGTTTTTCGCCGCCGGAAAGATTTCCGGGCATTGATTTAGATTTATGAGACAGACCCACATCGGCAAGAGCGCTGATTACTTTCTTTTTAATTTTGCTTCTTTCTGTTCCGGTAACCTGAAGAACGAAGGCCAGGTTATCAAAAACATTTCTGTCTTCGAGAAGTTTGAAATCCTGGAAAACAATACCGAGTTTTCTTCTTAATTTAGGAATATCCGCTGCTGTGATTGTATCGGAATTGTAATCGTCTATTCTTATAGAACCGCTTTTAGGCATAAGATTCATATAGATAAGCTGCATCAGAGTACTTTTACCCGTACCGGATTTCCCTATAAGGAATACAAATTCCCCGGCTTTAATAGTAAGGTTTAAGTCTTCAAATACAGGCTGAAGTCCGTAATTAAAATCAACATTGTTTATCTCAAGCATCATTCTTCCTTTTTAATATGAACTGAACCCTGAAAGATTTCTCGCCGGCATCGCGCACGGTAAAAGCGTCATAGCAGTTTTCTACATAGAAACCGGATTTTTCAATCATCTCAAAATATTCGTAAAGATGATAAATTTTTTGTTTATGAATTTCATTAACTATCGTACCATTTTCAAGTTTAAACTTGAATTTGTTATAATGGATTCTCTTTTCTTCATCAAAAAAACTTATCTGAGAGTATTCAACTCCTTTGTATGTCTCTGTTCTGTTAAGAAGTGAAAGGCATTTGCGGCTCATTCTTTCCAGTGCTACATCAAATGTAAGATACCCGTCGGGTTTTATTACATAAGCCGCACTGTTAAGAAATGCTTTGAATTTCTTCTTTGTTGTTAAATAGTTAACACTGTCGAAAGCGGAAAAGGCAAAGTCAAAAACAGGTTTGAACGGAAGCTGTGTCATATCAGCGCAAACAGCCGGCAGTCCGGAAGATTTTTTCAGCATCTGTATTGAAAGATCCGAAATTACAAGGTTTGGGATCTTATCCGAAAGATATTTAGAAAGTCTGCCGGTACCTGAAGCAATTTCCAGAGTAACGGGAGTTTCTTCAAACAGTTCTGCCATTAAATCTTTTATATATTCGCTCCAGCTTTCATAGTCCACATCTCTCATCAGATATGAATAAACATCCGCCAGGCATTCATAATTCTTATTCTGCATATTCTTTTCTGTTGTTCGAAATAATTTTCCCCCATCTTACCGCTTCAATCATACTTCCGGCAGAGGCTATATTCTTCCAGGCAATTCCGAAAGCAGTACCGTGATCGGGCGATGTTCTTATAATCGGGAGTCCCGCGGTAAAATTAACCCCTTTATCGAAAGCCGACATTTTAAATGGAATAAGGAGCTGGTCGTGATACATTGCAAGAATTGCATCATACCTGCGATACTCCCCTGCCCCGAAAAATCCGTCCGGCGGAAATGGTCCGGCAAAACTCCCGGCGGCATTTTTAATAAAAGGTTTTATTACATCTTCTTCTTCTCTGCCTATCCTTCCGCTTTCTCCTGCGTGCGGATTTAATCCTAATACTGCAATTGAGGGTTCTTTAATTCCCAGATCATAAATCAGCGATTTTTTAATTATTCTGCCTGCCTTTGCAAGATTATTTTCGGTAATAAATTCGCTTACCGATGCCAGAGGTTCGTGAATTGTAACAATTGCGCCTTTCATAACATCAGAAAGAAACATCATCATAAAATTTTCCGAATTACATAAAGAGGCAATCAGCTCCGTATGCCCGGGGAAATCAATTCCCGCAAGTCCGAATGATTCTTTTGAAATAGGAGCGGTAACCATAAATGACCCGGGATTTTCTCTTACCAGTTCATAAGCCTTAATTATTGCATTATAGCTTATTCTTCCGGCTTCAGCGGAAGTTTTCGAAGGATTTATCTCTATCTCACCGGGTGAAAGCACTTGAATTTGTCCGGTATTGTGCTTCAGCGAGTCTTTAGTTTTCACAAGATTGTAGGGGATATCAGTACTTGTAAGTTTAACGGTTTCAAGAAACACTTCGTGGGGCATTATAAGAATTTCGTTGCCGGTGCCGCAATTTCGGATAGTTTTAAGGCATATTTCCGGCCCAATTCCGTTAACATCTCCGCAAGTAATAATTACCGTATTAGTGTTTTCTAAGCTCAAACTTTCCGAGTCCGCTTTTATCTTCAAAAACAAATTTAGCTTTTAAATCTGAATATTCCCAAACTTCTCTAACATTTCCTTTTTGAGGATATTCTCTGTTTACATTATCAGGTCTTCCGAATCTTATGTAAATCATACCTCTGTCGGAGAGCATTCCGTGCTTAACCCCTGCAGTTGAATAGATTCTATCCGCTTCCTCAGCCCTTGAAGCAAATTCAATCAGAGCTTCATTGTAGGGTGTTGTTTTATCGGGGTCATATTGAGCAAGAAAGGCTTTTAAGTTTTCGTAATATTTGTCTTTATCGTTTTTAAGATTGAGTTCTTCGCCGAATACACGTTTTGCCGCAAGAGCAGTTAATTCAGGGATGTAAAGAAAAAACGGCTTGTCTTCCCAAACTACCGGCAGATTAAAAACAGCTTTCTTAAGTGAATCTTCAACCGAATTTATTTGAATTGTCAATAATCCCTCGTCTGCCGTTCCGGTAATATCTTTTATTCTGTAATATGAATTGCCGGTCAAAGATTTCACGAATGACTCATTTCCGTTCATTAGTCCGGGAACCGGACTGAGTGTATCCTGCCGGAGAAGCTTTTCTCCTGAAAAGATCTTAATACGGCTGTCGGTTAATGATGTATCTTTTTGAGGAATAATAACCGAATATGATTTAGGCGAATAAGGAATGAAGAAATGCGGAGCGAAGGTATTTTCGGAATTATCAGCAATAACAAACGGTTTGCCGTAATATTTATTTGATTCAGAAGTAAGTTTTATTATTTCAAAGTATGAATCCGATGAATTTTTAATTCCGGTTTCCACTCTAAAAGAAGATGTATTGGCTGCATCAGCAATTTCAACGGAAATGTTCTTGATACTTTCATCCGGAGCATTAGCCTTAGTGCAGTAATTATATTCGCGGCTGAAACTTATTCTTTCAGATCCTTCGGGTACCAGTTCCTCAATATTAATATTGATTCCTGCAGAGTAGCCGCAGGAATCTTTAATAAAATAGAGATATTTGCCGGGAATTCTGAACTCAAGGAAAAGAGTACCGGATGAATCTTTCTCCTGATTATAATAAGTATAAAAAAATCTGTTGCCGGTTCGTATCTGGCACAATAAAGATAATGCCGATACAAGTATTACAACAAGAATTCTTCCGGGAAACAAATCAGAACCTTTTTTAACTGTTCATATTCATCAGGAATTCTTTATTGGATTTAGTTCCTCTCATTTTATCAAGAATAAAATCCATAGCCTCAACCGGGTCGTTATCGCTGAGGAATTTCCTGAGAATCCAAACCTTATTAAGAATATCGTCTTTAAGCAGAAGCTCTTCTTTTCTGGTACCGGATTTATTTATGTCTATTGCGGGGAATATTCTTCTGTCTGCAAGATCGCGGTTCAATACTAATTCCATATTGCCCGTACCTTTAAATTCTTCGAATATTACTTCATCCATTCTGCTGCCTGTTTCAATAAGAGCAGTTGCTATGATTGTAAGACTTCCGCCGTCTTCTGTATTTCTTGCGGCTCCGAAAAATCTCTTGGGTTTCTGAAGAGCATTGGAATCCACACCGCCCGATAGAATTCTTCCGCTGTGAGGAATAACTGTGTTGTGTGCTCTTGCAAGACGGGTAATACTATCAAGAAGAATGCATACGTCTTCTCCGGCTTCAACCATTCTTTTGGCTTTTTCGATAACCATGTTTGCAACCTGAACGTGTCTTTCGGCAGGCTCATCGAATGTGGAGGCAACTACTTCAGCCTGAACTGATCTTTTCATATCGGTTACTTCTTCAGGTCTTTCGTCTATGAGAAGCATAATCAGCTTAACTTCCGGACTGTTTCTTGATATTGAGTTTGCCATTTTCTGAAGCAGAATCGTTTTACCGCTTTTCGGAGGAGATACAATCAATCCTCTTTGTCCCTTACCTATCGGGGAAAGCAAATCGATTATTCTCATAGAATACTCGCCCGGTGCTGATTCAAGAACAACTCTCTTTGTAGGATAAAGAGGTGTAAGTTCATCAAATTGTGTTCTTTCTCTTATGGCATCCGGATTCTTTCCGTTAACCGCTTCTACTCTGAGCAGAGCAAAAAATCTTTCGCCTTCTTTGGGCGGACGAACCTGGCCGCTGACGTAATCTCCCGTACGAAGACCGAATCTTTTTATCTGTGAAGGTGATACATATATATCGTCGGGTGAAGGAAGATAGTTGTAGTCTGTTGATCTGAGGAAGCCGTATCCGTCGGAAAGCACTTCAAGAACGCCTTTGGAAAATGTAAGGCCGTCTTTCTTTGCCTGAGATTCAAGGATTTTAAGAATCAGTTCCTGCTTCCTGGTTTCGCTGAAATCAGGTATTTCAAGTTCTTTTGCAATTTTATAAAGTTCGACAAGTTTTTTTGATTGGAGGTTAGAAATATCCATCGACATAGTTATTTTTCCGCTTAATGTGATTACATAATGTTAAAATTATAGGTTTGATGCCCGTAGGGGTTAAATTTATTTATATTCATTAATTTATTTAACGAAAGGAACAAGAGGACTGTTCGAAAAATAACCCTCTTATAATTTAATGTCAAGAACTTTTTATTACTCAAGCTTTTCTTTTATGTCTCCCAATAAATAAATACTGCCTAAAACAGCCAATATTGTTCCTGATTTCCCTTTGCAATAGTCCTTTATATACTCAGCAGGCTTATCACAAATACTGCTTTCAAAGCCGAGGTTTATGCAGATGTTCCTTAATTCTTCAGGTTCTCTGCTCCTTTCGTTATTTTCCGCCTTAGTGAGCAATACCTTGCCAAATGCACTGCCAAGCATTTTCAGCATTTCCTCTGCATTTTTATCGGACATACAGCCAAATATCAAAATGTTTTTTTCCTTATCCGGATAATCGGCCGCAAATTGCTCTACAAATGCTTTTACTCCTTCAGGATTGTGACCTGCATCAAAAATCACATCAGGATTTGAATGATATTTTTCATACCGGCATTGAATTCCTGATAATTCTGCACTTTTTTTCAGTCCGGAAATAATTACGCTGTTATCAAGTCTTTCCGGCAATTCAGATACTGCCAGAGATGCAAGTGCGGCATTATATAACTGATGCTTCCCTTTAAGCGGGAGGTCGTTAATATAAATTGAATTTGATTTGAGAAATATTCCGTCTTTCTTAAGTTCACATTCTGATTCAAGCCGAAATAATTTCGATTCTGATTCTTCCGCCTTTTTCTTAATTACATCCATTGCTTCTTTTTGAATCAGGCCTGCATAAACAGGAACTCCCTTTTTAATAATTCCGGCCTTTTCTGCCGCAATTTTCTGCAAGCTATCCCCCAGAATTGCGGAATGTTCCATACTTATAGTAGTAATAACCGAAGCCTGAGGCAGTAATAAGTTAGTTGCATCAAGCCTGCCGCCTAAACCGGTTTCAATTACGCACCAATCCGCTTTCCTTTCATAGAAGTACTTGAAAGCCAGGGCTGTGGTAATTTCAAAAAACGTAGGTCTGTGTTCTTTTATGTAATTATCCAGCGAAGCGATAAATTCCGTTATATAATCATCGTCTATTTCCGTTTCATTGAATCTTATTCTTTCATTGAATCTTATAAGGTGAGGTGAAGTATATATGCCTGTATTGTAACCGGCTTCTCTGAGAATTCCGTAAAGGAAAGATGAAGTACTTCCTTTACCGTTAGAACCGGCAATGTGAAAAGATTTGATTTTCTTATGAGGATTACCTAAATACTCAAGAAGCTTTTCGACACGTTCCAGGCCCAGCTTAATATCAAACTGATGAAGTGAATAAATTCTTTCGAGTGCCTGAACTATGTTCATCCCAGATTATAGCTTCCGGTTATTTCTTTTACGGCGGTCACACCCGTTTTAATGCAGTAGTCTTCAATTCCCTGAGCAATCTCGATGCCCGCATTCGGATTTATAAAATTTACAGTGCCGATTTCCACAGCACTTGCACCGCAAATCATAAATTCAACCGCATCATCCCTGTTCATTATTCCGCCAATTCCTATAATCGGTATATCAACATTGCGGCTTATTTCCAATACCTTAGCTAGAGCTACAGGTTTTATCGCAGGGCCAGATAACCCTCCGGTAATATTCTTAATTCGTGGTTTTTTAGTCCAGATATTAAATGCAGTACCCACTAATGTATTTATTGCCGAAACCGCATCGCCGCCTTCTTTTTTTACCGCAGCGGCAAAGTCCGAAATTCTTGCCGTATTAGGCGAGAGCTTTATAATTACTGCTTTATTTGTTGCGGCTCTTACAAGTTCAGTAATTTTCCCCACGAAGCTTACATCATTACCGAAAATCAATCCGCCGTCTTTTACGTTCGGACAAGAAACATTAATTTCGAAAGCTTTTATCGTTTCCTGTTCATCCAATATTTTAACGCATTCCACATATTCTTCAACCGAACCCGCGGCTATATTGCAGATAAGCGTTGAATTTAGTGCCTTAAGAAAAGGTATCTTTTCCTCAATAAATTTTTCCACGCCTACATTTGCCAATCCAATTGCATTAAGCATTCCGGCAGATGTTTCAAATATTCTTTGCGGCGGATTCCCTTTGCGGGGTTTAAGAGATACAGATTTAGTTACAATTCCGCCGATTTTACTTAAGTCGGTGAAATTTGCAATTTCATTTCCGTAGCCTACTGTACCGGATGCAAGCATAACAGGATTTTTGAGTTCAAGAGAGCCGATTTTTACAGACATATCCACATTGCTCATAGCTCTATCTCCCTTACATCAAATACAGGTCCATCGCAGCAAACAAGTTTATATTTATCTTTTTCCGTTGCCGATTCCACGTTACATCCCTGGCAGATTCCGAATCCGCAAGCCATTGCCGATTCTGTTGATATCTGGCATTCCAGATTATTATCAATACAAAATTTCTTTAATGCCGACAGCATGGCATTCGGACCGCAGGCAAAGAGCACCGTTCCGGGTTTCATTAGTTTGTGAAGATTTTTTCCGAGCAGATCAATCACGTTTCCTTTAATTCCTTCCGAACCGTCATCGGTAGCTAAAAAGATATTCTTCATACCGTAAAGAAGAAGATCGTCTGCAGTTCTTCCGCCAACAAAACAAAGCGCATCAGCAGTTTCAGGAAGCGATTCTATCAAATATGCAAACGGAGCCGCACCGATTCCGCCGGCAACTATTACCGCGTGTTCAAGATTATCGGGAATTCTGAATCCGTTACCCAAAGGGCCAAGAATATCCAGCACATCTCCCTTATTGGCTGAAGCAAGCATTTTAGTACCTTCGCCGTGGGTGTTGAACATAAAATACAGGTATTCGCCTTCAATATTGCAGATACTGAACGGACGTCTTAAAAGAGGATACACGGTATCGGTAATTTTTATATTGCAGAACTGTCCAGGCTTTCCTTTTAAAGCAATTTCGGGTGAATGCATTTTCAGGAGGTAATAATTCTTCTTAAGATGAGTAATTTGTTCAATACGCGCTTTTTCTGTAAATGATTGCTTTTCCATAATACCCGGTTATAATAAATCTGTTTTTTTATTCATTTTAAGATGATCAACTACCATCTTCACATCCTGAGCGTTATTTCTTGCGCATACAAGAAGAGCATCGTCAGTGTTTATAACAAGAATATCATCGAGGCCTATCACGGCTGTGAATTTGCCCGGATTATAAACAAGGGAATTTTTGGAAGAAACCGAATAAAAATTTCCGTCGTGTACATTATTATTGTCGTCCTTACTGCTGATCTGATAAACTGCTTCCCACGAACCAACGTCATTCCAATTGAAGTTTCCTTTTGCAAGATAAACTTTGCCTGATTTTTCCATAACACCGTAGTCAATGGAAATACTCTTAAGCTGTCCGTAAACATTTACAAGCACTTTTTCGAATTCTTCAGTTCCTATTGCAGTTCTGATATGCTTAAGACCTTCGAACAAGTCGGGCATATAGCGTCTGATTTCCTCAATAATAACATCAACACGCCAGATAAATATTCCGGAATTCCAGAGGAAATCACCTGCTTTAATAAATCTCTTAGCTGTTTCCAGATTTGGTTTCTCGGCAAAGGTAAGTACTTTGTAAATTCCGTCTTTAACTTCAGCTTCATCAATCTGAATGTATCCGTAACCGGTTTCCGGACTTACCGGAACTATGCCTATTGTGCAGATACCTTTCTTCTCATTTGCGAAAGCTGCGCTCTTTAGTATTGTATTTTGAAATTCTTCTTTATTTTTTATTATATGGTCGGCCGGCAGAACAACAGTAACCGCCCGCGGATCTTTCTTTTCTATAATAACCGAAGCCAGTCCGATACAGGCCGCAGTATTCTTTCCGAATGGTTCATCAATTATATTCTCGTATGGAACCCCCGGCAGTTGTTCTGAGATAAGGGGCTTCTGAATTCTATTTGTAATTATGTATATGTTTTCTTTTTTAATAATTCCGTCTAACCTTGCCACAGTATCCTGAATCATAGTGTTTTCGCCGGCTATGTTAAGAAGCTGTTTAGGTTGTCTTTCCCTGCTCCTGGGCCAAAACCTTGCACCAACACCGCCCGCCATAATAACGGCATATAAATTCATTTCATTCTCCGTTTAAGTTGAAAATTTTATCACCGAAACTCTCTGCTCTTGTCAGATAATCGGTTATGTCAACATCTTTGTTTCTCACAACTGCAACAATAACAATAAGGCAAGCTCTCATTCCTTCAATAACAGGAGCTACCGGAAACATTTTTTTATCTTTAATAAGATTAAGTGAGAGGCTGAAAATCTTATGCATTTGGGCAACCATTTCGAATCCGCCTTCATTGCATAACAATTCGTTCTGATCAATTATTCCCGCAAAATATTCAAGTTCTTCATCAGTAAATTCCTGTTTCGAAAGTCTCTTAAGAAGCGAATCCAGTTCATTTACAGGCTGAAGTACTCTTCTCTCAAAGTCTTCGAACTTAAACTTATTATCTTTCTCAACTTCTGCAAGAATTATGTGTTCTTTAAGCCTGTCTGTTTCGTGTTTATCTTTATCCAGATTTTCGTAACCTAAGCTGTAACTGCTTATTTCCGCCTGTTCGAGTATCTGGTTAACTTCCGCATCTCTGTCTCTTTTATTCTTTTCGGAAAAAGCTATGAAGGCAAGCGGACTCATATTCGTAAGCAAATGGTCCAGCTCGGTAATCAGACCGGAACTGTGTTCTTTGAACTTATCCGATATTCTGTTGAAATCAATTTTTTCCTGATTTATAAATTTGTAGAGATGATCTATCTTTATGCCGATTTTCGAGAGGTCGGTATTCTTTTTAAGAGCAAGTATATCTTCCTGAAGACTGATTGAGTCTTCTATAAAAAGCTTAAGAAGAGTAACCAGTTCAATCTTCTCGGAAGTAAGTTTCAGACTGTTGGCAGCTACAACAATTGCCTGAGTAATGTATTGTTTGTAAATTTCCATTTTTTATATTCCTGCGGCATAACGCTCATTATGCAGGTTTCTAATCATTATTTTTTTCTTGATTCCAAATGTAATTAATTTTTAAGAAAAAAATATTCTAATATTTATAAGAATTCAAACGCCGAACTATTGTCCCGTATTCTTAATCAGGAATATCTGAAGTATTGTTGTTAGCAGAATTCTGAAATCAAGAGCAAAAGACCAGTTCTCTATGTACCAGATATCATATTGAATTCGTTTATATGTGCGTATCTTGTTTTCTTCCTCGTCCAGAGAGTCACCCCTGTATCCGTGAATCTGCGCCCAGCCTGTTATGCCCGGCAGAACCCTGTGTCTGAGCTTTATTTCTTCAACAATCTCTCCGTAAGAATTATTGTAAGGAACTGCGTGAGGCCTGGGTCCTATAAACGACATCTCACCTTTTAATATATTGAATATCTGAGGAAGTTCATCAAAATTGAATTTCCTTAATAATGCACCGGATTTGGTAATTCTCGAATCCCCCTCGTATGCCGGATTCATTTTATCGGATTCTCTGCCTGCCTGAACAGTCATTGTCCGAAATTTATAACAATTAAAAAGCTTATTTCCGTAACCCACCCTCGGCTGAACGAACAGAACCGGTCCTTTTGAATCCATTTTTATAATCAGGGCAATAATCGGGAAAAGCCACCAGAAGACGAACAGCATCAGCAACAGAGCACCGGAAATATCCGCGGCTCTTTTCAGAAACCGCCATTGGATTTCATCAAGAGGGTTACTTCTGACTTTTATAACGGGAAAATCGCCGAACAAATCCAGTCGAAACTTATTCGAAAGCAAATTAAAATAATCCGGCAGAATAAAAGATTTTACCGCAAAAACATCGCATATCCTCAGAATTTTATCTACTGATCCGTATTGTTCCGGCGGCAGAGAAATAACAACATCAGTAATACCGTTTTCGCTTATTGTATTATCCAGAATACCCGGTGATTCAATTCCGCCCACAGGAAAAATTCCGTGAAGATCGAATCCGAATGCACGGTTTTCCTTCAAAAAATCCGCAAACCTTTGTGCCAGATCATTTTCTCCGATTATAAGACATTTCCTTTTCCTTTCAGCATTAACCGAAACACCGGCAATCAGTATTTCCTTAATAACCGATACAACAGCGAAACCTACAGTAAAATAGGTGATAAAATTTCTTGTAAACAGATTTTCCTTAACAAAGAAAACAAACATCACAATAAGAACAAACTGATATGAGGTATTCTTCAGGATATTTAATATTCTTGTCGGTATAGATTTAATTTTCAGATCATCATATTGTCCGGAAAATCCCGCGGTAATAATCCACAGCAAATTACCCGCAATAAAGAGAAGAAACATATAGCTTCTTTCCAAAAGTATTTCCAAAGACTGAGCCGCTGCTGCGCTAAGAAGATAAGCTGAATTAAGCAAAAGGAGGTCAAGGAAAAATCTGAGATTATAGACAGGGTTCCGTTTTGAACTCATATTTTTTTCCCGTAAAATTCAGAAAGCCTGAGTTCAACAAATTCCTTTATTTTGCTTTCAAATACCTCGCGGGAGAAAGATTCCGCGTGTTTTCTTATTTTTTCGTAATCGAAAGTCCCCCCCGTTTTCTCAAACTTATTCACAGCTTCAATAACAGATGCAGGAGTTTGTTCAGAAAAAAGAACTCCGGAAACTCCTTCAATTACGGTTTCGGAAGCACCTCCCCTGCCGAAAGCAATAACAGGTGTTCCGCAAGCCTGTGCTTCTACTATAGTAATACCGAAATCCTCTTCAGCCGCAAAGAGAAATGCTTTGGCTTTACCGATTTTACTAATCAGTTTATCCTGAGGAAGATAACCCGCAAACCGAATATTTCCGCCGGCAAGATTTCTGATTTTTTTCTCTTCCGGTCCGTCTCCTATCACCAGCAATTTTTTATCAGGCATGGCAGTAAACGCCTCAACAATTAAATCCACTCTTTTATATGGGACAAACCTTGCGGCAATAACGTAGTAATCTTCTTTTTCCTTACAAAGGCTGAATTTTTTTGTATCAACCGGCGGATAAATAACCGACGCATCCCTGTCATAAACTTTCCTGATGCGTCTTGCAATATACTTCGAATTTGCAATAAAGTAATCAGGCCGGTTTCGTGTTGAGTAATCCCACAATCTGACATAGTGCAGTGCAGTTCTGGCTATTAGTCCCTTTATGCCTTTTCCTGCCCCGCTTTCCTTAAGATAGGAATGGTAAAGATCCCAGGCGTATCTTACAGGAGTATGGCAATAACAAATATGAATCTGAGCCGCGTGTGTAAGCACTCCTTTTGCAAAAGCGTGCGAACTGGAGATAACGGCATCGTAACGGCTAAGATCAAACTGTTCCACAGCTAAAGGGAACAAAGGGAAATAATGTCTGTGAATTTTTGAAGCCAGCGGCAGTTTCCCGATAAAAGAAGCAATTGCCTTTTTACCTTTCAGAATAAGCTTACGGTCATCCTCCTTCAGGAAATCGACAATAGTAAACACATCAGATTCGGGCCAGATATTAGTGAAAGACTCCACGCATTTTTCGGAGCCCATATAATTGACAAGCCAGTCATGAACAATCGCAATTTTCAAAGACATCTCATAATTGAATAATATTACAGGTAAAAATAATAAAACAGTTATTCAATTGCCTTATTTAAGGAACTAATATTTGATTTGCTTTCAGGCACAAGTAGTCTTTCGATTTTAGAATTGATTCTATCAGTGTAGTTTTGCCCCCTTGCCGCAGACCGATAACTACAATCGCTTTCCCTGAATCAACAAGTGTATTTATCCGTTCCTTCAGATATCTTGAATACATAGTTTCCCCTTTAAAATACTAATCTTAATATCCTATTCACTTTAAAATATGTTTTTCGGTGAATATGTTCACGATTTTTATCAAATATTTCAGATTTGTTTAGAGAACTCATTTTTGAACCTGCCGAATTATCATGAGGAGAACACTAAAGATCACGAATTGTCACGGAGGGGAATAAATAAAATTCTCTTTTCAATTGTGACTAAGATTCCGCACTTACGGCAATGATTTGGGTTTGCGCGGCAATTGTAGAAAGGATTTTAACGGCATTTCATTTTAGGCCTCCCCCTACTTCGTCGGGAATGAGGTTAAATAATGAAAGCTTTTAATTTCTTTTTTTTCTGCTTTCTTTAATAATGGAAATAATTTCTTCTTTATCAACCGGGAGATTTATACCATCAATATCTAACGGTGAATCTTTCTTAAAGTAACTCTTCAACTCAAAAAGTATTCCTTCATCATTTTTAATAATTATGCTGCCTTCCTTCTGTGCCTTTTTCAGAGAACTACTTAACTCGTTCCCTAATTCGTTTATATTATAAGTGTACATATTATACTCCCAATACTTCTATATTATTTTTTCTTGCTGTTTCTGCTAACAATGCATCCAACGTTAAAAGCGGAGTTTTGTTATTTATTGCACAATCTATAAAATAAGCATCATAAGCATATATTCTATACTGATAAGATATTTTTATTGAATTTTTTAATTCAACATCATAAAAGGTTATGGGGATCATAGAATATATATTAATTGCTTTCTCTGCAAGTTCCAGGTCAATTTTCTTACGCTTAAACATGGAGGAAAAAGCATTGCCAATTTCCCAATGAAGTGATTGCGGAGCAATCAGCTCCATACCCTTTGTAAGATCAATAAGTCTGGATTTATGAACTTCATTCGCAATTACAGATATTATTACTGATGTATCTACTGTTACTAAAGACATTCTATTTTAATATAATTATTCTTGCTACTAAATTATTTATTTAAATATTTATTAGCAATACTTTTATCAAGACGTCAAATATTTTGATAATAATGACAATTTTTGGTCAAACAGTATTTCCTATTATCGCTTCGTTCGAGCAGATTTCTTAACGGCATTTCATTTTAGGCCTCTCCCTACTTTGCCGGGATGGGGGTAAATGCAGAGTAGTTTTAATTTATTCTTAATTCTTTATCAGTGCTCATCCGTTAAATCCGTGTTTTCCGTGTGCAATTCAATCAAATTTTGGCTGCAGCAAAAACCGGAATTTATCTTAACTGCCTTATTATTTTTGTCTCACAAATATGGACACAGAGCGGTCGCCGAGTCTGTCAAAGCCACCCTAAGGAAACAACTTCTTCCCGGGGATTCGCCAAACAATAGCACACGGATAACACGGATTAGGCGGATTTTCACTGATTATTCTATATGGGGTCACAAAGTGCCACGGAGTAAAATCAAAAATTCTCATCTTCGTAGCTGCGAAATGTTATAAAGAGAATTATCGCATCAATTGATTAGATGTCGCACCTACGGTGCTTATTCCTTTCTCTCTTTTCAATTGTTACTAAGATTCCGCACCTACGGTGCTGCTCTGCAGTTATTCTTTCTTCCTCTTCACTTAATCGACTTTCGGGGAACACCAGGAATAATTGGGACAATGGCGATTTCCCGGTTTTAATTCACGCTCTGTGATCTCGAGAGCCTTAAGACATCTGGCGGCATAAAATAAAAGAGGGCAGACTCTAAATGCCTGCCCCAAATATATTACTTGCCGCTATTTTTCTATGTCACTTAACAAGCATTAGTCTTCTTACAGCTATATTCTCTCCGGCGGAAACTCTGCAGAAATATACTCCTGTTGAAGAATTGCCGGCATTCCAGTTAAGCTTGTGCGTTCCGGCTTTTGCCTGCGGAATTTCCTGAGTATATATTTCCCTGCCTAATATATCGAACACCGAGGCTTTTACATCCTGCAATTTTGGATTTACGAATTCTATGGTTACAGACGGATTAAAAGGATTTGGATATGCTGATACTGAAAATTCAAGCGGAAGCATATCGTTTTCTTCTGCATCTGTTGTCTGATTTGCGCTTCCGGGAGTAGGGCTCATTTCACTCCAGATTGTGTTGCCGTCTCCCATTCTCCCGAATGAAATATCAGTTTGCTGAGGTCCGAATGAAAGAGAATCAATTACACTTATTCCGTCAGTATTAGTAATTGCAATAAACTCTCCGCCTTTGGAAAGCTTAAAGCCTGCATGCTGACCTTCCTGATCAAACTGTTCATCAAGCCATACAACCAGATACCCTTTAGGAGCAATGTATAAATCCGGTGTTGTAAACTGCCATTTGGTTAGGTTAGTTTTTGAATCGCTTAAGTACATACCTGTGAGAAGTACTGCTTCATCGCCTTTATTGTAAATCTCCATCCAATCAGCAGGTTCACCGGCGGGGTCAAGAACAGAACCTTCATTATCAGCCATAAATTCATTTACAACAACAGGTATCTGAACAAGCTCGGGAGTTGTGATTTTCACATATCCGGTTCTCGGATAAATTGATTTTTTCCCGGCATTATCATATACTTCAACTTTTATGTTTACCGTTGCTCCGTATCCGAAGGGCTCAAATTGTACCTGCCACCTGTCGCTTTCTTCTACTGATTTTGTTGAAACTACAGGATTAAAATTAAACATTGCTGAACCGGCAGTATTTAATTCATTATCATACAAAACCGCTTTAATTGAATCAATACCGTCTGCATCAAAGGCAGAAACACTCAATAATACTTGTTCCGTTGCCGAAGGATTGGCATTTGATAAAGACATTGCATATACAATCGGATTTGCGCCTGAATAATTTATCAGACCGGAAATATTTGAATTACGTTCAGAAATAAACTGTTTAATCCCCTTCTTTACGTGAAGCATATTTATGTTATCGAATGAATTTAGGAAATCATTATAAGTAAATCCATAGTCTAAAGTTCTGTAAACATCTTCTTCTGCATAAGGAGAAATAAGAGTTTTTATTTCATCAAGTCTGCTGTTAAGTTCTGAACTGTTTATTACATTGGTTCTTAAGAAATCGACAAAGTGAGAGTAAAGGTCTTTATACTGGTTAATTGCCAGAAGTTTTTCAATCAGAGGTCTTGAACCGTTATTAACCCTCGGAAAATCATACGGGTCAGCATTTACCCAATCTGTATTAAACCAGTCGATCCCGAATGTATTGTCATAATCGTAAGGAATAAAAGTGAACTTATCCTCAGACGGATTATGGTAGAGATAGTAGTTATTCATAAGAGACCAATAGTCATCCCACCCGCCTATCAGCACGTTAACTGCTTCATATTTAAGGAAAGACGCAATATCAAAAATCTTTTCGAGTGAATCCTGAAAGACGCTTCCGTTGTACTGATTCAGAATTTTAATAAATCTTGCAAGCTGTGTATAATCTTCTGTTTCTTCATTGGTTGAAAGTTCATAAGCCGGAAATCCTTCGCTGTATTTGTAATTATCAGGATTATCGCCTTTATAGGTAAGGTCTGCCGGATACAGGCATTTCCAAAGATTACCATCAGGGTTATTGAAATTTTTCTTCAGAAATTCATCATCAATGTGTTCAACCGATATATAAACGCCCATAAATGTATCGTTAATATAAACCGCAGCATGTGCGGCAATACTTGCCTTAGTCTTTGTTGCAGAATAAATATCCCAGCTAAGTTTCGATCTGGCTATTGACGGATCGTTATGCTCTCCGTTTAAGTTAAGTTTATCAACTCCGTAAAATTCTCTTCCGGAAACAAAATTATTGAAGGATATTTTCAGAGATTTCTTGGCGGCATCACGGGATGTATTTCCTCTGATTCTGATTCCCACATCATTCACTGTAGAATCAATGAAAGCATTCTTAAAATGCAAAGTACATAAGTGAAGTGAGTCAATTCTCGGATTTTCCATCATCCAGGTAAACCCGGCAGGGTCCATTGTAATATTTATCACAGCAACCTGGCTATCGTCATAAAGCAGTCCGGTTTCTGAATAGGGTTGTCCGAACTGCATAATTGAAGAAAAAAGAATTATTAGCAGAAGTCTTAATTTCATAATATCACCTTTTTAATAATTTATTTGTGAAGCGGATAAGTTCCAATCCGCCATAATTTCCGTGACCGGGCACAACTATTTTTGCATCGGGAAATTTATCAAGAAGCTTCTCCAGCACTGACGGATATGAATTTATATCACCGTCGGCAACATTTCCGATATTCCTTGAATCGGAACTCTTGACAATACATCCCGGAAAAAGGACTTTTTCTTCCGGCAGCCATATTGTAATATTATCAGTTGAATGAGCTGCACCCGGATAATACAATTCTATCTTTCTGCCGTCAAAATCAATAATAAGCGAATCTGAGAAACCCGAATCGGGTAAAGGAAGATTTTTTGCGGTAGCTATATCGATAGTCATTTGATTTGCATAAGACTTTATTTTTCTGCTTTTAACGTAAGACAATCCACCCATACAGTCGTTATGCCAGTGATTCGGAATAAATCCGGTTACGGTAAGACCTAAAGAATCCTTAATTCCCTTTATCAGAATTGCAGTAAGCGAATCATTAACAGGCGAGTCGAAAAGGAATGCTTCACTGCCGTTCCTATAAATAACACCGTTGCATGGAAATTTTCCGAAGCCGGGGAATTCCCCAATAGTAATGTGTACAAATGCGTTTGATGATATTTGAATAATTCTGATATCCTCAGTTATTCTTATCTCTTTACTGTAATTTGCTAAAAGAGCTGAATTTATTAAAAAAAATAAAAGACAGCTAAACCGGATATTCATTCACTTTCCCAAATAATAAATGTAATGATATCTAAAATAAACAAATGAATTTACTCTGCAAAACAATTAAACCCAAATTTGTCATTGAGGAAGAAAGTAATGACAAATTTGGGTTAACAGAGATCCCTCATCGCAAGCTCCTCAGGATGACATCATTCTTTCTTCAACAGCCTCCGGAAACTTTTCTTTCTTTCTTTATAATTTCTACCGGCTTAGAAGCTTCACTGATTATCCCGGGTAAGAGTTTGGCTGCTGATTCCCTGAATCTGAATATATCTTTTTCACGTCTGGTAAGTTTTCTTTCGGGCATTTCAAATCCGATTATTTCTTCCCTGAATTTATCTAACCCGCCTTCCAGATAATAAACATTGTTATAACCTAATGCGCCTGCCAATGCCGCAGCATTTCTTGCCGTTAATTCATCTTCCGAGTATAATATTTTTTTCTGATTCTTAATTCTGAATTTTCTTTCGGTTTCTTTATCAAATAGTTCTGCCGGACTAATAAGTACTGCCCCCGGAAGTCTTTCTTTCACGAATTTATCCATCTCTCTTAAATCATAAAACACTACGTCCGGTTCGCCGTTAGTAAGAATATAGGCAAGTTCGTCAACACTTGTTTGTTTTGGATGGTATTTCTCTGCAAATCCGGGGCGGTTCATTTTTTCCAGCATATCGGCCTTATACTCAGGCATAAATAAAAGCGCTGTTCCAATTACCGCTGCCGCAGAGGCAAGTCCGGCATACAGCTTCAAAGGCATCTTTACCTGTGCTTCCCCATTATTAACTTTCGTTTCAATTAATGTAACTGCATAAAAAGCCGCAAGTGCCATAATTACCATCAGAAATGCAAAAACTTCCCGGCTGATCCCGACAGCATCAAAAACAGTCAGATTTCCGTAATTCGCAGCTTTATATAATCCTTCAAGACTCGGATAAAATTCAGCAAAAGCAAAAACACCGAGAAAAGCTCCTGCTATAAAAAACATCGCATCAATTTTGCCTATTGCCGCACCGCAAAAACTTGTTCCGGGACAATATCCGCCAATCACAAATCCCAGACCCATTATCAATCCGCCGGTTAGCGCAGAATAAAGGAATGTCGGATTAACATAAACAAGGCTCATATCCAGCATTCCGAAATGTGTAAGGATTATTACACCTGTCATTGCCGTTACTCCGGCTGTAAAGAAAACTCTCAGTACTGTAAAATCGTAACCGTAAAACAACCCCACAAGTTTTTTTGAAGTAGAAAATCCGGCCTGTTCGAGTATATATCCGAAGGCTATTCCTATAATAAGGGCAACAACAAAATTTAATTCATTGCTGATAAGATCCGGTACCAATGGGCCCATATATGTTTCCTCCTAGATCCAAAGTTTTCTGAAAAAGTAAGCAAATGCATAAGCGCCGCCGAAAATGGCAAGCATGGTAATTATTCCGCCGTTGGAAAGAACTGCCATTCCGCTTAATGCCGAACCGCTTGTACAGCCTCTTCCAAGCTGTGCCCCGAGACCGAAAAGTGCTCCGCCGATAAGAGCCGCAATTATTCTTGTCCGGGCTGTAACAGACGGCTTTCTTTCTAAAGTAAGATTAAGCCTGCCGGATACTAATCCGGAAATAAATGCTCCTATTATAACTCCGATTACTTCAAAAACAAGCCAGTTCTTAAGAGGTTCACCTTCGTGCTCATCAATATACTCTTTGTAGAATTCAGAATTTTCAGCGTAAACGGGGGCAACCGAAGATACAGCGGCAATTGTCGTACTCTTAACCGCACCGCTGGCACCGAGTCCTCTGCCGGTAATAAATATTGTGAGCAAGAGAAGAAGTCCGAGATAAAATCCTGCTAAATATGGATTCATATAAGGTTTTTGCATTTATTCCTCCTTCACGGAAATTTCCGGATTTTCCGGTTCTTCATTATTATGACTTTCTTCTTCTTCTAATTCTTCGTATCCGGTTATCATTGCCTTCAAGTTTGAAGTTACCGATGCTCCTGTAGTAATAAGGTAAAGATGAGCTATCAGAAAAGCGGCAAGCATAAATGCACCTGCAGTGTGGATAAGCGCCGCAGGCTCCAATCCGCCTATATTAAGCTCCGAAACGGCATTGTTCTGTGGGTAGCGATAGAACATATATACTAATCCGGAAATCATCATCACCGGAATAACAAGTATTTTGAGTCCGAGATACACAAGTTTCTGAAGCGGATTCAGTTTGCTGAGAACAGTTTTCTTTGTAGGGTGTTCTGTACTTTTATAAATTCCGAAAAGATAATAATTGATATAATCTTTTAGGTATTTCTTTGTTGGGATATATTGTTTCCACTCGCCTGTTGTGAAATGCCAGAAAATGGTAAAAAGAATAAGAATTATAAAAGCAATGGCGGCAATCTCATGATACATAACTGCATTTCTGTATCCGAAGAATTCAAACGAGCCATGGATTTCGAATCCCGTAATCAAAAGAAAAATAATCAGAAAAGCCTGCGCCCAATGCCAAAATCTCTCATAAGCTTTATATATCAGCACTTGTTTCATTTCTTCCCCCTTTTTGAATAATAAACTCTGAGAGAACCGTGAAGAACAACTCCGAAAAGAGTTACAAAAATCATTGACTTCCCGAAACCTTCAACCAGCGGATTGTAATCTCTACCGGGCATATAGAAATCGTTCAGACCTGTCAGACGGGAGTTTTCTCTTGTGTGGCATTCGGTACAACCTACTGATTCCTCCTTCGCGGAAACCATATGATTTACAGGCCAGTACATTTCCGTTTCAATAAATGCAAGTTCACCTGTGTACGGAAGATCGATTTCCTTCATACCAATTTCTGCTGCCTTCTGCCAGTCGAAATCTTTCCAGAAAGCTCCCTCCCCTACTTCTTTTGCAAAAAGCTTCGGCTGAATAAGAATATGAGTACCATGGTCAAACGGCTGTTTTGATTTATGAATTTTAACAGGATATATCTTCGATTTTCTGTCGGCATAGCTTCCGTTAAGACTGTTAATTTTCAGCGGACCCGAAAGATCTCTTACGGAATCGCCCAGCAGGTAATGATCAGCAGTGCCGTTGAACCATATATAGTCGGGTTTAACGCTGTCAGCCCAAACAAAACTGCCTTTTATTGACATATATGTTTCATTCCCGTTTTCATCCTTTAAGCTGAAAGGCTTTCCGTCTTTAAGTTTTCCTGCTGTTGACCAATCCCATTCCATTTTCGTTGCCGCATCCTTTGCATAAACCGGAATGTGGCAGGTTTGGCAGGAAACTTTAACCGTATGCTCATTTATCAATCCGTCTTCGTGAGGTGCTTCGCCGTGACATTGTTCGCAAGTAGAGCGGTCTTTATTCATAGAAGAAACAGAATACATCTTACCGAGCATCTTGTGATTTTTCGTCAGGTGACAGTCAACGCACTGTAAATCGGGTCCGTCTGCTGCCATATGAACATCTATTTCTTTTGTGGGATAAAACATAGATTTCTCTAAATCACCATGCTTAACATTGTTTCCGCCGCCACCGAAGAAGTGACAGTAACCGCAGTTGTTTCTTGTCGGACTCCCGACTTTCTGAGCAATTTCCGCAAGGTTAATTGAAGGATCAGGTAATCCGCCCATCTCAGACCCCTTTACATAATCTCCGGTATTATCATGGCAGATGAGACAATCTATATTTGAAGAATCAGTATAGCTGAACATATCATCTTTCATTCCGTATCCCACATGGCACTTTGCACAGCTTAATTCATTGCCTTCAATACCTATGCAGAAATTGTTAATTGCATTCTTCTTCCCGATATAAACTATGCCTCTGCCTTCAATGTATTCCGGTCTTTCCCAATTCCAGTGACTTGATCCCATTATCTCTTTATGTCTCTCTGTATGACAGCTCATACAGGCAAGAGTAACTTCCTGAGGTGAGTTAAACACCTTCTGAAGTTCTTTTAGTTTGGAATGATCCACAGAAGGCGCTTCTTTTTCAGATAGATTTGCTTTTAATATCTGAAGCCTGGGAGGTGGCGAATCTGTTTCGAAAAGGATTCCTGCCGCAATTAAAAACATCAGCAACAGAACAAACGGAATAAAGCCTTTACTCATAACTATCCTCTTAAAGATTCCGGACAATAAGTCTTTTATTAAGACTTCAATGTATGTTTTATTTTTATTTCTTTTGTAAGATTAAAAATTTTTCAATTGGATTCAATGATTCACAAATTTAAATCTTCAATCTTTCCCATAAACAGAATTACACCGGTTGTTTCTTCTCTGATAACAAATATAAATGGTCTGTCAACAATAAAGGCTCCTGAAGGGCCTATTGATGTTAATCTGATTTCGACTGAAGTTACGGCTGCTGCTTCTGTTCCTTTTTCATCAATTTTCAAATAAGATTTATGTTTTACCAAACCTATATAGGCTTTGAATACTTCAGAATTAATCAGTCTTGAGAAATCCGCCTTCCCTCCGTCGAATGCCGAAGGCATACCTAATCCGATCAGTTCGTCGTTCAGTTCATTATCATAATTAAGCTCAATTCTCGGAAAATGTACTTCAACTTCAGAAGTCTTCCCTGAAGAAATAAGCATATTGAGATAACCATCGTCAAGTTTATCCTGCAATTGAGTCAGTTTTATTCCTTCATTCGGAAGCAGTATTCCCATGCTGAATTTCCCGTTACCGTAAGACATCTGCGTATAGCGGCACAAACTGTCTTTAGAATTGAAAAACTGAGCGGTTCTTTGCATCATATCTATTTTTGATTTACTTAAATCGTAATTATGAAATTCAGATTTGTATGTATCCTTTTTGTCGAATTCATATTTCCAGATACCCTTGAAGTAAACAGCATTTATCAGCATCATAACAGCTGAGGGGTCGAGACGGTCAATTATTGATTCAATCTTACCCTTTGTATTGGCGCTCACCCAGTCATTTATTGTTTTAACTGAAGATGCTTTTGTAAAATCAAGTGAAATGACCTCTGCTTCAAAGAATTTCTTGTTTGTTTCGAGAAATTCAGGTATAAAGTCAACACCCTCTTTTGCCCAAATTGAATTCGCAATTCCAAGTTCCACGGAAGCATCTGCCTGAGGAAGATATTTAATCAGCATAGAATAAGCCTGATTAATCTCTGAATTTTCCTTTGTTGAAAACCCGAGCACATCCTGCATTTCTGTGAGAGTATTGCCTGAAGCTCCGTTCATGGTCATCCCCAGTGCCCAGGAAATGCTGACCGGTGAAATAAACGTATTCTTTCCTTCCGACGACTTATTAATTAGCCGGAAAATATTATAACCGAATTTATTTACATCCGAAGCCAGTTTTTTCTCTACCGGACCTATTACAACCGGATCGTCTTTCACAGGTTCGGTTGTATTGGGTTTACATCCGCTCATAAGCAAACAAATTAGTAGTGCCGTAATCTTTTTCATTAGTCCCTCCGTTATTATTTTAATACCTTAAGCAAAAAACGTAAAATGAACACTCTAAATCAAATTTAATTATGAATAAAAGAAGATTTTTCTCAAAACAATATTTATTCAACGCGTGGTTATTGGTCTTCTTTTTTATTAAATTGCGGAAAATTTTGAAATAATTTACCCGGCGGAATTATGTTGAAAGGAAAGACTGTTTTATTGACCGGCGGCACCGGTTCATTCGGTAAAAAATTTGTTGAAATGGCGCTCAAAACTGAATCCCCCAGAAGGATAATAGTTTTCAGCCGGGATGAACTAAAGCAGTATGAAATGAGGCAGCAGTTCCCTGACAAAACCGTAGATTTTTTTATTGGCGATATCAGAGATATTGACAGACTTAAACTCGCAATGAATGCA
>CAZOZP010000024.1:0-47734 GCA_964584325.1 uncultured Melioribacteraceae bacterium
TGGCTGGAGGTTGAAACGAAGTGGACGGAGGTTGGAACGAAGTGGACGGAGGTTGAAACGAAGTGGACGGAGGTTGAAACGAAGTGGACGGAGGTTGAAACGAAGTGTAAATATATTTATAAATAGCAAATATAGGTTTTGAGTCTGTGCAATATCCTGTGTAAATGCCGCCCGGCGCCTTAAGGTTATCGAAGGCAGTTTAAGAAATTTACCACTAGAAAAATAACATGTTAAATAGTTGGGGAATGCATTTGTAAACTCTGCCGGGACGGACATAAAAAAAGCCGCTGCCTTTTCAGGAGCGGCTTTTAAATTCATTCAGTTATGAATTAAAGAGCGAAATTAACACCGGCCATAATACCGATTGAACTTGTTGATTCGCCTTCTGTCATAATCATGTTGTATTTAGCGCTTACATCAACACCAACGGTTGGGCTAACAGGAATTACAACACCGCCGCCAACTGCGAAACCGAAATCTGAACCGCTTTCGTCACCTGAGAATTTACCCCAAGGACCCATGTCGATTTCCCATTTAACTGTTGAGAAGAACATACCTGCTTCAGCAGAAGCATAAGGTTTTACGCTGCCTGCAGGGAAGCAATATCTAGCACCAACGGTAACAGGAATAACTGACATATCCCATCCGTCTGCTTTTCCTGAATACATTAAATAACCGGCTGATCCGGTAAGAGCAACGTTAGGAGCAACTGTGTACATAAATGTACCTGCACCGCCAAAGCCCATATCAAAACCATCGCCGAAAGTTCCCATAGGAAGAGAAATTCCGCCCTGAACGCTGGCACCCATCTGAGCAGAAGCAACAGATACTGCAAACAACATTACAACGAGACTAAGTAATACTTTTTTCATAGCAATCTCCACTTTGTTTATTAAGTGATTAGTTAATTGTTGGGTAAACCCATTTTTTATTAAGATATTTAAAGAACATCAGTAAAATAATTGAATAACTCAATTAACACAACATAAAAAGTACAAATATTAAAAATAAATTTAAAAAATAATCAAATGGATGTATTAATAATAGAAACAAATAAACAAAACTGTTGATTATTTCCGATACAAAATTAGTAAAAATCTAATTCAAGTCAAAACGTATTAAATCAATGTTGATTATTGTCACTATTTGTCTTAGTTTATATTTGAAATTATCATAATTAAAAGGATTTGTTATGAAAATTAAAAAGATACTGTTGTATATTTATTTCATTCCATTTAGCATTGTTCTTCCTCAGAGTTTTATGATGCAGGGATGGTATTGGGATTTCCCGAAAACTGCCGAAGGGCATGTTTGGGCAGATTCATTAAAAGCGAAGGCGGCAGAACTTTCCGAAGCTGGATTTACCCATATATGGCTTCCGTCATTGTCCAGAGCAAGTTCCAACCGCTGGAGCAACGGTTACGACCCGCGAGATTTATATGATTTGGGAGAGTTCGGACAGGGTGCTACACATTTCGGAACCCGAACGGATGTTGACGAACTAATTGCAGAGTTTACCGGTCAGGGAATAAAGGCTGTTGCAGATGTAATCTATAATCACCGCGACGGAGGCGATCCGGAAGATAATCCGGCTGTGGAAGGATGGATTGAAGGCTACAATTCCACAAAAGTTAACAATGGAGATGCTCCTTTTCCTTCAGACAGGTTCCGTAACAGGATTGCTATTGGCGGCGCTTCTAGTATAGGTGCCGGGAATTATTATATTAAGATTAGATCTGCTTCCGGTCATTCTAATTTCTACGGAAGGAAATACAAAATTTATATTTGGACAGATAAAAAAGGCTGGCAGAATCTGCCGGATGGAAACGAGGTTGAACCTAACGGAGGAGGAGACTGCAGTCAGGGAAACAATGCCATAACACTCGGAAGGAATTTCTGGGCTTTTGTTGATAATCCGGCAGTGAACGGAGAATGCGGAACAGACGAATTTCATCTTAATCTTTCAACTGAAGATTTCAACGCAGGGGGAGATAATCTTTATATTGTTTTATCAAACGATGGCGGATATTCAGACCATTATATAGGCGGTTTGTGGTACGATAACGGAGTGACAGGCTGGAATATTCAGCCGGATGTAAAATATCAGACTTATACGAACTTCAATAACCTTCCGAGCGGACAGGGCGGAATGAATTATATGAATTTCCGTCCGAACGGAAATCCGACGAGTCTCTCGGGCGATTGGGACGGAATGTGGTTCTACTATGACTACGATCAGACTTATCAGAATACTAAAGATGTGCTTTATGCCTGGACTAAATGGCTTTTTACCGATGTGGGAATTAAAGGGCTAAGGATGGATGCTGTTAAACATTTTCCGAGAGAATTTGTGGGCGACTTGTTCGATTATATGTACGATGAAGGTTACCTCCCGGAAATTGCCGTGGGAGAATTTTACGATGGTAATGCAGCTCTTCTTAAAGGCTGGATAGATGATGTTTATTATCATATGGATGCTGATACAAAGTCTCATATTGCACCTCAAGTGTTTGATTTTTCTTTGCGCAGTGCTCTTGAGCAGGCTTCAGACGCATTCGGCTATGATGCAAGGAATGTATTCGGCGCAAGTGCAGTTGATGCAACAGGACTTTCAGGAATGAACGTGATTACATTTGCCAACAATCATGATTTCAGAGATGGCGAACAACCCCTTACAAATAATCCGGAGCTTGCATACGCATATCTTCTTACAAATAATCAGATTGGATTGCCTTGTGTATATTATCCTGACTACTATTCTTCTATTCGTGAAAAAATTGATACTTTATTGCTTATTCATAAGCACTATATTTACGGTGCCTCAGGAAGGGATTATTTGTCAAATTACGGTACTTCATACAATCCTTTCTTTAACACAGGAGGTGCATCAACAACTTTAGTATATCAGATTAGAAATACACCTAAAAGTAAGGATGTTATTGTTGCCATCAATTATGCCGGTACTCCTCTCGATATGTGGATTGGAATAAATAACGGTAATGTTTCAGCCGGCGAGAAATTCGGAGAGATGACAGGCAATTCTTCTCAAGCTGAGCTTACTGTTGCAGGGGATTTCCGAGTTAATATAAAAGTGCCGGCAAGGAGCTATGCTGTATGGGTTCAGAATACTGCTCCCGGTGCCGGACTTCCGGTTGAACTGAAATTTTTTGAAGCAGAGTTTGCAGGTAATGATGTACTGCTTAAATGGGAAACAGCAACAGAAGTTAATAATTTCGGATTCGAGATAGAAAAATTATTGGTTAATGAAAAATGGGAAAAGATCGGATTTGTTGAAGGTGCAGGAAATTCAAATACTCCGAAAACTTATTCATTCACAGATAATTATCCCAATGTTTCTAATTCAATCAGATACCGATTGAAACAAATTGACTTAGACGGAAAATTTGAATATTCAAAGGAAATCGTTGTAAATATTAAAGATAATTCTTCTCTGCCTGAACAGTTTTCTCTAAGTCAAAATTATCCTAATCCATTTAATCCGACAACAAATATATCTTTTTCAATTCCTGAAGCCGGAGTTGTAAGTCTAAAGGTATATAATATGTTAGGACAGGAAATTGAACAAATTGTAAACGAGTATCTTCCTAAAGGCAATTACCATGTTAATTTCAATTCTGCAGGATTGCCGACAGGGATATATATATATAAGATGGTTTCCGGATCATTCGTCTCGGTAAAGAAAATGACAATTCTCAAATAGAAAGTATCTGAGGTTGTTTTAATAGCATAAATTCAGCTTACTGGAAAAAAAGCAGATTAAAGTATTTTCAGTATTATCGGATGTGCTTTTAAGACAACCTCTTCTTTCAAGTTCAAAATTATCCAATAATAGACTTTATAATCCGATATTCTAATAAGAAAGAAAAGATAGAATTTATGAACAGACTGGAAAGACTTACTGCAATAATAATACATTTGGAATCTAAAAGATTTGTTAAGGCTGCAGAGTTTTACTGCAGCCTTCTGCAAACACCTTATTATACAATCCTTTCCTATCTTGCATTTTAATTGCCTGTGTTTTATTTTGGGATACCAATTTTCGGAGTTAAAATGCCTGTTCTATCAAATTATAAGACTATACCGGATGTTTTGTTTTACCTTACTCAGAAGTTCGAATTCAGGGATGAAAAACCTGCTTTTCTGGAAAAAGTAAACGGAAAATTCCAACCAATCAGTTATGGCCGAATCTATGAAAGAACAGAATTGTTTGCACTCGGTCTGGCTTCTATCGGATTCCGGAAAGGCGGAAAGATTGCAATAATATCTGAAAACAGACCTGAATGGATGTACTCAGATCTGGCAATATTAGGTTTGGGCGGAATAGATGTACCGATTTATCCAATTTCCACTTCTGAAAACATTTTGTTTATTCTTAATGATTCTGAAGCAGCGGGAATAATTGTTTCCAATAAGTTTCATCTTAATAAAGTGGAAAAGATCAGAAACAAATGCAAATACCTGAAGTTTATAATTGTGTTGAACGATCTGGAGCAGGATGAGGGTAAGGATATATATAGTTTCAATCAGATTTGCGATTTAGGAAGAACATTCAAGTTCAGTTCTCCAAACTATTTCGTTGATTCTGCGCGAATGGTTAACGAAAACGAATTATGCACAATAATATATACTTCCGGTACAACCGGTGAACCTAAAGGCGTCATGCTCACACATAAAAATATCATATCTAATGTTAAAGGCGGACATGATGTTTTTGACATAGATTATAAAGATACATTTCTTTCGTTTTTGCCTCTATGTCATATTTATGAAAGAACAACGGGGTATTTAATTGCATTTTCATGCGGTGCAACTATTGCATTTGCAGAAAGCATTGAAAAAGTGGCTCCGAATATACTTGAGGTAAAACCGTCAATTATTACCGCAGTCCCAAGACTTTTTGAGAGAATATATTCAAAAGTAATAAAGAATGTAGAAAGTCAGTCCGAAGCAAAACAGAAACTTTTCTATTGGGCGCTCGAAACCGCCAGACAGTATAAAGATGCAGTAAGAGCAAACCAAATACCCGTTACACTTACTTTAAAATTTAAAATGGCAGACAAATTGGTTCTTTCCAAAGTAAGAGAAAAAATTGGTGGAAGTCTGAGATTTATCATTTCCGGAGGCGCTGCACTATCGCGGGAGTTAAGTCTGTTTTTTGAAGCATTGGGTATCCTCATTCTTGAAGGTTACGGTTTAACTGAATCGTCACCTGTACTCTCGGTTAACAGACCGAATGATTATAAATTCGGAACAGTAGGGAAACCTCTTCCAAATGTTGAGATAAAAATTGCTCCTGACGGCGAAATACTTGCAAGCGGCCCCGGAATTATGCAGGGTTATTACAAAAATAAAAAGGAAACCGAAGCTACACTTAAATCCGGGTGGCTTCATACAGGCGATATAGGTGTTTTTGATGCGGAAGGTTTCCTGATAATTACTGACAGAAAGAAACACCTTTTTAAAACATCAGGCGGAAAGTATGTAGCTCCTACCCCGATTGAAAATCTTTTTCTTGCAAGCAAATATGTTGATCAGTTTGTTCTTATCGGTGATAGAAGAATGTTTCTGAGCGCTTTGATAGTTCCGGATTATGAAGCTTTGAAGGAATATGCTGATGCTAACAGGATTCAATACAGCAGCACAGACGATTTGGTTCAGAAAAAACAAATATACGAAATGCTTGAAAAGGAATTGGCAAAGTTCCAGAAGAATCTTGCCGGATTTGAAAAGATCAGGAAATTTACTCTTCTTGATAAACCTCTTACCATTGAAACCGGCGAACTTACTCCATCGCTTAAGGTAAAAAGGAAAGTTATAGAAGAGCGATACTCTGATCTTATAGATGATATGTACAAAAAGTTTGATGAATGATATGATTGTTTTTGTACTAATGAGATAATTAAAATTGCTATATTTAGCCTTTGATTTATAAAAATAGAGTTTATTGTGGAAAAGGAAAAAGTTCTGGTTACATCGGCTCTGCCTTATGCCAACGGGCCGATTCATTTAGGTCATTTAAGCGGGGCATACCTTCCGGCAGATATTTATGTCAGATACAAAAGACTTAAAGGCGACGACATAATATATATATGCGGTTCTGATGAACACGGTGTACCTATTACAATTACTGCCGATAAGGAAAAAGTTACTCCGGGCGAGATTATAGACAGATATCACGGCATAAATAAAAATGCCTTTGAGAGTTTCGGGATGAGTTTCGATATTTATTCAAGAACAAGTATTCCCGTTCATCACGAAACAGCAAGAGAATTTTTTCTGTCATTTCACAATAACGAATTACTCAACGAAAAGAAAACTTCTCAGTTCTACGATGAAAAGGCCGGAATATTCTTGCCCGACAGATATGTGGAAGGTGTTTGTCCGAAATGCGGTTACGATGAAGCACGGAGTGATGAATGCGAAAAATGCGGCTCGCTTTACGATTCATCTGAATTGCTCTCACCCAAAAGCAAAATAAGCGGAGAGACTCCTATACTAAAGGAAACATCCCACTGGTATTTTCCCCTCGGAAAGTTTCAGGAAAGACTTGAAGCTTATGTTGATGAAATGAATTCCAAATATAAATGGAAAGACAACGTACTTCAGTACTGCAAAGGCTGGTTTAAGGACGGATTGAGAGATAGAGCAGTTACCCGAGATCTCGATTGGGGAGTAAAACTGCCGCTTGAAGGATCTGCGGGAAAAGTACTCTATGTATGGTTTGAAGCCGTTCTTGGTTATATCTCTGCAACAAAAGAACTCGGAAAACAGCGGGGTACTCCGGATTTGTGGAGAGAATATTGGCAGGGAGGCAATACAAAATATATAGCATTTATTGGGAAAGATAATGTTGTGTTCCATACCATAATATTCCCCGCAATGCTTATGGCATGGAATGATTACAATCAGGATAAATTTATTCTGCCGCAAAATGTACCGGCAAATGAGTTCCTCAATTTTGAAGGAAAGAAATTCTCAAAATCCAGAGGCTGGGGAATTGATGTGATAGATTTTCTAAACGAATTTCCTGCTGACCCTTTGCGTTATACACTCGGAGCAAATCTGCCCGAAGCAAAGGATACTGACTTTTACTGGAAAGAATTTCAAGCCAGAAACAACAACGAGCTGGCAGATATTTTAGGAAATTTTATTAATCGTACATTCATATTTGCATCAAAGCATTTCGGAAATGAAGTACCTCATAGAGAAAAGCTAACGGCCGAAGATGAAGCAATGATAGAATTGATTAAAGCGGCTCCTGCAAAAATCGGCTCATTACTGGAAAATTATAAAATTAAAGAATCAATACTTGAAATGATGAATTTTGCCAGAGCGGGGAATAAATATTTTAATGATTCCGAGCCCTGGAAAAAGATTAAAACAGACAAAGAGAGTGCGGCGGCAACTATTAATATTTGTCTTCAGACAGCTTATGCTCTCGCTTTGACATTTAATCCGGTTATTCCTTTCAGTTCCGCAAAAATATTCAAAATGCTTAATTCTTCACCTTGCCTCTGGAATGAGATAAGCGGGGATAATCTTGCCGGCGGGCATAAACTTGGTGAGTCGGAAATTCTCTTTCCTAAAATAGAAGATTCAGCAATACAGAAGCACATAGATAAATTGGTTCCGGCAGAGGAGACAAATGTTTCAGCAGAGCCGGTTTTGCCGCAAATAGAATATGACGACTTCAAGAAACTTGATATCCGTACAGGAACCATTTTGAGTGCAGATGCTGTGCCTAAAAGTAAAAAACTTATTAAGCTTTTGGTGCAGGATGGTTTAGGAGAAAGACAAATTATTGCGGGAATTGCCTCAGGTTATTTTCCTGAAGAACTGAAGGGAAGGAAAATTGTATTTCTTGCAAATTTGAAACCGGCAAAAATAATGGGTTTGGAGTCTAACGGAATGGTATTGGCGGCAGAAAGCGGAGACGGGAAACCTTCACTGCTTTCTTTTGATCCGAATGTAAAAAATGGAACTAAAATCAGATAAGAATTTTTAAGGCCCTTATTTTTTTTGAAAACTTTGGCAGAAGAAAAAAAAGCTCCTCAAAACAGGAGCATAACGATAACGGAAAAAGAGATATCCGATTTTTGCGAAAACAGAGTCAGGTTGAGTGGAAAAGTCCGGCCTGAAGAACTGGAAAATAAATTGATAAATCAGGATTTTTTTGAAGTTTCAGAATATTTGCCTGATTGTTTTGCGGATTTGGTAATTCTTGATCCGCCTTATAATTTGAACAAAAATTTTAATAATACAAGTTTCAGAGAAATGACTGATGACGGATACTATGATTATGTTGAGTCATTTATTGTGAGAATTAAGCGAATGATGAAACCTGAGGCTACATTGTATTTTTGCTCCGACTGGAAATCTTCCAATCCCGTTTATTCAGTTCTTTCAAAGCATTTTGAAGTAAAGAATCGGATAACCTGGGAACGGGAAAAAGGCAGGGGGGCAAATACCAACTGGAAAAACTGCAGTGAAGATATATGGTTCTGCACAAATGGCAAAACATATACTTTTAATTCCGAAGCTGTAAAACTTAAAAGAAAAGTTCTTGCTCCATACAGAAATAAAGAAGGAAAACCAAAAGACTGGCAGAATGAAGAGCAGGGAGCATTCAGACTCACTTATCCTTCGAATATCTGGACAGACATATCCGTCCCATTCTGGTCAATGCCGGAAAACACTGAACATCCCACACAGAAACCGGAAAAACTTACTGCAAAGTTAATACTTGCCAGCAGTAATGAAGGCGATTTGGTTTTTGATCCTTTTGCCGGCTCCGGCACAACAGCGGTTACCGCAAAAAAGCTCAGAAGGAAATATTGTATTGTTGAAATTGATGAAAAATTTTCTGCGATAGCAGAGAAAAGACTTAAAATGGCTGAAAACGACAGCTCAATTCAGGGATATTCCCAAAATGTATTCTGGGAAAGAAACACATTATCAAAGTATAAGGATTTATTAAGAAATGAAGGGGAAAATAATGAACAAACTGATTAGTCTTAGTGCAATCGTAATTATTGGTTTTCTTGTATCATGTTCGGCAAAAGTATCAGAAACAGTTATAGCCGACCTTACATCTGAAAAAGTAATGCTAAATGAATTCGAAAAAGCTTACAAGCGCAGTGCAAATGAAAACGATCTGGTTAAAGATGATTCTTTGGTTAACTACAGGAATTTTCTGGATCTTTATTCCTTATATAGAATGAAATTGCTTGATGCAAAAGCAAAAGGATATGATAAACTGCCTGAGGTTGTTTCCGAAATAGAAAAATATACAGAAAATGTCGGCTCTGCATATTACGTTGAAAAGAATATTACGCGTCCCGGAGTAAGAGATCTCTATGAAAAAAGAAAAGAAGAAATGCGTGTAAGTCATATAATGTTTAAAAAAGCAGGCAAGAGTTATGATGAAGTAAATGAACTTGCTTCGAAAATTATTGATAGTCTGAAAGCCGGGTCTGATTGGAACGAAATGGTAAAGAAATATACTCAGGATTTTCCTTCTAAAGAAATCGGTGGCGATTCCTATTATTTTACGGCAGGTTTTATAGCTCCTGAATTTGAAGATGCCGCATACAATACTCCTGTTGGCACGGTTTACCCAAAGCTGGTTGAAACTAAATTCGGATATCATATTCTGAAAGTTACTGAAAGACAGCCAAGGAAATATAAACTTGTTGGAAGACACATCCTTATTATGAAAAGAGATTCCTCAGGAAAAGTAAACTTTGATGCAGCAAAATTATTGGCTGACAGCCTGTATGGCGAAATTAAAAAAGGTGCTGAATTTGAAACTCTTGCGAAAGAACATTCTGAAGATGTTAATACAGCTCCTGACGGGGGATTTCTCGGACCATTTGAAAGAAGCATGATGGTGCGAGACTTTGATGAAGCAGCCTTTAAAATGAAATCCGGAGAGATTTCGGAACCGGTAAAAACAAGATTTGGGTATCATATAATTAAAATTGACAGAGAACTGCCATATCCGGAATTTCAGAAAGCTGAGGAAGAATTTAAGGAACTCTTTAAGAGAAGCCGTTATGAATCTGAGTACAAGAAACTTATTGATTCGCTGAAAATAAAATTTAATTATAAGCAAAATCCCGCCGCAAGTGCTGTGTTTCTTTCTATCTCAGACAGTGTGAGACTGGGCGATGATTATATGGCAAGTGAATTCAGAAACCGATATAAAGATTCCACTCTTTTTGTTCTTGACGGAAAAGTTTATACTGTTGATTCATTGTTTGTAAATTCTGCTGATAAAGCTGAATACCGAAACAAGTTTCTGAGAAAGAAACTTAACGAATTATTATTTAACAACTATGTTTCCGAAACTGTATTGAACAGACAGGCACTTGATTTAGCTAACGAAGACGAGGATTTTCTCTCGCTTATGGATGAATATAAAAACGGTATTCTGATTTTCAAGATTATGGAAAGCGAAGTTTGGAATAAGGTTAAGGCTGATAGTCTTGAGATTCACCACTACTATGAAAAAAACAAAGAAAAATACACCTGGCCCGATAGAGTTGATTACAGCGAGATTTACCTTACAAGCGATTCTCTTGCAAATGCATTATACGACAAATTAGCTGCAGGTGCAGATTTTGACAGCCTTGCTTCTCAATATACGGAAAGAGTAGGTTACAAGGAGAAAAAAGGACGCTTTGAAATGGTTCCGACATCCCTGAACAAAATTTCAAAGGTAGCTTTTGAAATGAATAACCCCGGACAAATATCCCGACCTATAAAGGATAACAGAGGTGTTGTATTATTAAAACTTCATTCAAAGGAAAAATCAAGATCTAAAACATTTGAAGAAGCAAAGCTGGAAGTTTCCGGAGACTATCAAACTTACATGACTAATAAGATTGAGGAAGAATATGTTAAATCCCTCAATGAAAAATATAGACCGGTTCTTTATTATGATGAATTGCAGAATGCATTCAAAGACAATAATTAGTATATTGACGATTTTGGCAGGTTTTTCGGCAGGGTGCGACAGTGAAAAACGCGTCCCTGCCGGTGAATTATCCGTTCGGGTTGAAAACGAACAATACACTATGCAGGATGTCTTGCCCGACGGATTCTCTAAGGAAAAACTGAAGCAAAGTGACGAGGAAGTTTTCAGAAATTGGTTAGACAGAGAAGTTCTTTACCGCGAAGCAAAGAGCGAAGGAGTTTTAAGTGATGAAAACTTCATAAGAACAATTGAGAAAACTGAGAGAGAACTGGCTTCTGCTTTTTTGATAAAAAAAATTCTGAATGAAAAAAAAATCAACTATAAGGAAGAAGACCTGAAATATCATTACGAAAGATATAAAGAGAATTTTATACTAAATGAAGATGTGGTGGTTGTAAACAAAATAACGTTCGGCGATGAAGAATCTGCAATTTCGTTCAGGAATAAGGCAGTGTTTATAGGATGGGATGAAGCTTCGGATGAATCTGAAAATGAAACAGGGAAAGAGAATTCCAGATATTTCCATAAAAGCGATATGGATACACCCTTCCTTTTTGAAGTACTCAGAGGACTTTCAGATGATGAGATCAGTATTGTAATAGATGAAGGGAAAAATTATTACTCGGTTTATCAGCTTAAGAGAAGATTTTATAAAGGCGAAATTCCTCCGTATGAGCTTCTTATACCTCAGGTAACAGAGAACTATCTTTATCTTCAAAAGAAAATTTTGCTTAATGAATATTTGCAGGAATTGTATTCTAAATATGAAGTTGAAATAATAAAGGGAAATAAATGAAGAAATTATTGATGATTCTTCTTTTTGCGGTATTATCCGTGAATGCGCAGCAGGTGCTGGATAAAATTGCAGCAATTGTTGACAACGAAATTATTCTAAAATCTGAAGTTGACGGTCAGGCCGCCTATGTTGCTGCTCAGAGAAGAATTGATATTACCGACGATTTGAGAAAACAGGTACTAAATGCCATGATCGAAGAAAAGCTGCTGTACGCTCAGGCCGAGATTGATTCGATTATAGTTACAGAGGAACAGGTTGAACAACAATTGGAATATCAACTTAATTATATTGTTCAGCAATACGGTTCAAAAGAAAAAGTTGAAGAAGTTTACGGTATGGGGCTTGAAGCTATAAGACGCGAACTTCGAGAAGACGTTAGAAAAAACGCAATGGCACAGATGGTTCAATCTAAGAAGTTCAGTAATATTCAGGCTTCACCAAGAGAAGTAGAAGAGTTTTTTCTGCGTTACAGGGATTCCCTTGGGCAGGTTCCGGAAAAATATACAATTGCCCACATATTTATCAATCCCAAAGCGGGTGAAAGGATGAAAGCAAAAGCGCGTGATTTTGCCAGAACGCTGCTTGATTCCATTAAGGCAGGTGCCGATTTTGCATTACTAGCCAAAAGATATTCTGAAGATCCCGGAAGCGCAGCTCAGGGAGGTGATCTTGGATTTGTGAAAAAAGGAGTTTTCTTCCCCGAATTTGAAGCCGCTGCATTTGCACTTAGCAAAAATCAGCTATCAGGTATTGTGGAAACACCTGTCGGTTTTCATATTATTCAGCTTCTCGACAGAAAAGGACAATCGATTCATACAAGACATATACTTGTTAAGACAAAAGCTGATGACAAATCTGAATTGGAAACAATTGAATTTTTAAGTGCAATAAGAGACAGTATAATTAAAAAGAATAATACATTTGAATATTATGCTAAGAAATATTCAGATGATAAAGAAACCGGCCCGTTTAACGGATTGCTTGGTACATTTGAAATGTCTCAGCTTGATCAGGGACTCAAAGAAACTGTTTTCAAACTGAAAGAAGGTGAAATAAGTTTTCCTAAGAGAATTCAGTTAGATGATAATAACTACGGCTATCATCTTGTTTATCTGCTGAAAAGGAAACCTGCACATACCGCAAATTTAACTGATGATTACGATGATCTGAAAAAACTTGCAGAGTACGGGAAAAAGCAAAAGCTTTACAAAAACTGGATGGAAGAACTTAAAAGCAAGATTTACTGGGAAAACAGATTATGAGGCCTGAATGAACCCTGCGGCAGGTAATTTTAGCGATTCTGAATTAGTCAGAAGGCTTGCTGAATCATATTCGGCTATTAGTTCTGAAATTGGCCGTGTTGTTATAGGCCAAAAAGAAATAATCGGGAATTTGCTTGTAAGTCTTTTTGCTGACGGGCATTGTCTTCTTGTAGGGGTTCCCGGATTGGCCAAAACATTACTGATAAGAACTCTTGCGGAGGTGCTTGATCTTCAGTTTAACAGAATTCAGTTTACTCCCGACCTTATGCCCGGTGATATAACCGGATCTGAAATTATAGATACAAATTCTACAGGGAGCAAATCATTCAGATTTATTAAAGGCCCGGTTTTTGCGAATATAGTACTTGCAGATGAAATCAACAGAACACCTCCCAAAACTCAGTCGGCCCTTCTTGAAGCTATGCAGGAGCATAAAGTTACCACATCCGGACAGTTATTCAAACTTCCTGAACCTTTTTTCGTGCTCGCCACTCAGAATCCGATAGAACAGGAAGGAACATACCCTCTTCCTGAAGCTCAGTTAGACAGATTTATGTTTAGTCTGTGGCTGGAGTATCCTTCTTATCACGAAGAAGTTGAAATTGTTAAAACCACTACTTCAGGTGAAGTTCAGAATCTTAAGAAAGTCCTTACTTCACAGGAAATCCTCGATTATCAGAAACTTATCAGAAGAGTGCCTGTTTCTGATTCCGTTGTGGAATATGCGGTGAAAATTGTGTCTGCAACACGTCCGGCTTCACCCGAGGCAATGCCGGAGATTACGAAATATGTAAACTGGGGTGCCGGACCGCGAGCTTCACAGTATTTAATTCTTGCTGCAAAAACTATGGCAGTACTAGACGGCAGATTTACGCCTTCGGCCGAAGATGTTAAGAAAGCACTGCTTCCGGTTTTAAGACACAGAATAATACTTAACTACAGTGCAGAAGCAGAAGGTATTAACGTAAAAGATATTCTCGAAACACTAAAAAGCGGGGTAAGATGAAAAATTGGAAACTAAGAAAAGCAGCAGTTTATTTGTCATTGATATTCTTCGCATTTTTACTTTCCAAAATTGAAATAACCTTTCACGGATTAGACGACCTCAACAAATCCGCCGAAAAAACCGATGAGTTCGGCTTTTCATTAAACAGCTTTGATGTCTTCCTGAAAAAAGTTCAAAAAAATCAAACATTTTCAGACATATTATTTTCCGGAAAAATTCCCGGAGAAAAAGTTGCTGAAATAATCAGAGAAGTATCCGGAGTTACCGATCTTAGAAAAATGTCTGTGGGCAGCAAATTCTCTTTTTACAAAGAAAGGGAAAGACCGGAAGAAGTTAAATACATTGTATATGAACAAGACCCGGTTAATGCTCTTATTATTAACTTAAACGATACGCTTAATATAATAAAACACAAAAAAACTGTATCTGTTAGTCCGAGAATCGTTCATGCAGTATTATCAGGCTCACTCTATAAAACTCTTTCAGACAAAAATGTAAATCCGGATGTAGCTGTGCGTCTATCTGAACTTTTCGGCTGGCAGATTGATTTTTATCGTTTGCAGGAGGGCGATGAGTTTAAAATATATTTTGAAGAAAAAATTGTTAACGGAAGAATTATCGGCAGCGGAAAAATTTTAGCCGCGGAATTTATTCATTGCGGCAAGATTTTCAATGCTTTCTTATTTAATGATACCGGGAAAGAAGATTTCTTCGATTCCGAGGGAAACAGTATGCGTAAAGCATTTCTGAAGGCCCCGTTAAAATTTTCAAGAATCAGCTCCGGATTTTCCTACAGAAGGCTTCATCCGGTTTTGAAAGCATACAGACCTCATACTGGTGTAGATTATGCGGCACCGGCAGGTACTGAAGTTCAGGCAGTGGGAGACGGAATTGTTGATTACTCAGGATACAAAGGGGCTGAAGGGAACTATATCAAAATTAAGCATCCTAATGAATATATGAGCGGTTATATGCATCTTTCAAGATTTGCATCAGGTATGAAAAAAGGACGATTTGTAAAACAAGGAGAAGTAATAGGTTATGTTGGCAGTACAGGGCGATCTACCGGACCTCATCTTGATTTCAGATTTTGGAAAAAAGGCCAGCCTCTTGATTTTCTCCGCACAGAGTTTCCTTCGTCTTTTCCTTTAACGGAGAAGAATCGCGAAGCCTTTTTTAGGCTGAGAGATCAGCTTACAGAAAAGATGAATGCATACAGCATTAATAAAACTACAGCCGGAATTAATGGATCGAACAATTTACAAAAGGAGAATTTATGAATAATTTCATTTTCCACAATCCAACCAGGCTGATTTTCGGAAAAGATACAATCGGAAAAATCGGCAATGAACTTAATACTGCCGGAATTAAAAAAGTGCTGATGCTTTACGGCAAAGGCTCAATTCATAAAAACGGAGTATATGATAAGGTACTCCAATCATTGAATGAACAAAATATTGAAGTTACCGAAATAGGAGGAATTAAGCCGAATCCGGTTCTTTCCAAAGTAGATGAGGCAATTAAAGCCGGAAGAGAAGCGCAGGTTGATGCAGTTTTAGGAGTTGGCGGCGGAAGCGTAATTGATACAGCAAAAGCTGTAGCTGCAGGAATACTTTATCAGGGCGATATCTGGGATGCATTTGAAGGCAGGGTTGCAGTAAATGATTCTTTGCCGATTTATGCGGTACTTACATTATCAGCCACCGGCAGTGAGATGAATGGTTTTGCCGTAATTACTAAAGAAGAAGAATGTAAAAAATGGGCGTTTAGTGCCGGAATTAAATCATATCCGGTTGTTTCGATTCTTGATCCGTCTGTTCAAACCGGACTGCCTGCAGAACAAACAGTTAATGGAGCCATTGATGCATTATCCCATATTTTTGAAGTCTATTTTGACGGAGCTCTGAATAATGCATCAGATGAAATGGCGGAAGGGTTGATTCGTAATATTATCAAGCATACAAGAGTTTTACTTAATAATCCGGAAAATTATGATTCAAGGGCTGAATTGGCCTGGAGCGCAACAATTGCATTGAACGGTATTCTGGGAGCAGGAAGAAACTACGGAGATTGGTCGTCACATACACTTGAACACAGTCTAAGTGCTTTTTTTGATGTTTCTCATGGTAAGGGACTTTCAATTGTATTTCCGGCCTGGATGAAATATGTACACAAAAATGATTTAAATAAATTCAGCCGTTTTGCCGGGAAAGTTTTCGGTATAATTGATGGAAGTGAAGAAGACAGGGCATTAAACGCAATAACTGAACTGGAGAGCTTCTTTTCAGAATCAGGAGCACCGATAAGACTAAAAGAAATTGGTGTGCGCCGGGATGATTTGCCATTGCTTGCAGGAAATGCCGCGATAAAAGCGCCATTCGGAAGAATAATGGAATTGCATTATGAAGATATCCTAAATATATATAACATAGCTTTTGAATAGTTATACATAAATCCTGACTGATTTAGCAATTAAATACCTTATTAAGTAATTTTTATTTTGGTTTATTTCTAATTTTATTTTATTATTCGAATCACTATTTACATTTTTTAAATAAAATAAATATGGAGAATAAAATGGCTGAATGTCCTGTATGCGGAGCAGAGATAGAATTAGCTCCTGATACTGTTAAAGGAGAACTTCTCGAATGCCCCGAATGTGGAGCTGAACTGGAAGTAGTTAGCGTAAAACCCTTTAAATTGGCTGAAGCTCCTGAAGAAGAAGAGGATTGGGGAGAATAAATTGGTTTACGTTCTTGATTCAACATTAAGAGAAGGTGAACAGACACCTGGTGTTTACTTCGACAGGCATATTAAACTTGCTATTGCAAGACTGCTTGACGACATAGGTGTTGATATTATTGAAACGGGTCACCCGGCGGTTACACCCGAAATATATGATGCCGTAAAGGGAATTGCTTCAAAAAATCTTCGTGCAACAATTGGTGCACACGCCAGATCTAATCAAAAAGACGTTGAAATTGCCCTTGAGTGCGGTGTTGATTTCATCGGAGTTTTTTATTGTGTCTCAGATGAAAGACTGAATACAGTATTCAAAAAAGATTTAACACAGGCAATCGAAATTATTACGGGCGTAATTAAATATGCCAAAGAACTTAAGCCGGATCTTATCATAAGATACACTCCCGAAGATACTGTCAGATCGCAATATGAGAATGTTCTTGAAGCATCGCTTGCAGCAGTTCAGGCCGGTGCTGATGTAATAAGTGTTGCAGATACCACAGGATATATGATTCCCGGTACAGACCGCAGCATGTATAATTATATAAACAGACTTAAAACTGACCTGAATATGCGAGGTGCATTTCCCAGAATAGCGGCGCACTGCCATAACGACAGAGGTTTTGCTCTTGTTAATGCCATTGATGCATTCAGAGCAGGTGCCGAAATACTTGATTCTTCAGTTCTTGGTCTCGGAGAAAGAGCAGGAATTGTTGACTTAGCTCAGCTTCTGGTAACACTTACAAGTGATTTTGGGTTGAACAAATGGAATCTTACAAAACTTCCTGAGCTTTATGATCTTGTAAGCAAACATTCAGGAATACAAATACCCGCTAACTTTCCTGTTACAGGAAATAATGCCTTTACTCACTGTGCAGGAGTGCACACTCATGCAGCTGCAGTAAATCCAATGCATTATGAATCTCTTAGTCCGGAATTGGTTGGTCGCGAAAGAACTTTTGCACTTGATCATATGTCCGGTATCGCCTCATTAAAATATGCACTTAATCTTATCGGTGAAACACAGCTTAGTGATGAAACACAGCTTGAAGTTCTTTCAGAAGTAAAGTCGGTCGGACAAAAAGGCAAGACAATCGATTTTGAAGAACTCAAACACATCATCGATTTCATTAAGCATAAGCCTGGTAAACAGGCCTGAAATATAACATAACCGCTTAAGAATTCTATATTATTTAAATTTTAGAGGTAACTTACTATGAAAATTGGATTTTTACATTCACTTATTAGAAAAGATGAAAAATTACTGCTTGACGAATTTGCAAAAAGACCAAATGTTGAGCTGGTAATGCTTGATGACAGGGAACTGAAGTTTAATATTGGTAAAGATAATTTTAATTTTGACGCTGTTGTTGAAAGAGCAATAAATCACAGCAGAGCACTACATGCAATCAGATTGTTTGAATCGGCGGGGGTGAGATGTGTTAATTCATTTAAAGTAGCAAATACCTGCGGCGATAAACTGCTTACTTCCTGCGCTTTAGCTGAACATGATGTACCACAGCCTGAAGTCAGAGTAGCTTTCACCGAAGATTCCGGAATTAAAGCAATTGAAGAAATGGGGTATCCAGTTGTATTGAAGCCTGCTGTTGGAAGTTGGGGCAGACTTCTTTCAAAAATAAATGACAGAGACGCCGCTGAATCAATTCTTGAACACAAAACAGTGTTGGGATCATATCATCATTCGATTTTCTATATTCAAAAATATGTCGAGAAAAAAGGCCGCGATATAAGAAGTTTTGTTGTAGGCGATGAATGTATAGCAGCAATATACAGAACTTCACCTCACTGGATTACAAATACTGCCAGAGGCGGAGTGGCTACGAAATGTCAGATAACTACTGAAATTGCCGATTTATCGGTTAGAGCAGCAAAAGCTGTCGGTGGCGGTGTTGTTGCCATAGACCTTTTTGAAAGTGCAGAAGGGCTTATGGTAAATGAAGTAAACTACACAATGGAATTTAAAAACAGTATAGACACAACCGGTGTGAACATACCTCAGCATATTGCTGACTATGTGATTAAAGCCGGGAACGGAGAAGTATGATGAGTAAAATAACTGTATCTGTAGTTGGAGCTTCCGGTTATACCGGAGGGGAACTTTTAAGATTATTGCTTTTTCATCCTGACGTTGAAATTAAACAAGTTACTTCTGAAAGCAATTATGGTAAACTGATAACTAAAACGCATCCGAATTTAAGAAAATCTACAAATCTTAAATATTCCGGAATCGATGAACTCGAGCCTTGCGATCTGCTGTTTCTATGTCTGCCGCATGGCAAATCAATGAATGACATTGGAAAGTATGAGAAAATTGCAGGAAGGATAATTGATCTCAGCGGCGATTTCAGGTTATCAGATAAGAATGATTATGACAAATGGTACGGCCACGCTCATACAAATCCGGATTACCTCAGTAAATTTGTTTACGGAATTCCTGAACTTCACAGAGAAGAAATGAAAACAGCAAAATTTATTTCTTCAGCCGGCTGTAATGCAACAACTACCATCCTCGCTCTTTATCCGCTTTTTAAAGCCGGACTGGTTGAAGAGAAATCAACGGTAGTTGAAGTTAAAGTAGGATCAAGCGAAGGCGGAAAAAAAGTATCGGAAGGCTCTCACCATCCTGAACGTAGCGGTTCTGTAAGGTCATATAAGCCTACACAGCATAGACACATTGCAGAAATGCTTCAGGAGTTAAGTTTCGGTAAAGACATAAATATTCACTTTTCTGCCACATCTATTGATATGGTAAGAGGGATACTCGGAACAAGTCACGTATTTCTGAAGGAAAATCTCGATGAAAAGGAAATATGGAAAATATACAGAGAAGCTTATAAGAATGAACCATTTATAAGAATAGTAAAGGAAAACAGCGGAAACTACAGATTCCCTGAACCGAAACTACTCTACGGAACCAACTTCTGCGATATAGGTTTCCAGAAAGACGAGTTCAGTAACCGTCTTGTTGTGATAAGTGCTATAGATAACTTGATGAAAGGTGCTGCGGGACAAGCTCTTCAGGCTTTCAACATAATGTTCGGACTTGAAGAGACCAGGGGACTGGAATTCCCCGGATTGCATCCAATTTAACGGAAAAAACATGTGCAGATTATTATATGTGAAATCTAAGGATTTGTTCGAACCTGAAGAATTTCTTGGAAAATTTGCTGAAATATCAAAAAACAGTAAGGAATACCAAGGCCATGGATGGGGATGCGCTTATCGGGAAAATGGTATCTGGAAATTCTACAAGAATATCAATCCCGTCTGGGAAGATAATTTCAAACAATTCGGATCGTGCGATATTCTCATTGCACACGCAAGAAGCGCCTTTCAGGATAAAGACATAATTGTGGAAAACAATATGCCTTTTTATGATGATAAATACATTTTTGTGTTTAACGGTGAGCTTCGCGGTGTTAAAATTAAAGAAGATGGCAGGATAGGAGCCGAGAAAATATTCAATTTTATTAAACGGTTTGATTCCGATGGCATGCTTAAGGCATTAGGAAGAGGTGTGGAAGTTATCAAGAAAAGAACCGGATATATCAAGGCAATGAACATAATTATTGCCGAAAATGATAAAGCATATCTTTCAACCTTCCATAGCGAGGAAAAAGAGTATTTTACAATGCACTATAAACGCGAAAAAGATACAATTGTTCTTTGCTCTGAGAAATTTCCTTTTGAAGACGGGTGGGAAAAGATTCAAAATAATTATTTGGGAGAATTTTAATGATTATCGTGAAAATCGGAGGCGGAAGCGCTCTTAATATTGAAGGAATTATTTCTGATTTAGCAAAAATAAATGATAGATTCATTATTGTTCACGGCGCCAATGCATTAAGAGACAAACTGGCTGAAGAACTGAATTATCCAAAGCAGGTAGTTACTTCGGTATCAGGCTATGCAAGCGTTTTTACAGATGAACGTTCTCTTGATATTATGATGATGGCTTATTCCGGATTGAAGAATAAAAGAATAGTTGAATTATGCCAGCAAAATGGAATAAATGCAGTAGGCTTAACAGGTATCGACGGTAAACTTATTCAGGGAAAAAGAAATACAGGAATTAAGATTAAGGATAACGGAAAACTCCGAATCGTAAGAGATTTTTCCGGTAAACCGAAATCCGTGAATACTGACTTGATTAATCTGCTTTTAGAAAACGGTTACATCCCGGTTATTTCAGTTCCGATAATTGATGAAAATAATTTCGCAATAAACTCTGAAAATGATGATATCGTTGCTCTGCTTCAGGCAGAAATTAAGGCAGATAAAATACTTCAGCTTATTGAAGCCCCCGGATTTTTAGAGAATCCAAAGGACGATTCATCAGTGGTGAAATTTATTTCCAAGGAAGAACTTGAGAGAAGAGAAGCCCAGGTTGAAGGAAGAATGAAAAGAAAAATTCTTGCTTTGAGAAAATTGTTTGAAAAAGCTGATACTGAAGTAATTATTTGCGATGGCAGAATTGAGAATCCGGTAGATAATGCGCTAAACGGAGGAGGCACTGTAATAAGATGATAGATTATAAGGAATTAACTGCACAATATGAATTTCCGGTTTATCCGAAAAGAGACATTACAATAGTTAGAGGACTAAACGCAAAAGTATGGGATGACAAAGGCAATGAATATATTGACTGCGCTGCAGGAATCGGAGTTGCAAATGTGGGGCACTGCAATCCGAAAGTGGTAGAGGCAATTTATCGTCAGGCTCAGACGCTGATTACTTGTCCCGGGATATTCTATAATGATACAAGAGCTCTTTTGCTGCAAAAACTTGTTGAAATAGCTCCAAAGAATCTTACTAAGGCATTTTTATCAAATTCAGGAGCAGAAAGTATTGAGGGAGCCATTAAATTTGCAAGATATACAACCGGAAAAACCGACTTTATTGCAGCAATGAAAGGTTTTCACGGAAGAACAATGGGTGCTTTGAGCGCAACTTTCAAGAAAGATTACAAAGAAGGATTTGGGCCGCTGGTTGAAGGTTTTGAATTTGTGCCTTTCAACAATTATGAAGCTCTGGAAGAAAAAATCACTGAGAATACTGCAGGTATTATTCTGGAAGTAATTCAGGGAGAAGGCGGAGTAAATATTGGCGACAAAGAGTATTTTGAGAAAGTTAGGGAAATTTGCACTCAAAAAGAAATAATATTGATTATAGATGAAGTTCAAACCGGTTTTTGCCGTACAGGTAAAATGTTTGCTGTTGAACATTTCGGACTACAGCCTGATATTATGTGTGTGGCTAAAGCCATTGCCGGCGGACTCCCGATGGGTGCGATGCTATGCTCGGATAAAATTGTCGTAAAGACAGGAAAACACGGTACTACATTCGGCGGAAATCCATTAGCTTGTGCAGCGGCCATTGCTTCTATTGATTTTATGCAGGAAAACAATCTGGCAGCTCAGGCAGAAGAAAAAGGACGCTATTTTGTTAACCGCGTAAAAGATATAAAATCCGAAAATATCCGCTCAGTAAGAAATATGGGATTGATGGTAGGGATCGAACTAAAAGAAAAAGTTCAGCCTTACATAGTTGAACTTATGAATAACGGATTACTTCTGATGCCGGCCGGAATGACAACACTGAGACTGCTCCCTCCTCTGACTGTGGAATATGAATTATTGGACAAAACATACGACATATTACGTAAAGTGTTGGAAAAATAAATTTTGCGAATAAAAAAATTCTAAACTTTCATAAATTTTTGCCGATAATAAGCATAAGGAAAATTATATATGGAAGTGAGATACACATGGACGTGTTAACAGTTCAAAATATGAATTATGCATCCGGTTATTACAGCAATAACATACGGGATAATCAATCGGATGAAAAGTCTCCTGATTCGGATCTTAAAGCTAAAGATCAAGAAAATAAGACAAAAGCAGTTGAAAGAGATGTTTCTTCCAAAGAAAAGAAAATCGAAGAAGAAATTAAACAACTGAAGAAGAGGGATCAGGAAGTCAAACAGCACGAGCAAGCCCACAAAGCCGCAGCAGGAGCCAGTTACGTCAGCGGTCCTCATTATGATTATAAAGTAGGTCCTGACGGTAAAAGATATGCTGTAAGCGGATCTGTAAAAATTGACACTTCAGAAATACCCGGCGACCCTGAAGCTACCATCAAAAAGGCAAGACAGATTAAACTAACTGCACTTGCTCCGGCAGAACCTTCATCTCAGGATAGGCGGGTTGCGGCTGATGCTGCAAGAATGGAAATGCTCGCCACTCAGGAAATGGCAAAACAAAATTCCGGTAAAATGAAGGAATATAAAGAAAAAGAAATTGATGCTATGTCTTCAAAAAATAATACATTTGAGATAGTATCACATAAATTTCCTTTTTCTCAGGCTAATTTGAAATCTGAGGATGAAAATATCGTTTATGAAAATAACGGAAAAATCAGAAGATTGGATTCAGAAAAAAATATCATAGATAAGATGGTTTAAAGCGCTTCTTACTTTGAATTTCCTCCCTTTTCAGAGATAATTTATCTCGACCCATAATTATAATTATTGCACATAAAAAAAAACTATTTCATAAACAGTATGAAATGAATTATTTTTAGACTAAGGTTTAGAAAATCATTAATTATTAAAAAATCATACGGAGGAAATATGTCAAAGACATTTGAAATAATTGAAAGAGTAGGCGTTTCTAACGAAAGTATTTGTGAAGCTGTTAAACTTGCTGTTAAAGAAGCAGGGGCGGAAAAACCCGTAGCATGGTTTGAAGTGTTTGAACAAAGAGGAAGAGTAACTCAGGACGGCCAAATTGAATTTCAGGTAACTGTTAAAATCGGCAGAAAATTATAAGAAAGGAACATCTATGGCAGCACAAGTAGGCACCCCCGCTCCGGATTTCAAGCTTAAAAGCCACAATCTGGAGGAGATATCACTTAGCGATTATAAAGGGAAGAAAAATGTGGTCATACTTTTCTTTCCTCTGGTGAATACATCAGTATGCGAGAAAGAGTTATGCAGCACCAGAGACGGTTTGTCACAATACTCAGATCTGGACGCACAAGTATTGGCAGTAAGCGTTGATAGTCCGTTTGCACAAAAGCTCTGGGCTGATAAACATAAATTCAACTTTCCGCTTTTAAGTGATTTCAACAAAGAAGTTTCAAAAACATACGGTGCTTTTTACGATATATTTCTTCCGGGTCAGTTTGATTACTCAGGTGTATCAAAAAGATCTGCTTTTGTTGTTGATAAGGCAGGTATAATCCGTTATGCGGAAATTCTTGAAAGTGCAGGGAATGAGCCGGATTATGAAGCAATTAAAAATGTATTAAAAACACTTTAATAAACAGCGGAGTGTCTGATATTTAATGATATCAGACACTCCGTTAATATTTGGAGGTTTATATGCTTACTGCAGGAATGGAAGCACCTGATTTTACTTTACCCGACTCGGAAGGTAAAATGCATACACTAAGCAGTTACAGGGGTAAGAATGTAGTTATCTATTTTTATCCGAAAGATATGACCCCGGGCTGCACCCAGGAATCATGCGATTTCAGAGATGCTTTCGATTTGTTCGCTGAAAAGAATACGGTAATAATAGGTATTAGTGTTGATAGTGAAACATCGCACAGTAAATTTGCAGAAAAATACAGCTTGCCGTTTATACTTTTAAGCGATAAAGAAAAAAAGATCGTTGATTCATACGGAGTATGGATTGAGAAAAGTATGTATGGGAAAAAGTATATGGGTACAGAGAGAACTACTTTTCTAATAGATGAGAAAGGAATAATAAAAGAAGTTTTCAATAAAGTTAAAGTTAACGGACATGTTAAAGAAGTACTTTCACTAATTAGCAGGTAAAATGCTTTATATAACAAGACGAGAGGTTTTCAGCGCTTGCCACAGGTTGCATAATCCGCAGTTGTCTGAAGAGGAAAACGAATTATTGTTCGGTAAATGCAATAACTTTAACGGGCACGGACATAATTACATACTAGAAGTTACGGTTTGCGGCAATCCTGATCCAAAATCCGGTTATGTTTTAGATCTTAAGGACTTAAAGCAGATTATTAAAAAATATATCACAGACAAAGTTGATCATAAAAATCTGAATCTTGATGTTGATTTCCTTTCAGGGATAATTCCTACCACAGAAAATTTGGCAATAGCATTCTGGAACCAAATCAAGGATAAAACCGGAAGGGCTAAGCTGTATTCCATAAAGATATTTGAGACTGAAAATAATTACATTGAATATAAAGGTGAATAATTGAACAAATCTGCAATTGAAGAGAATGTAAAAAAAATTTTAATAGGGTTAGGAGAAAACCCTGAAAGAGAGGGACTTCTGCAAACTCCAAGAAGAGTAGCCGATGCCTATGAATTTCTTACACAGGGATATTCTAAGAATATTGAAGAAGTACTAAACGGTGCAATATTTAAAGAAAATTATGACGAAATGGTTATTGTAAAAGATATTGACTTTTACAGTATGTGCGAGCATCATATGATTCCATTTTTTGGAAAAGTACACATAGCATATATACCGGCGGGTAAAATTGTAGGCTTAAGCAAACTGCCGAGGATAGTTGAGGTATTTGCCCGAAGACTTCAGGTTCAGGAAAGAATGACCAAACAAATAGCAGATACAATTCAGCAATACCTTTCGCCTTATGGTGTGGGAGTAGTCTGCGAGGCATATCATATGTGTATGATGATGCGAGGTGTGGAGAAGCAGAATTCCTACACTGTATCCAGTACAATGCTCGGAAATTTTAAGAAAGATGAGCGGACAAGATCAGAGTTTTTGAACCTTATTTCACATAAACGGATATAAAATGGAAAAACCGCCGGTTGTATGGATTACAGGAGCCTCATCCGGAATAGGATATGCTCTGGCACGTGAATATCTGAGAAATGGTTTGGATGTATTCATTACATCCAGAAACTTTGAAAAACTTGGTTCAGTGAAATCGGAATTTGCCGATCTAAAAGGAAAATGCAATATATATCAATCTGATGTTAGGAATTCAAAGCAGGTTGAAGAAGCTTTTAGTTTTATAAGCAGGGATTACTTTGTTGAGTGCCTGATTAATAATGCCGGAATAAGCAGGTTTAAGAAATTTGAGGATCATAGCTTTGAAGAAGCCGGCGATATAATTTCAACTAATTTACTCGGAGCATTTTATACATCAAAAACAGTGCTGAAAGATATGAAGAAAATGCAGCGAGGTCAGATAGTTAACATAATTTCTGTTACAGCAGTAAAGGTATTTAAGAACAGCAGTGTATATGCCGCATCAAAGGCCGGTCTTGAGGCTTTTTCTGATGTGTTGAGAGAAGAAGTAAGAAAGTACGGCATTAAGGTAATGAATATTTATCCGGGAGCAACTAAAACCGGAATATGGCCTGAATCAGCACTTGAAAAGTATTCAGATAATATGATTGAACCTGATGAACTTGCAGAGTATCTATTTAAAGTAATCAGAGAGCAGAAGAATATTTGTACTGAAAATATAGTAATCAGACCTATAACAGGAGACTTGTAATGCAAACAGGGAAAGAAGTTGTAATAATAACCGGAGCCAGCCGGGGTATAGGGAAAGCAATAGCACAAAAACTCGCTGCAGATAATAGAGTAATTATTGCTATTGGAAGAACAGAAAATCTGTTGGTAGAATTAATCATCGATTTGAATAAAAAGGGGTTTGAAGCTCTTTACTTCACCGGAGATGTTGCAGATGAATACTTTGCCGAAAAAACAGTTAAATTTATATTGTCTAAATACGGCAGAATTGATCATTTAATTAATAATGCGGGTACAGCAAATTTCAAGAAGTTTGTTGATTCGGGAATCGATGAGTTTAGAAGGCAGATTGATACAAATCTTCTGGGAATATATAATTTTTCAAAATCTGTTGTCGGGAATATGATTGAAAGAAGAACAGGTACGATTATTAATATTTCTTCCCTTGCCGGGAAAACCGGTTTTGTAGGGGGTACAATGTATTCTGCTACAAAACACGCAGTTATGGGATTTACAAAGAGTCTGATGCTGGAACTTAGGGAGTTTAATATTAAAGTATGCGTTATTTGTCCGGGTTCAGTTTCTACAGAATTACTTCAAAACACAATGCTTGCACCCAAGAATCCGGATACGATACTGGATCCTGCGGATGTAGCCGCGGTTGTAAGCAGTATTTTGGACATGCCGGACAGAGCTTTATTAAGCGAAATTGAAATTCGTCCGCTTAATCCGAGATAAAAAAAAACCCGGGAACCCGGGTTTTTTTAGTCAGTTACTCTTAAAATCTTCCGCCTTTACCCGGACGATTACCGCCTTTCCCACTTCCCGGGCAACTGTTTTCCCAATTGTTTTTATACTTCTTCCATACAGCTTTTTGTTCGTCGGAAAGCTTATTGAACATTTCTTTCTGCATGTCAATTCTTAAATCAGACATATTATTTTTTAGATTGTTCATATCTTTTTTCAACTGCTTGATTTTGTCGAAATCCATGTTGCCTATTCTTTCCTTTTTTACTTCAAGGCGAAGAAGATCAAGTTTTGCACGTAAATCTATCATCTTTTCTTGTAATTGCAGTCGAAGTGTGTTAATATCATTCAGCTGCTCCTGCGAAAGATTTAATTCGGGAAGATTAAACCGGCAGAAATCAGGATTTTGTTTTCTTCCCATTTGTGCATAATTCAAAGAAAATGCTAGTATTAGTAATAAAAATAATGACTTTTTCATTTTTAACTCCTCATAATTTTGTGAATTCAAAAGTTCTGACACATAAAACGACGGCAAGGTTTAATCACGAGAAAAATCAATAGAAGAGAGAATAAGTTAAAACTGCTTTCAATGCCAAATGCTGTTAAGTGAAAGATATCATAAAATGCAGAAGGAGATTTAAACCCGATAGAATATAAATTTGTCTTATATTTCAAATATGGAAAAATCAGAAGAAAAAGAATTAGTTCATCAATTCCTTGCCGGTAGTGAAGTAGCGTTTAACACCCTGGCTAAGGAATTTCATAAAAAGATTTACTGGCAGGCAAGAAGAATGCTGGGTAATCATGAAGATGCAGATGAAATAGCTCAGGAAGTTCTTATCATAATGTATAAAAAACTAGATAAATTTAATTTTGAAAGTACACTTTCAACATGGGTTTACAAGATCACGCATAATGCCGTTATAAATCTGATGAGAAAGCAAAAACTGAAAAAATATATAATTTGGGATTTTTCCGATAACAGTTCGTTAAGCACAAACGATGATTTTGTTAAGAACATTGAAGATAAAGAAAAACTTGAAAAATTGAATGAGGCAATGAAAAAATTGCCGGTTAAGCAAAGGGAAGTGTTTGTTTTAAGAAACTTTGATGGTTTAAGCTATGAAGAAATTGCAGAAATTACCGAAAAATCAGTAGGAGCATTAAAAGCAAATTACTTTCATGCGATAAAAAAGATAATCGGGAAAACAGATGATGAATAAAAATAATCTTATAGCAAAATACTATTCGAATCTTCTTTCGGAACATGAGAATGCTTTATTTAATGAGCTGTTAAACAGTGATGCTGCCTTTCGTGCAGCAACAGATAAAGCCGGAAAAAGAATAAAAGAACTGAACCGGGAAATTGATGAAACCATTCCTGACGAGGTGTTTTTCAAAGTAATAGGCAAAGTTAAAAGAACACCTGAAAAAAACATTAAAATCAAATTTGCCTTTGCCCTTCCGGTTTTGGCTGTAACAGCTATTCTGATTTACGCAGCGGTTATCTGGTTTAAGTCGCCCGAAAACCTGCAGGGAATTCAGAATAATGAGAATTACACTGAAATATTGCTGGAATCAAATGATTATTCATATTACACAACCGAGACTGAAACTGACTTTGCCGTAATTCTTGAAAGTATTGGCATAGAATCTGCAGTTGAATATTACAATATTGATTTCAGTCGAGAGAACCTTGATGAGTATTTGAATGATGACGAATTGAATGAATTATACAAAAACCTATAGGTATGAAAATGAAAAAAGTTGTTATAATCACTATTGTTCTTATATATTTTGCCCCTTTGTTTGCTCAGACAGGCCAGCAGATGCGAAGAGAGAAAATCCGGGAAATTGAGATGATAAAGCTCATTGAAAAAATGAATTTGTCTGAAGAGACATCAGTAAGATTTTTTGCCAAAAGAAATGAGCATAACAAGAATCAGTGGAACAGGATCAGAGAAAAGGATTCTTTAGTAAATGAGCTGACACTAAAAATTGAAACTGCAAGCCAGAAAGATATAAAAGCGATGGTTGATAAGATTTTGGCAAAAGAGCAGGAAATAACTCAAGAGAGAGTAAGTTTTATTAAATCCCTAAAGGATATATTGAACGATAAACAAGTTGGTGAAATGATACTGTTCGAAAACGATTTCAAGAGATCAGTAAAAGATTTCATAAAAGGAAGGAATCGGGAAAGATCCGGAAAAAGTGAATAATAATATCTGAAGTAATATTTTTCTCAATATTATGTTGCATTTTTTATGTTAGAATCTTATTTTTCGGCAGTTCTTTTGCGGAAGTGGTGAAATTGGTATACACGCTATCTTGAGGGGGTAGTGCCCGCACGGGCGTACGGGTTCAAGTCCCGTCTTCCGCACAATTTTTTTTGATAATTTATTGAGGTAGGAATTATGACCGGCAAAAAATTAGTAAATCTCATCTTTTTTCTCTTCACTTCAATAATCCTTATAGCCCAAAACCCTGAAATGGACCCTGATGCCGCCAAATTATTTAATGACGGTAATTCGTTAAAAAACTCAGGCGATTTTAGCGGAGCTGTGAAAAAATACAATGATGCTTTAAATATATCAAAGAATTATAAGATATTTTATCAGCTCGGTTTAACATATAAGGATATGAAGAAGTATTCTGAAGCAATTGATGCTTATCAGAAAAGTCTAGACAGTAACCCGGGTTTTGCTACGGCACATTATGCTATGGGAAGTGTTTATTACACAGGACAGCAGTTTGATAAAGCCATAGAGGCCTTTACAAAATACCGTAATGTTGAAACGAATGCAAAGAATAAGAAAAGTGCAGAAAAACTTATAGCTACAAGTTACGTTCAACTTGGTGCTGCTGCAAAAAAAGACGGAAAATATGATAAGGCAATAGAACTTTATCAGGAAGCAGTTAAGATATTTCCTTTAGACAGAGCTTACATTTCTATGGCAGAAGCTTACAATGAGTTAGGTAAATATGATTTATCTCTCCAGGCTGCCGATAATGCAAATAATAATAGAGACAAGGTTTCAAAAGGTGAAGTAGCCTATTATAAAGGTTTGGCTTTTAGAGGTAAAGGCGATATTGAAAAAGCCAAAGAAAGTTTTCAACAAGGTGTTTCGGATGCCAGATTCGGAGAACTTTGTAAATATCAGCTAAACCTGACAAAATAAAAATGAGTTTAAGAGCGGTTCAAGGGACTAACAATTCTTTGAGCCGCTTTTTTTGTTTTAAACCCTTCCGATTGATTTTTTTCTCACTTTTAAATGTGTTCGTTTTGTTATATATTGCAATAACTTATTAAAATATCTTTATAATTTACTTTAATTGTATTGGTATTGTTTCAGAAGTAATCCGGGAAGATATGAAAAAAATAATATTTCTGTTTGTGATTCTGTATTCTCTTAGTATTGCCGGCAACTATCCTGAGTTATTCGATAAAGCTGTTGCGGCTATGAATATGGGACAATTTGAAAAAGCGAACTATATGTTTCTTGAAATTGCAAAAGACAAAGATGCACCGCTGAGTCTTAGAACCGCCGCCAAATTCAATGCCGCAGAGTGTCTTTTGAATGCCGGGGAGTTCACTGGAGCAGCGAATCTTTTTGATGAGGTGGTTAATACAGAGCCATATTCCAATTTCAGGGAAAAAGCACTTTTTAATTCTGCTGAAGCTTATTTAAGCAAAGGAATGAATGATAAAGCCAGAAAAAACTTAAAAAAGCTGAATGATGAATATCCCGATTCAAGGTATAAGACTAAAGCTATGTATATGATTGGACAGTCTTATTTTGAAGAAGGCAAGAATTACGATGCAGAGAAATACTTAAAAGATGCAATTGAATCTGCTCCTTCGAGAAAGGAAAAGCGCGATGCTGTATTTTCACTGGCGATGTTATACGAAAGACAAAACGATTTCAGAAGTGCTATCAATTCTTATGAAGAATTGCTTTCATTTTACGGTGAAAGCGATTTAACACCAATGATACATTACAGACTTGGTTATTGTTATTTCAGAATTAAAGATTACGACAATGCAATTCTTGAGATGACAGACCCTTCTGCAACGGAACTTGATTCACTGACTAAAATTGAAGCAAGCTTTATCAGTGCTGTTTCATATTTTAACATTAAAGATTATTCGAACTCTTTAGTAAAACTAAATGAAGTAATTAACTCAAATGCACCTGAAAAAATAAGAGACAGATTCTCGTTTGCCTCAGGAATGGTTGAGTTCCAGAACAAAAATTATGATAAAGCATACAGAATCTGGGATAATTTAGGCAGTACCGGAATTGATACCCTAAAGCCGCTCCTCTTGTTTTGGAAGGCAGAGGCTAAAAGATATAATGGGGAGAAGAAATTTTCGTCTGAATTATTTGAAGAGTTTGTAAAACTATATCCTGACCACAGATTAAAACCCTCTGCCAAATTCAATTTGGCTGCTGCATACGGCAACTCAAATAATTTCAGTATGTCTGAATCTGTGCTGGAAGAATTAATACAGTCGCCGGGAGAGTTTTCGAAGGGAAATGCCTTTACTTTGTTGGGTGAAACAAAGATGAATAAAGGGGATTTCGCAAAAGCCTCTGAAAACTTCGGAAAAGCATTAAAAGAGAAAGATTTGGATGCTGAATACAAAAAAAGGGCAAGACTCGGGGCCGGAATATCAGCATACAAATTAAGAAACTATAAAAATGCTTCAGAAGTACTTTTGGAACTAAACCGGGAAAATGCAGAATATGAACGGGATAAAACTAACATGTTTCTTGCTGAAAGCTATTTTGAGCTTAAGAATTACAGCGCTGCTCTTAGGCATTATAAAAATATTTCGAGCAGGGACGAGGAGCTATATAAAAATGCATTGTACGGAATTGCTTATTGTCAGCATAATTTAAAGGATTTCGCAAATGCGGCATTTTCATTCGAGAACTTTACGAATAAGTACAAGAGCGACAGGCGTTATTTGGATTCTAAAATCAGAATGGCCGACTGCTTTTACGCAGTTAAAAAGTTTGACAAGTCAACATCAATTTATAAGGAACTGCTTGCGGATAAAAGAGCCGGTGGAATTAAAGATTATCTGTATTTCCAGTTTGCGCAGTCTCAGTTTAAAGAAGGAAAAAACGATGCCGCAGTGTCAGTTTTCAGAGAAATACAAAAACAATATCCTCAGTCTAAGTATGCAGAGGGATCTCAGTTTATGATTGGCTGGATAAATTTCCAATCAGGTAAATATGAAGAAGCAATTGATGCATACACAATTCTTTACATGAGGTATAACAATAAAACTTCAGTTCCTTTGGCATATTATTCAATCGGTGATTCATATTACAATATGGGAGCTTACGATTCCGCAATTGTTAATTATAAGAAAATCATTGACAACTATCCTCATTCCGAGTTAATTTATGATGCTATGAACGGAATTCAGTACAGCTATGTTGCTAAGGGACAGCCTGAAAAAGCAATAAAACTGATTGATGATTTTATAGCAAATAACCCTTCGTTACACAATGCTGATCAGATTTATTATAAAAAGGCGGAAATTTGGTATAGTCAGGACAAATTTAAACAAGCAGCCCAGGGATATAGAGATTTCATTGCAAAATTCACTGCCAGTAAACTTTATCCTGATGCCCATTATTGGCTTGCTAAAAGTCTTATGAATCAGCGTGATACAATTAATGCAGTGTATTATCTGAAAACAGCGGCTGATAAATGGATGAAATCTGAAATTGGATTTTCTTCGGTTATTGAACTCGGCAGGATATATCAAAACAGCAGAAATTATAAATCTGCTATTGATTACTATTCAAGAGCAATTAAGGAATCCGACAACCCTGAGAAAAGTGCAGAGCTTTATTATGAAAGAGGATTGGCATATATCGAAGACGGTAACATTAATGAAGCTTACAGCGATCTCAACCATGTTGCAGCTACATACTCTAAATCTGTGTTTGCAGACAAGGCAAAACTTGAACTTGGTTTGCTTGAGCTGGTAAGGGATAATTATACCAATGCTTTGGAATTATTTAAATATATATCAGAAAACCGAACAGATGAAATAGCTGCAAAAGCCCAATACTATTACGGGTTAACACAAATGGAAAGCGGAAATTATACAGATGCTGTTTCTGCTTTCATAAGAGTTAATAATTTGCATTCTATGTATCGCGAATGGAATGTACTGGCGTTTCTTAAAACGGGTGACTGCTATGTAAAGCTTAAAGATAAGTCTAAGGCAAGAGAGTTTTACAATGCTGTAATTTCAAACGACCAGTATGGTAATGCTGCAAAAGAAGCTAAACAAAAATTGAGAAAATTGTAATGAAATATCTAATAATATTATTATTTGCTTTATCTGTAATATCTGCCCAGGAGACGGGACAAAATATCGAACTACCCGATTTTGTTATAACCGGAAAAGATAAAATTGATATTCCGCCAAAAGATAAAGTTAAACCGGATCTGCAGGCTAAACTGGAACTTGATTTTTACCAGCCTGAATACAAACCATCACAGCTTAATTTAGGTGATCATGATTTTTCATCGGGTTTTAAAGAAACCATAGGTGGTCTTAAAAATCCATTCGGGGGAACGGCAGAACTCTCCCTCGGAACAGTATCTCTGCCTTCGGCATTACTTAATGCCTGGTATAATCCTGAGCAATTTATGCTGAAAGCCGGTCTTTCTGCATTGGATGAAAAAGCCTCAAACGATTTTAGGGGAGTTAATAATTTGTCGGCTGACCTCAAGGCTGATTATTATATCTCAGACAGCTCTTCATTTCTTCCTGGAACGAAAATATTTACATCTCTGGATTATAAACGTGAAAAATCAGAACTGCTTTTTACAAAGAAAAATTTCAGGAATATTGATAATGCAAATCTGCTTCTGGGAATAGAAGGAACAGGATCAACTTTGAATTATGCAGCCTCGGTTTCAGATGAAATATTTGAGCTTGATGAAAACAATACTGGAGAAAACCTTTTCAGAGTCTCAGGAAACGCGGAGATGAAAATTCAGAATTTCAGTGTTTATTTTACCGGGAATTATTTAAACAGAAAATATGAGTCAGACTCAACAGAATCATTCAGAATAGGGTGGATTGAAACAAGTGCAGGTGTAAAATTAAGAATTGCAGATAATTTGCTGATATCCGGCGGACTAATCTATGCTCATGCCCCTTCAAACGATCTTTTTATGCCGCAATTCAGTATCAGGATGAAGCTGTTAAAAGGGCTTACACTTTCAGGTGAATTTCTGCCTCAGTCCGGCTATATGACTTTTTCCGATTTCTACAAATTAAATAGATTTATTAATGAAAATCAGAGAGCCGGAGTATTCTATAAAGTTCAAAATCATTCAAAAGCTTTCATTACTTACCAGTATGAAACATATTACGAGTTTTCGGGAGGATTGGGATGGCGGTCGTTTAATGGACTTCCGTTTTTGACAGACAATGATTCTGACGGTAAATATGAAATTGAATTTGCAGATGATCCTGAAGATTTATATGCATTCATAACTGCCGATTTCTATGGCGGTCCTTACGGCAGATTCTTTTCGGGAGTAAAGATGAGTTCGATGACTCTGCCTTCAGACAAAGATTTACCCAATAGCCCTAAGGTAGAAATTAAAGCTGCCTACAGTTTTGATTTTGATTTTGGGTTATCTGTAGGTACATCACTTGAGTATTTCGGTAAATCTTATTCAGATAGAGGAAATAAATTAGAAATACCTTCTTATTTTGACTTGTCGTTTAATGCATCCTGGTCACCTTTTCCGGACTTTTATTTCTTAGGTGCTATTAACAACATCTCTGATTCAAAGAATTATAAGTTTTTAACCGTGCGGGAAAAACCTTTGGATTTATCCGCCGGGATTAAGTATGTTTGGTAAAGTAATTAGTATAATAAAATAAGATATACTATGACAAAAGAAGATTTAGAAGAAAAGTTAGCCGAAACACTGGGAATATATGAGGGCGAGAAAGATATTGCCTTTAATATTCTGGTGAATAAGGCCTCCGAAACACTAAACGTTGATGAAGCTGTTAAAATAAACGGATTAGGTGTGTTTCAGCTGAAAAAAGACGCTTCGGTTAAAGCAAAAACTGCAATGGGAGGAGCGAAGATAGAAAAAAAATATTCGCTGATTTATTCCCCGCTAAGCGAAGAATTCGGAGCAGGCGCAAAGAACCTTTTTCTTAAAATCGATGTACAGAACAAACGAAATCTCTATGAGTTTGACGACAGTATTTTTGATTTGGGTGTGAATAAACCGCTGATACCGGTTACAGAAAATCTTCAGGGAGTTCTTGATTCTGATACTACCGGCATTGTTGCAAAAAAAATGATTGAAGAAAAAATAGAAAAACTATTTAAAGATTCTGAGCAACTTGAAAATTTCGATCTCTGGGATGACTATTTCAGCAATATGAAAACTTCGGCTCCCGGACTCGAGATAATACAGGATGAAGACGTTAAGGATGATTTTGACCCTGAGATAATACCTGATACTGATTTCCTGGATGAAGATGAAAATGAAGATTTTCCTATGAGTTCAGAAGTATCTTCCACCGGGTTAGAACACAGCAGACAGGCAGAAGAAGATGTTATCAGAGAGTTATTAAGAGCGGGCAAAGGGAAGTCGGTCAAAGAAATAGAAAACATTAGCGCCATACAACAACAGGATGCTATTTCGTCTGAAGAAGATTTCACTTCCGGGCTTTCCGCTGATTTGAATTTTGATGATTCAGATTTAGTTTCCGATGATGATGAGCCGGAGGAGATCGATGATTCATTACTGGAAAATGAATTTCTTGATGAAGATGATTTCAACAGTGATTATCCTGATGACGATGATGCATTGTTAACTGAAACTCTGCTGGATAACGCGTTGGAAAGAGAAGCTACTGACGAAGACGACGAAGTTGAATTGAGCGACCATTATAAAAATTCTCCGAATCTTGAGCAGGATACTGCAATAGAAGAATTGCTCAAGAGCGAATTGCTTGAGAATACAGCGGGGAGAGATGAAGAAACTGATTTTGATGAAGGCGAAGATGAGATTCAGCCGATTCCCGTTCAGGTAACGGTAGCAGGCGGACAAAGAGTTTCAGGTTCGCTTATGAATCTGGATGTGGACGAAGATGATAATGAAGAAATGGTGCAGCAGGAATCAATTCCTGAAGTTATTCCCGAACCTGTTAAGCAGATTATTAAGGAAGAGACTGTTAAAGTGCAGGAAAATACTCCGGTACAGCCTGTAGTTTCGGACGCTTTTGCTAAAATGCCGGTGAGAAAAAAATCTATATTTGCAAAAATAAATCCGCTTTTTGTGATAATACCTGCTGTTGTAATAATTAATTTGATTGCTGGATACTTCGTTTTCTTTTCCGGTGAGGAAGAAAGTCATGAAAAACCGGTAAAAACAGAACATTCCACTCAGGCAGATAATAAAATTGAAGAATCGGCAACGCAGGAAAATTTACCTAAGACAAAAGTTGACACCCCATCTTCTGATCCTACACAGCTTAAAATGGAACTTGGAGAAAAACCGGGCGAAAAACCGATTAATGTGGATAATCCGAAACTCACTCTTAGTGAGGAAAAGAATAATCCCGGGTCAGGCGCTTCTGTCAAGTTATCCGGTGAGAGTAAAGCAGGCGGTCCGATGATTAGAGAAATACCTAAGGATGAGAAAGTTCCGAATACAAATTTCTATTTTGACGGAAGCAAGTATAATGTACAGGTATCTTCCTGGAAATCTCTTGCAACTGCAGAAAAAGAAACTGCCAGACTGAGGAACGGCGGATATGATGCATTTATTGTAAAAACAAATCTTCAGAGTTTGGGTGTCTGGTATAGAGTGAAAATCGGAAGTTTCAATACTGCGAAAGAAGCGGAAGAATTCTGGAATCAGAATAAAAATAAAATATAAGGATAGAAAAGAGGAAATATGAATTTACTGGAAATATTCTTAAAAGGCGGCTGGATTATGTGGCCGATTCTGTTAACATCAGTTATAGTAACGGCTGTAGCAATTAATCGTGCTATTGTGATCAGGAAATCAAGAACAAATGTACCGGCGTTTCTTGTTAAAATTCGCGGATTATTAAGGAAAAAAGATGTTCAGGGGGCAATTGTGTTCTGTGCAGAGGAAAAATCTCCCGTTTCGAATATTATTAGAAAAGGTCTTAAGAAGTACAAACTTGGACACGAGAGAGTAAAGGAAGCTATTGAAAATGCAGGACGCCAGGAAGTAGCGAAGCTAGAAAAGGGTCTTCCTGTGTTGGCAACAATTGCAGGTATTGCCCCACTTATGGGATTTTTAGGAACTGTAACCGGAATGATATCGGCGTTTATGAGAATTGAGAATCTTTCTGGAAATGCGAGTCCAAGCGATTTAGCTGCAGGCATCTGGGAAGCGCTTCTTACAACAGCATTCGGACTGATTGTCGGAATTCCTGCATACGCTTTTTATAATTACTTTTTAAGTAAGATAAAAAAAACAATTATGGATATGGAAGTAGTTTCGAATGATGTTGTTGATATTATTGAAGAAACCGGCGGTGCAGAAGATAAGCAGGATGATAAGTTTGAAATTGAGCTTTGAGGCTGAAAATGAAATTTGAAACCAACAATAAACCGATTGAAATGTTCAGTCTTTCGTCATTAACTGATATCGTTATGCTTCTTTTGATATTTTTTCTGCTTTCTTCCCAGTTTGTTATTCAAACCGGGGTTAAGGTAAAGCTCCCCGGTTCAAAAACCAACGAAGAAGTGATTTCTTCCCCGGTTTCTGTAAGTATCGACGAAAGCAGACAAATTTATATCGGTACGGAAATAACAGATTTAGACAGGCTTCCGGGAAAGTTAGCACAGCTACTTAAGGAAAAACCTGAAGATAATATAGTTATAAGAGCAGATAAAACTGTAAGTATAGATTTGGTTATAAAGGTTATTGATGCGGCAAAAAGTGCCGGTATTACAAAATTCACACTTGAAACAGAAAAGACTATCAATTAATGCATTTAAGAAAAATAAATAGTTTGTCCTACATAGTTTCAGCAGCAATTCACCTGCTACTGTTAATACTCTTCTATTTCATCACTTTTGAACCGGATATTCCGAAAGATGACTTTATAACACTCGGATTTGGAAGTTCCGGAGAAGGACTAATGCCCGGAAACAGCGGAGTAGTTGAAGAGGTATCTGAACCTGAAAAATCAGAAGAAAAGGCAGAAGAAAAATCAGAAGAGAAGAAAGATGTAGAGGTTCCGATTGTAAAAAATCTTGATGAAGACAACATAGCCGTTAACAAGAAAGACGATAAAAAAGAAAAAGAAAAGCCAAAGGAATCTGAAGACTCAAAGAATCAGGGGGATAATAAAACAGGCGATGAAGGTACTTCGGGATTTCAACTGGATTTCGGGACGTTCGGCAAGAGAAAGATATATAATTTTAATCTGCCCGAATATCCTGACGGAGTTTACAAGGAAATTGATATTAAATTGAGATTTACCATTTTTCCTGACGGATCTGTCGGAAAAATCTCACCTTTGGTTAAAGCTGATACAAGGCTTGAAAATGCAGCAATAAATTCACTTAGATTATGGAGATTTGAGCCGCTTCCCAAAAACCAAAAATCTGAGCAAACGGCCTTTATTACTTTTCCTTATCGTCTGAAGTAAATAGCTTTTTATAATAGCTCTTAAAGAAAAAGAATTCACCGATTGTAAGCATTATCAGAGATAAAGTATCTCTTGTGAGTTCTTTGCTCAGCATATCAAGGAACATTTCAAAACTTTCAGGTATTACTATCTTTTCAAGAGGTTCACCGCTTGAAAAACCTTGCGGTTCAAGGAATATTTTCAGTACCATATTGCAGACAGCCCATCCTACGGAAAAAATCAAAACAATTAATGCCGCATTTGTAAGAGCATCGCTTAAAGAATCTTTTTTAAGTATCACCGTAAAAACAACGGCAATAAAAATTATGTGAAGTAAAAAGATTAAAACATTTATCATATTATAGCTTCTTGGATGATGGCGAATTGTTATTTAAGTAGAATGCAATTAAAGCACCGGAAATTAAACCGATTACAGGTTGAATCATAAGATTGAAAGAGAAGAGACCGAAAGTGTATATTAAAGAAAATCCGTAATTCGTTATACTGTCCGATATATCATACATAATTTTGAAAAAGGAGGGATCTAACTGAGGGAATTGATCCTTTATTTTTTCTATCTCGCGTATAGCATCAAGCAGTTTGTTGTGTTTAGTTATAAGTGTAATTAAAACCTCGAAAAATGCATTGAAGAATCCGCCGAACAAACCGGTAAGCAACCCTACAATTACTCCTTCTGAAATAGGAATTCCATTTTTTATTTTATTTGCTTTAATATGCAGCATAAGGGCAAGAAATACAGATAGGGGGAGGATTACCAGAAACAATCCGCCTGCTCCGGGAATGTTGTGCAGAATTCCACCTGAGAAACCGCAGACAAATGTTGCCAGATATTTTTTCACTCTTATTCACAAATAATATTTAAGAAACGAAATATACCAAAAAGCATTTCAACCTGAAAGAGGGAGCATCATAATAAATATTTTCCGGATTATTGTTGTTTTATACTTCATTATAATAATATAAAGTTATAATTTAGATGAATAAATAATAAAAATCAGAGGATAATATGAAGTATGCTTTTATCATCATTTCGTTTTGCTTAAGTGTTTTTATGACCGGTTGTTCAGGATGTGATGGTGAGAACCCGAGTGTTACGCTTATCAATAACGGTACAGCCAAAGCTGATATCCAGGTGAAAACTTCAGGAGGCAATACGGAAAATATAAATAATATATATCCTGGTTCAAGGTCTGATAAAAGAACTTTTGCACCGGGAAATATTGAATTTACTGTTGCTATACAAGGTGTAAGTGATCCGATAGTTTATCTTCTTAAAACAAGTTCTTGTGTAGATTATACAGTTTCAATTAATCCAGATAATACGGTTACTTCAGTTGCTATAGACAGAAATTAGTATTATTGAGGATAAATGAAGATAAAATACATAATACAATTAATGAATAAGACTTGTTGAAACAGTATTTCAGAGACTCTTATAAATAAAAATAGATTTTGAAGTAAGAATCAACAGCCTGTTTTCGAGAATGCCGATATCCAGAATATCTCCTTCAGGTATTTTGCCGGTTAATTCGAACTTATGATTAATCAAATTGTTGTCAGTCAGCCTGAATGCAAGTATATTATTAACGCCGCTGACTAAAAGAATGTTCTGAACTGAAGCAAGTTTTTTTATAACGAAAGGAAGTTTTAATTTCAATAGGCCTGTGCCGAATTTATCGAACAGATTAAGTATATTTCTGTCTCCTGCAGATACAAATATGCCGTTAACTATATCAATTGAAGACGCATCCGTTAGTCTGAATTCTCCTGAGTGAACACCTCCGAAAGATAAAAGATGAGATGCCTTGGAATCCAGTTTCAGAATCGAGTTACTTCCGGAATCAAGGATTAGTATTTCTCCGGCAGAAGTAACCGCAACTCCCGAAGGCTTTTCGAAAGGCTCTTTAATACCCGGTGATGAAGGTGTAATTGAATAGATATAATTTAAGTTACGGTCGTAAACCTGAATGCGGTCGTTTCCCTTATCGGCAATATAAACATTAAGTTGTGTTGTCGTAATATCAGAAATTTGCCAGAAAGAGTAATTGTCCCACCCAAGTCCGCCGATAGTTTTAATTTTGTTTCCTTCAAAGTCGAGAATATAGACTAATCCGGTACTCTCTTCAGAGACAACAATGCTATTGTAAACAGTGGGTGCAATTGAAGTTGCATTGCCGTATCCGGTAATTTCTCTTTCAAAAGTGAAAACCTGAGCCATTACGGTTGTGAGTGATAATAATGTCAAAAATATCATTTTCATAACCAAATATAACCAACGGGGAGTTACAAATAAATTGATTTTTGGAAATAAATTATATAAATTTCGCCTCATCAAATTGTCCTGTGGTGTAATTGGCAACACGTCTGACTCTGGATCAGAAGAGTTCAGGTTCGAGCCCTGACAGGACAACAACGAAACCCCTGTAGAATAAACTCTTCAGGGGTTTTTGCTTTATAGGAGTAAAGGAAGCAAAAAACCCGTTTTTTGATGGTTTAGTGCGAAAATCAGTGTGAAAAAATTTAAGTACCCACAGTGTCTATATTTGAAAATAATTTTAGATTAGTCAAAGCAAATAGAATAAGACTAAAAGGCTGGCAGCGATTTTATTGCTTAGTATGCTGATTTCGGTGAATTATTTCACCACCGTAGGTGCTGAATGTTAATAGAAAATTTAATTTCCATGACTCAGAAAAGCTGCAGAGCAGTGCAATGTTAATAGAAAACTGTAACCCCACTCAAACCCAAATCAGCGCCTGCGGCGCTCTTATATATTTCTAAAATACTTAAGAAATAATTTGATTTTTGACGATGTTCCGATTAGGTTTGCATCTGTTAATGTAAGTTAACGGGCAATACTGAAAAGGGTAACAATTTTTTAAGTCAGGGGCATTTTATGAAAACATTTCAAACGATTTTATTTCTGGTTTGCATTTTTTTTATTAGCGGGAATTTGTTTTCGCAGAATAGGTTAGGTATTAACCTTCGTTCGTGCAATGATTGGGAAACTCATCATATACTGACAGATGTAATGAAAACTTCCAGAAGTTGGACGCGGCCTGATTTTTCTTCCGTTACTGTTACAATGGATAATTCTGGCTACCCGACCGAGGATGCGGAATGTTATGTTTTCCATAATCATTATATGAACGGAACTTACAGGCTTTCATTTAAAGGCAGATCAGTTAATTCAGGGGGATCTATAAATGCACAGTTTCTTCATACAAGCGTGACTGTAGGCACCTGGAATTATGATCCGGATACAGACAGAAGTTCGGTTAGTTTTTCGATTGCAGATTCCGGTACGATAGTTTTTGGAATTCGATTTACCGGAACATCCGGCGGCATTAGGGATGTAAAAATAATGAGACCGCTTTTTCCGGGAAGCACTGAATCCTATCCGGAAAATTCATTTATTACTAATCAGTTTAAAGATGCAGTGCAACCTTTTGGAGTAATCAGATATATGCAGTTTACCGGAGGTATGGGGAACCCTTCGGAATATACCTGGGCAGACCGTGTACCGGTTAGTGCTTGTTCATTCAACAGAGATTTTCCGCTTTCTTCGGAGGGCTATGAGCAGGGAGGATTCAACGGACGAGGGGCAAGCTGGGAGGCTGTTATCAGAATTGCAAATGAACTGAATAAGGATGCGTGGATTTCAATTCCGGCAAGGGTGGACGATGATTATATCCGGCAATTGGCGCGGTTGTTTTTGTACGGAAGCGATGAAAACGGGAATCCTTATACTGCAGTGCAGGTAAATCCGGTTAATCCGCCTCTTAATCCGGCACTAAATCTTTATGTTGAGTACGGGAATGAATTGTGGAACGGATTTTTCGGCGGAGAATATGATGCCGAGTGGAACTGGGAACAGGCAAATTCTACAGAAGAAATGGCTCAATACCAATACGATTTCGATGGGAATGAAAACTACTGGTATCACGGATTCAGAAGAACTGCAAGAAGAGCAGCGGATGCAAGTATGATTTTCCGTGAGGTATTCGGAGATGAACGGATGCATACAGGTTCTGAGGGAAGAATACGACCGGTACTTGCCTGGCAGTTTACCGCAATATATACAGGTGCAGCCGGACTTGATTATATAGAGAATTTCTACAATGATTATCTTGGCGTAAGTTATCCGCTGTCTTATTATTTCTATGCAGGCGGCGGGGCTCCTTATTATAAGCCTGCAAATGATGCTAATATTGATAATGTATGGGAAAGTGAAGATATGTATCCGGAAGAATGGGGGACTTTCATTAAATCTGATGCTGAAATTTGCGCTCTCTACGGTCTTAATTATGCCGCTTATGAAGGCGGACCTGACCTTAGCTTGCTTAGTAACGGAGAAACAATCGGGGAATATATAAACAGCGATCCGAGAATGGGTGAGGAGGTGCTGGAACACCATATGGTATGGAATGAAAACGGCGGCGGACTCTTTGTCTATTATGCTCTTGCACAGGATTATAAATTCGGATTTGCTGAGGATATATTTAATCTCAATACTCCGAAACTGAACGCAATTAAAACTTTGGCTGAATCCGGAATAAATCCAGTCACTGTCGGCAGACCTGTAAACACTGAAATTTTCGGGAATGATTATGATTATTTCAATGAATCGATTGGTACCGAATGGATGGGGAATACTCTGAGAATGGAACAGGGCTTTGAAACAGGCTATGTCATAAATGTACCTTCAGACGGAAATTATTCTCTTGAATTAAAAGGTTATACAAATGCAGAATCTGCAACTCTGAAAGTAAGGGTTGACGGAGAAGTAAAAGCAGAGTTTGAAATGACTCCTTCTTCAGAAGTATTGACGCCCATTAATCTGGCATTAAAGGCCGGACTTCATGGGGTAAGAGTAAGGGCAAGTTTAAACGGGTCAGAGAGCAGCAGATTGTTTTTTGAATCGCTGGTGCTGAAATCATCTCAGACCGGTACGGAAAATGGAGTCAGCGAAATTAGTTTCTGTCTTAAGCAGAATTATCCGAATCCGTTTAATCCTTCAACAATAATTGAATACTCTATTCCTGCAAATATAAATCCGGCTGGCGTAAGTCTGATAATTTATGATTTGCTGGGAAGAGAAATTGCAGTTCCGGTAAATGAAGAAATACAAACGGGTAATCACAAAGTTGTGTTTAATGCGGCAGGATTGCCTGGAGGTGTTTACTTTTGCAAACTGAAAGCCGGCGGATTTTCTTCGGTAAGAAAATTACTTTTAGTGAAATAGGAATAGGAAAACCCGGATTTGTCATTGAATATTGTTTATGATAAATCCGGGTTTAATTAATTCAGGATTATTAGAAATCCTGAACCGGAAAGTAAAAGCTAACTGACGGGAAACGTAATAGTGAAAACTGAACCGCTGCCCTTTATGCTTAAAACTTCAATAGTTCCGTGCTGAAGTTCAATCAGTTTTTTTGTAATCGAAAGTCCCAGTCCCGTTCCCGGAAACTGCTTTGTTGTTCCTTCACTCAATTGTTTGAATTCCTGAAAAATAAGCGGGATTTCTTCTTCATCTATCCCGACACCTGTATCTCTGATACAAATTTTGAAACCGGTTTTCCCTTCAGGGAGACTGACGCAGGTTGAAGATAATTCTATTTCGCCCGATTCCGTGAACTTTAACGCATTGCTTAAAAGATTTTCGAAAATAATTCTGAACATTTCCGGATCAATATCAATTATCATTGTTTCTTCATTCGGACTGAAAATATACTTAAGGTTCTTGGAAACTGCACCTCCGCGGAATTCCTCAAAGATTTCTTTAAGCATCTTAACAGCATCGTGTTTACTTATATTGAGCTCATATTTTTCGGCTTCAACTTTAGAATAATCCAGAACAAGGGAAAGCGTATTCAGAAGCCTTCTACCGGTTCTGTTTATTCCCTGAGCCATTTGCTTGAACTCTTCATCTTCAAGTTCATTCCCTAATAATTCGCTGTATCCTAAAATTCCTACAAGCGGAGTGCGCAGTTCGTGACTCATATTGGCAAGGAACAGAGTTTTCGCCTTATTTGCCGCTTCTGCTTTTTCTTTAGAACTCAGAATTTCCTGCTCAGCGAGTTTCCGATTCGTTATATCCCTAATAATATACAGGAGTCTTGCTTCGTCCATAAGCGTTATTCGGGCTTCGAAATACATAATTCCATTAGGAAGCGGCAGAGAGTATTCAACTATATCGAGCTGTTTCGTTTCAAAAACCTTTTTAAAGCTGTCACGAAATAGATTACTTACTTCTTCGGGCATCACACTGTATAGCTCCTTACCAAGGAATACTTCAGGTGGAACAAAAAGAAGACTTTTGTCGTGAACATGATAATCAAGGAAAACGCCGTCTAAACTTACAATAAATATTATATCCGGTAAGCTGTTCAGCATAGCTCTGTTTCTGGCTTCGCTTTCCTTAAGAGCTTTTTCGGCAATTTTCTGAAGCGTAATTTCTTTTGAATATCCGATTAGTCTGTAAACCTTGCCTTCTTCATTAAATAGTGGCGCAAGGGTTGTATGATAATGGCATTCCCTTCCGGCAAAATATGAAATATCTTCTTCATACACTATAGTCTTTTCAGCAGAAACACAGCTCTTATAATTGGCTGTGAGATCTGCCAATGTTTTCCCCGAGAAAACATCATGTAAAAAATTTCCTTCAATTTTAAGTTTAGTATTACTAAGAATTTTTTCCTGGGTTGAATTGATTATCTTTAATAAAAACTTGTCGTTTGGATAAACATCCACAACAAATATATTGTCGGTAGAGTTATCAATAATCTGCTGAAGAATTTCTTCTTTTTCGTTGAAAGAAGTAATTTGTTTGTTTTCAGGTTTGAGTGAATCCTGATCAAATATATTCATGGCAATATGTGCAAGTTAAGAGCCGTTAAACGAATATTCATTATTTTATTTCTATAATCTAAAATAGATAAATAAAAGAATAATGCCACTTTTATTTATTAATATTTACATCCCAAATTCTTAATTCAACAGCGTTCTGAATTCTGAAGAAAAGTATTCAACAGGATGATCTGAATCCATATTAACATAAACAACCAGAGTTATTTTCCTTTTTGAATTATAGAGAACGTGAGAATTGTATCCGGAGATTGAACCTGAATGCCCAAGCCAGTCGCCGGCTTTCATTATACAAAAACCGTAAAATCCTCCGATGAACGTAAATCTTTCTTTCTTCATATTTTCTGAAATCAGTGCACCTTCTGCAACAGTTTTTGCATAGAGTTTCATATCCGATGCAGTTGATACCATAACGCCGGCAGTATAACCCCAGGAAGGATTCCAGTTGGTTGCATCCAAAAGCAGGTCGTAGTCAGAATTGTACCCGTGCGAGTAAGGACCAATCATAAATGGAGAATCAGGCCAATATGTGTTTTTTAGTCCGAGAGGTTTTATCACATTTTCTGTGATAAAATCGCCTGCTGGCTTTCCGCTTATTTTTTCTATCAAGAGACCGAGCAGAACAGTATTTGTGTTTGAATACTCGTAGTTTGTACCGGGAGCGAAATTTACAGGATGTCTGAAAGCTAAAGCAAGAAGAGAGTCAGGAATATAAGATTTAATAAAATTATTTTCATATTGGCTTATCCAAAGCTGATCATCGTCAGTATAATTATATAAACCGCTTGTCATATTTCCCAACATTCTTAAAGTAATTTTTTTTCCGTTAGGAATATTGTATTCAGGCAAGTAATGGCTGATGCTGCTGTCAAGGCTTATAAGTCCTCTGTCTGCAAGAATAAGTACAGCAGTTCCGGTGAAGGTTTTGGTATTGCTTCCTATTCTGAAAAGGTGATTTTCATTCATCGGTTCGCCGGTTGTCAGATTGCTGAAACCCCGTTTAATAATATAATCGCCTTCTCCTTCAACAGAGACAACAGCAATCATTCCCGGAGCACTGGTTTTGAGAAATACTTTATCGGCTGCTTCTTCAAGTGCCGATTTCATTTCATTTGTCAGGATAGATACTTTTGGTTCCAGCGGAGTGTATTCGTCAGTGCAGGAAGTTAAAACAATAATTACAAAAAATATTACAACAAAGAAAACAGATGTATTATTCATGGTCAATCCAATAATAGTATTGATGGTTATATTGTAAAAGACGACTTATAATCGGAACAATCAAATAAAAATTAATATCAGGAAAACAATTAACCATTAATAATCATAAAACTCTTGGTCAATAATGATTGCCTCTGTTCATAATAATATTTTAATTATATTTGTGTTGTTCAAACCGAAAAAAATCATTTGAATAGCCTTGGTAATCTTATTGATGATAATCTTTAATAATTCGGCTTGAAAATTGCAACAATTCAAGAAATTGAAAGAATAAATTATGAACATAAGCGCCGTAAATAATGTATATCTTGAAATTTATCCGTTAAGCAGGGTTTCAGGAAAAGTTGAACCGGTTCCGCCTGTGCCCAAAATTACTCAGAACAATACCGGTAAGGTTGAAAACACCGAATACAGAAACTCTCAGCAGCAGAATAAAGTTAATTCTCCAAATCCCGAATACAGCAGAAATGCTCCTGTAACGCGGCAATCTGATACATCCAAAACATCGCTTGAGCTTAAGTCGGAGCAAACTGTTGCTAAACCGGACTCCCCTGAAGCGGTTACTGCACAGAAGCAATCAGTTAAAACTCAGGAAACTTCATCGCCTGCCCCGGGTAAAGGTTTTTATATTACAATTGCCGGAGGAAATTCCGGGGAACAGGGAAATCTAAGGTCTAGACTTTTGAATGGAGGACGTTCAATTCTTGAAAGATATGAATACCTTAAAAGAAAAGAGCCCGGCTTGCTGGTTGATCTTGTATTGTAAGATAATCTTTTCGTAATAATCATTTCTCACAATAATTTAACCCAAATTATTCGTTAGAAAATCTTTATCACTTAATACCATTGCAAAGAAAGA
>CAZOZP010000025.1:0-16797 GCA_964584325.1 uncultured Melioribacteraceae bacterium
ATAGGATGTAAGAACCTTCATTTAAATCAAGTGTAAATTGTCCCATATTCCCGCTTCTTACTGTGATAACTTTTCCTGTGCTGTTTACAGCTGCAACTTCTGCATCAGCTTCAGGTATCATACTAACTGTATTTCCGGTAACATACTTTGCTTTGACAAATCCTGTAATCTGGGATGAATTTGCCGAAAGATTGAAGTTCATACCCGGTGCAGTCTGTCCGGCCAAGAGATTTATGTTTACCGGCTGAGGCGAAACAAATCCGGATTTCGATGCTCCTACACTCCACACTCCGGGAGTCAGCTTAATGGAATAATTTCCATTTCCGTCTGTTACTGCCGAGACTGATTCATCAGCTTTAATAGCTTTAATTAATACTAGCTGAACCGGTTTGTTAAATTCGTTTGTTACTCTTCCAAACAAGTAAACAGGCTCATTTATAAGAATGAGATTTCTTCCGGCTTCTATTACGGAACCGCTTGTTTGAATTCCTAATTTATCGCTCCTGTATCCCGATTTTGTCGCTGTAACCTCATATAATCCCTGGGGTACCTGGATTGCGAATTCTCCGCTGTTATCTGTAAATCCATCATAATGCTTTGTTCCGTCGCTTTTGGTAATTTTTATAGATGCATCTTCTATGGTATTACCGGAATTATCTGTTACTTTTCCTTTAATTATGCTTGCCACTGATGAAAGATAAATATCAGACGAGGACGTAGTTCCTTTTTTTATTGTCAATATCAATGTCGTATCAGTAAAACCTTTCTTGGATATTTTGATTGAGTATTTACCTACTGTCAGACTGTCTTTGTAGGTGTTTGTATTGGATGCAACTAAGGAATTTGCTGCTGTTGAACCTCCTTCAAGAGCTTTAATATTAATATCAAAACCCAGCAAAGCAGATTTGTCTGACTTCCTGAATGCTCGTATTATATAACTCCCGGTTTCAGTTACATACTTGAAAGAATTTGTATTGCTTATATTTCCTTCACCCTTTGAATCAAATGGAACAACATACCAGATGTAGTCAGAATTCTTTAGTTTTCCTTTTGCGGGGAACGTAATCTCATTCTGCATCACACTAGAACTCCATACAGGCAGGTCTATTTGCTGATCATTCCCTGCAAAACTTTTTACCCTTTCAAACAGATAAACTGAATAGTGAGAAGCCCCATTAACCGGGTCCCATCTGAATTTAATTTCTTCTTCACTATACATAATAAGTTTGTCAGCCGGTGAAACTAAAACCGGACGCGAAAGATGAGAGACGGCCGAATTACTAAAGGATACTGCCCCCCCAAAAACTGAACTAACGTAACTTAAATCTGTTTCATCATATAAATTCAGAATAGTATAATTGTATTCTTTCCCCGGAATAAGAGGCGGGGCATCATCTCCGAACTCTGTAAGAGAGCTTTGTTCTCCATATTTTACTGTAGTGCCTTTTGTCACATAATCCCACATTACATTAGCACCCTGAACGCTTACTTTACCTGAAGGAAGTGTAACAACTGAGAAAGGACTCCCTGAAACAATAAGCCAATATGCTTTTACACCGGCAATCGGATTCCATTCAAACACAGGTACCTGTTCAGTTATTTTCCCTCGGGGAACTTTTGCAACAGGTGCTGTCTGCGCCTCAATTATAAACTCTATTTCATTTGAATACTTTATACCAGAGTTAGTTTTCGCATCTTCCTTAATTTTCGAAATTGAATTTTCAGTTGAATTTGTAATTATTCCAAAATATCTTCCGGTTGTGATGTTGTGTGCCGATGAAGAGGGTATTATTGATTTTCTGGTACCCGTTACCGAAATTGAATACTTTGAATATGTACCTCTCGTCTGTCCAATTTTTATTTTGTAACTGCTCGAAGCCGTTTGATTCCACGAAAAAATAAGACTATCAGCCGGACTAAAAAAAAGTTTGGGTTTGAGTGTCTTTGAACCGGGGGAATATCCTTTTGCAGGATTAAATACTATTGTTTGTGCGAAAATTAAACTGCCTGAAAACAGAAAAAGAAGAACAATTCTGTATAATACTCTAAACATAATATCTCGTATTGTTTTTACTTTCTTATTATCGATAAAAAGCCTCTTTTTATGAGGTCTATTATTTTGCCAAATAATATTCACTTGTTTGAGATTTTTGTTTTTATTAATTTAATATTCAGATTTTTTATTCTGTTTATGGGAATCATTAAAATGATTAGAAATATTATTGAAATAGATGACGTCAAATGCAATGGGTGCGGCTTATGTGTTCCTAATTGTGCCGAAGGTGCACTGCAGATAATTGACGGAAAGGCAAGACTCATTAGCGATTTATTTTGTGACGGACTAGGGGCCTGCATTGGTTTTTGTCCTGAAGATGCGATTAAAGTTGTTGAACGAGAAGCTGAACCTTACGATGAATGGAAGGTTATGGATTACATTACTTCAGGAGGTTCTAATGTTATAAAAGCGCATCTCACTCATCTAAGAGAACACAACGAATTTGAATACTTGGCAATAGCCAAAAGGTATCTTATTGAAAATGGATTTGAAATACCTGAATACCGTTTAAGAGATAACTCGGATGCGCGAACTTGCCCCGGTTCTGCAGAGAAAATCCTAAATAGCTCCAAATCTCCTGTTGAAGTTGAAAATAATAACCATCCTTCCGAACTCAGTCACTGGCCAATTCAGCTTCATTTAGTTTCTCCCGTTTCTGCACAATACAGAAACTCTGACCTTTTGTTAGCTGCAGATTGTGCCGGATTTTCATATCCCGACCTTCACAGAGATTTTATGAAAGGCAGAAGTATTGCAATTGCATGTCCGAAATTGGACACTAATAAACAAGCATATTTGGATAAACTAATAAAAATGATAACTGAAGCCGGACTTAAAAGTATAACGGTTTTGATAATGCAGGTACCTTGTTGTGGCGGATTAGTTCAAATTGCAAAACAGGCTGCTGAATTTACAGGATCATCAATACAGATTGATGCAATAGTTCTCAGTGTGGAAGGAAACATACTGAATAAGATAAAAATTAACTAAACTTAAACAAGATCGCCGAGTTTCTGAGCAGTTTTGTTTCTAAGTTCTTCCAGAGTCTCTTCACTAAGCATTTGATAAGCCTGGTCGCGTAGTTTGCCCCATTTTTCATGTACCGGACAAGGATTGGAATCGGAACAACCCGGAAACCCAAGTACACAAGACTCGAAAACCTTGAGTCCGTCAATTGCCTCTACAATATCGATAAGTTTTATTGAAGAAGGGGGGGATGCGAGGTAGAATCCCCCATTCTTACCTTTTTTTGAACCCACAATTTCATTAAATGTAAGGAGCTGAAGCACTTTTGAAACAAATTCCTTAGGCACTTGCAATTTATCCGATATTTCTTCGGCGTTATATGTCTTTCCTTCCTGCTGTGTGGAAAGAAAAAGAACTGCCTTTAATCCAAGTTCGCATTTTTTAGAAAAAATTACTGTCATATAATTCCTTATATAATCAGGATCCGGAAGGGGTAACCGGATCCTAATATGATGCTATGGGATCTATACTATTATTAAGTACGATTTCTTTAGCTTTAATTTCAACAACACCGGGTTTAATCATACCTAGCTGTTTCGCGGCAGCACGCGATAAATCAATATCCCTTCCGGTAATGTATGGACCCCGGTCATTAATTCTAACAATAACAGATTTACCTGTTGAAGGATTTTCAATCATTAATACAGTTCCAAAAGGAAGTGTCTTGTGAGCTGCGGTAAATCCGTTTGGATCAAATATCTCTCCATTGGCTGTAGGTCTATTACCGAATTCTGCTCCATACCAGGAAGCATGCATCTTAAAATCACTGCTATAACTAATCTCTGCTTTTATTTGATCTGAACTTACCTGAATTATGGTATCATTTTCAAGAATAACTGCTTCCTGCGAGAACACATATTCACTGCCGTAAAAAAATATCGAAATAACGGCGGTTATAAAAATAAAACTTAGTATTGCACTTCTAAAACGATTCAACTTAATCTCCATTCATTTGTTATCAAAAAGAAAGAAAAGGGGAAACCCGGAATCAGATGTAGAATGCTCCGGAAGTGTGAATGTTTCTTAAAACGAAATGCATTTTCACGGTTGAACTTGGGCTGCTCTTTATGCAGTTGTGATTTGGCTTGTATGAGTTTTTCTCTGAACATGCTAAATAATAATCCGAATTGTCAGAATTATTTACTAATTTCGCAGTGCTCAGGCTAAATATGTTGTTTTTTAATTTCAAACTACTGTTATATCTATTAAAAATATTTTTCTAACTTTATTACGAAACTATGGTATATTTCATAAATTTATTAGGCGTAAAATAATGAATTTCTTAGGTATTAATCAAATTATTTTTTTGTTCCTCCTTTGCATTGTGATTTCCGTCAGAATATCGGCACAGACAGATTCTATTCCAAAATATAAGCTGAAAGAAATATCTGTAATATCTTCGAACACAAATAGTCCAAAGTTTATACTTGATTTAAATCACAAAAATATTCGAAGTCTGGATGCTTCTGACTTGTCGGGTGTATTATTGAATGCACCTTCACTTCAGATGCAAAAAAATTCAAGAGGAGAGACAATGTTTTTATTCCGCGGAGCAAATGAAAGGCAAACGGGAATATATTTTAACAGCGTCCCTCTTGTTGTACCCTGGGATTCAAGATTCGACGTAAGCAGGCTCCCTGAATACTCTATCAGCAGTCTGAAAATTATTCGGGGTATTCCATCTGTTCTTTACGGTGCAAACAGTTTAATGGGAATTGTGGATATTTCTTCTTTCGACCAATCTAAAAACGGTTTTTCCGGAAAACTTTCTGTCTCAGGAAGCACTTCATCTTTTTACAAGGCCGGAGGAAAGCTTTCATACTCTAACGGACAAACAGGCATTTCATTTTCATCAGATTATTACAATCAGGAAAGTTATACTTTACCCGAAAATTTCATACAGTCTGAATTTACTTCATCAACCCAAAGAGAAAACAGTAGAAAAGAGAATTATTCTTTCATAACTGACATTAGACATAATTTCAAATCGAACGGCTTTATATCCGGATTTTTTCTTGGTTCATATGGCAATTCCGGAGTCCCGGCTGAAGAAGGAAACTCTAAACCAAGATACTGGAAATATCCGGTCTGGAATATGCAAATGGCAGGTATCCACGGCAATTCCGGCTTAATGGGTGTAAATATTGATTATGCATTCTCATGGAGCGGCTACAAGATTGTAATTGATCAATTCTCAGATAAGTCGCTTTCCAAAATAAAGCAGACTGAAGAAGACCGCGATAATTTTTATTTCGGCAAAATAAACCTTAAGTCAATAATCACGGATCAATTTGTTCTTAATGCTTCTTTATCAGGTTCTCATTCTCTTCACAATGAAAATTTCCCTTATAAGAAAGTATCCGATAAGTTTACGCAAAACATATTCAGCTCAGGTCTTGAGATTCATTTTCTTTCCGGAGAATTTGTTGTTACTTTCGGCGGACAGTACGACTATTCATCTTATCCTGAAACCGGAAATATTATTCCAATAAATAATGAATTTAATTTGTTCGGATTTTTCGGTTCTGTAACAAAAAAAATCAGCAACAGTTTTGAGATTGAACTGATGCTCGGAAGTAAGAGTAGAATACCTTCAATGAGAGAAAAGTTTTCAGATGCTTTGGGGAAATTTGTAATTAATCCTGATCTCAAACCCGAAAGAATTCTACTGGGTGAACTCTCGGCAATATACAACTCAGAAGGAAATTCTGCAGGAATTAATCTTTTTGTTCACAAAATGAATGACGGTATAATAAAGATAAATGCAGGCGAAGCTGATATGAGGGTGAATAAAGATAAAATTCTCACACTTGGAGCCGAGTTATCCTCAAAATGGCAGTTTTCCAAACAAAATACTGCGGAATTCTCAGTGTCTTTTATGAAATCGAACGCTTTGGATAAATCCGGCAATTATTCCGATACTCTTGAATATCAGCCGAATTGCATTGCCTCAGTCATACTTACTCACTCTCCTTTAGATAATATTCTATTGAAAAGTGAATTGAGCTATGTCTCAAAACAATATGCCAGAAATTTCAACACAAATAATTTTATAGCACTGCCGGAAAATATAATTCTAAATTTACGTGCATCTTATTCAATATTAGAAGAGAATTTACCCGAAATTGAAGTGTTTCTAAGAATAAACAATGTTTTTGACAGATTGAATTTTTATCAACTCGGATTGCCGATGCCAGGGAGAGAATTAAGGAGCGGCTTTACCCTAACTATATGAGTAATATGAAATTTGACATATTTATACCTACAGGAAACAATCTCGACAGGAGATTTGATTACCTCAAAGATTCTGAAATGATTTCAAATGTATTTTATCTTTCAGCCGAGCCATCGGAACAGCCTGATGTTATTTATCATTCCGATAAGCCTCTTTTTTCCGGAACTACAATAAGAGAAATAATATCAAATGCTGTTTCTGAGTATTTCATCATATTAACATCGGATACAATAAATTTCAGGATCAACACAATCAACAGAATTTGCGAGTATGCCAATAATTCTGATTCAGTGCTGATTTTCTCAGACTATTCAGAAGTTAAAAGCGGAACTGAAAAAGCCATGCCTTTGGCTGATTATCAGCCAGGCAGTGTCAGAGACGATTTTAATTTCGGAAAGATAATTGTATGCAGAACCTCAGCTGCAAAGAAATCGCTTCCCGAAACAAATCTTGGTTATGCGGGCTTTTATGATTTCAGACTGAAACTATCCGAGGCAGGAAATTTTACTCGGATCCCGGAAATTCTTTACACTATCGGGAATTCAGATTTACGTGCTACAGGTGAAAAACAATTCGATTATGTAAATCCGAAAAACCGCGAAGTGCAAATCGAAATGGAAAAGGTATTTACTCATTACTTAAAAAGAATAAATGCTTATCTTAAGCCTGAGTTTAGGCAGATTGATATTTATAAGGATCAATTTCCTGTAGAGGCAAGTGTGATAATCCCTGTAAAAAACAGAGAAAAGACTATTGCAGATGCCGTTAATTCAGCGCTTTCTCAAGATACGAATTTCAGCTTCAATATAATCGTAGTTGATAATCACTCAACAGACGGGACAACTGAAATTTTAAAAAACTTTTCAAGTGAATCAGAAAAGCTCATTCATCTGATTCCTGAAACAAAGAATCTTAATATAGGCGGTTGCTGGAATTATGCAATAAACTCTAACTTTTGCGGAAGATTCTCAGTTCAACTCGATAGTGATGACCTCTATTCTGATGAAAACAGTCTGCAATTTATCATTGATAAATTTTATGAAGAGAAAACACCATGTGTAATTGGATCTTATGAAATGACCGACTTCGATCTCAATCCAATTCCACCCGGAATTATTGACCACCGAGAATGGACAGAAGAAAACGGACGAAACAATGCCCTGAGAATTAACGGACTAGGCGCACCTCGGGCATTCTATACCAGTCTTCTAAGGCAAATCAGCTTCCCCGATGTTAGCTATGGAGAAGATTATGCCATTATGCTCAGAATCAGCAGAGAGTATAAAATCAGCCGAATTTATGATCCGGTGTATAAATGCAGACGATGGTCAGGTAATTCTGATTCTGATCTTCCATCTGAAATAGAAAATCGTTATGCTTATTACAAAGACAGACTTAGAACAATGGAAATATTTGCAAGACAGAGAATAAACATTGATGAATAGTTACGATTTAACCGAATTTTTTGATTTGCAGCTAAACGAATGGCCACTATTAAGAAAGAATTTTGATAATCTGAAATTCTTAAATAATAAACTGTTTTCTGAAGGCGGTTTTCAACTTGTATCCTTATTCAATCCTCATAGAATTACATCTTCCTCCGCAATGGTTGATCCTGATAGTATTCGCAACAGAAAATGCTTCCTATGTGCAGAAAACTTACCACCTGAACAAAGGCATATTTCTTACTCTGGTATGATGTTTTTGTGCAATCCTTACCCGGTTTTTCCTTACCATTTCACAATTTCTTCGGAAAAGCACGAACCGCAGAGTATTATGACCGGATTTGAAGCTTTCACGGGAAATCTTAATAAAATTGGAGATAAGTACAGCCTTTTTTACAACGGACCTGAGTGCGGAGCTTCAGCGCCCGATCATCTGCATTTTCAGGCTTGTCCGTCGGGACTTGTTCCTCTCGAAAAGGAAGTTGAAACATATTTCAGCAGTTTAAATAATACTTCAGCAGGACGGGTATTAATATCAAATAATTATAACCGCACAGCCTTGCTTATTCAATCAGAAAACGATGATTTCGTTCTAAAAACTTTTCCGAAGATTATGGATATTCTTTCAGGTTATGTGTCAGGATATTCAGAACCTAAAATCAATTTGTGGGGCTTTATTTCAAAAGAGCAGTTTAACATTGCAATTTTTCCCCGAAGTTATCACAGGCCGGAAGAATTTTATTTTGAAGAAGAAAAGAAACTATTAATTAGTCCTGCAGCCATCGATATGGCTGGAGTACTAATACTACCAAGGCAGAAAGAATTTGAAATGCTTGATTATCAAAAAATTAAGGATATCTTTTACAGGATATCCTTAAATGATTCAAAAAAACTTCGTGATGAGATATCTTCTATTCTTTTGCCTTAATCAGCATCAGAGTTATATCATCATCAAACTCGTTATTTGTAAATGCAGTAAAATCATTTTTAACTGATTCAAGAGCATCAGCTCCTACCGGAATATTCTGTATAGCATCGTCAAGCCTTGCCGTACCGAATTGCTCTCCATTCTTATCCCGACTGTCTGTAATTCCGTCTGTTATAAGAAATACACAATCTCCCGGCTGCATCTCTATCTTGCTATCGTTGTACATACCTTCTTCACTGAAACCAAGCAGAAGTCCCTTCGACTGGATTTTCGTAACCGAACCGTCAGACGCTTTACGGTAAAGAATTGGTAAGTCGCCTGCACCTGAATAGAGCATTGTATTTGTCTTTTTATTAAGAGTAATGATGGATAATGTCGTAAACACCTCTGATATTCTTTGATCACGGTAAATGGCTTTGTTTACCTCGTTCATAATATGACCGGGATTCAGTTCCTTTTCATTTTGAATTGCAACTCGGACAGTACTCCTTACGTAACCGGCGTAGGCTACTGCAAAATACCATGCACCCCATCGTTTTCCCATTACATCACCAAGGAATACGACGATATTATCTTCGTCAACTTCAATATAATCAAGGAAATCTCCACCGGGAATATTTTTAAAAGGAATGTGCCAATGTCTGATATCGTATCCGGCAAATTCAGGAAATTCATCCGGAACTACTCTTGCACCCATATTATCAACTGCTTTATTGAGTTCATCAACAACTTTTTTGCGTTCTCTTCCTTTTGATTTTATTATGGCGCCAACCTTTGTTGTAACAATTTTAGGGCTGGCTGTTTTTAATAAATAGTCCTCTATCTCAAGATCATAGCCATTCAGAATATCCTGCTCCTCACCTTTTGCAGTCAAAAACACAAAAGGAATATCTCTTACTTCAGCATCTGCGAGCAAGAGCTTTCTAAATTCAAACCCGTCAACTTCAGGCATCATGACATCGCTTACGATAATATCAGGCTGAAACTTCTTAGCCGTCTCGTAGCCAAGTCTTCCGTTAATTGCAATCTGGCAGTTATAACCTGCCTTAACAAAATAGAGGTGAAACAGTTTTGCAATGTTGGGTTCATCCTCAACCAGCAGTACTTTTAAGAGATTTTCATTTTCCATAGCAAGCTTTCATTTATTTATTAATTTCTATATTATATTTTTCGATCAATCTATATAAAGTAGCTCTTCCTAACTGAAGACTCCTGGCAGCTTCAACTATATTATTGTTCGATACATATAGTGCGTGTTTCAGTGCTTCTTTTTTTAATTTTTCAAATGGAATAACAGGCATCTCAGAACCGAACAGCACAGGCGGAGCATCGGTAGCAGTGTTTCCTTTAACATTTTGTATTGCCGGAGGAAGATCAGCTACTTCTATAACATCATTGTCAGCAACTATTATACATCGTTCAACAGTATTTTCAAGCTCTCTTATATTTCCGGGCCAATCATAATTATACATCAGCTTAAGACTCTTTTTCGAAAAACCCTTTATCTCCCTTGATAATTTTTTATTGAACGATTCAATAAAATAATTAATTAGCGGCATAATGTCGCTTCGTCTTTCTCTGAGCGGAGGGATATGAATAGGGAATGAATTGAGTCTGTAGAACAGATCTTCCCTGAATCTTTTTGCTTCTACTTCTTCTTTTAAATTGCGGTTTGTTGCCGAAATAATTCTCACATCTGTTTTAATTATTTCGTTGCCTCCAATTCTTTCGAACTCTTTCTGCTGAATAACTCTCAGAATTTTTGCTTGCAGTGCCATTTCTAGTTCACCGACCTCATCAAGAAAAAGCGTACCGCCGTTTGCAATTTCAAATTTCCCTTCTTTTCTTTTATAAGCACCGGTAAAGGATCCTTTTTCATGACCGAATAATTCACTTTCAAGCAGCTCCCTTGGAATTGATGCACAGTTTACCACTACAAGCGGAAAATCTTTTCTTGACCCGTTGTGATGAATTGCCTTAGCGATTAATTCCTTACCTGTTCCGCTTTCTCCGGTAATCAAAACTGTTATGTCATTATCAAGAACTTTTGAGACAAGTCTGAAAACATCCTGCATTTTTTGATCAACGGAAATAATCTGATCAAAACTATATTTTAATGCAACTTCATCTCTAAGTAAAGACAATTGTTTAGTTAGTTCATAATGTTTTATTGCGTTGCGAATTGCCGGTTCCAGTCTGTTTGAATCAATCGGTTTAGGAAAATAATCATAAGCTCCCAATTTTATAGATTCAATAGCAACTTCGATATCGCCTTGTGCAGAAAGCATTATCACAGGTATATCCGGTTCAGCAAGTTTAATTTTCTTAAGTACTTCTAACCCGTTAATATCAGGAAGCATAATATCAAGGAGCACCAATGCAGGCTTCTCATAAAGTGCCCTCAGGGCATCTGTACCGGATTGAAACGTGCGTATTTCAAATCCCCATTTATCTTTTACCCAAAATGAGAGAAGTTTAAGTATTGAAGGCTCATCATCTATTATAAAAATAGGGTTATTCATTTATCTGCCTTCCTTTTTTGGTAATCTTATTATAAAAGTTGTACCTTCATTTAATTCACTTCTTACGCGAAGCAGTCCTTTGTGCAAATCAACAATTTGCTTAACTACTACTAATCCGAAGCCTGCTCCGGGTTTTTGGGTCCCGGGTCTGCTTACTTTATGAAATTTCTGAAATAGTTTCGGCAGTTCTTCCTCAGCAATGCCTATTCCTGTATCTGAAACAATTAATTCTACTTCTTCAAGGAAATCCTGCACAGAAACAGTTATTCTGCCGCCCTGATTTGTAAATTTCACGGCATTTGACAAAAGATGACTGACCACTTTGGCTATTCTGTCTTTATCACCAACCATCATCACTTCAGAATCAGGAATTTCCTGTGTTATCACAATTTCTTTTTCTTCTGCAGCTTTAGTATAACTTTCAATTGCAAGTAAAGTAACTTCAGCTAAGTTAAACTCAGATTTGTGAAGTACATCTTTAACTGTTTCCAATTTTGAAAAATCGAGTACATCGTTAATAAGTTTTGCCAGCCTCTTCCCTTCACTTAGAATAATGTCATTAAATTCATAAATCATCTCAGCAGGCATTTCTCTGTCTGAAGCAATTGTTTCGGCAAAACCTACAATTGAGGCTAATGGAGTCCGCAGTTCATGAGAAACATTGGATATAAACTCATTTTTAAGTTTATTGAGTTCTTCAAGTACAGACAACTGCTGCTTCGCCCTATCTCTTTCAATTGATATAATCCTGTTTGCTTCTACAAGTTTTGCATTAAGGTCTTTCAGCTTATTTTCATCATTCAGACGGCTGGTAATATCCCTTCCGAATCCAACCATTCCAATCAGTTTATTATTTACCCTCAGCGATTGTGCCTGTATTTCCAGAATAACTTTCTTTCCATATTTATCCTTGAAAAACGCCTCGAAGGATACTACTTCATTGCTCGAAAGAATTTTTTGAAATGCCAGAGCTATATCCGACTTATTTTTCTCTTCAATAAAATCCATAAAATGACGGCCGATAAAATCCTCTGTTTTATAGCCCATTGAAACAGCACCACTTGAATTTACTGAAACATAATAACCATATGCATTCAAGTTAAAAATTAAATCGTTGGCTGTTTCAACTAGAATTCTGAATTTTTCCTCTGCATTTTCAAGTTCAGTGCGAATTTTATGCTGCATTGTGATATCGTTAATTACACCTACAACTCTTACAATTTGTCCATTTTCATATATTGGGATTGCCGAATGCCTTAAGTAGTGCAAAAGCCCTTTTTTGTCCAGGAAAGGATATTCAAAAATGGAATTAAGACCTTTGCGTAAATCATTAATGAACTTTTTGAATCCGGGAAAGTATTTCTTATCTATTCTTCTAAGCAGAAAATATTTTTTTGTTTCAAATTCTTCTTTGGTAAAGCCGAGCATTCTGCTTAGCGCATCACTTATAAAAAAGTATTTACTGCCGCAAAGTGTAGAGGAATATAGTATTGAATCTATATTCTTTGTTGTCTCTAAAATGAAATTTTCCTTTTTCACGAAAGTGCTTATATCCTGGAAAATCATCATTATATATATATTCCCGGATGTTGAATCATCAACTCTTTTAGAAGTTAAAAGAAAATTATATTCTTTTTTACTTTTTGATAGATAGATAAGTTTATATGTCTTTTCCGCAGGAGATGTCAGAATTTCCGGAAGTATTTCTTTATTAAAACTTTGTTTCTCTTTTAATTCATTAAAAAATGTAATATCGTTATTTCTTGAAACCAACTGATTCTGGTCGAAATAGCCATTAAGCACTTTGTTTGCAAAAACCCTGTTTCCTTTCTTGTCGGTCAGCATTATTCCAAAATCAAAATTGTCAAAAAACGCGAAAGGAGAAATTGCTGAACTTTCTTCATTTTGAGTGTAAAGCAAATCCTTGATTATCAAATAAAGTTTCTTTAATGAATTCTTTGAGAGTGGCTCGGCTTTTTGCTTATATAAATAAATCAGAAAGAACTTAATCGGTGAAAATGATGATTCAAAAGTATTAAAGCTACATACCTTATGATTCATTTTTAAGGCTATTCGCGGAGAATAATCTTCGTTGAATATCAGGTGTTTCTGATCCTTGATATCACTAATCAAAGAATTTATGTAAGATTTGTTCTCCTTAACCGGGCCGCATAAAGCTACCGGGGAAACATCGTTTTCAAATATTTGAAAAAGCGCCACAGAATCAGCAGCGGAAATTTCCTGAACAAGGTCAATTATGTTAGTTAGCGAGTATCCCATTCAGCTCTGTATGATAAGTTTTTTGCATCCAAAAATGGCAAATGGAAATATTTTTAATTATATATGAATTCAAATTTAATAAAATTTAGATAAAAGCAAATATCATAATGAGACAAAACATAAATCCAAAGCCTGAACTCCTTGCACCTGCAGGTAACCTTAAAATGCTTAATGCTGCAATTCATAATGGAGCAGATGCTGTTTATTTTGGTTTAGATAAATTCAATATGCGTGCCAAGGCTAACAATTTCAATCCTGACAATTTAGCCTCAACTATTGCTCTCTGCCACGAAAACAATGTAAAGGCACATCTTACATTAAATAGTATTATTTATGAAAATGAACTCTCTGAACTTGAGAATACGGTACTGCTTGCCAAAGAATCCGGTATTGATTTAATAATATGCTGGGATATGGCTGTTATCAGCCTTTGTGTTAAATACGGAGTCCCATTTTGTATCAGCACTCAGGCATCAATATCTAATAGTTTATCTGCAAATTATTTTGCAAATCTCGGTGCCGATAGAATAGTACTTGCCCGTGAATGTACACTTGAGCAGATCAAAGAGATACGCAAAAACACAAATGTCCAAATTGAGTCATTTATTCACGGTGCTATGTGTATTGCAATTAGCGGACGCTGTTTTATGAGTCATAGTATTTTTTCCAAAAGTGCAAACCGCGGCGAATGTATCCAGCCTTGTCGAAGAGAATATAAAATTATTGATAATGACAGCGGCAATGAAATGATTCTTGGGGATGATTATGTGCTATCTCCTAAAGACTTGTGTTCAATAATGTTCATAGACAAACTAATTGAGGCAGGTATTAACTCTTTTAAAATTGAAGGACGAAAAAGATCTCCTGAATATGTTGCTGCCGTATGCAGTGTATATAGAGAAGCTATAGACCTTCACTATAACGACGCACTTGATGATAATAAAAAGACTGAATTATTCAAGAGGCTGAAAAAGGTTTATAACAGAGGATTCTCGGCCGGTTTTTATTTCGGCAAACCGGATTCTGAAGCATATACTTCACAATATGGCAGTATTGCTGAAACAAAAAAAATGTACATCGGAAAAGTAATCAATTATTTTAAAAAGACCGGCATTGCCCACCTTAAACTCGAGGCCGGTAACATTGAAATAGGAGATGAAGTTTACTTTATCGGGAATAATACAGGGGTTTTTGAGACTGAAATAAGAAAAATAGTCGTTAATAACGAGGATGCTCAAATTGCATTTAAAGGTACAGATGCAACAATACCTGTTGACAAACCCGTGAGAATTAATGATGAACTTTACAAGATAATTAATGTAAAAAAATAACTCAGTTGAAACTGCCTATAGCTTCATCGTAGTTGGAAAATATCTTGAAAACCTTATCCATTCGTGTTAGAACGAATACACTTGAAGGAGTGTCTTTATTAATAAGAAGTCTTAAATCTGAACTATGAGACGAAGCTTTCTTCAATCCGGCAACCAAAGCACCCAGAAACGTAGAATCTACAAAAGCACAGCGACTAAGATCTATAAGAACTTTAACTGCACCTTTTTCTAAAGCATCCATCAGGTAATTTTTAAAACTGGAGGCATCTTCTACAGTTGCCTTGTTGAGCAGAACAGAGATGAGTGTAACATCCCCAATTGTATCGGTCTCGTAATACATTTAATTAAGATATAAGTTATGAAATCAGGAATTAAACTTTGCGATGGCCTCATCGATATCGGTAAATATCTTGAAAATCTTGTCCATACGGGTCTGTCCGAAAATGACGGCATGTGCAGTATTATTATATACCAGCATAAGATCACCATTCTTGGAAGTAACACGTTTCAGACAGGCAACCAACGCTCCTAAAAACGTTGAATCAATAAAATCACAGGGACTAAGATCAATAATGATTTTGGATGCCCCGTTGTCAATTTCCCCCATAACATATTCTTTGAACTTAATGGCTTTATCAAGAGTAGCCCGGCTAAGAAAAACTGTAATTAATGTGATATCATCAATGTGTTTGGTTTCGTATGCCATATTCTTATAATCTTAATATTACAAAGGATAAATATAAATTAAATAATCATAAACTGAAAGAACTTAAAAAAATTTTAATGATGTTAATTTAATATTTTCCGAGTTTTCTCGTGATATAGATCACATTTAAGAGAAACTCTTAATGGCTGAATCAAGATCTTCAAAAATTTTGAAAATTTTATCCATTCCGGCAATAATAAATAACATTGATATCATTTTCTGATTGCAAACAAGTTTCAGTTCACCTTTCTTTGCTGTTACTTTCTTTAAAGATGCAACTAAAGCACCTAAGAAAGTAGAATCTATGTAATCAGTTTCACTTAGATCAACAACTAATTTCACATTGTTGGAATTGATTGTTGCCATCATATATTCTTTAAATTCTAAAGCATCTTCAACAGTGCTGGTATCAAGATTAACTGTAACTATTGTAATATCTCCGACATTCGACTTGATAAATTTATGCGATGTTACAGTCTCTTCAACCGGAGCAAGAGGAATGTCTTCAGTTTTAATTTCTTCTTCAACTGACTCGCGTGCTTGTTGAACATTTTCAATCTCTTCAATCAGTACTTCATCCTTGCGTTCTTCATTCCGGTTAGATGAAAATCCTTGTCCGGAAGGCATCTTATCGGATATGAAACTGCCGAATTTTTCATTTGAGGAATCTGAATCGAATTCATCAAACGATGGCATGTCAACCTGAGAATCATCGTTAAAATCTGAAATTCCCTTTGCTACAATCTGTTCCTTTGGTTCTTCAGGCTGTGTTGGTATATCTTCAACAACAGGAGCTGTAAATTCAGTTGTAAACGAATCATTGTAAAAATTAGTATCTTGAGCAAATGGATTGTATCCGCCTCCGAAAGGATCATCATAACCTAAAGAATCAGTCGGGAGGGTAAATGTATCCCCACTGTCAAACGACGGCATCTGAGGTTCGGCAAATCCGAACTGATTATCCATTTCAGGCATAATTTCTTGCTGTTCTTCTTCTGTTTCTTCAGCAACAGGTTCAACGGCTTCTTCAACTACTGCTTCAGGTTCTTCTTCTATTACAGGTTCAACGGCTTCTTCAATTACTGCTTCAGGTTCTTCTTCTATTACAGGTTCAGCGGCTTCTTCAACTACTGCTTCAGGTTCTTCTTCTATTACAGGTTCAGCGGCTTCTTCAACTACTGCTTCAGGTTCTTCTTCTATTACAGGTTCGGCAGCTTCTTCAACTACTGCTTCAGGTTCTTCTTCTATTACAGGTTCAGCGGCTTCTT
>CAZOZP010000025.1:16897-30380 GCA_964584325.1 uncultured Melioribacteraceae bacterium
CAGGTTCAGCGGCTTCTTCAACTACTGCTTCAGGTTCTTCTTCTATTACAGGTTCAGCGGCTTCTTCTATGCTAAATGGATTATTATCAGGAATAACAATGTCTCCGAGGAAAATATTATCATCAGGCATTGTGTACATATCGTTTAATATGCTCCCCGAATTTCCGAAAGAGAATGCGTCATCAATCTTGAATTCCATTCCGTTTGAAATATCATCAGCAGGAAGTGATTCAGACTTATTGAAACTGAGATCAAATTCTTTGTTTTCGGGCGATTTAACTTCAGCCGGCTTTTCAGGTTCTTTTTGAGCCTGAACCTGAGGTTTAATTTCAGCTGCGGGTTTCTGCTTTTCTTCAGCCGCAGGGGTCTGAACAGGTTCTTCTTCTTTATCTGATTTCTTGCCGAAGAATTTAATAGGTTTCTTTGGTTCTTCAGTTTTAATCTTAAGCTTGAATTCCTTTTCTGATTTCTCAGCTTTTTCAGCTTTTTCTATGGCTTCCTGTTCAGCGGCTTTTGCTTCTGCTTCCAGTCTTTCCTGTTCCTGCTGCTGTTCAAGCGCAACCTGTGCATCATACTCATCTTCTTCAACTTTGGATTTGAATTTTAATTTTTTAACAACGGCAGGTTTCTCGCCGTCTTTAACAAAGCGGGTTTGTATTCCAAAGTTGTGTGTTTTTTGTGTCTGATTGTAAAACTTCATAAATTCAGCTCAGTCTTAATTTTTTCATTTCAATATATTAAATTACCAATAAATAACATTACAGAGAAATGCAATTAAATTATCGAAATATTTTTGGAAAAATAAAAGAAAAAATCCATAAATACTAATCATTTCAACACTTCGATAATTTTTATTTATCAAACGATTACCATAATAAATCAAAAGCTTTTTCAGAATATACTAAATATAAAACTTTTTGCTTTTGCCAAAGAATTATCAAAAGAACTTCAAAACATTTAATAAATTATATTAATTTTCACTATTAAATATTTAACCATAAAAATGAGCAGGCGATGAAAAATAATATTTTCTTTTACACAGTGTTTACTTTACAATTAGTGTGCCATCCTATGTTTAATTATATTTTTGCACAGGATGAGTTTGTTCCGCAGTGGGCTAAGGAAGTTGTCTGGTATCAGATATTCCCTGACAGATTTTATAACGGCGACAAGCTTAATGATCCTGATATTGAATCCCTAAAGGGTGCTTATCCGCATAATATTGAAACTACCTGGCAGGTACATCCATGGAATTCAGACTGGTATGAGCTTCAGGAATATGAAAAAGAAAACGGAAAAGATATCTGGACAAATATTCAGAGAAGACGTTTCGGAGGAGATCTTCAGGGAATTATCGACAAACTTGATTATCTTTCTGAACTTGGAATTTCAGCAGTTTACCTGAATCCGATTTTCACTGCTCCTTCTCTCCATAAGTATGATGGTGCTACTTATCATCATGTTGATCCGCATTTCGGCCCGGATCCTGCCGGTGATAAGGAGATAATCAGGAATGAGAATCCGCTTGATCCATCAACCTGGGTGTGGACTTCCGCAGATAAGCTCTTTCTGAAATTGATTGATGAAATGCACAAACGCAATATAAGGATTATTATTGACGGAGTATTTAACCATTCAGGAATTAACTGTTTCGCATTCCAGGACTTGCTGGTAAATCAGGAAAACTCGCCTTATAAAGATTGGTACACTGTTAAATCCTTTGAAAATAAAGAAAAAGGCATTCCGTTTGAGTATGAGGGCTGGTTCGGAGTAAAAGAATTACCGGAATGGAGAGAGGATCAAAACGGATTAGTGGAAGGTCCGAAAAACTATATATTTAACATAACGAAAAGATGGATGGACCCGGACGGCGATGGAAATCCGGCTGACGGAATTGACGGATGGAGGCTGGATGTTGCTTTCTGTGTCGGACATCCTTTCTGGAAAGACTGGCGTAAATTCCTCAAAGCAATAAATCCGGATGCATACATTACTGCAGAAATTGTCGATAAAATTGAAGCAAATGAGCCTTATCTTAGAGGTGATGAATTCGATGCGGTTATGAATTATAACTTCCTTTTTATATGTGCTGAATATTTTATTCAGAAAAAGGATAAAATTACAGTGTCTCAATTTGATACTTTATTGAAACAGCTTCGTGAAGCATTCCCCAAAGGTGTAAGCGAGGTTATGCAAAACCTTCTCGACAGCCACGATACAAACAGGCTCCTTTCTTTCATTAAAAACGGCGATATCCACAATATAAGAGATTGGGGGAAATTCTTTGAGAAAACTCAGGTTGGTTCAGGTTCAGGATACGACTTCTCAAAACCGGGAGATGAGGAAAGAAAGATACAGAAGCTTATGGCATTAATGCAGTTAACATATATAGGCGCGCCTATGATTTATTATGGTGATGAAGCCGGAATGTGGGGCGGAAATGATCCCGACTGCCGTAAGCCGATGCTTTGGCCGGAATTTCAATATGATGATGAAACTTTTGCTCCGGACCAATCAAAGATTACTGCATCAAAGGTTGAATTTGACAGAGATTTGTTCGAGTATTATAAAAAACTGATATCTATAAGAAATTCTTCCGAGGCATTAAGGAAAGGCTCTTATAAAACACTGGATGCCTGCACTGAAAAAGATATTTTCGTTTTTGAAAGAGAATCAGGCAATGAAAAATTAATAATTATACTAAATAACAGCAATTCAATGGCAGAATATGAATTGCCGGCCGGTTCGGATATGATGGATTTAGTTACCGGCGATAACTTTATCAATACAAATGGAAAGGTAAATTTTACCGTTTCAGGAAAAACCGGTAGAATAATCTCCTCTAAATAAATTCTCATTTAAGGCTGCGGATCCTCCCCGCAGCCTTAATTCATAAATACCGGCAAATCAGAATCATGATTTTTCTCCTTTTTTCCAATCTGCTGACGCACTTTTCCGATTTACGATTTATATGCTTCAGGTTTTTATTATTTTAGCATTAACCATTTTTAAAGAAAGGATACTTTATATGAGGTATGTTGCTGCACTTGTTTCAATTATGTTTTTTACTGTTATTTCATACCCATGCACAAATTTTATTGTAACAAAAGGCGCCAGTTCAGACGGGTCTGTGTTTGTTTCTTATACGGCCGATTCATACGGATTATACGGTGAGCTTTATCACTACCCTGCCGCTGTTTATCCGGCAGATGCAATGCTCGAAATTCATGAATGGGATACCGGAAAATTCCTCGGGAAAATTCCGCAAGCCGCCAGAACCTATAATGTTGTTGGAAATATGAATGAATACCAGGTTGTAATCGGAGAAACAACATTCGGTGGAAGGGAAGAACTCCGTGATAAAACCGGATTAATAGATTACGGAAGCTTGATGTATATTGCGCTCCAGCGCTCTAAAAGTGCCAGAGAAGCTATTTCCGTTATTACTTCGTTGGTAAATGAACACGGCTATTACAGTTCGGGAGAGTCCTTTTCAATTGCTGATACAGAAGAAGCCTGGATAATGGAAATGATTGGGAAGGGAACAGGAAACAAGGGCGCGGTTTGGGTTGCCGTAAGAATTCCTGACGGATATATTTCCGCTCACGCAAATCAGGCAAGAATCACAACATTTCCTTTAAACGACAAGAATAATTGTATTTATTCTCCTGATGTAATTTCTTTTGCAAGAGAGAAAGGATATTTCAATGGCAAGGATTCCGAATTTAGTTTTTCTGATGCTTATGCACCACTCGATTTCGGTGCTGTAAGATTCTGTGATGCAAGAGTATGGTCTCTATTCAGAAGAAGCAACCCTGGAATGGAAAATTTTGACTGCTACATAAACGGAACCTGTTCAGACAGACTTCCTTTATATATTAAGCCTGAAAAGAAGCTTTCAGTTCAGGATGTAATGAGCCTGATGAGAGATCATTACGAGGGAACAAGTCTGGATATGACTAAAGGTGTTGCGGCCGGATACTATGGAATGCCTTACCGCTGGCGTCCGCTTGTTTGGGAGTATGAGGGCAAGAGTTATTTTCACGAAAGACCTATTTCAACTCCCCAAACGGGCTTCTCTTTTGTATCCCAAGCCAGAGGCAGCCTTCCGAGGGAAATAGGAGGAATATTATGGTTCGGAGTTGACGATTCTTATATGACTGTTTATTCCCCTATGTACTCTTCAATTACGAAGGTGCCGCATAATTTTGCAAAAGGTGTAGCAAGTTATTCGTCATTTTCATGGGATTCTGCCTTCTGGGTTTTTAACTTTGTATCAAATTTTGCTTATCCGCGATACTCTATAATTATAGATGATATTAAGAAAGAACAATACAGAATTGAAGGCGAGTATATTGCAAGTACAGCTTCTGCCGATGAAACTGCAGCAGCATTACTAAAAATTTCCAAGGGTCAGGCTGTTGAATACCTCACCCGTTTTTCCTGTGACGCGGGCGCAAATACACACAATCAATGGAAGAAATTAGGCGAAAACCTGATTCTTAAATATATTGACGGAGTAGTTAAAGATGAAAACTCAAAACCGAAAAGTCCGGGTTATTCAGAAGAGTTCAGGAAAATGATTGTAACCGAACAAGGTGAGAACATAATGATGAGAAAACTTCCGGGCGAAGAATCTGAATTTGATGTTACAATAAAAAAGGCTGAACAATTATTAAAGGATAAGAAGTATCAGGAATCTTTTGAAGCATTCAGAAAAGCCCTCTCATTGAATCCTGAATCGGAAGCAGCGAAAAAGATGACCGAAAAGCTGGAAAAAGCATTGTCCGGCATTGAAACTATAATAAATAACTAATACCGGAATAACTATGTTTGATTATCAGGATAAAAAAATATTTTTTGCGCAGGTTACAGGAAAAATGGAAGAATTTGCTGCAGAAGAAATTTCTGAACTTGGAGCAAAGAATATTACACCTGCTTACAAGGGATTGTATTTTCATGCAGAGATTAAAGATATTTACAGAATTGTCTATAATTCACGAATTATATCCAGAGTGCTTGCACCTCTTACATCATTTTACTGCGTAAACGCCAAATCGCTTACTAAAGAGGCTATGAAAATTTCCTGGGAGGATATTTTTTCTCCTGAAAAAACTTTTGCAATTACTGCTTCTGTTGCCAACAGCAAAATCACTAACTCTCTTTATGCATCACAATGCTTAAAAGACGGTATTGCGGATTATTTCAGAGAAAAAACCGGGAAACGCCCTAATGTGGAAACTGATAATCCTGATGTTAGAATTAATCTATATATATTTGAAGATAGAGCAGTTATAAGTCTTGACCTCTCCGGAGAATCATTGCATAAAAGAGGTTACAGACTTCTGGCTGGCGAGGCTCCGATGCAGGAAACTCTTGCTGCGGCAATAATCAGAATAAGCGGATGGAACGGAGAAAATCCATTATGGGATTGTATGTGCGGGAGCGGGACTATCCTCTGTGAGGCGCTAATGCATTATTGCAGAATACCTGCACAATACTTACGGAAAAAGTTCGGATTCTTTAATCTTCAGGAATATAATGCCGAGGAATGGGAATCACTTAAATCGCAATACGATTCTAAGATAAGACCACTGCCATCAGGTTTAATTTTTGGAAGCGATAAATCCGGCGAGGCTGTTAAAACATCGAGAGATAATCTCTCAAGACTTCCTTTCTCAGATTCTGTTAAAATAAGCAAGCTGTTTTTCCAGGAAAAAGAAAAGTTCGAAAACGGTACAATAATTACCAACCCTCCTTTTGCAATACGAATTGGCAAAATAGAGGACGTAAAGGAATTATACTCGGATATCGGAGATTTCCTTAAGCAGAAATGCACGGGAACAAATGCGTTTATCTATATGGGCGATACTTCTCTTCGTAAAAGCATTGGATTAAAAACATCCAGAAGAATCCATATTGATAACGGGAAGCTTGAAGGAGTTCTTGTAAAAATTGAAAGTTATTCAGGGTCAAAGAAGAAATTCTATGATGATGAAAAGCCGGAATAAATTCTCCGGCTTTTCGCAATAGTATTATACAAGATATCAATGTTTTCCGCAATTGCCCGAGGAACAGCAGCTTCCTGATACTCCCGGATCGCAAGAACCGTTATGGCAGCCGTACACTCCGGAAATATTCGTTACTTTTGCACTGAATCCGGAAAGAAGTTTTGTGATATCCTTTGAATTGCATTCGGGACAATTAACTTCATCAATTTTTGTAACTGTTTTATGAAATACCTCAAATCGTTTTTGACAGGTATTACATTTGTATTCATAGACCGGCATAATAATCCTTAAATTATTTTTGTTTCAATTGATGCAATATTTTCTATTTCAGCGGTAATTATATCACCTCTCTTAACGCTGCCGACACCCGAAGGTGTGCCGGTAAAAATCAGATCGCCCGGCTCGAGTTTCATAACCGAAGAGATATTAGAGATAAGCTCAGCAGCACTAAAAATCATTTTATCCAAAGTAGAATTCTGTCTGATATTTCCGTTAACCGAAAGTGTGATTTTTTCTTTGCCTTTAAGCTTGTATTCTCCTGAAGAAACAAAATCAGACAGCACACCTGAGGTATCAAAACATTTCGAAACAGTCCACGGATGCCCTTTTTTCTTTAATGCATCCTGAACATCCCGCAAAGTCATATCCAAACCAATCGCATAACCTGCAACAGCACTTTCTGCCTCCTGAATATCGGCATCTTTAAGAAAACTTCCGATCAAAAGAACTAATTCTGCTTCATGGTGAAGTTCGTTACCGAAGGAAGGGAAAATGATGTTATCTCCTGAAAATATAAAAGCAGATGCGGGTTTAAGAAAAAGTATGGGGGCTTCAGGAATATCATTTCCGAGTTCTTTTGCGTGTTCGGCATAATTCCTGCCAACACAGACAATCTTCCCGATTTCTGTTTCATTTCCGTTATTAAATCTAATTTTCTTCATATAGTATTGCCGTTATATTCTTAATGAATCAGGTTTTTTGTTCTTTACTTTTTGCCGCCGGGAATAGAATATTATTTAATATCAGTCTGTAACCCGGTGAATTTTTGTAAAGAGAAAGATCCGTATGCGGGTCGTGAACAAAATGCTGATAATCTTCCGGATCGTGACCTCCGTAAAAAGTGAATGTTCCTCTTCCGAAATTTCCGTGCAAGTATTTTACTTGTCCCATATCCGGCCTTTCTCCTAAGATTATCACTGATTTCTTAATCAGCGATTTTCTGAACATAGTTGTTTGTCCCATAAATCCGCGTATCACATTAGCGTGATTTTGAGTCAGCATACAGGGAACGGGATCATATTTTGCCGAGAAATCAAACAGTGTAAAATAATCATTCTGTGCATTGCCGATTTCAGCAGGAGCAATATCAATATCGGAATATTCATATATATATGGATTCATTTCCAGTTTGAAATCTCTGAAGGCAAATGTCCGGTTAAAATCCAGTTTCTTTGCGGCATCCGGATCAGGGGCATCACCGTCATACATCCTGTCAACAATATCGGTGTCCAGCGCAGCCAAAGCAATATCATAAGTATCTGTTGCCGCGCACATCGCGAAAAGGAAACCACCGGCAGAAACATATTCTCTTATAGCCGCAACAACAGCTTTTTCCATATCAGAAACCTTCCTGTAGCCAAGTTTCCCGGCTTGGTTTTCATATAATGCCTGTTGTTCAATGTACCAGTTTTCATAACTGTGGTTTGAATAGAATTTACCGTACTGTCCGGTGAAATCTTCATGAAAAAGGTGCAGCCAGTCATATTTGGAAAGATTTCCTTCAAGAATTTCTGCCACCCAGATTTTATCATATTCAACACCGGCATATTCAAGTGCCAGAAGTACTGCATCATCCCAAGGCTTGAAACCGGGTGGAACGTAAACAGCAATTTTCGGAGCTTTCTCCAATCTTACAAGATCCATATTCTGATCGTCGCTTTGAACCAATGCATAAATATTTACAGCTTCAGAAGCGGAAATAACAGAAAATGCAACACCCTGAAGTCTGCATTTCAATTCGATATCCGCATCATAATCTGTCATAAAAGAACCGCCTTTATAATTAAGCAGCCAATCCGACTTTAGTCCGTTCTGCAGGGCATTGAAAACAATTCCGTAAGCCTTCAGGTGATCGGTTTGGGAAAGGTCCATCTGTATTAACAGTTTATTTTGAGCAAAAACCGTTAATCCGAGAAAAACTAAAGACATAAAAATTCTTTTTATCATCTTTGAACCAATAAAAAAGGCTGTTCTCTGAAGAAGATTCAGGAAACAGCCCGATTAAATTATTCTGCCTTTATCAGGCTGTCTTTCTTTCAGCTTCTATGTAAACAGGCTTTTCACCTTTTTCCACAGAATCGGCTGTAATAACTACTTTGCCGATTTCAGACATTCCCGGAAGTTCATACATTATATCTATGAGCATTCCTTCAACAATTGAACGAAGTGCCCTTGCTCCTGTTTTTCTGGCAAGAGCCTTTTTAACTATTGCTTCCAGAGCAAACGGGTCAAATTCCAATTGTACACCTTCCATCTGGAATAATTTTTTATATTGCTTTGTAATGGCGTTCTTGGGTTCAGTAAGAATATTTTTCATTGCTTCCTCATTAAGCGCATTGAGAGGAGCAATCATAGGAATTCTTCCTATAAGTTCAGGAATGAGTCCGAATTTGAGAAGATCATCCGGCTGAACCATTTGAATCATTTCATCATTTTCTATTTTTGCTGTTTCATTTTCCCTGCTGAATCCCATAACATTTTTATTAAGTCTTGAACCGATAATATTGTGAATACCTTCAAATGCTCCGCCAAGAATAAAAAGAATATTTTTGGTATTAACATTTATCAGACTTTGTTCAGGATGTTTTCTGCCTCCTTTAGGCGGAACTCCGGCTACTGTTCCTTCAAGTATTTTAAGAAGCGCTTGCTGAACTCCCTCGCCTGAAACATCTCTTGTAATTGAAACACTTTCGCTCTTTCTGGCAATTTTATCAATTTCATCAATATATATAATTCCTTTCTGAGCCTTCTCAAGATTATAATCTGCTGCCTGCAGAAGTCTTACGAGAACAGATTCAACATCATCACCTACATAACCGGCTTCGGTAAGAGTTGTTGCATCGGCAATTGCAAATGGCACATCAAGAATTCGGGCCAAAGTCTGTGCAATAAGTGTTTTGCCTACGCCGGTAGGACCAATAAGAAGTATATTGCTTTTTTCTATTTCAACATCATCAAGTTCAAAAAATGAATTTGCCTGATTAATTCTTTTGTAATGATTGTAAACAGCAACGGAAATAATTTTCTTTGCCCTATCCTGTCCTATAACATATTCATCAAGATTTCTTTTTAGCGATTCGGGTGTATGAGTTTTGAATTTATCTCCGCCGGAAGCATTAAATGCGGCCAGATTATTCTTCAAAATGTCAACGCTTGTTTTAATACAAATATCGCAGATAAATACATCAGGCCCGGCAACCATACTTGCTACTTCTGAGCCGTACCTTCCGCAGAACGAACATCTTATATCATTTGTGTTGTTTTTACTTTTCATTAAAGATACTCATAAATTTTTTAATAAATCTCTCACTTCATTTATATAGGGCGATTGAGGAAACTGTACAAGAAATCCGCGAAGATTTCTTTCTGCCTCAGGCTTGTTTTTCTGCCCATACAAATAAATTTTTGATAACAAAAATAACATTTTATCGCCAAATATTTTAATTTCATTTCCATTAATCTTATTATTAATACGAAGAACCGCAACGTCATAATAACCAAGTGCAATAAGCGCTTCAATATACTTGATTTCGGCTGACTGCCTTAATGTAAAAAAGATGTCTGAATCCGCAAGCATCAGAAATTCTTCCGCAGCTTCCTTAAACTTTCCTGATTCAAGTTTTTTTTCGGCACCTGCATATTTGCAAAGACTAAGGGAGTCTTTCCCCGAAAGTCCGAGCACAAGCGATAATTCCAAAGCATCATTGGCAGCGTTAAGGTTCGAACTTTCCGAAGCCTTTCTCATAAGACTATCGGCCTCTTTAAATAAGCACAGTGCAAACTTAATCCGCGCCAGCATATATAAGGCATAATTTTTATCTTCGGGTGTGGAAAGTCTGTGTGTCAAAACATCTTTAAATAGCTTTTCAGCTTCAGCGCAGTTATCGTTCCTGAAAGCAATAGTTCCCATCTGAATATTTGCCAGTGCGGCGAAACGCGCACTTGAAGTTTCAGTTTTAACCAGCCGGAAAAGAATTCCCGCTTCCTTTTCATTTTTCAGTCTGTCGAGATAAATAGATGCTGCCCTGAGAGCAGCCTCCGATCCTTCAGTTCTTTTTATTCTGCCTTCGGATATCTCAAGATAAAGTTTAATACACTCAAGATACTCTTCTTTATTAACTATTGTATCATTTCGGTAGTTTTTCCATAACTCCTGAGATGCAAAATATTTTTCATCCAATGATGCTTCTTTTGCTTTGGCATACCCGATTTTAGCCTGATAATATACCGGTGAATCTGCATATTTAACCAAAAGATAGGAATATGCATCTCCGGCCAGACCATAGCTTTTATTCTGCATTGCGGTATTGGCAAATTCAAGTAATTTTGCCGCATCAGGTTTCCTTGAATCAAACTCCTTTATGCGGGTTAAAGATTCATCCAGATTGCCGCTTCGCATCAGAATATCAATAAGAATTTCGAGGAAAACCGTGTTCCCTGAATCGTTGAAGTATTCAGTAACCACAGCGCCTGCAATACTGTATGATTCAGGAGATCTCAGTATTTGTCTGAATCTGTCCTTCACTATAAAAACCTGTGCAGGCTTAATCAGAAGAAGTTTGCAGTATTCTTGGGCAGCTTTGGCATAATCAGCAGAAAGAGAATATACATAAGCCAGTTTTGAGATAATTCCGGGCGGATTATCAAGTTTTTTTACGGCATCTGAAAGAATCTCCACAGCCTTACCGAATACCCGGTTTGAAACAGCATAATCGGCAGCAATTGAATAGGCAAACTCAGAGTAGCCTGATTTCTCAATTGCTTTATCCCACATCTGGAAGCCTTCATTTTCACGGCCTGAAATAATCAAAGTGTTCCCGAGCAGCATTTCGTTCTGAAAATCTTCCGGATAAAGATTCATTCTCTCCCTGATAATAGTTTCGGAAGCCCGGTAATTCTTCAGTTTCAGATATAATTCATTTAGAGAATTGAAATATTCATAATTTGTTTTTGATGAAGAGTATAATTCATTCAGAAGACGAATTGCCGAATCGAAATCGCCCTCGTCCTCATACATCTTTGCCAGCCGGTATTTATTGTCATCAGTCTGCTGGGCATTTACATCACTAAATCCGGGAAACAAAATACAGAAAAGAAAAATTATAAGAAGAGTCTTTTCCCGGTTTTTTCGTATAAACGGAAGGATAATTTTTTTGTAAATATTTTGCATAATTTTATGATGCATTCAAATGAAATTTCGCCTTATTCAGTAAGCCTCCCGTGCTTTTCCATCAGGCTTTCCCATTCTTTCTGATCCATTTGCTCCGATTCGTCAATCAGCATCACCGGAATGCCGTCAATTATTTTATACACCCTTCTGGTTGCTTTATCGGTGGAAATCAGTCTGTCGCCATCAAGAATAAGATCAGCTTTTGATTCAGGACAGCATAAAATATCGAGCAGTTCTTTCTTAATCATAGTTTCTACTTTTTTCTTTTATTTTTGCAAAATTAAAGATATTTTATGATTCATCAAATACATTAAATTCGAACTATGGATGATTTTTACATTAATGGAATATTTAAGAGCCTTCCGCTACTGGAAACTGAACGACTGATTCTTCGTCCCTTCAGGGTTGATGATGCCGAGGATGTATTTGAGTATTCTTCCGACCCGGAAATCACACGTTATCTTGTCTGGAATTCACATCAATCAATAGAAGATTCCAAAACTTTTATAACCGGTGTAATTAACGATTATATAAACGGAAACTGCGCTCCCTGGGCTATTTCTCTTAAAGATTCAGGTAAAATTATCGGATCTGTCGGATTCCTTAGTGTCTATGCTGAACATTATTGGTGCGAGATCGGATATATCCTTTCAGCAAAGTACAGAAACCGGGGATATATGGCTGAAAGTCTCCGCCGGCTGTTTGAATTTGCCTTTTTTGAAGCGGGATTTCAGAGAATAGAAGCAATGACTTTCACTGAAAACATAAAATCGCAGAATGTGCTTACAAAAGCAGGAATGCGGTACGAAGGAACTTTGCGCAGCCGCATTTTTGCGAAAGAGAAATTCCACGATGTTAAATGTTTTTCAATCTTAATGAACGAATTTAATCTTTAGCCTATATCTGCCCAATCCATTCATTATCATTATTGATAAATGCCATTCTGATATTATCGTATATAACCTGCGATAAAGGTCCTTTCTTAAGGAATTCCATATTTTGCTTTACGTGTTCAATTTTGGTTGTTCCTACAATACAGGAATCAACACCGAATGTAAATGCCGCAAAGCGTATGGCAATTTCGTGAATACTGATATCATATTGAAGATTCATTTTCTGCAGCCTTAACCAATATTCTTCGCAATAGTGACCTTGAGGATGCTCTGTAAATCTCCAGGGGGCATTTGCAAGTGGTCTTTTTGCAATAACACCCATATACCTGAGTTTGGCATCCGGCAGAAGAAAATTAAGATTTCGCTGGTCTGCAATATTAATGGATGTCTGAATACTGTCAAATCGTCCGCAGTGAATTGCATAATCCAGTGCTTCATTTTCTCCTGAATATGCCGCAGATCTTACCTTCCCCTGTTCTTTAGCCTTTTCCAGAGCGTAGATAACTTCCCCTTGTTCCAATGTCTGAAGCGAGCAGGAATGAAGGTGAACTATATCAATATAATCTGTTTTCAGCTTGGATAACGATTCGTCGATTCCTGCAAGAACGCATGAGTAAGTCCAGTCATTATGCCCCGGAACAGAATACCCTACTTTTGTTGAAAGAACAATATCTTTTCTTCTCTGCACAAGGAATCTGCCTATTCTTTCTTCAGACAAACCATATCCTCTTGCGGTATCAAATAAGTTCACTCCTTCATCAACAATATTATTAAGAAGCTTCTCAACAAATTTATCATCAAGCGCCGGATCCCCGATATGGCCGGCTCCGAATCCTAAAGCTGAAACTTTTATATCTGTGTTTCCAAATTCCCGAATCAATGACATACATCCTCCGTTCAATTAACATTTCTTTTCAGTTCATAAAATAGTTATTAGTGTTTTCAAAGGCAAGATTTGTAACTATTTTCTTTTCTGCAGAGGCAATTCCTGAATAATAACAAGTATTATAATTATAGGAAAACTTCATTTATTTTCCTGCAACAAGCATTTAGATTCTTGCAACACGCATTTGAGTTCAGGAAATGAGCATTTCATTTCGTTCAACAGGCATTTGAATTCAGGAAATGAG
>CAZOZP010000025.1:30480-47496 GCA_964584325.1 uncultured Melioribacteraceae bacterium
ATTTCGTTCAACACGCATTTGAGTTCAGGAAATGAGCATTTAGTTTCGTTCAACAAGCATTTGAGTTCAGGAAATGAGCATTTCATTTCGTTCAACACGCATTTGAATTCAGGAAATGAGCATTTCATTTCGTTCAACAGGCATTTGAATTCAGGAAATGAGCATTTCATTTCGTTCAACACGCATTTGAGTTCAGGAAATGAGCATTTAGTTTCGTTCAACAGGCATTTGAATTCAGGAAATGAGCATTTCATTTCGTTCAACAAGCATTTGAATTCAGGAAATATAGATATGAATTCAGGAAATGAGCATTTGACTTCAGGAAATATGAATTTGAAGTTAGAGAATGGACATTCAACTTAAGGAAATGAACAGACTACGTACAATATTTTGTGTAAATTGCGAAATCAGGAGTTTATGGACTCCAAAAAACAGTTGTTTTTTTTCTCGGATGCTGTTATTATGATATAAGTAATCGCATAATTTATTCAACTTGGTTTTACCGGCCGGAATTTATGAAGATAATATTGATTTATTCTTTTCTTCTTTTACTGACAGTATCTTGCGCTGAGAATAAAAAAGTGCCTGAAGAAAAAACTTCCAATGAAAGGAGTCGTCTTGCTGTTTTCACTTTAAGTGAAATGCACGAAAGTTCCAGACCTGAAAGAATTTTTCTAAAGAATATGCCGCCCCCGGTAAAAATCAATCTTCCTTTGAAAAAAGGAGGATCTTATTTGTATAACAATCATAAAGGGAAGAAAATCAGTATCCTGCTTGAACCTCCTGAAAGAGTATATTTGCCGGTATTGAAGAATGAATTGGGTGAGGCCTGTAAAAATTCTGATGGAAACCCGTTTTTTATGGGAGATGGAGGGAAATCCAATTTTACCGTTTATACAACTGAAAACGGTTTGGCTTTAGATGCAGTGAGCTGTGCTGCAATTGACAAGATGGGAAATATCTGGTTCGGAACGTATGGCGGCGGTGTAAGCCGATATGACGGTAAATCATTTAAAACTTTTACTACTTCGCACGGTCTGGCGAATAACGGTGTTTGGAGTATTCTTGAAGATAAATCAGGAAACCTTTGGTTTGGAACGGACGGTGGAGGAGTAAGCAAGTACGACGGGAAATATTTTAAAACATTTTCAAAGAAAAACGGACTTACGAATAACTACGTCTGGAGTATTCTTGAAGACAAATCAGGAAATCTTTGGTTCGCTACTAACGGCGGTATTGCAAAATTTGACGGACAAAGATTCACAGCTTATGATACTTCTGCAGGTCTTTCACATAATCACGTTCTCAAAATTGTTGAAGACAGAAATGGACGCATTTGGTGCGGTACGGAAGGCGGGGGTATCAGTTGCTTTGAGAACGGATATTTTACTTCTATACAAAATGCGGAAGGTTTTTCAGGAAATAACGTTTGGAGTATTCTTGAAGACAGTAAAGGGAATCTTTGGTTCGGAACCGACGGAGGCGGAGTTAGTTGCTTCAATGGAAATTCTTTTAGATTGTACTCCCGGAAAGACGGGTTAGGAGCTAATACAATACTTAGCATTGCTGAGGATAGTAAAGGCAATATTTGGTTTGGAACTGAAGGCGGAGGCGTTAGTTGCTTTGATGGAAAAACATTCCGGACTTTTACAACTGAACAAGGTCTGGCAAATGATAATGTATTATTTATTGTTGAGGATAAAAACAGTAATTTATGGTTTTGTACTGACGGAGGAGGGGTAAGCAGATACGACGGAAATGCATTTACAATTTTTTCCGGATGTCACGGACTTCCGGCCAATAATGTTCTTTCAATTCAGGAAGATAAATCAGGCAATCTATGGTTTGCAACAGATGGAGGAGGTATAAGCAAATTTGATGGAAAATCCTTTACAAATTATTCAACTGAACAAGGTTTGGCAAATTATACAGTTCTTAGCTTATTGTGCGATACATACGGAAGACTCTGGGCCGGAACTTACGATAACGGTTTAAGTTGTTTTGACGGAAAATCTTTTACTAATTATTCTGTAACTCAAGGTTTGCCTAATAATGCCGTACTGTGTATCTGTCAGGATAAAAAAGGTAATTTTTGGTTCGGTACAAACGGAGGCGGGGTAAGCAGATTTGATGGCGAATCTTTCACGAATTTTTCCAGGATACACGGATTGGGCAATAATTATATCTGGAGCATACTTGAAGACAGATACGGAAACCTCTGGTTTGGAACTAACGGAGGAGGGGTAAGCAGGTATAACGGTAAGTCGTTTATAACTTTTACGGTAAATGAAGGGTTAGGCAACAATTCTGTTTGGAGTATGACTGAAGATAATTATGGAAATATTTACTTTGCCACTGAAGAGGGATTAAGTTTTTTGAAACATTCTGTTTTAATGGAGTTAGATTCTCTGTTAGATCAAAATCCGAATTCCGTTACACTAAAAAATCCGGAAATATTCGTTAATTTCACTAAAGCAGACGGACTTCCGGATAGTTATATATCACAAGTAATGCAGTTCGGTAGTAAAATTGCTGCAGGTACTAATTCAGGTATAGCATTATTTGACCTTGATACTTCATTAAGCATCTTAAAAAATATAGAAATCTATAATGTTTATAGCGGATACCCGGTTAAAGATATAAACGTGGGTCAGAATTGCTTGTTCAAGGATAGTAAAGAAAATTTATGGGCCGGAACAGGAAGTGAAAAAACAGCTTTAGTAAAATTCAATTATTCATCACTTAAATTCAGTAATGAAAAACCGGTTGCGGTTATCCAGGCAGTTAAACTTAATGAAGAAGATATTTGCTGGAATATACTCAGTAAAGGCGGCAAACAAGTAAGATATCAAGCTGAAGCAGCTAAAATACCGGAAGAAATATTTATTTATGGAAAAATTCTGAAACAAGAGGAAAAAGATTCCATTATCAGTCAGTATAGAAATGTTTCTTTCAGCTCAGTAACTGATTTTTATCCACGGCCGGGCAATTTAGTTCTGCCTTATAAACATAATGACATTTCGTTTGAATTTGCAGTGATAGAAACATCTAGACCTAATCTAATTAAATACAGTTATATTCTTGAAGGAAACGAAGATAATTGGAGCCGTCCGTCCGAACGCAGTAGTGTGAGGTTCAATAACTTATATGAGGGCTATTATACTTTTAAACTAAAAGCTCAGGGAGCTAACGGAATATGGGGTTACCCTGTGTCTTACAGCTTCAGGGTTTTGCCGCCATTGTATCGCTCCTGGTGGGCGTATTTACTGTATTTTGCTTCCTTGATTGCCGGAATGATTTTATTTATTAAACAGCGGGAAAGAAATCTTCTTGCAGAAAAGTCAAAACTTGAAAGTATGGTTGAAGAAAGAACCGAAGAGCTGATTCTTAAGAATATGCAGGTAGAAGAACAAAAAACTTATTTGGAGATAGAAAAACAAAAAAGCGACAAGCTGCTTCTGAATATTTTACCCCAGGAAGTGGCTGAAGAACTAAAAACCAAAGGTCATGCTGATGCTAAACAGTTTGATGAAGTTACTGTTCTGTTTACCGATTTCAAAGATTTTACGAGATTATCCGAAAAAATGACACCCCGGGAACTTGTTGAAGAAATTCATGCTTATTTCAAAGAATTTGATAAAATAATAGACAAATACGGAATTGAGAAAATAAAAACTATTGGCGACAGCTATCTATGTGCCGGGGGACTTCCCGTGCCAAACAGAACTCATGCTGTTGATGTGGTAAATGCCGCTATTGAAATTCAGGCATATACAGCAAGGAGAATAGAAGATAAAGCGGCAGAGGGAAAGGAACCTTTTGCCGTGAGGATTGGAATTCACACAGGTTCTGTTGTTGCCGGAATAGTCGGTATTAAGAAATTTGCCTATGATATCTGGGGCGATACAGTAAATACTGCCAGCCGGCTTGAAAACAGCAGTGAAGCCGGGAAAATAAATATTAGTTCGGCAACTTACAAGCTTGTTAAAGATAAATTTAATTGCCAATATCGCGGTAAAATTCAGACAAAAGGAAAAGGCGGTATCGATATGTATTATGTAGAAGGAAAACTGTAAATATAATCCGGATTACCCGGCAGATACAGAGTTTTGTTATTCGCGGGATAATTCAGAAAAACTTGATAATCTAAATGATTAAAGTTCACGAATGCTTGTCTTTTAGTTTTTGAGCCCCGGGTCTGAATATTGTATGAAAAATTATATCCAGGTATGCATCCATATCTTTATGATCAAGATTAGTAGAATATTTCCAAAATCCGTAGATTTTCGATAAGGAAAGGAGTCTTTCAGAATACAATTTCCAATTGTATTTTTCATTGACACGCTTAATTGAATTCTGAGAAACGGTATCCCAAACACTCGGATTTTTCCTGTAATTATCGATGAAATTTATAATTATTTCTGAGGTTTCTTCCTTATCTACAGGATTAATGTGAAATCCATTAATCTTATTTTGGATTATTTCAAGCGGACCACCATATTTCGTTGCAAAGCAAGGAAGTCCGGATACCATTGCCTCAAGAACAGTTAAACCGAACCCTTCGAACAATGCCGGCTGAATGAAAATGCCTTTACGGTCTGCTATGAGTCTGTAAACTTCTCCGGCTTCATCTTTCGGAAACAGCTTTCCAATCCATCTGACTTTATCATAAAGATTATGTGTTTTTAAGATATAATGCATCTTCCTTATTTGTTCTTTTTCTTCATTGTCATGAGTTTGATTTTCATCAATTTTTCCTGCAACAATTATGAGATTGGCAATTTTCTGCAATTCCTTGCTTTCTCCGAATAGCTCTGCTAAAAATGTAATATTTTTTATTCTGTCTAAACGAGCCATTGTGAACAAAGGTATTTTTTCAGGATCTTCAAGAACTCCAATTGTTTCCGGATCTACATAATTTCCAAAAAGAAGCTTATTAAGGTATGAAGTTGTTTCTTTAATGCGAAAATCTTTTTGGGTATAAGGAAAATAATTTTTTGGGTTCACTCCCGGTGATACAATATTAAACTTAACATGGTTTAGGTCAACACCGTTAGTAACACGGTATAATCCCGGCATTGTAAAATGCTGATAGGATTCATATTGACCTATTGAGTTATCAGTTCCGGCAATTTCCTGAAATGATGAACTTATAATAAAGTCGGCTGAATTGATAGCAATCAAATCCGCAGTAAACTGCAAGGAAAAATTATAGAACTTTTCTAAATCATACCAATAAAGAGCACTGAACAAGTATTTACTTTTTTCAAGTGCATGAGCAATATTACATTGAGTAACCTTGAATTTCCTGGAAAGAAGATAGGCGGCTAGATTACCATCGCTGTAATTTCCAATAACGAGATCAGGTCTGCCGCCGAATTCTGCAGACAGAGCAACAAATGCATCATCAGAAAATTCCTCAATATAGGGCCAAATTTCAAAACGGGATATCCAATTGTCTGTAATATTTTTGTTATTTGTTCTAAACGGAACTCGCAGAATCCAGGAATTGAGTGTTCCGTTTATTTTTTCAAAACGCTTATTACAATTTGTATCTCCCGCATTTGGTATTAAACGGGTAAGCACAATTATTTTAGGAATCACCTCCAATCCTGATACTTTCAATGATTCGGCCATAACCTTTTCAAGAGCCTTTACCTGGTCAAGAATATAAACTACCTGTCCGCCTGTATCCGGCAATCCGAGTACGCCTTCCTGTGCAAAATAGCCATGTGGTGAAACTATAACAATCTTTGATACCATCGGAATGGCTGAGATAAATTTCATTAGAGATGTGTGATCCGGTGAATTCAGGAGCTGATCAAGTAGAATAAGATTTTCTTTGATTAATTCCGCAGTATTTCCCAATCCGCATTCAAAACCATAATCCTGAAGTGAGTGTTTAATGATATGGAACGGAGTATCCCCCGGTTTTGATGACAGAAATTCAATAGCAGAATCAAGTTGTTTATAAAGATGATTCAAATCGCGAATGCGGTCATTAAGTATCAATTGTTCATTATTCAGTTTATGCAGTCTAATGAAATCGAATAAAAGTGACTTCCATTTTTCAGAATCCGTAAACATTTTACTTGAAAGAAACCTGTTCAGGTATTCAACACCGTTGCCAATATATTTAACATCCCGTACTTTCGGTGAATTAATATTAAACGGTTTGAAGTTAAGATTTAGAATATTATTGGAAATACTGCTGTTTGCACAGATCTCCTTGTTTATTAAGAATTCTGAAGGATCAGTTTCTTCAAGTACCAATTCTTCAGTATTCACTTTATAAAAGAGCGTTGAAGCTGTTCTGATTCTGATTTCCAGAAACACTGTATTTCCTAAGGAAACTGAACTCTGAATTTTCTCAATGAAATTTTTCAGTTCTGAATTTGAGTGGTTTTCAACTTCATATTGATTATATATTTCAAGTAAATCGCCCGCTATTAGAAGCTTCTTAGGTTTATTCGAAATACATTTAATAAATCCGAAAAATGCTGTATGATGTTTTTCTGCTAAAGTTCTAATATTATCAATCATTAATGGCTCCTTAAGAAATTGTAATACCGAATTCCGTCTATTATGCCTCCGGCATATGAAATTGGAGAAAAATAAATATTTCTTTTTCCTTTAAACTTGTTTAGTTCTTCAGCATGGTTTGCAACTATTATGCTTTTCATACCACCCATAAACATATCTTCATCATTTCCGGAATCACCTGCAACAATAATATTCTCATAAGGAATGTTCCATCTGTAACTGATATACCTGATGGCACGCCCTTTATTGGCTCTTTTTGGAAGTATATCAAGGTAAAAATCATGACTGAGTATTATGTTTGCTCTCAGTTTATTTTTTGAAAAAATATTTTTAATCTCATCAAGTTTTGAAATGTCTGCATTCATTATATAACTTATCTTGTGTTTACGCTGAGTTTCAGATTCCTGAAGTTCAAGAAAACCGAGTCCACCTAACAAATCTGAAATTCTTTCTCTCTCCCATTTTTTAGATATGTGTGTTTCCCATCCGGTTGATTTCAGATATTCATCATTCTTTTTATAATAGATTTCAGCCCCTACTGATGAAATAATTAAATCGGGCAGAATAAAATTATTCTCCTCAAGAATTTGTCTTGCAGAATCAATAGTTCTTCCTGTAGCTACACCAAACACCATTTCATTGGCCGATTCAGTTAACATATTTCTAAATCTCTCAGCAGATTCTTTATTCCCCAGCAAAGTGCCGTCAATATCTACAATGATTAGTTTTTTGCAGTTAAACAGTTTTAAGCCGGTAGTGGATCTGTCTTTTTTAGAATTGATAATCTTCTTAATATTCTCAAGATATTTTAGTGTATGAGCTTCCCAGGTGTAAAAATTTCTGATACGGCTTATTCCGTTTGTCGAATATGAATTCCAAACTTCTTCTTCAGATATAATTTTCATTATTGCATCAGAAATATTTTTATGATTATTCACATCAACAAGTTCGCCGTTCTGAAGATTTGCGATTATTTCCCGCGGACCTCCGTCATTTGTTGCCACAATTGGCAATCCGCTTGATGCAGCTTCAATAAGAGTTAATCCGAATGGCTCATTATATGCCGAGTTTACAAATACTCCCCTTGTTTCTGCGGCTGTACGGTATAATTCAGGAACTTCATATTCAAAATCGTGTCTTTTAGGAATTGCCATTTTTCCGTAAAGATTATATTTATCCATTAAAAGAAGCATTTCAGTTAAAACTTCCCTTTCAATATCCGGCATTTGAGTAATATCTTTTCTTATTCCGGCAAAAATTGCCAGATTTGCTCTGGCTTGCAGTTCCTTGCTTTCACCATAGGCTTCAATTAGTCCGCTTATGTTTTTGCGCTTTTCGGGTCGGCAAAGAGAGAGAATCATAGGTTTATGCATGTTCGTAAAAAATTTCCATAACCTGTCTCTAATTCCGTCGCGAATTTTCTGAGGTTCTTCTTCCCATTCTCTTCGCTCATTGAACGGGTAAAATTTATCAATATCTATGCTCGGGGGTATAACAACAAACTTTGCCGCCAAGGAAGTTTTATATAAACCATATTGCTGGACAATTTCCTGCTGTGTACTCGTAATAATTTTTTGTGATTTACGGATGATATCTTCTTCCACCTTAATTCGCTTTTCTAATTTATATCTCTTTTCTATTTCCTTAAACTCAATACCTTGAGCTAATAGATTATTAAGTTTGTTTTTTCCCAGAGAGTGAGCAGTATGAATAAACGGTACATTCAGGAATTCCGATAACTGCATACCCACAAAGCCTGCATCTGCATAATGACTGTGAATAATATCCGGGAGTCTGCCTTTTGACTTTATATATTTAATAGATTTATCAGTGAATTCTTCAAGATGAGGCCATAAAAGTTCTTTGCGGATATATTTACTTCCTCCGCAGCGAATTCTGATAATTTTTAGTTTCTCGTTAACCGCTTCTTCCTGAACGGAATAATCAGAAGATATTCCTTTATCTTTAATATATCTTGTAACAATTTCAACAAGTTCAACATCTTCGGCCAAACTGAGTGATTTGGCAAGTTCAAGTACATATTTAGTTTGTCCGCCCGTATCAGCATCCTTCCCGAGTTCAAGATTGCTTCCTCTAAGGAGTCCGTGTATATTATACAACTGTATGTACAATCCTTTATTTCTTTTCATTATTGAATTCTCTTATATATTTTTGATAAATTTCATTATTCGACGGAATAGCACCCTGGATTTGGCAGATTTCTGAAGCAAACCGATTTGCCAGTGAATTGATTTTATGTAAGTCGAGTTTGAATAAATAACCTAATGCCAGAATTGAAGAAAAAGCATCGCCTGCACCGAGTGTATCTATTATCTTTGCATGACCGCTTGGGTGCAAGTCCAGAGTAACTCCATCGTACAGAAGTGATCCATCAATATCCAGAGTTATACAGATAAGATCAAGATCAAATATTCCGTGAATTTCTATTGCTGCCTGTTCAATATCATCCGGAAGAGAAAATATTCTTCCTAACAAAGCCAATTCATTGCGGTTAAGTTTTATAACATTCGAGGCAATCAGAGACTCTTCAATTATTTCTTTTGTATAGAAATTTTGCCGAATATTCAGATCACAGAAATATCTGATATTTTTCCCAAGAAGACTTCTAACTGCTTTTTCTGAAGAATAATTTCTTCGAGCAAGTGTGCCGAAATACAGCAAATCTGTTTTGTTTTCAATCAGGTCGTTTATTTTTAAATCAACTTCCATAAAATCATAAGCGCAGTTTTCGGTAATTTCAAATTTAGGCGTTTTATCCGGAAGCATCTGAACCATAACCGTACCTGTAGGATGGAATCTGTCTATCGAAATGTAATTTGTATTGAAACCGGAATCTGAAAGAAAATCAAGAATTTCCGCGCCGTTGGAATCATTTCCAATACAAGAGATAAAATTACTGTTTCCGGTTATTTGTTTTATATGATATGCAAAATTAAAAGGTGCTCCGCCTAATATTTTTCCGGCGGAATAAACATCGTAAAGTATTTCTCCAATTGCGGATATTTTCATTAAAACCCTTATCTTGTGATTTTAATTGATTATAATGAATTATGCTGTAAGTTGCAAGAAAAATATCTTTGCAGAGAAAGAGAGAAATCACCGAAGTAATATTTCAAGAGGTTTAACTTAAACAACTGCCCGATTCATTGAAACTTTTCTTTGAAACTGCATTTTTTACAAAGAAGTTCTGCTGCTTGATTCGCGGAAAAACCGTTATAAATTGCTAAAGCTCTTTGTGATTGCATAATTGCTTCTAAATCATCGCTCAAAATATTCCCCAAAGATATAACTCCTTCTGAATCCAGACAACAGGGAACAACGGTACCGTCTGAAAGAACGGCTAAATGTGTTCGTAAACCTTTGCAGAATCCTGATTCTTTATAATAGTCTGAATCAATACTTGGCCATATAAAAGGAATGTCAAAATTCAGATATAAATTTTTGCTGATTCTGATACCTGTGGTAAGAAACTTTGAAAAGTCAGACGGATTAACAAATGAGAATTCTTCTCTAAGCATATTAAGCGCATTGTAGTTTTCTTTAAAAAAGGCAGAGGGATTTGCCGAATGATAATTCCACAGCCTTATTGAAGCTATGATGTTTGTATTTTCCTGCAGTTCTTTCAGAAAAGCCGCTATTTCTGCAAGATATTCTTCTCCTGCATCAGGATGAAGCTGAGTATATGTATGAAGAGAAATGTTTATTTGCCTTAAACCAATTCCCCGAAGCAGAACATCTTTTCTTTTTTTCAGCAGTGTACCGTTGGTTGTAAGAATTACCTGCATTGCATTTTGTGAGGCAATATCCAGAAAATCTCCCAGCCTCGGATGCAGCAAAGGCTCCCCTTTTACGTGAAAAGCAACAAAATCCGTATAATGTTTTATTTTGTTTATTATATGTGTGAATGATTCGACGGAAAGAAACACCTGTTTCCGTAAAGAAGAATTAACGCAATAATTGCAGTTAAGATTGCAGCTATTTGTAATTTCAATATATATTTTTTTAAACCGCTTCATTTAATCACTAATTGGTATCGGCAAAATAATCAAAAGCGGATTAATCTTACTTAATTATATTAAATTTCTTAAGTACAGTATAAATCTGACACCCTAAGCAAAAACCAAGAAAGCTTTCCAGCATAGCGCAAATGAGAAGAACACCGGCTGCAATATCTGCTGTGATAGCAAAACCGGATATATGCAGAATCGCAATTGTAATGCAGAAGACAAATCCGAGTCCGGCAGAAAATTTCTTAGGTGCAGCATCAATCAGTTTGGGCTCTGCTTCGGAAGTTTTTGAAAGCATAAGTGCAATTTTCTTTAGAGGACTGAATTTCCCTGAGGTAAAAGCTCTTAATGCAAAATCTGCCGCAAGACTAACAAATATAACCGAACTCTCAGTGTAATAACCAAAAATGATAATAGTCAATGCAAAAAAAGCAATTGCCCTAACAACATTTTCATCTACTCTTTCATCGGATATGGGACAAACAATATTTTCCATTTTTTCTTCTTTCATAAACCGGATAATTTCTCTTGTTTTGTATCGCAATAATAGTAATTTTTCCGAAAAACTGAAAGTTTTATCTTTATTCCTTTCAAATAGTAAAAAGGAACTGATAGTGAATGACAATACACATCAATTTCAAGAAAATCAAAATTTATTTTATATGCAAAGCTAATTTTATTTATTTTTGTGATTGATTATTAAAAATAAATAAGAGATTATTATCAGAATTATTAAAGAATTGAGGATTTTATATGTCTAAAATCATGAAGAGTGTTATAGCTTTCGGCTTCCCGCTGATTGTTCTGCTTTTACCGAGGGAATTTTTCCCCGTACAAGGTTTAACTGAAGCTGAGTACAGAGTAATTGCATTGTTTCTTTTTGCCGCATTATCCTGGGTACTCGAGCCAATTCCTGTATTTGCAACATCTGTTTTAGTAATTATGATTGAGTTGTTGATTCTATCCGACAGCGGAATCGCTTTTTTGACCTCTGCGGCTGATCCGGAAAAAATCGGTACTCTTTTAAGCTATAAGTCTATACTTGCGACATTCGCTGATCCGTTGATTATGCTTTTTATTGGCGGAATATTCATAGCAATGGCTTCAACAAAGTACCGGCTCGATCAGAACCTTGCCCGTGTATTTCTTAAGCCTTTCGGAAACAAACCGAAAAGGGTTCTTCTCGGACTAATGATTATTACTGCCGTATTCTCTATGTTTATGAGCAATACTGCTACAACAGCAATGATGCTGGCGATTATGGCTCCTGTTACCAGAATGTTTGAATTAAACGATAAAGGCCGCGTAGGATTCCTGCTTTCCGTGCCGATTGCAGCAAATATCGGCGGAATAGGAACACCTATAGGAACTCCTCCGAATATTATCGCATTGAAGTATCTCACAGGCGCAGATTCAATCAGTTTCGGAAACTGGATGCTGTTCGGTGTACCTTATGTTATTGTGCTGCTTGTTCTATCCTGGATGCTTCTGTTATATTTCTTCCCGATAAAACTTAGTGAAATAAACCTGAGCATTGAAAGTAAATTTATGAAATCAACAAAAGCTTATATAGTGTATGCAGTAACCGGACTAACAATACTTCTTTGGCTTACGGATTTTCTGCATGGAATTAACTCTTATGTAGTTGCAATGATACCCGTTGCCATATTTGCGGCAACAAAAGTTATTACTAAGGACGAACTCAAAGAATTGAGCTGGGATGTATTATGGCTGGTTTCCGGCGGTATTGCATTAGGCTTGGCTATAGAACAGACAGGACTGGCAAAGAATCTTATAGCCGCTGTACCTTTCGGAAGCCTTTCGCCTTTCTTGATTGTAATAGCAGCAGTTTTGCTTACATTTGCAATGGCCAACTTTATGTCGCACACAGCAACGGCAAACCTTTTACTCCCGATTATTGCGTCACTTGCAGTAAATGTTGATGCACTTTCTCAAATTGGCGGAGTAAGGATGCTCATTCTTTCGGTAACTTTTGTCTCTTCAGTAGGAATGTCGCTCCCAATCAGCACGCCTCCTAATGCGCTGGCTTTCGCAGTTGGCGGAATCGAAACAAAGGAAATGGCAAAAACCGGAGTTCTTATAGGAATAATTGGAATTCTTTTAACATTTTTATTGATGTATGTTTTGAAATTAGTTAATTTCATTTAACCGATGGATAGACTCAAGCAAAATATCGATGTTCAATTCCTGATTGACAATTATTTCTTTGACACCGAAAAAATTGTTGATGTAAAAAAAGGAGAACTGCTTATTCCGATGAGTACCTTTAACAAACGACTGTATGTTGTTTTGAGTGGTACTATGGCCGGATTTGTAGTTAATCCGGATGCATCAAGACTTGAGCTTTTCAGGGCAACAAGAGGAATGTTTGTCGGGGTTTACAGTTTCTTTTCTGAATCCTTCAAAAGTATAACTGATGTAGAGGCATTAACTGATGCAAAGCTTGCATATATTGAGGCAGACCAGCCGGAAATAAAAAATAATCCGGGTTTCTACCGCGAATTTATGCCCGTTGTTGTTAATGAACTTATCTACCGCCAGCAGCTTGCACAGAAAATAAATTTAGAGCGTGAAGCTGCACTTAAGAAAGTAATACAATCCGAAAAACTTGCTTCCTTAGGACAAATGGCAGCTGGAATTGCACACGAACTGAATAATTCAATTTCTGTTATGCAGAGAAATTCCGAATGGCTTGCAGATAATTTTTCGGAGATACTAAAGGAAAGTTCCAGTTCGGGATATACTGCTTTTCTTACCGGACTATCAGAAGGCAGAATATTTTCGGGTGCACAGATACGCGAAAAGGCAAAGGAATTATCCGAAAAACTTAAAATCTCTTCAGGTACGGCAAAGAAAGCAGCCCAGACAAATCTTCCGGCAGAACAACTTTCAATTATTGCCGGCGATGAAAATAAGATAGACGAAATCTACAGATACTGGGAAATGGGAGCTTCATTAAGAGATATGAAGATTTCCTCCAGACACTCTGTGCATGTTGTGAAATCTGTAAAAGAACTTGGAGCGCAGAGAAACGATATTAACCAGGATGTCAATATTAATGAAGCTATTGATGAAGCACTTGTACTTCTAAAAAGTCTGACCAGAGGAATTGAAATATCGAGCGATTTGCGGGATATTCCTTTTCTTAAAGGAAATCCGGGCGAATTTGTTCAGATTTTCAGTAATTTAATCAAAAATGCCGCCGAGAGTATTCTGGGCGGTGAAACCGGAAATCCTGAAATAAAAATCAGAACATTCAAAAAAAACAATGATATTGCAATAGAGATTGAAGATAACGGCCCGGGAATACCGCAGGATATACTTCCTGTTATATTTCAGCCCAATGTTACTACAAAAAAGGAAGGACTGTCTTTCGGGCTGGGCATCGGACTAACAATTGTACAAAAAATTACGGGTCTTTATTTAGGAAATATTAAAGTATCCTCAAGACCCGGCAAAACCGTTTTTAAATTAATTTTTCCCACTGAGGTAAAAAATGGATCTGTTTAATATTATCTGTATTGATGACCAGAGAGAAGTGCTCGCAGCTCTTTTGAAAGACCTTGATTATTTCAAGGAATATGTTGAAGTAAGCGACTGTGAATCAGCCCTTGAAGCTAAAGAACTGCTTGAAGAACTTGATTCCCGCGAAGAAATGGTTCCTGTTATTATTTGCGACCACGTTATGCCTGTAAAAAGCGGAATTGATTTTCTGATTGAAGTGAACAAAGATCCAAGATTTGTAAAAATAAAAAAGATTCTTCTTACCGGACTTGCAACTCATCAGGATACAATTAAGGCAATCAACCAGGCAAACATTGACCATTATTTTGAAAAACCCTGGGATACCGTGGCTTTGATTAAGCTGGTAAAAACTTATATTACTGAATACATTACCGAAAACGACATAGATTATCGTGAGTATATTAAAATTATTGACCACGAAGTGCTTTTCAGAAAAATGCAGAAACAATTGTAGTTTATTGCTCCGGGTTTATAAAACCCGGAGCGTTTTTCTTAGGTAATATCGATTATGGAACCGAAATCGGTTTCAAAGAGTCTTCTGTAATTGCGTGTTGCAAATAAATCTGTCATTCCCGAAATCTGATCGCAAACAAGCCTCGCCCTTAGAGCTTTACTGCTTTCATTTCTGATTATCCTATCTGAAAAGTCAGCTATCAGTTTATTGGGCAGAATATTCTCAACATAGTTTTCGCTCAGCACTGAAAAGAGCCTATTAATCATATAGTTGCCTTTAAACTCTATCTGATGCAGCTGAGGCGATCTGAAAACGATATCGAAAGAAATCTGCTTGTATATTTTGGCTTTTTCCATAGCGTCATTACTAATATTCAGATTATATTTGTAACGGTTTGTAACCTCATTCATAAAAGTATCTCTTTCAATAATACTAACAGCATTAATGAATTCACCAATTTCCGCACCGAATTTCCTTTTATATTTGCCGTTTCTAATAGCTTCAATAATTCCTTCAGCATATTCGATTTGAAGCTGAGAAATAGAAGCAGAATTGTTTTTAAGCCAGCTTTCAAGTTTCTCGATTGTAATGAAACCTCCCGAAATACTATCTGCCAGGTCATTAATTGCATAAGCTGTATCATCTGCCCAGTCCATAATCTGGCATTCAATGCTTCTGAAAGAATTGAGAGCATCGCCTTCCGTTAAATCCGACGGAAGAGCTATTCCGCCGAAAACCCAGTCAATTATCTCCTGCTGGTAATCATATATAAAATGGTTTTCAGGCTTATCGAACTTTGAGAAAGGAATTTTATACTTCAAAATGCTGTCTGTAAAGGCTCTTGTCGGATTCAATCCGCGCCGTGAGTTATCCGCTCTGAAAAATATTTCGGTAATCAGCCTTAAAGTCTGTGCATTGCCTTCAAAACCACCGAAATCATACATCAATTTGTTAAGAGCCTTTTCTCCGTTATGTCCGAACGGAGGATGCCCAAGGTCATGAGCAAGACAAGCGGCCTCAACGAGATCAGAATCTATATAATAGGACTCATTCAATTTTCCTGAGGATTTTGCATTAAGAAAATTACATACGGATCTTCCTATCTGGGCAACTTCTATCGAATGCGTTAGTCGTGTTCTATAGAAATCGTATTCTCCGGGAAGGAAAACCTGAGTTTTTCCCTGCAGTCTTCTGAATTCAGAAGAGTGTATTATTCTGTCTCTGTCTATCTGGAAAGTAGTGCGGTAATCATTTTCCCTGTGTGAACCGTTCAGTCTTTCTTCATCGAAAGCCGTATAAAACTCGTTTTTCATATTATTGCCGTTAAATATAATCCGGAAAATACCGGCTGAAATTATTAGTGCCTAATTTAAGTTATTTTTACAATTATATTCAAAAATTCTTCTATCACTTATTCAATTGCGCCAATGCTGATTTAATTAGTTCTTCCAGACTTATTTCAGACCTGCCCGTAATTATTCCGGATACAATTTTTTCAGAAAGCTTCTGATTATAGCCCAGACTGGTTAAAGCAGCTACTGCGTCATTTCTGTTAGAATCTCCTGCCCCAAAAGATGCGCTTGATTCTGTTTCGGAGGATTTTATTTTATCTTTCAGTTCTACAAGCATTCTTTCTGCAGTTTTTCTTCCGATTCCCGGAACGGATACAATTCTTGAAATATTTCCTGTTATCAGCGCCTGCCTTAATTCGACCGTCCGGATTCCTGACAGAATATTCAGAGCCAGTCTTGGACCTATACCGTTAACACTTTTCAGCAATTCAAACATTTCCTTTTCATTTTGCTCTGAAAATCCGTACAGTTCAATTGCATCTTCCCGCACAGCCATAAAAGTAAATAGTTCAGCTTCTTCTTTGTCCGCAAATTTCTCGAAAGTTGTAAGCGATATTTTTACGATATAACCTATACCGCCGGTTTCAACTAAAAGTTCAGTCGGTTTCCTGACAAGTATTTTACCTTTAATATATCCAATCATATTTAACCTTTAACTTTGTGCGGATTTGCATTTATATAGTCTTTCCAGCTGCTCGATTTTCTGGAAAATGATTTCATCTTAAACGAGTGGCACAGAGCAATTGCAAGAGCATCACTCTCGTCAAGAGGCATTGATGAATCCAATTTAAGCAGATGTTTTATCATATACTGAACCTGTTCCTTGGATGCAGAACCCCTCCCGGTTACTGATTTTTTTACTTCTCTGGGAGAATACTCGTTTGTGTTTACAGAGTTATTAATTGCGGCAAGAAGCGAAACCCCTCTCGCATAACCTATTTTCAAAGCAGATTGAATATTCTTGCTGTAGAATTCAGTTTCTATGGCAAACTCATCCGGCTTATAAATTTTCATAAGCCTGTCAAGTTCAGCATAGATTAATTTTACATTATGCATAAGCCTTGCACCAAGAAAACTGTAAAAGAAAGGCATA
>CAZOZP010000026.1:0-46142 GCA_964584325.1 uncultured Melioribacteraceae bacterium
GAAATGAACCGGACGCTTTTGGAAATGCCATCGAACAACTTCACAATGAGATGTGTTCACAAAGAAATGTCATCGAAAAACTTCGCAATGAGATGTGTTCCTGCCACAATGTCATAAAAATATTTCGAAATGAACCGGACGCTTTTGGAAATGCCATCGAACAACTTCACAATGAGATGTGTTCACAAAGAAATGTCATCGAAAAACTTCGCAATGAGATGTGTTCCTGCCACAATGTCATAAAAACATTTCGAAATGAACCGGACGCTTTTGGAAATGCCAGCGAACAATTTCACAATGAGATGTGTTCACAAAGAAATGTCATCGAACAACTTCACAATGTCATCGAACAACTTCACAATGAGATGTAACTCTGCCACATTGTCAACTGAGCATTAAACAATGAACAGGGAAACAATAATTATAATCCATTCGCCGTAAGATATGATTTACCCCCGAGCTGAGAGATCTGCCGTTGAATCCAATTTGCTCTTCGAAGGGTGTAGCCTGAAGGACGATTAACTCTGAATCTTACCGGATTAGGCAGAACTGCAGCCATAAGCGATGCCTGTGCCGCATTAAGCTTTGAGGGAGTTCTCTTAAAATACTGTTTTGCCGCGGATGTTACCCCGAATGTGCAGTTCCCGAACTGAGCTGTGTTCAGATAAACTTCCAGTATTCTCTGTTTTGACCAGAGAAGTTCCATCAATAATGTAATATATGCCTCTGCTCCTTTCCTTATCCAGCTTTTCCCGGACCAAAGGAAAAGATTTTTTGCGGTTTGCTGACTAATTGTACTTGCACCTCTTACTCTTCTGCCTTTTTCTGCTTCTTCAAGCGCATCTTCAATGGATTTTAGATCAAAACCCCAGTGCTCGGCAAAAGTCTGGTCTTCGGCGGCTATTACAGCCATTTTCATATTCGAAGAAATATCGTCATAGTCAGTCCACTCGTGCAAAACTTCATCGCAATCATTTTCAGTAAAAAGGGATTCTACCTGTCGCTGAAGTATAAATGAAGAAGTGGGAGGATCAATAACTTTAAATAAGAGTACGAATAAAATAGGAATCAGAAGTATTGAAGCTACTGAAAGTAACGCAAATTTAATTATTTTAAATATTGTTTTCATAATATCAGAGTTTTGAGGATTTTAGAGATTCATAATGAGCATCAATTGTTTTACTGATATCTTCTTCCGTATGTGCGGTAGAAATAAACAAAGCTTCAAACTGAGCAGGGGGAAGATATATACCTCTTGAAAGCATTTCGTTAAAATATCGTGCATATTCTGAAGTATTTGAATTAAGAGCAGTTTTGAAATCCGTAACAGGCTTTTCGGTAAAGAACATACACAACATAGACCCGGCAAAGTTAATAGTATAGTTTTTCCCTACTCTGTTAAGGTTATCTTTCATCCCGTCAATCAGCATTCTTGATAGATTATATAACTTGGTGTATAAATCAGAATTGTCTTTGATATGGCTTAATGCCGCAAAACCTGCCGCCATGGCCATAGGATTTCCGCTGAGTGTGCCTGCCTGATATACCGGTCCGGCAGGAGCAAGAACCTGCATAATATCTTTCCTTCCTCCGAATGCACCTACAGGCAAACCGCCGCCGATAATCTTTCCGAATGTGGTAAGATCAGGTTTAATATCATAAATTTCCTGTGCTCCGCCTTTGGCAATCCTGAAGCCTGTCATAACCTCATCAAATATCAAAATAATGTTTTCTTTCGTGCAAAGTTCTCTTAATCCGTAAAGAAAATCTTTCCTTGCCGTAACAACACCCATATTGCCTGCAATAGGTTCAATGATTACCGCCGCAATATTTCCCTTGTTAGCTTCAATCAATGCCTTTACTGAATCAAGATCGTTGTAATCAGCTGTTAAAGTATCTGATGCAGTTCCCGGTGTAACTCCCGGACTTGTGGGTGTTCCGAAGGTAAGTGCTCCGCTTCCGGCTTTAATCAGAAAGAAATCAGCATGTCCGTGGTAACATCCTTCAAACTTTATAATTTTATTCTTTCCTGTAAATCCGCGTGCGGCTCTGGCTGCGCTCATAGTTGCTTCCGTTCCGCTGTTTACCATTCGGATCATTTCAATGGATGGCACAAGTCCTTTAATGATTTTGGCCATTTCAACTTCTATCTCTGAAGGAGTACCGAAACTTGTACCCTTATCAAGAGCTTTTATTAGAGCTTCCTTTATGAAATCAGGGTTATGTCCGAATAAATGCGGTCCCCAGCTCCCTATATAATCTATATAATTATTGCCGTCGATATCAGTAAGGCGGCTTCCTTTTCCTGATGCCATAAAAACAGGTGTTCCGCCAACAGCCTTAAATGCTCTTACGGGAGAATTTACACCTCCGGGAATATGTTTAAGCGCTTCTTCAAATACTGCTTTACTTTTAGTTATGTTCATCTATTTAACCTCATCAATCATTGCAGCGGCTTCTTTAGCAAAATAAGTTAGAACTAAGTCGGCTCCGGCTCTTTTAATAGATATCAGCGATTCCCAGATTACTCGTTTTTCATCAATCCAGCCGTTTAATCCGGCGGCTTTTATCATTGCATATTCACCGCTTACCTGATATGCGGCAAGGGGAGAATTTATATTATCCTTAACTCTTCTTATTATATCAAGATAGGCCCCGGCTGGTTTAACCATTATTATGTCGGCTCCTTCATTTATATCGGAAATTGCTTCTCTCAGAGCTTCGTCAGAATTAGCAATATCCATCTGGTGAGTTTTTCTGTCGCCGAAAGCAGGGGCAGATTCAGCGGCATCGCGGAATGGGCCGTAAAATCCCGAACTGTATTTAACTGCATAACTCATTATAGGAATATTGCAAAAACCTTTTGAATCAAGTGCCTTTCTTATTGAAACAATTCTGCCGTCCATCATATCGGATGGAGCAATTATGTCGGCCCCGGCCTCTGCGTGTGAAAGAGCTTCCTTTATGAGAACTTCTACAGTCTCGTCATTAAGAATTTCCTCGCCTTTAAGTAGTCCGCAATGTCCGTGAGAAGTATATTCACACAAACAGACATCAGTAATAACGAGAAGCTTTTTGCAGGATGATTTTATTGCCCTTACAGCTTGCTGAATTATTCCTTCAGGATTATATGCTTCAGATCCTTTTTCATCTTTGCGTGCAGGTATTCCGAAAAGAATAACTGCAGGTATCCCCAGTTTTTCAACTTCAAGGCATTCTTTTACAAGATTATCAACTGACATCTGAAACACCCCGGGCATTGATTTAACTTCCTTGCGGATTCCTTCTCCCGGTACAACGAAAAGCGGGTAAATCAAATCATTTTTGCATAATTCGGTCTCTTTTACCATTTCTCTCAGTAAAGCATTACCGCGAAGTCTGCGATGTCTGATAAGTGGATACTCTGACATAATTACCTCAAAATATTTCTGCAAAACTAATGTTTTTTTCAATAACACGACGGAAAAACTTTACAGTCATTATTTTTCTTTTCCTGCTACAATTCTTGGTTTGGTATTCGATAAATTTGTATTTTTATAAGCAAGTTTTATTATTTCCGGTGAAATATGAGTTTATTTAGCGGTAAAAGTTCTTTTGCCGGAGGAGTACATCCTCCGCAGACAGAAGAACTCTCAGCCGGCATAGCATTTGAGATAATGCCGGTCCCTTCAAAAGTTTTAATTCCCTTAAGTCAGCATTTAGGCAAACCTGCAAAACCTATAGTAATGAAAGGTGCAGATGTTATTGCCGGTGAAGTAATAGCAGAAGCAGACGGTTTCGTTTCTTCGCCTGTTATGTCGAGTATAAGCGGAAAAGTAACAAAAATTACAGTTAATGCAACTGTTTCAGGATTTCCTAAAGATGTAATAGAGATAACAGCATCTGATAATCCTGAAGAAAAATTCTTTAAACCTATGGACTACAAAATAGCAACTCCCTCAGAATTGCTGGCAAGAATTAAAGAAGCCGGAATTGTAGGGCAGGGTGGTGCAGCATTCCCTACATTTATCAAACTTAGTCCGCCCCCGGATAAGAAAATTGATTACATAATTCTTAACGGCTGTGAGTGTGAACCATATCTTACCAGAGATTACAGATACATGGTAGAAAAGACGGCGGAAGTTATTGAGGGATTGAAAATATCTATGAAAGCCGCAGGTGTACCCAAGGGTATAATAGGAATTGAAGATAACAAGCCTTTGGCTTTGAAGATTATTAATGATGCAATCGGAAAAGATGATTCAATCAGTTGTGTCGCACTCAAAACAAAATATCCCCAGGGCGCGGAAAAAATGCTAATTAAAGCGGCAACGGGAAGAGAAGTACCACCGGGGAAGCTTCCTTTTGAAATAGGCATAATAATTCAGAATATTGGTACAGCCGTTGAAATTTCCGAGGCGGTAACAAAGGGGATTATTCCTCTGTTTGCAGCTTTAACTGTTTCAGGAAGAGGTATTGGGAGGACAGGCAACTTTTACGTAAGGATAGGAACGCCGATAGCGGATGTAATTGAATACTGCGGCGGATTAAAAGATGAAGCACTTAAGGTAATTGCCGGGGGGCCAATGATGGGTTTCGGGCAATATGATCTTTCGGCCCCGGTTGTGAAAGCCACATCCGGAATACTGGCTTTAACCGCAGAAGAAATAAAGCGCGGAAAAGAAACGAGCTGTCTTAGGTGCGGACAGTGTGTAGATGTTTGCCCGATGAATCTGCTTCCTACGAAACTGGCAAAACTGATTCAAAACAGCAGAGTTGAAGAAGCAGGAGAGTACGGATTAAATAATTGCATGGAATGCGGTTCCTGCTCTTATGTTTGTCCGGCTAATCTGCCGCTTGTTCAGTGGATAAGAATAGGTAAAAAACAGCTTGTGAAAATCAATAAAGAGAAAAAATCCGCATAATATTGGAAATCTGAGATGGAAGAATCTAAAGAATTAAAACTGGCACTTACAAGTTCGCCTCATATTCATTCGAAATGGACAACGCAAAAAGCAATGATTACCGTTATTGCCGCATTACTGCCCTCTGCAGCCGCGGCTGTAATATTTTTCGGAGTTGAACAGCTTATAGTTTTGTTCACGGCAATAATTTTTGCGGCACTAAGTGAATCGCTGGTTAGACTTATTAGGAAACAAAATAATTCGATTTGGGAAGGAAGCGGAATTCTCACCGGACTCCTTCTGGGATTAACACTGCCCCCAGGTTTTTCAGTTACCGGAACAGCTATCGGAGCAGTTGTAGCTGTTATAATAGGTAAAGAAGTTTTCGGTGGATTAGGAAACAATATATTTAATCCGGCATTGGTGGGCAGAGCATTTCTTCAGGCGGCCTTCCCTACTCAGATGACAAGCTGGACTACTCCAAATCTTGCTTCCGACAGCATTACGCAGGCAACTCCTCTTGCATTTTTCAAATACGGACATCAGACTTTTGGAGATTTGAACTCTCTTTTTGCAGGTAACATTAACGGTTCTTTGGGAGAGACTTCGGCTATTGCAATTCTAATCGGAGGATTATTCCTCCTTTTTGCGGGAGTTATAAACTGGCGCATACCTTTCTCCATTTTAGCTTCTGCATTTTTGTTTTCCGGAGTTTTATTTTTCGTAAATCCCTCGGGATATCTCCCGCCTATTAATCATATTCTCTCGGGCGGATTGCTTTTCGGTGCATTTTTTATGGCTACCGACTGGGTAACTTCTCCAATTACAGGAAAAGGGATGCTTGTTTACGGTACAGGAATAGGCCTTCTTGTTATTACAATAAGAACATGGGGCGGTCCGCCGGAGGGCGTGATGTATGTTATTCTTCTTATGAATGCTGTTACTCCTTTAATTAATAGATTTACGAGACCCCGATTTTTTGGAGACAAGAAATGAACAATACGGCAAAAATGATTATTGTACTAACTGCAATAGGTATTATAAGCGGTGGTCTTCTTACTTATGTAAATACCTGGGCGGAGCCTGAAATCATCCGTCACAGACAAGAGGAAACACAGAATGCCCTTAAAGAAATAATTCCGGGCGCCTCAGAATTCAGAAAAATCAGTAATGCTGAATTTGCTTACTTTGAAGCATTGCATAAAGACGGTTCTCCTGCAGGTTATCTTTTTGTGAATTCCGGCAATGGTTATCAGGGGAATATTTCGGTTCTTGTAGGACTGGATTCCGCAAGAAAGACTGTTCTTGGCATAAAGGTTCTTGAACAATCGGAAACCCCCGGATTAGGGACAAAAGCTTCTGAACCTGCTTATACAGATCAATTCAGAGGTTTTCCTGCAAACGAATCAATTGCGTGGAAAAAAGTTAGAACTAAGGCCAATGAAATAGAAGCAGTAACCGGAGCAACAATATCTTCAAAAGCTATAGGCGGAATTGTTGAAAACGGTATAATGCTTTTTAACAGGAATTTTTCGGAGCATATAAATGAATAATTCAATGAGCAAAGATTTAATAAAAGGAATCTGGGACGAAAATCCGATATTTAAACAAGTTCTGGGAATGTGTCCGACCCTTGCAGTAACCGTAACTGCAGAAAACGGTATTGCAATGGCTTTGGCCACTACATTCGTTCTTGTTTTTTCAAGTATGATTATTTCCACAGTCAGAAAGCTGATTCCGCCGCAAGTTCGAATTGCTTCTTATATTGTAATTATTGCAACATTCGTTACTCTTGTGGATCTGATAATGAAAGCTCAGTTCCCGGCTTTAAGTAAAGCCTTAGGTCCTTTCATTCCTTTAATAGTGGTAAACTGCATAATACTTGGCAGGGCAGAAGCATTTGCCTCAAAAAACGGAATATTTCGTTCTGCACTCGATGCCCTTGGAATGGGTGCCGGATTCTTCATTGCATTATTTACTCTTAGTTCTATAAGAGAATTACTCGGGTCAGGAAAGATTTTAGGCTATACAGTTTTTACTGAAGCTTTTACTGACCCTATGCTGGTGATGATTCTACCGCCCGGTGCGTTTATTACTTTAGGGCTTATTCTCGGATATATTAACTTCGGAAGAATAAGAGGAAAACGGATTAAACTGGAAAAGATAATAAACGAACATAAAAGCAGAACATCCGAAATAAGTGTAGGGGGGGAAGCCTAAATGGAAGTCATACTTATCTTTTTATCAGCCGCTGTAGTCAATAATTTTGTACTCAGCCAATTTCTCGGAATTTGTCCTTTCATAGGGGTTTCGAATAAGCTTTCATCTGCTCTGTCTATGGGAATTGCTACAACATTCGTAATGATCCTCACAGCGGTTGTATCCTGGGTAATTAACGCATACATTTTAATTCCTTATGAATTAGGATACTTGCAGATAGTTGCGTTTATTCTTGTTATAGCCTCTCTTGTTCAGTTTGTTGAAATGGTAATTAAGAAAGTAAGCCAGCCTCTGTACCGCGCTTTGGGAATTTTCCTTCCGTTAATAACCACAAACTGTGCTATTCTCGGATTGGCATTGTTTATCGTTATGAGAGAATATACCCTTCTTAAAAGCGTGTTTTTCGGATTGGGTGCAGGAACGGGATTTACACTTGCTCTTGTTATTATGGCCGGGATAAGAGAGGAACTCGAACTTGCTGATGTTCCGCCGGCATTTAAAGGTGTTCCGGTTACCTTAATTACAGCCGGTATATTAGCCCTTGCTTTTATGGGCTTTTCAGGAATGATTAAATAAGAATCAGGAGAAAAAATGGATCCGTTATTAATAGCAGCGGTTTCTACTTTAGGAGGGTTAGGAATTATTTTTGCCGGGGGACTGGCATTTGCAGATAAAAAGCTCAGGGTTGAAGAAGACCCGAGAATCGATTTGGTTCAGGATGCACTTCCGGGTGCAAACTGCGGAGCTTGCGGAAAAGCCGGTTGTCGCGACTTTGCCGAAAGCATAGTTAACGGAACTGCTAAGTTGAACGGCTGCAGTGTTGGAGGAAATGATACGGCACAAAGAATATCTGAGATACTCGGCATTGAAGCAGGCATAACTGAAAAAAAATATCCGGTAATACTTTGCCGCGGAGGAAATGCTGAAGCGGTTAATAAAATGACAAAGTATTTAGGGCCAATGAGTTGTTCGGCAATTACAATAGTTTCCGGCGGCGATAAACTATGTATGTACGGTTGTGTAGGCGGAGGCGACTGCGTTACCGCTTGTCCGTTCGATGCCATGATAATGAATGAGAACGGACTGCCGGAAGTAGTGAAGGAATTATGCACAGGCTGCGGAGTCTGTGCTCAGGTTTGTCCGCGTAATGTAATTGAAATGCATCCGGATTCACATAAAGTATTTGTCTTATGCAAAAATCACGATGATCCTAAAACAGCAAAGGAAGTATGTACTGTTGCTTGTACCGGTTGCGGAATTTGCGTAAGGAAAGCAGGTGATGGTATGTCGATGGATAATTATCTTCCCATAATTGATTATGAAAAACTAGATCCGGAAACAATTCCGTTCGATAAATGCAAATCTTCCTCAATCAGAAGGTTCAATTAGTTGAAAAACGAGCTGCTTAGTGAAGAAGGGATTGTTAAATCTGCCGAAGGGAGCAGTGCGGAAGTAGAAATTATTAATCCTTCCGGCTGTGAAGACTGCGGAGCCAGAATGTTCTGCAAGGCTGACGAATCAGGGAAGCGTACAATTAAACTGGATAATCCGGGTTTGATATTAAAACCCGGAGATAGAATCAGAATTGAAACAGAAGGAAGGAATCTCATAGTCTTTTCTGTAGTATTTTATTTAATCCCGCTTGTAATTCTGATTCTTTCTCTGATAATTTCTGAAAGTACAATAATCCAAAGTGATAATAAAGACTTATATGTTGCGGGCATCAGCATCCTAACAGTAATAATATACTATTTCATAGTATATTTATTCGGCGTCAAACTTAAAATAATACTTCCTTCACCTAAAATAAAACACCACAAACTGTAATTATAACTATATATACTCATTTAAGAAAATTTTATTCTGTTTTGCAGGACAAAATTACTTGCATATCGTAATATAAAATGTTATTATTCCGTCAGATTTTTAGTCTTAATTGACTTGAAGGTTTTACAAACTACGGAAGATGTTCATTTATGGATTTTTATAATAACGGTAAAACCGGTTCCGAAAAATTTATTGAAATACTTTACTCAATTCTTGAGTTTTCTGATTGTGCCGAGTGCATCATTGATTCAGGCAATTCAGTTGTAGCCGCAAACAGTTCATTTTGTGATTTAATAAAGATGAAGAGATCTTCAATCGAAGGAAAAAGAATCACTGATATTCTGTTTTTCCGACTTTATAACATTCCCATTGTAATACTTACCGACGATAATACCGAGTATCCTGTAAGCCGTAATGTTGAAATAGACGAGCAAAAATATATATTTGAGATTCATCATTTAACAGGTGCGCAATCAGCACTTAGGCTTGTAAAGTTTTCCAAATCCCGCGAGAAATATTTAAGTCAGGAAATATACTCAGCAATAGTATCAATTGCTCATGCCGTAAATTCTGAAGCATCGCAGGAAGAGATATATCGTTTTATTCACAAGTCGCTTTCCAAACTCTTGCCTGTCCGGAATTTTTATATAGCAGTTTTGGACGAGAAGAACGACAAGCTGAATTTCCCGTATATTGCGGATGTTTATGCCGAGAGCAGAGGAGTGAGTCTTAAATACTCTACCGACAGAGGCCTGACATCATATATTATAAGAATAGGTTCTGCCGAAATATTTCGTGAGAATGATATAATCTATCTTATCCGTTCAAAAAAAATTGAGGAATTCGATACTCAATATAAAGTATGGGCTGGTGTTCCTCTTAAAATAAAGGACAAGATGATAGGGGCGATAGTTGCTCTTGACTATGAGAATCCGGATGCAATAAATGAATCTGATCTAAAGATTATGGAATTTGTATCTGAGCAAATTGCTCATACAATAGAAAGAAAGAAGTATGAAGAAGAGATTCTATCGGCAAAAAAAGTAGCGGAGGATTCAAACAGGCTGAAGTCTGAATTCCTTGCCCAGATATCCCACGAAATCCGTACTCCATTAAATGCGATACTCAGCATTTCCGATTTTCTAAAATCTGAACTTAATCCTTCATTGAGCAATGAACTTAAGGAATGTTTCAATCTGGTTGAAAGAGGAGGAAGAAGGCTGATAAGAACTATTGATTTGATTTTGAATGTCTCTCAGGCAAATACAGGATTTAAGCAGATCGAAATAGAAAGAGTTGATATATTGAAGGATGTTGTATGTCCGGTGGTTGAACAATTCAAGACCATTGCCGAGGCCAAAGGATTGTTGTTAAAGCTTGAAACTGAGACTGACAATACAGTTGTTGAGTGTAATCAATATATGGTTACACAGATATTTATCAATCTGATTGATAATGCAATTAAATATACTTTATATGGCGTAATTACGCTGAAAGTAAAGATGAATAAACTGAATCAGCTTCAGGTGGATGTTGCCGATACGGGAATCGGGATAACAGAAGAATTCCTTCCGCATCTCTTTGACGTTTTTTCACAGGAAGAAACTGGTTACACTAGAAAATATGATGGTACCGGATTAGGTCTTGCTCTTGCAAAAAGGTATAGCGAACTAAACGGAGCCGAGATTAAAGTAAAATCGGAAAAAGGCAAAGGTTCAGTATTCTCAGTTGTTTTTATTTAATCTGAAACTTTTTTAGTTCTTCTTCAAGTTTTGCAGTAAGTTCCTTTTCAGTAATTCCGACTAAACTTAGCTTAGCGCTTGTAACACTATTCGGAATGCTGTTTTCTTCGCCGGTGACAATTTTCAGAAGCATGTAACTGAGTCTGTATCTGTGATTTTCTATCGGAATATATGTTGAATATTTTTCAACAATGTTATAAACATATTTTACTGAATCTGAAACAGAATTTTGTAAATCCATAATAACCTTATAATCAATTTGTTTTATTGAGTCTGAAAAAACATTACATTTAAACTTAAAAAAAATTAAGTTAATATAGAATTGCATCTTTACGGAAATGAAAAAATACTTGTACTTAGGTTGTCGTCTTTAGGCGATATCCTCCTCACAACTCCGTTGATAAAACTTATCAAATTAAAATATCCCGGTACTGAAATAGATTTTCTTCTTAAAAGTGCATATAGTAAAGCAATTGAAAACAATCCATATATAAAAGATGTACTGTATTACGAATCAGATAATTTAATTGAAATTCTCAAAAGTAAAGATTACAGGTATGTTATTGACCTTCAGAACAATTTAAGGAGTAGAAAGCTTACCGGACAGTTATCATCAGAAATCATGAGATTTAAGAAACCTTGGTTCAGAAAATTCACTTTAGTTCAGACAGGTATAAATCTCTATGAAGAGATAATTCCTGTTCCGCTGATGTATTGTCGCACTGCAGGCATTGAACCTGAGGATCTTCCCGCTCCTGAAATATTTATTCCGGCAAACATAAATGTTAGCGTTGAGAAAGACAGCGGAACTATCCTATTGTGTCCGGGCTCCAGGCATTTTACAAAAATGTGGCCTAAGGAGTATTTTATCGAATTAGGAAATATGCTCATAAAAGCCGGTTATAAAGTCGGAGTGACAGGTGGATCTGGCGATGCGGAAATTTGCGATGAAATTACCGGGAAAATCAATGAAGCAGTAAATCTCTGCAAGGGCGATAATCTATATAAAATTGCATATGACATGAAAAATTCATCGGCGGTTGTCTGTAATGATTCCGGCCTGATGCATCTTGCTTCCGCTTCAGAAGTTCCCTTTGTAGCAATTTTCGGTTCAACGGTAAAAGAGTTTGGCTTTGCACCTTATGTGCAGCAGGCTGTTTTAATAGAGAACAGCGGTTTATCCTGCAGACCTTGTTCACATATCGGACTATCTAAGTGTCCGAAAAAACATTTTGGGTGTATGAAAAGCATTAAGCCCGAAATTATATTTAAAGAAATTAATGACATGGTAAATAAATGAAAGTATTCTGGAAAGCTGTTTATAATTTTGGGGTAATTCCTTCACTCTGGATCATGTTCAGAATCTATGGATTATTTAATAAAAAGGTAAGAGAGGGAGTTAAGGGAAGAAAAAGAATTTTTGAAAATCTGATACTTGATTTAGCCGGTATAAACCGCACAAGGAAGGTAATCTGGTTTCATTCTTCTTCAATGGGAGAATTTGAGCAGGCAAAACCGATAATAGAAAAATTAAAGAAAGAAAGCGGGGCGATAGTATTTGTTACCTTCTTCTCTCCTTCAGGTTACAGAAACTCAACAAAATATCCTTATATTGATTTTGTATCATACCTCCCGTTTGATAAAGCATCTTCCGTAAAGAGATTCCTCAGAATACTGAAGCCTGATATGGTTGTTATAATGAGGTATGATGTATGGCCTAATGTTATTTGGGCACTAAAAAGCATGAAAATACCAGTGTTTATAGTTGATGCAACAATGCGGGATGATTCAAAAAGATTTCTTCCTGTTATTAAATGTTTTCATAAATCACTATTTGAAGACTTGACGGGAATTCTTACTGTTTCAGAAAGAGATGCAGAAAACTATTCAAAGTTTAACCTTCCCGAGGTATTAATATCAAAAGTTGGAGATACAAGATTCGACAGGGTTAATAAAAAAAGTCTGGATGCAAAGAATAAAAAAATATTGGCTGAGGGAGTTTTCAGAGGGAAGAAAGTAATAATTGCAGGTAGTACCTGGGAAGCTGATGAGGAAGTACTCATCCCGGTATTCAGAAAACTAAAAGAGAAAATGTCTGATATAGTTCTGATACTTGTTCCGCACGAACCAACAGAAGACCACATAGAATACTCGGAAAGTCTTTTAGGAGAAGAAACCGCTTGTATTAGATTTTCAGAGATGACAAATTACAAAGATGAACCGGTTATTATTGTGGATTCAATCGGCATACTTATCACACTATACAATTATGCTCATATTGCTTATGTAGGAGGAAGCTTCAGGCAGGGTATTCATAATGTTCTTGAACCTGCGGTTTACGGAGTTCCTGTTATTTTTGGTCCGAAAATCTCAAACTCTCAGGAAGCAATTGAACTGGTAAGAATAAAAGGAGGTTTTTCCGTAAAAAATCAAGCAGAAGCATACAGGATTTTCAGTAAGCTTCTATCCGATGATGAACTTGTGAAAGAAGCCGGCAATATTAACGAAAGTTATGTCAAGAGAAATTTTGGAGCAACGGATAAAATCACAAGTATTTTAAATTTGTATCTGAAATAAATAATTTCTGTATTTTTAATTCTCCATTACTTATTATTGGATAAGAAAATATGGAATACAAAAGTCAGCCTCCGAATACGGAATTAACTTCCGAATCTGTCCGCCGGGTATTGGAATCAGTATCTGCCTCATATATCTATATAGATTCTCGCCGAATATTGGAAGAAAGCAGAACAGAGAAAGAGTTGGCGCAATTTTTTGACCATCTTAAAGGTAAGGAAATCTTTTCTGAGATCTTTATGGCAGAAACAGGTCTGACTGACCATATTGAAAGGGTTGAGACTACAGGTTTACCTAACAAATACAGAATAGTTGCTGCCGGACAAGTATTTGAAACTTCTCTGATTCCTGTGTTTAATTCAAACGAGTATGCAGGGGTTTTTGTAGTTTTTAATAAAATTACCGGATTACGCAGTTTTATTGCAAATCCGGGTTCCATAAAACCATTTCTTCAGTATTATGATTTGGTATTGCTTCTCGGAACCGATTTACGGATAATATCAAAAGCCGTAAGTCCGGAATTCACTGCAGGAAGTTTGTTTAATCTTGATTCTGACAACATAGAAAGTTTTTTCCTTTACTTTAAGTTTAGAGATGAAATCAAGAAATCCGTACTCTCAGACAATCCAAGAAATTTTATGATCGGATTTGAATACCAAGGAGAAAATAAATTCTTCCGCGGGTATTTTTATCCCGTTTCAGGAGAAGACGGAGCGGCTTGTTTCGTGGGTTTAAAGGATATCTCTTCGCAAATTTCCGAAAAAATGCATCTTGAAGAATACCTTTCTCTATTTAAATCAATTTTTGACTTTTCAAAAGATGGTATTGCGGTTGAATCAGAAAGAAAATATTTCCTCGTGAACAAAGCTTTTTCTGATATGTTCGGATTTGAAAATACAGACGAAATGACCGGTATTGATCCGATTGATTTGGTGGCAAACGAAGACATTGTAAGGATTGCCGGATACATAAGAGCTCTCGAACGAGGGGATGAATCTCCTTCGGTTTACGAGTTTAAAGCAAAAAAGAAAAACGGTAAGGAATTATTTGTTCAGAAATCAGTTGCCGTCTATAATCTTGAGAACAGAAGAATTCTGATTTCAGTTTTTCGCGATATAACGGTTAGTAAAATAACTGAAACAGCACTTAGAGAATCCGAAGAAAAATACAGGGAAATAGTCGCCAACATTGATGAATTTCTTTGGACTGCAAAGAAAAAGAACAACAGAGTTACCGCAGATTTCTATAGTCCGACGGTTAAGCATTATACCGGCTACGATAGTGCGGCATTCCTTAAGGATTCGAGGTTGTGGCTTAAGATAATTCATCATGAAGATCAGCCTGCCGTAATTAAACAAATGAAAAAGTTTTATGCGGATAAAAAGAAGAATAGTCTGAGAATAGAATACCGTATTTTCCAGAGTAACGGAAGCAGCATCTGGATTGAAAATCATATAAACGTTAAACGCGATGAAAACGGTAAAATAAACAAGATATTCGGGATTGTAGGCGATATATCTCTTCGTAAAAAAGCGGAAGAAGAGATGGAAAAAACCGCTGTTGAACTGAAATCAGTTAATGCTGCCAAAGACAAATTTATTTCAATTATTTCGCATGATCTTAGAACCCCTTTCAGTTCTGTTCTGGGTTTCACAGACATAATTCTTAATGATCCTGAAATAGAACCGGAAACCTCGCGCCAGTACATCGGGTTTATTCGAGAATCTGCAACCAATATGCTTTCAATGGTTAACTCGCTGCTCGATTGGACCAGATTGCAGACCGGAAGAATGAATTACGAACCTTCCGATATAAGTGCATATGCAGTAGTTTCCCAAGTTACCGAAATGCTTAAGGGTGCTGCAATTCAAAAGGATATTTCTCTTAAAAACGAAGTTTCTCCGTCTATTAATATATATGCCGATAAAAATCTTATAATTCAGCTTTTCAATAATTTGGTATCCAATGCTATTAAATTTACACCTCGCGGGGGGATGGTAAGTATTTCCTGTAAGCCGGACCCGGCAGGTGATAAACTCCAATTTGAAGTTAGGGATTCAGGCATAGGCATTCCGGCTGATGTGATTGACAAACTTTTCCGGGTGGACTCAAAAACAACAACTGCAGGCACAGAAGGTGAAAGAGGCAGCGGTCTGGGTCTCAAAATTTGTAAAGAAATAGTTGTGATGCACGGAGGAAATATCCATGTTGAAAGCACTGAAGGCAAAGGAACTTCATTTAATTTTACACTTCCGGCTTCACCGAATAAAATACTTTTTGTGGATGATTCAAAACCTGACAGGATTCTTTATACAAAACTCATGAAATCGTTTGACGGAAATTATAAAATATTAGAAGCTTCAAGCGTAGAACAAGCGGCTGACGTTTTCGAAAAGGAAAGACCTGCACTTGTTCTTACAGATCATAAGCTTATCGATAAAACAGGATTACAGCTTGTTGAAATTCTTAACTCAGACAAATATGAAATCAAGCCCTCAATAATTGTTTTAAGCGGATATATATCTGCAGAGGATATTAAGTCTTACGAAGAAGCCGGAATTAAATATACATTCAGAAAACCTGTTAATGTAAGAGAGCTTAAAAAAGCAATTGAGGTTTCACTTCATATGAATTTAAAGGGAAGTCAAAAATGATAAAAGAATACACATTGCATTCGCCTCTGGATATGCATCTTCATCTGCGTGATAATGAAATGCTGAAACTGACAGCTCCTTTAACTGCCAAAACATTTTCCGGGGCAGTAATAATGCCTAATCTTGTTCCTCCGGTAACAAATGAAGAAATGCTGGATGCATACAAAAACAGAGTAATTAAAGCCGCTGAAGATGAAAAATTTATTCCATATATGACACTGTTTTTCACCAACTATAATGAAACATTTCTTGAAAGAATTAAAAATAAAATAATCGGTATTAAACTTTATCCGGCAGGAATCACAACAAACAGCGAAGCCGGTGTTAAGTCGATTGCAGATGCGGATAAAACATTTTCAGCAATGCAGAATCTCGGAATTCCTCTTTTGGTGCACGGAGAAACAAACGGCTTTGTTTTAGACAGAGAAACAGAGTTTCTCGATGTTTATCGTTCTCTTGCCGAAAAGTATCCGAATCTCAAAATCATTATGGAACATATTACAACAGCCGATGCGGTTAATTTTCTAGAAAAATACAGCAATGTATATGCTACTTCGACTCTTCATCACCTCTTAATTACCTTAGATGATGTTGCAGGCGGAGCATTGAATCCTCATCTGTTTTGTAAACCCATAGCAAAAAGGCCGGAAGACCGCAGAGCGTTGTTAGATGCAGCATTGCAGGCTCATCCAAAACTTATGTTTGGGAGCGATTCAGCTCCGCATCCTGTATCGGCAAAAGAATGTCCCGGATGTGCAGCGGGAGTTTTTACGGCACCTATCGCTCTGCAATTATTAATAGAATTGTTTTCAGGCAAATCTGACATGTCAAAACTACAGGAATTTGTTTCAGGAAATGCCGTAAGAGTTTACGGTATTACTCCACCGGATAAAAAAGTTGTATTCGAAGAAAAACCTTTCCAAATTCCTTCATCTTTTGGAAATGTTGTTCCAATGTTTGCAGGCAAAGAAATATCAATCAGCATAAAAGAGGTATTATGAAAGAAGAAGGACAAATAATAAAGGAATTCCTCGGGTTTAGGACAATTGCCGTTGCAGGTGTATCGAGGGAAAAATCCAAATTCGGAAGAGTAGTTTATGAAGAACTTAAGAAAAAGGGTTATAATGTACTTGCAGTATCGCCTAATCTTGGGGCAGAAGGGTACAAAGATTTTTATTCACTTCCGGAAAAACCTCAAGGCATAATAATGGTTACCAAGCCTGAAGTATCTCTCAAACTTACACGGGACTGCGCAGAGGCAGGAATCAATTACATCTGGTATCAGCAGGGTGCTTCTTCCGAAGAATGTATTAGGTTGTGTAAGGAAAGCGGAATTAATTATGTTGCCGGAAGATGCATAATGATGTTTGCCGAACCGGTTGAGTCCATTCATAAATTTCACAGATTTTTATCAAAAATATTCGGGAAATACCCAAAAGTAAAGGAGTAAAATCATGTTCAGGAAAACGGAAGATTTCTTAAAAATGTGGGAGTTTGAAAGCAAATATACTCTTGAAATATTTGATGCGTTAACTAATGAATCTCTGAGTTTTGTAGAAGCTGAAGGTCACAGAGATTTAGGGCGAATGGCCTGGCATATTACAGATACTCTTGCAGAAATGCCTGAGAAAATGGGAATAGAACCCTCAGTTCAATTAAAAGATGTTATAGGGAAAAAAGACAAGGAATTAATTAAAGACTGTTTTTTGAAACTCTCAGAAAATATTACAAGAATAGTTTCAGGATGGGATGATACCGGTCTGGATAAGGAAGATGAGATGTACGGAGAAACTTGGAAAAGAGGATCAACACTTCTGATTCTTATATTGCATCAGGCACATCACAGAGGACAAATGACGGTACTAATGAGGCAGGCAGGGTTAAAAGTGCCCGGTATTTACGGACCTGCAAAAGAACAGTGGGCTGATTACGGAATGCCTGCACCGGCGATTTAATACTATGAAATGCAGAATATGTCTTAACGATATTAAGGAAATATCCCGAGAAGAAGGAAATTCCGCAGGAAGATGCAGTAAATGCGGACAAATTTATATATCAGCCGATGAAAACAAAACCGGAATTCGTGAAAATCCATGGGGTGGCAGCGGATTATTCGATAAATTCCGTATCGCCTTAACTTGGCTGAGGATGAAAAAACTTAATATAGAGTATGGAACATCTGTTCTTGAAATAGGGTACGGAAGAGGAGTGCTTCTGGAAAAATTCTACAAATCAGGGTGCAGTATAAGCGGAGTAGAAGCAGGATTAATTACTGAAACTGAAAATGAATTTCTTAAGAAAAATGCTGAACTATTTGAAGGCGATATAGAAATAATTGAACTCCCCGAAAAAAAATATGATTTAATATATGGAATACATTTAATAGAACATATTGAAGATTCAGAAGCATTTTTTGACAAATGCAAAAAATCGCTCAAGAAGAACGGTACAGTTTATTTCATTACTCCAAACGGAAATTCCCTCGGGACTAAGATTTTCGGGTATTCCTGGTGGAATTATGAAGACCCGACACACAGGCAGTTTTTCAATCCGATTTCAGCAAGAATAGCATTAATGAATGCTGGTTTCAAAGAAATCAAAATTAAAATACCTGTTACAGACAGTCTTATGGTTGAAGTTAATTCCTTATTGAGATTATTAGGGCAAAAATCCGGCAAAGCAGGAGTTATGGATTCATTCGTTTCGAAGGCTTTAGGAATTGCTTTGATTCCCGTTTCTTTACTGTTAAGACTGCTGGTACCTCCATTATCTCCGTCTATTGAAATCAGAGCAGTAAAATCATGATTTATAAAAAGCCTTATACCTACATGATTATGTAGGTATAAGGCGAAAATCCATCAAAAATCTATCAATTCTTGTAGTAGATTGCTTGTTTTTAATAGGGTATGTTTGTAATAGTGAATTAGTATTTGATTACAAACAGGTTACCGGAAATTATGATAAAGCTGTCCTCAATATACCTTTTAGTATTTCTTGTAAATATGTCTGTTTATTTTGCACAGACAGAAGAAACAATTGAAATAGCCTCAGTAGGCAGCTACAAGATATACTCAGATGAATTTCGTGAAAGAATGCTTGATTTTATGGTATTTGCCGATATGCCCGACAGCCGTATGTCGAGAAAGTCAATTATTATGAATTTGGTTGCTGAAAGACTTCTATATTACTTTGACGATAACACATCCATAATTAACAATCCCGAATACATTAAAGAGCAGGAATGGAATAAATCTCAATCGGTTCTGGCTTTTCTGAAGGACCGGGAAGTACATGCGAAAATTACCGTAACAGAAGAAGAAACGAGAGAGACTTATATAAGAATGAACAGCAGATATGCTGCCCGACATCTTTTTGCATATACCAAAGAAGAAGCAGAAAGACTTCACACTTTATTATTGAACGGATCAAGCTTTGAACTCTTGGCAAAGCAATGTTTTACAGACACTTTATTGAGAGATAACGGAGGATTTATTGGATATTTTACTTTCGGTGAAATGGATCCGGCTTTTGAAGATAAAGTATTTGAGATGAAGATCGGAGAAGTATCAGCTCCGGTAAGAACTGCTTACGGTTATAGTATAATAAGGCTCGATGATGCTGTAACAAGACCTTTATTAAATGAAGAAGAATACACGAAAAATAAATCACAAATTGAATATGAACTAAGAGTAAGAAAAAAAGGGCTGGCTGAGAGGTCATTTATAGAAAAAGTATTTAATCCGGCGGAAGCTGTATTCAATAATAAATCAGTTATTTCTGTTTGGAACAGATTGTTCGGCACAGGAGGGACTCTTGAAAGCGGAAAAGATAAGACTCTGTATTCCGAATGTGTTAAATATCATGGTGTAAGTTATTCTCAGGCCGAAATCGAATCTGCAATTGAAAATCTTCCTGTTTATCAGAAAAACAAAATCAAAAATACAGATGCTCTGACAAATGCGGTACTTGGGATAATCTTAAACAAAAAGCTTACTGCAATGGCTCTTGAAAAAGGCTATGACAATCATCCTGCAGTAATAAAACGAATATCGGAAAGAGCATTGAGTTTGTTTATTGCAAAAAAGAAAGAGAATATACTTAGTAATGCTGTAGTCAGTGATGAAGAAGCCAAAGCCTTTTATGACAATAAGACTGATATTTTCACCACTCCGGTTAAATATGAGATTAAAGAAATTATGCTTGATGACAGAATTTCGGCAGAAAAATGCGCTGATTTGCTGAAATCGGGTAAATCATTCGAAGAGACATTAAAATTGGCAGGAGAAGAGTATCTTGGATATACAGGCAGTATATCGGCTGAAGATTTAGGTAAATATCTTGAATATTTCAAGGGAGCTAAGAAAGGAACTGTTGTGGGTCCGATAAATATGGACGGGAGTTTCGGCGTATATAAAGTTTTCGGGGTTAGAGACGCTGAAACTCCTGATTTCGCAGATATTCGGGAAGTAGTAAAGAAGTATTTGGTTCAGAAAAATCAGAGCAGATACTTTAACGATTACATTGAAAAACTGAAAGATAAAGCTGTAATCTCAATTAATGAGGATGCAGCATATAATCTGGTTTTAATAGAAAATTAGCAATAAATAAAATGATGGAGCACAGCATGAAAAAATTGATTCTGTTTTTTGCAGTTATATTGTTTAGCCAGACAGGCTTGCAGGCTGCAACAACCGGAAAGCTCACAGGAAAAGTTACGGATAGAAAATCGGGGGAACCACTTCCGTTCGTGAATGTGATTCTGGAAGGCACTTCTCTTGGGGCGGCAACAGATTTTGATGGTTATTTCGTTATCCTGAATGTACCTCCGGGGAAATTCAATGTTAAAGTTCAGTCTGTCGGGTATCAGACTCAGCTCATTCAGGATGTTAAAATCGGAGTAAACCTTACAACAACTCTTAATATTGAAATGAACGAAGAGGCAATTGAGCAGCAGGAAGTAATAGTTTTTGCCGATAAATTCAACGTTGGTCAGATGGGAGGGAACAAACCTTTCAGTGACGACGACATTAAAACTCTGCCGGCCTCAGAAATTGATAATGTAATTCAGACAGTTGCCGGAGTTACAGTCGGTTCAGGCGGAGATATACATATAAGAGGTGGTCGTTCATCTGAAATTGCATATTACGTAAACGGATCATCAATATCTGATGCTTACGATAACGGAAGAGGTATTGACATCGATAAATCGAGTGTGAAAGAATTAAATGTGATTTCCGGAACATTTAATGCAGAGTATGGAAATGCAATGTCGGGTATAATCAATACTGTTACAAAAGAAGGTGAACCTGAATACCACGGAAATTTATTATTCTACGGCGGTGATGTACTTACAGATTTCTATTCATACTTCCCGGGAAATGAAAAATATAATCCGGTAGAAAGCTATAACATTCAGGCAAGTCTAAGCGGCCCTGTTCCTGCTATCGGAGAATATGTAAAGTTTTTTGTTACCGGACGCTACCAATATGATGACGGACATAATTACGGTTTCAGAAGATTCAACGTTGACGGCACACCCGGAAACGGCGAGAAGGTTTCTATGGCCTGGAGTAAAAGATATCAGGCGCAGGGGAATATATCGTCCTGGATAACCAAGAATTTCAAATTAGGCGTGGAAGGTCTTTATTCGCAGAGTGATTACAGAGAGTATAATCACGAATATAAACTGACACCCGACAGCAATCCGAAAAGATTTCTTAAAGCGTATAACGGAAGTGTTTCTGTTACTCATATGCTTGGTTCGGCAGCATACTACACATTGAAATTTTCTGATTTCTTCAGAGAATACGACCATAAACTATATGATAATATCAATGATTCAAGATATCAGCATCCTGACTCATCTTTTGGTACAATAAACTACGGATTTGATACAGGCGGTACAGACAGATACAGACTTCACCGTGAAACAAACACAATGGCAATTAAACTGGATTTCGAAATTCAGGCCTTTGAAAATCATCTCTTTAAAGTTGGATTTGAGGGTAAGAAACATGATCTTAAGTTCGATGGTTACACCCTTGACATTGACCGCATATCATCAACACCAGGGGCGGATTTCACTCTTATAGTTCCGGCAGAAAGTGCAATTGGCAGAGATAAATACAATGCTTCTCCCATTGAAGCGGCATTTTATCTCCAGGATAAAATAGAATTTGAAAGTATGGTTATGAACATTGGCGTAAGAGTGGATTATTTCAACTCACGCGGGAATGTAATGGTTGACCCAAGAGACCCTAATATTTATTTCCCTCTCAGAGAAAACCTTAAATCAATGAGTATTCAGGAAAGAGAACCTTATTTCTATAAAAAAGCATCTGAAAAATGGCAGGTTAGTCCGAGAATCGGTATATCCTATCCAATTAGCGCTGAAGGCGTACTTCACTTTTCATACGGACATTTTCTCCAGATGCCTCAGCTACAGTATATGTTTAACAGATCATCGTACAAAACTCCTGAATCAGGAACTGTAGGAGATCCGTTTGGTAATCCGGATTTGGAAGCTGAAAGCACAATAATGTATGAAATTGGGTTCAGACAGCAGTTTGCTGAAGTTTACGAAGTTGACCTCACATTATTCTACAGAGATATAAGAAACTGGATTTCTACCGCGACACAGCCATTAACATACAATAATGTTTCTTACGGTATGTATGTAAACAAGGATTATTCAAATGTAAGAGGAATAACTCTTTCCTTAAATAAGAAACTTGCTGATATGTTTTCCTATAATTTAAGTTATACATTCCAGTTCGCTGACGGAAGCAATTCTTCCCCTGAAGACGAGTACAGAGCTCAGCAGGGCAACAGTGCCCCAACTCTTTACCTCAGACCGCTTAACTGGGATCAGAGACATAATATTAACTTATCGTTCCTTTTCGCCCAGGAATCTTGGGGAGCATCTCTGCTCGGACGTTATTCAACCGGATTGCCTTATACACCATCAATAAACCAATTTACTGCAGATGCAGGTGTAAGCAAAACAGCAGAGGCTAACAGCGCCAGAAGACCTAATACATTTAATATCGATATGAGATTATACAAGAGTTTTGATTTCTGGGGATTAAATCTTACCGGCTTTGCTCAGATATACAATCTGCTCGATACAAGAAATGTTGTGAACGTATTTGCTGACAGCGGAAGTCCGGATTATACCGGCGATACTGCAACATTAAGTGAAGATCCGGCAAGACCGAATACAATTGCGGAGTATCAGAGATATCCTTGGCATTATGCAGCTCCAAGATCCATAGAACTAGGTCTGGAACTTACATTCTAATTACAGAAGAAAATTTAACGGAGGAAATATAAATGTTTCAAAAGATAAAAATAATTACAATAGTACAGATAGTGATGATTACCGCTTGTACTGTTTTCGCTCAGACTGCGCATGTTCCTTCAAAAGAAAGAGGGGAATCTGCTTTAAGAGCTAAAGCACAGATGATAGGAAACAGAATTCGTACAACTATCTTAAATCATGGTGTTACAGGAAGAACAGGCGGTGCGCCAATTGATCAGATGACACCTTATGAGTGGCCAAAAAACAGCGGTAAAGTGTATTTAGCTCATACCGGATTATTTATTGGTGCAGAAACAATGGAAAACGAAACACCTGAACCGGCACGAGACAAAAGAAAGATTCAGATGTTTGCGGCTCCGCACTGGAGAACCGCTCCTGACGGAAGAACCTGGGCATTTCATCCCGTTCCCGGATATGCAAGCAGAAAAACTGCGGATAATGTAATAGCAACAGATGTTGATGAAACCACCTGGCCTGATTTCTGGCCCGATAAAATGAATGATGTTACTGATCCGGGATGGGCAGGTAAATGGAACGGTTATTTTGGCAAGAATATAAGAAATGCAGATCAGGAGATATTTTATAAAGCATCAGACGATAACTATGATAAATACACTTATTTCTCTCCTGATTCAACTGATAAAACAAGAAAAGGTCTTGCAATGATTATGGAAACAAGAGCTATGGCTTGGTCGCAGGCTCTTGTTGAAGATGTTGTATATGTAATTCATAAAATCACAAACGATGGAACAGTAGATTACGATAAAACAGGATTCTCGATCTGGTATGCTGATTTTGTTGGCGGTGATAATGATTCTATGGACGACTTTTCCGATTATCTTCTGATTGAAGCCATTGCCTGGTCTTACGATAAAGATAACAAAGCTCCAACTTTCGGATCAGATCCTGTAGGAATTGTAGGGTGTGCTTTCCTTGAAACACCGGGAAACTCAACTGACAGAATTGATAATGACGGAGATGGAGAAGAAAATAGTCCGAAAGTTACTTCCGCTATGCTTTTGGGAGAAGACCCGGCAAACGGAATTGATGATAACGGCAACGGATTGGTTGATGAAAGTCAGGCACATATACCTTTTGGTCTTCAGGTAGGAGTAGGTTATGCTGACGGTATCGACAACAATGCCAATGCAGAAGCAGGTAGTCCGCTTGTTACTCTCGATATGGTAAATACATCTGCAACTGATATCTGGAAAAGATGGCCTGTAAATCCGGATAAAGATAAAATCCAAAACGGCAAAGTTCATCTCATTATGGTTGAAAATGATGATATAGGGAAAGCATTCAAGGATAATATTGATAATAACGGAAACGGAGAAAAAGACAGTCCGGTTATTACTCAGGCTATGATAACCGAGGCGGCAACCGATGCTCCGTATTACAGATACTTGTACAAAGCCAAGAATAAAGAAGGCAAAGAAATCTCAACAATATTATATAATGTAACTGCCTCATCTTTAGGTAAAAAACATGCAGACGGTATTGACAACGACAATAACGGTGCAATTGATGAAAATATTGATGAAAACATTGATGAAATGATTGACGAATCAAGAGGCAACGGAATAGATGATGATGGTGATTGGGATCCGCTAAAAGATGATGTTGGTCTTGACGGAATTGCCGGGACCGGCGACATAGGCGAAAATGACGGAATACCTACAAGCGGTGCAGGAACCGGCTTCCCGGGTGAACCGAATGTTGACGTTACAGACGTTTCTGAATCTGATATGATCGGAATTACATCAGCACAGTATGTAGCTATGGGACAAAGCAGAACGGAAGATTCCTGGTTATGGGATAATCTTATGAAACCCGGAAGTTTCTTCGATGCAACTAATGTAAAATTCGGAGAATATGACCTTTATATAAATTCTTTATTCTTCCCAATGAAATCCGGACAGTCTGAAAGATTTTCAATGGCAATAATACTTGCAAATGCCGCACAAACAGACCCCGGAGCTCAATTAAGAAAAGCTGAAATTCTGCGTAAAAAGAAAATCGCACAGGAAACATACGAGAACGATTATCAGTTTGCCAGCGCTCCTAATATTCCAAATCTTATAGCAGTACCGGGAGATAACAAAGTTACTCTTTACTGGGATGATATAGCAGAAAAATCATACGATCGTTATCTTGCAAATATCGGAGCTGACGGATATGATTTTGAAGGATATAAAATATACAGATCACAGGATCCGTCTTTTGAAGATGTTACAACAATAACTAATGCATACGGTTCAAAACAGTTCCGTACCGCAATAAAGATATTCGATTTGGAAGACGGAATTAAAGGACTTCATCCGGTTGCAGTAAACGGCACACATTTCTACATGGGAGAGGATTCCGGATTGCTCCATAGTTTTGTTGATTCTACAGCCAAAAACGGATTTACATACTATTATGCAATTACTTCTTTCGATAAAGGTTATGAAACCGGTGAAATAGCACCGTCAGAATGTCCGATAAGAATTACTCTTAAAGGAGACGGCAGTGTTGAACTTGGTCAGAATGTTAAGAGAGTTACTCCTGAGTCTCCGGCAGCAGGTTTTGTTCCTGCAAATTTAGGAAAAATCGAAATGGTTGAAGGGGCCAGCACAGCAACGATAGGTTACACAGTTGTTGACCCTGATTCAATTCTTAACGGTCACGTTTACCACATAACTTTTGAAGATACAATCAAAGTGGCAGTGAAACTGGGAGATCAGGATACTCTTACAACAAAGAATTATACTCTGACCGACTCAACAGCCAATAAAGTACTCATTGAAAAATATCCTTACGTTGATAACACCCACGAGCAGCCTCTTATTAACGGATTCAGATTATTTTTCAACAATGAAGTAAGCGTAACTCCTGATCTTGAAAATACAAAATGGAATGATCCGAATATTGTAACCTTTGTTTTTGAAAAGTTTAAAGCCTCAGGATTACTCGGAGAAACAAGACCTAATGATTATCAAATTATTCTGACAGACCCAGGTCAGGGCGGAACATCAACACAGTTCAAACTCGGAGCAACTACATTCCCTTCAATGGTTACAAATTTCAAAGTATATAATATTACAACTAAGAAATTTATTGATTTTGCGTTCCTCGAAACTGAAAAAGAAGCCGGCGAAGGTATTCTTAGTGTAAAGGGAACAAGAAGAGACAGAGTAATTTTCCTCGAACCGAATACTGAGGGAAATAATAACCCTACATGGTGGTTTTATCTTAATGCTGATCCTGTGGTTGATTCAGTGGATCCGGGAAATTCAACAAGAATCCCGACAGCAGGTGATACTTTGACAATATCAGTTACCAAACCATTTATGAAAACGGATAAATTCAGATTTACAGCTCAGACAGGAAAAATCAACAATGAGTATGCTAAATCCGATCTCGATAAAATCCGTGTTGTACCAAATCCATATAAAGCAATGGCTAAATGGGAAAAGAAAAATCCTTATAACTCTGGCAGAGCTGACAGAGAACTTCACTTTATAAATTTACCGTCCGAATGTACTATAAGAATATTTACAATTAACGGTGAACTTGTAAATACAATTGAACATAAAACTAACGGAGCAAGCGGAACAGCTTATTGGAATATGCTTTCAAAAGATAATCTGGCTATTGCTTACGGAGTTTATTATTACCACGTAGAAGCTCCGGGTATCGGTGAAAAAACCGGTAAGTTCGCGGTAATTAAATAATTCCAAATGAATATTATTGAAGGAGAAAATAAAGTGAAAAAAATAAATCTGTTATTCAGCATAATAATTAGTCTGGGGATATTCATAAATCTCCAAGCCGGTGAGGTGACAAAGGTTGGAACAACAGCCGCCTCATTTCTTAAAATCGGAATAGGTCCCAGAGCAAATGCTATGGGACAAGCCTTTGCGGCTTCTGCAGAAGGTCCTGCCGCTTTGTACTGGAATCCTTCCGGTATTGCCTCAGCAACGTCATACGAAGTAATGTTCACCTATACAGAGTTGTTTGTTGATACAAGACAGCAATTTTTAGGAGCAGTAATACCTGCAGGTGACTTAGGTGTGTTCGGTGCTTTTGTTTCATCGGTATCAGTAGGGGAAATGGAAGTTACAAATGAAGATTATCCTAACGGTTTCGGAATGACTTTCTCAGCCAATATGCTAAGTATCGGTTTGAGCTATGCAAAGCCTATTACCGATAAATTTGCAGTAGGTGCAAATGTTAAGTTTGTGTATGAAGGTATTGCAAACTCTTCAGCATCAGGATTGGCGTTCGATATCGGTACATCTTTCATTACTCCTTTTTATGATGTAAAACTTTCAAGCTGCATATCAAACTACGGAACTAAAATGCAGATGGACGGAGATGAGTTAATACGTCAGTATGATCCTACTCCAAACACAGGCGGAGATATCGACAACGTAAATATGAAACTTGAAACCGAGCAGTTCGAATTACCGCTTCGTTTGCAAATCGGCTTATCGAAAAATTTTCAGATAGCAGAAGATTACAATTTCCTTATTGCCGCTGATGCAGTGGTGCCGAATGATAACAGCCAGTATATGAATGTTGGTGCCGAGTTGTCGCTTTTTGATAATCTTATAGCTCTGAGAGGTGGATATAAAGGCTTGTTTTTAGATGAAAGTCAGGAAGGACTTACACTTGGGTTCGGTATTAACTATGAATTTATAAAAGATATGAATATATCTCTCGATTACTCTTACCAGAAGATGGAGTATCTGGATAATATTCAAAGTTTTGGTGTAAATATTTCTTTTTAATAACTTATTTAATAATTGGGAGTAAATATGAAACAAAAAATGTTTCTGTATCTTGGCCTGGTGATTGCCTTTAGTACATTGGCATTTGCTCAGACTATTAATGTTACCTTTAAAGTAAACATGAATTACAAGATTACCACGAATGTATTTAAACCGGCTACAGAGCAGGTTAAAACTGTAGGAACTGTACAGAATCCAACTTGGGATCCTGCAGGTGCACCTGCAATGACAGATGAAGATAATGACGGAATCTATGAAATCACTTATCAGCTTGCTCCATCAACGTCATTCCAGTATAAATTCTGTATTGGCGATAACTGGGATAAAGTTGAACTCGGTATGGCTTCTCGTGCATTAACTACAGGTACTGAAGATATGGTTCTTGATGCAGTCTGGTATAATGATGAAGAACCTGCCGGTCCCGGCGGAGAGAATGTTATGGTAACTTTCCGTGTTAATATGTCAGTAAAAATGAAAGAAGGGAAATTTGATCCTTCAGTGGATGTTCTTAGAGCAGTAGGTGAAATTCAGGTTGATAATCCTTGGTCACCTGAACTTGGTACCGAACTTACAGATATGAACGGCGATTCTGTTTATACTTGTGTTTACAGTATTCCTAACGGGACATCATATAAGTATAAATTTAATATAGGCAATGCATGGGATGGAAAAGAGGAACAATCTGAAAGGACCTTAACTCTGGGAGTATCGGGTGTTGTTCTTCCGATCGTATGGTACGACAATGATTCTGTTGTAACAACAAACGGCAGCGGAAATTATTTATTCCAGTGCGATATGGCCGGCGCCGGAGCAGTAGGATTATATGATCCGCTTAATGATGTACTTGAGATAAGAGGTGTATTTAATGCGTGGACCAATACTAATGCAGATATTTCAATAATGTCACAGAATATACTCGATGAAAATATTTGGGAGATATCTATTCCGTTTAATGACTGGCCTGTTGGCGATGAAGTTCCATACAAGTATTATCTTGATGCAGCAGTTCCTGGATTCTTCACTGATTCTTGGGAAAAACCTATAGTAGCCGGCGGCGGAAACAGGACATTGTCTTTCGAAGCAGGTGACAAAATAATGGAACCTATGTATTTTGATGGTATTAAACCCGAATACGTGATAAATAACAATTCGCAATTAAGAGCAAAATTCAGGGTTGATATGACAGCAGCTGCCAGCCGTCCAACCAATCCGTTTAATCCGGAAACAGACACAGTTCAATGGGTTTGCGGATCAAACTCCTGGTTAGCTACACAGCAAATGACTTCAGGGGATAAACCGGTATTCAATCTTACAAGAGAAGGAAACACCATGATATTCTCCGGTTATCTTGAAGATTATTTTGCTCCTACATTTAACGGATTTTTATATAACTATCAGTATGTGCATAATGACGGAACCGGAAATTTTACTACAGTTAACGAAGTTGGCGGTGGTCCGGGTGTGCAGTTCTCTTACAGATTAAAATGGGCACATCAGTCAGGCCCGAATACATTTGTAACAAGCAATTATAACATGCCTCTTGATGCCTGGACTGATGAAGAAGACAAAAGAGATCAGTCACAGTATGATCTCGATCCTTATACTGTAAGTGCTGATGATATAGAAAGTCTTTCAGCACCGGATCAGTATTCATTATCACAGAACTATCCGAATCCGTTTAACCCTTCAACTATAATTAATTTTAATCTTCCGATGAGTGGTTCAGTATCATTAAAAGTATTTAATGTTATGGGACAGGAAGTAGCTGAATTAATTAATTCCGAATTGGTTAAAGGAAATCATAAAGTTCAGTTCAATGCTTCAAACTTAGGTAGTGGTGTATATTTCTATACATTAAAAACACAAAATTTCACTTCCACAAAGAGAATGGTACTTGTTAAGTAAGCACCTTTTTTGATGCCGGCAGAAATGCCGGCATTTATTTCAACTTCAGCGGAAAAAATATGAGACTATTATTCACAATCATTTTTTTAATAACTATAGTATTCAATTCAGGCTGTACTGAAAAAACATCCGGAGTTCAGAGAGTTCCTGAATGGTCGAAAAATGCCGTTTGGTATCAGATATTTCCTGAAAGATTCTTTAACGGCGATACACTTAATGATCCGAAAAGCATAGATATGCAGATGGCTTGGCCATATTTCATACCCGAGGGTTGGGAACAACGTGAATGGACTTCTGACTGGTATCAACAAGCAGAATGGGAAAAGAAATCCGGACTCGATTTTTACGGTGCAACAGCTATTAGAAGATACGGCGGTGATATCGAAGGGATTATTCAGAAACTTGATTATCTGAATAACCTGGGTGTAAATGCAATTTATTTGAATCCTGTTTTTGAATCGCCATCTCAGCATAAGTATGATGCAACAATGTATCATCATATCGATAATAATTTCGGACCTGATCCTGAGGGTGACAGAAAGATATGGGCAGAAGAGGATTTTTCTGATCCTGCTACTTGGAAATGGACATCCGCCGATAAGTTGTTTCTTGAGCTTATCGCCGAATGCCATAAAAGAGATATGAAGATTATTATTGATGGTGTATTTAATCATGTTGGAACATCTTTTTGGGCATTTCAGGATGTAATAAAAAAACAGCAGAAATCAGAATACAAAGATTGGTTTACTATAAAAAAGTGGGAAAATCCGGAAACAGATGAAAATGAATTTGATTATGAGGGATGGGTAGGAATTAAAGACCTTCCTGAACTTAAAGAAGATGAGAACGGATTAATTGAGCCGGTAAAAAAACACATATTTGATATTGTACGAAGGTGGATGGACCCTAACGGCGACGGTGACCCTTCGGATGGTATTGACGGATGGCGACTTGATGTGGCTGAGATGGTTAATATTAAATTCTGGAAGGAATTCAGAAAACATGTTAAGAGTATAAATCCCGAGGCTTATCTTACAGGTGAAATATGGTGGGATGACTGGTCGCAAAACAAGATGTTCAATGCCAGGCCATGGCTTAGAGGAGATGCATTCGATGGTGTAATGAACTACCGTTTTACTCACTTTGCAAAATTGTTGTCAATAAATTTGAAAGATAAAATAACGCCATCACAATTTGCCGATAGTCTTTCAACTCTCTACCGAGACTATGAAGAAAATGCTTATTCAGTAATGGGTATGCTCGGAAGTCATGATACAGAAAGATTCACAACTCTTATAAAAAACAGGGATAATCTTTTCGATCATTATTCTCGTCCGGAAAAGGATATCAATTATAACATTGAAAACATTGCGGGAATTGAAAGAGAATTGCAGAAAATGATAATCGGACTGCAGTTTACACTTCCGGGTGCCCCAATGATTTATTACGGAGATGAAGCAGGTATGTGGGGACCTGATGATCCTGATTGCAGGAAACCCATGGTTTGGCCGGATAAGAAATACGACACAGAGAAAGTTCATCCATACGGGAAAGAGAGAAAACCGGATTCAGTCTATTATGATAATAATCTTTATTCCTGGTATAAAACTCTTGTGGAAATCAGGCAGGAGAACAGCTGCCTCAAGACAGGCGGGGTAAAATTCGAAATTACGGATGATAAAAATAATGTTCTTATGTATAAACGATATGATAATGCAGGAAGTATTTTAGTTCTGATTAACAATAACGATGTGAAGATAAACTACCGGATTAAGAACACCGGACTAAATGAAATGAAAGACCTGATATCAAAATCAAGTATTGATTTATCAAAAGAACTTGAATTGCAACCATATCAAATCTTAATTCTGGAAGGAATAAAATGAAACTTACTAAAATAAAAGAAATTTTACTGTTTATATGCTTTGTATTAATTGTTTCGTGCAAGCAGTCCTCTGAACCCGTTACACCGCCTGCAGTGTTTGAACCGGTATCGCCTGAAGAATTTCATAAGCTTTCAATTTATGAAATGAATGTAAGACAGTTTACCAATGCAGGTACATTTAAAGCAATAGAAAGCGGCGGACATATAGAAAGACTAAGAGAAATGGGTGTAGGTGTAGTTTGGTTTATGCCTATTCATCCGATAGGAGTAAAAAACAGAGTCGGGTCACTCGGGAGCTACTATGCAGTTAAAGATTATATGGGAGTAAATCCGGAATTCGGTACAGCCGATGATTTTAAGAGTCTAATCAACAGAATTCATAACAACGGGATGCTTGTTATGATAGACTGGGTTGCAAATCATACAGCCTGGGATAATGTTCTTACTACTACTCATCCTGAATACTATGTCAGACAAAACGGTAATTTCATAATACCTCCCGGAACTAACTGGAATGATGTAATTGAACTTGATTTCAATAATGCGGAAATGAGGCAGTATCAGATAAATGCCATGAAATTTTGGGTTGAGGAATTTGATATAGACGGTTTTCGCTGTGATGCGGCATCGGAAGAATTTGTGCCTTTAAGTTTCTGGAAAGAAGCTGTTGCCGAACTTGCCAAGCTTACAAAACCTGTAATAATGCTTGCAGAAGCAGACGGAGCGAAGTATCACCAGGCTTTTAGCGTAACATACAACTGGGGCTTGTTAGGGCGAATAAATAATGTGGCCGGTATGACTCAGTCAGCATCACAGCTAGCTAATTATGTGCAAAATGACAATAACACATATCCTGCATCTGCTTACAGGTTAAATTTCATAACAAACCACGATGAAAATTCCTGGAACGGGACTGAATATGAACGTCTGGGAGATGCCGTGGAATTGTTTACAGTATTCACATATGTTATTAAAGGCACACCGCTGATATATTCCGGACAGGAAGCAGGGATGAATAAACGACTGGCATTTTTTGAGCGAGACCCGATTCCTTGGAAAGATCATCCTATGACTCAGCTTTATAAAAGATTAAATAGATTAAAAAAAGAAAACAAATCTATATGGGGCGGAATTAACGGTGGAAGTTTCTCAAAAATAAACACGGATCAGCCGGTTATTTATTCCATTTTAAGACAGAAAGACAGCAGCCGGGTTTTTGCCGTATTCAATATGAGTAATACATCGCGCACTATTAAGTTTTCAGGAACAGCTCATTTTGGTTCATACAAAGTATTTCCTTCAGGAAACGAGATTGTAATTGATTCATCCTCTGCAAGTTCGCTGAATCCCTGGAGCTATGTCTTATATTATAAAAATTAGTTGAGTAGCAGTTTTTTATTTCCTACTTTTGCAAATCTAATAAAAAGGAATCAGACAAATGGATAGGAAAAGACTAGCAAAAACTATTTTTGATGTAGCACATATAACCGGAGAATTTCTTCTTCGGTCTGGGAAAATATCAAATGAATATTTTGATAAGTATCAGTTTGAATCGCGACCGGAAATTCTTGATGTGATTTCGACGCATCTCCTCGGGATAATTCCGGATGATACACAAATGCTTGCAGGATTGGAAATGGGAGGTATTCCCATAGCCACTGCAATTTCTCTGAAAAATACTTTGCCTGTAGTTTATGTCCGCAAGAAAGCTAAAGAATACGGTACGAGAAAAATTGCCGAAGGTGCTCCTTTTGAAGGGAAAAAAGTTCTTATAGTTGAAGATGTTGTTACAACAGGCGGCCAAATTATAGAAAGCTGTGAAGAATTAAGAAAACTCGGAGCCGTTATTGATTCAGTTATCTGTGTTATTGTAAGAGATCCGAAAGCATTTGATAATCTCTCTGCTGCAGGACTTAAACTTATTCCTTTATTCACAATGGAAGAGCTGAAGCAGGCATAAGAGGATTTATGATATTTTTGGTTACAGGCGGAGCCGGTTTTATCGGCTCCCATTTAGTGGAAGAACTTCTTGAAAGAGGTTACAAAGTTAGAGTTTTAGATAATCTTTCAACCGGAAGAGAAGAAAACATTAGTAAGTACCTTGCTGATATCGAATTTATAAAAGGAGATATAAGAGATACAGATAAAGTTGCGAAAGCAGTTAAAGGAGTTAATGTAATTCTGCATCAGGCAGCTCTTCCCTCAGTCCCAAGATCTGTTAAAGATCCCATTGCCTCAAATGATGTAAACATAAACGGGACTCTCAATTTATTATGGGCAGCCAAAAACGAAGGGATTGAAAGATTTGTTGCCGCTTCTTCATCTTCCGTTTACGGTGATAATCCGGAATTACCCAAACACGAGAAACAAATACCAAATCCTATATCACCTTATGCAGTAACTAAGATTACATTAGAGTACTATCTTAAAGTCTTTTATGAGATATATGGATTGCAGACTTACGCTCTAAGATACTTTAATGTGTTTGGTCCAAGGCAAGATCCAAATTCGCAATATTCCGCTGTAATTCCTAAATTTATTACAGCTATGGCTCGCAACGAAAGTCCGGTAATTTACGGTGATGGTGAGCAAAGCAGGGATTTTACATTTATCAAAAATGTAGTAAATGCCAATATTCTTGCGGCAACAAAAGGCAGTCAGTTTGGAAAGGCAATGAATATTGCAGGTAATTCAAGAATTAATCTTAATGAATTAATAAGTGAAATTAATCTTCTCCTAAATAGGAATATTAAACCCAATTACACAGAACCAAGGCAAGGTGATATACTTCATTCTTTCGCAAGTGTAAGTTATGCTGAAGAACTTATCGGATATCGTCCTGAATATGATTTCAAAACCGGTCTCAAAATAACTTCCGATTGGTATTCGAAAGATGTATAAAAATCTAAGTCACACCGAATCCTGATTTTTCTTGATTATGAAATACTAAAAGGATAAATTTAATGAAAATCCTGATTATTCTTATTCGGTAACTTATGAAAATTAAAATTGAAGGCGATCGTGAACCCGAGTGGCTCAGGAAACCAATTCAGAAAATAAAAAAAAGATATATTACAGGTATTCTTGTTTTTTATGCAATTATGACATTAGCGGCAGTTACAAGTTTATTGGATTGGAATCTCTCTTTCGGTTACATGTTTATTATTTCTGTATTTTCGTTTGCTATAGTTAAATCCATAATAAAATCAAACAAAAGCAAAATATTAAAATGGAAGAGAGAAGAGTATTTTAGCAGGCAGTCTTCATTGGATCCACTTGTGAAGAGGGCTATTATTAGGGGTATAATTAATGAGCAGATGAACGAAGAAGAAGCTGAATTAGCAAAGGGTCTGAATGCAGAAATTAGTATTGATAAAGAATCGGCTAAGATTATTATGTTATTAGGGAAAAAGAAAAGAAATATTAAGGCATAAAAGAATAAATGCGATTATTTATCAGGAATTATGAGATTTATTATTATTTTTGATTTGATAAATAGAATTATTTGGACAGGTATTTATGGCGGAAGTAAACATTTTAACATTAACCGGGAATGAGTATTTAACACCCGGAGGCAAATCTTCTTTACTTCCTTCTTTCAGTTTCTACCGAAAATTTTTAGGCATTATATTGAACTCTTCAGCTTTGGTAGATAAAAACCTCTATGACGGCAAAGCATGGGCAGAATCTTCATTAAACATTCTTAATTCATTGGAAGAGAGCGGAGTAAGATTATCTGTTAAAGGGTTAAATTATTTGACTCGGTTTGCTGAACCTGCGGTAATAATATCAAACCATATGAGTTCTCTTGAGACAGTAATACTTCCTTCAATAATTAATCCGCGTAAAAGAGTTGTCTTCATAATGAAAAAGGAATTGGTGGATTATCCTTTTTTCGGTAAGGTAACAGCCGCAAGGCACCCCATAATTGTAGGCAGGGCTAATCCGCGTGAAGATCTTGAAACAGTATTTAATGAAGGAGCTAAAAGACTTGCAGAAGGCAGATCTGTTATTGTTTTTCCTCAGAAGACAAGAAGTGCAGAGTTTGAGCCTTCATCTTTCAACACTATCGGAATTAAACTGGCAAAGAAAAATAATTGCAGAATTATTCCTTTGGCATTGCTAACGGATGCCTGGTCGAATGGAAAGATGGTAAAGGATTTCGGCAAAATAGATAACAAAAAAACAGTTCACATTGAATTTGGTGAACCTTTTTTCGTTGAAGGAAACGGCAGTGCCGAACATAACCGGGTCTTAGAATTTATTGGTAAAAAATTAAAAGAGTGGAATAGAGAAGATTTAATACGGAAATAAAATGATCAAAAATATTAAAATAGTTGTGTTTTTCTTATTGGTTTCTGTTATGACATCATATTCCCAAAAGGCAGAATGGGCTTATGGAATTAACGGAATGGGTGTATTTCCTTTAGGTGATTATGAAAATGCCGCTAAAACAGGTTTCGGGGCAGGACTATCACTTATTACTGCTTTAGGGGAAAGTACCGGCTTTGTTTTTAATGCCGAATATTTAAGACAGCCTCTTAAAACTGCTGATTCTGATTATGCCGGGGGCTGGACGGTTAAAGGAGGATTTAGGTATTATATCGGAAGAAAAAAAGATTTTTATATTTTTACTTCTGCAGGAATCCAGTATTGCTGGTCAACTGTTAAGGTTAACGATAATATGACAATTCAAAATGCTGCAGCATTAAAAGAATCGTTAAATAAAGGTGTCTATTTCATTGGTGAACCGGGTTTCGGTATAAGTATTGATTTGTCAAGAAAAGTTAAGATTGAAGTTGAAACATCATACAGGTATGTTCAAAGCGCCCAGACAGCAGCAGTAAAATTGGGTTTTATCAGGGTACTTTAATGAGAGGCTTAATCAGACCTGCTGCATTGAAGAAAGGAGATTTAATCTCTGTTATTTCTCCGGCTTCAGCACCGGCTGATCCCAGCAAAATAGAAAAGGCAGTTAAGTATTTTGAATCCCTGGGTTACAGAGTAAAAACCGGGAAGAATACAGGTAAAGCATTAAATTATTTATCTGCATCCGATTCTGAAAGACTGGAAGATATTCACGATGCTTTTTCAGACAAACACGTTAAAGCGGTTATTTGTACCAGAGGCGGTTACGGAAGTGCAAGACTGCTGGATAAAATAAACTATAATCTTTTAGCAGACAATCCGAAAATCTTGTCAGGATTCTCTGATATTACCGCACTTCATTTAAGTCTCTTCAGAAAAATAAATATGGTTACATTTTCAGGATTGATGGCAGCAGTAGATTTTCAGGAAATTAATCCAAAAGCTGAAGAAATATTCTGGGATACACTTAGCGGAAAGATTACAAATATTGAATTACCCGATGATGTTGAAATATCCGGTGATACTGTAATTCGCGGCAGGATGGTCGGAGGGAACCTCTCGATTTTTAATACTCTGCTTGGAACTTCTTATATGCCGGTAATCCGCAGGAAAATATTGTTTTTAGAGGATGTCGGAGAACAGCCCTACCGAATTGACAGAATGCTTAATCATTTGCGACTTGCAGGAATTCTTGATGCAGCCGGAGCCATAATTACAGGGAAATTCAATTCTTGTGAGGAAGATAATCCTGAAAAGAAATCATTTACTCTTGATGAAGTGCTTGAAGAGTATCTGGGCAGTATAAATAAATTATGGCTAAAAAATTATCCGTTCGGACATTTCCCCCTTAACTTTACTATACCGGTTGGAATAAGAACAGAAATAAACGGTGTGTCAAGAAGAATTAAATACCTTGAATCACCTGTAATTAAATAATTCATAACTAATCTGCGGTAAATGTGAGAAGGTCCGATTACCTTAAACAACTTGATCCTAAATTCCTGAGTACTCTGAAGAACTTTGAGCTTCGAGCCGAGAATATTGTTGAAGGATTTAAAGTCGGATTGCATAAGAGTCCGTATCACGGATTCAGTGTTGAATTCAGTCAGCACAGGCAGTATATGCAGGGCGATTCAATTAAGAATATCGACTGGAAAGTATTCGGGCGCCGGGAAAAATATTTCGTAAAAGAATATCTTGAAGAAACAAATCTTATATCAAATATAATTGTAGATATCAGCAAGTCTATGTCATTTGCAAGCGACGGAATTATGTCTAAATATGAATATGCGCTGACTTTGACTGCTGCTTTAAGTTATATAATGGTTTCACAACAGGATTCTGTAGGTATTGTACAATATTCAGATGTAATCCAAAATATTCTGCCGCCGAAATCTACAAGAGTGCATCTTAAGAACATTATGTCGGTACTCGGGAGCATTAAACCTTCAGGAAAAACAAACACAGCTGCTTGTCTGAACAATATAGCCGAAAAAATAAAAAAGCGCGGACTAATAATTCTTGTTTCGGATTTCTTTGATGATAAGGATGAAGTTCTTAAAGCAATAAAACATTTTCACTTCAGAAACAATGAAGTGATAGTTTTCCAAATTCTTGATCCGGCAGAGATATCATTTTCATTTGGGCCGGATGCTGTTTTTGAAGATATGGAAACCGGGGAAGAGATATCAACGCAGCCTTATCATATAAGAAAAGCTTATGAAGAGGCAATGCTGGATTTTACTAACGGAATAAAATCAGAATGCAGGAATAACAGAATTGATTATCATCTGATTCAAACAAATGAATCTTTCGATAAAGCATTAATTGCTTTTTTTGCGAAGCGTTCCAAAATGCAGTAAAAATATATGGACTGATAGTCCTTTTTTAGTTATCTTTAACGAAAAAAAATATGCTCTATTATATAGTACTTTTCTTGATAATATCTTTTGTGATTACAGCCGCATCTGTTTTCCCGCTTTCAGCAGAGCCGCAGTACTGGTATGAGTTTCCTCTTATTCCCGGATTGGAAAATAAAGCAAGAATTATTTTCTATCACGTTCCGGCAGCATGGATTTCCGTAATTGCTTTCTTTATGTCTATGTATTATGGAATTAAATACTTAAAAGACGGAAAACTGCAGGACGATTTGAAATCGGAATCAGCCCTGCAGTTAGGTTTAATATTCTGTATTATGGCCGCCGTAACAGGGTCAATATGGGCAAAGTTTTCCTGGGGTGAATTCTGGCATTGGGATCCGCGTGAAACAAGTATATTTATTCTGATGCTTATTTACGGAGCACTTCTTGTTTTAAGAGCCGCAGTTGATGATCTTGAAAAAAGAGGAAGACTTTCCGCGGTTTATTCAATAATTGCATTTCTTACAGTTCCGTTTTTCGTTTTTATAATGCCGCGTATTATGATTGGTCTTCATCCCGGCAGTGCTGACGATACCACAACCGGACCGGTAGTGGATTTCAAAATGAATTGGAATATGCAGGCAGTATTTTATCTGGCATTAACCGGATTCACACTTTTGTATTATAAAATGTGGAATCTTAACTACAGAATTAACTTACTGAAATACCAAAAGGGGATTGAATAGATGGAAACGGCTCTGGAATACTTTAATAATCATGAAATGTATATTGTTCTGGCAATATCATTAGTAGTCTGGTGCGGAATTATTATAAAACTCCGCGGTATGGAAAAGAAAATTAAAAGACTGGAATTGGTTGAAAACTTTGAGACTGAAGAACCGGCAATAATTGAGCAGATTGAGAGAGATAGTTTTGAAAAATAAATATATATTCGGGATTATAGTAATTGCTGTTTTTAGTTTTCTGGTTATGTATTTGTTTACGGAAACAAAAATTAAATATGAGGACGACTTTTCAAGAATAATAAAAAGAAGCGATAAAGTTAAAGCGGCCGGAGTTTGGGTAAAAGAAAAACATTACTCCTTGGATTCAGAAGCGGATACTTTCACTTTTATTATGAAAGATAAAAATGGCGTTGAAATGAAGGTTATTTATAAAGGCGGTATTCCGAATAACTTTGAAATATCTTCTTCTGTTGTAGTTACCGGATTCTATGACAGAGATTATTTCAAAGCGGAAAAGATACTTACTAAGTGTCCGTCAAAGTATCAGGAACAAATGTTATCAGACGAGAAATTATAAGGGCAGTAAACCGGGGAATCTCAAGATAAAACAGGATTAAAATTGATAGCGGATATACGCAATATAAGTTATTCATATAATATGGTTGATAATGCCGTTTGTTCTGCATCTTTCAGTGTTGAACCGGGAGAGTTCATCTCACTTATTGGCCCTAACGGGTCGGGTAAATCAACATTACTAAAGCTTATATGCGGAATTTATAAACCCGGCACCGGAGAAGTTTTAATAAATAATTTGAATATTGCCGGATTAAAGAGAAAAGATATTGCCAGAAGGATATCCTTTGTTCCTCAGACACTTTATACTGCATTTCCATACTCGGTATCTGAAATTGTAATGATGGGCAGAACTCCGTATCTTAATCTGTTCGGATTTGAAAATGCCGGTGACAGAGAAATTGTGGAAAATGCTATGGAAATGGCCGACATAATTCATCTTCGTGATAAAGGTATAAGCGAAGTTTCCGGAGGAGAGGCGCAGCGAGCATTTATAGCAAGAGCACTAGCTCAGCAAACGGATTTAATATTGCTGGATGAACCAAATTCGCATTTGGATATGAAGCATCAAATAGCTGTATTCAAACTTTTATCAAAATTAAACTCCGAATTGAATAAAACGATAATCTGCATATCTCATGATCTTAATCTCGCAGCAAACTACAGCAAAAGGGTAATTCTGTTAAATAAGGGTAAGATTTTCACTGACGGAAGTGTTGATGAAGTACTTAACAGAGAAATCATAGAGGAAATATTTGAGGTGCAATCGGAAGTTGTTCGCAATGATAATGATTCGGTAAATGTAATATTCAGGCATAACAGATGAAAAAAATATTATATATAGTTCAAAATTCGAAAAGAATAATACTAATTTATTTCTTACTGATAAGCGGAATACTGTTCACTATTGATCTTAAATACAGATTCGGGGGTAGAGACATAGGGGAATTTGATCCTCTGTATCTGGGAAATATATTTAATTTTCTAATATTTGCAATTTCAGTTGCCGGAGTAATTATTCTGACAGGAATCAGGAAGAATAAGGAGTTTATTAATTCACTTGCGGTAATAGCATTTATTTCCGTATCGCTTCTTGCTTCGTCATTACTTATTAAAAATAGCGACTTCCAGTTTCTAAAAGGAAATTTAGGCTATTACACCCTTAAGAAAGTTTATTTCGGAGCCGCTTTTTTTCTTAATTTGTTTTTCAATTTATATTTTATTTCAATGGTCTGGCTTCAGATATTTGACAATAAAACACTAATATTTCTTCGTTCAGCATATCTTTCTTTAACAACATTGGTAATTATTCTTATTTTTACTTTTCTCTATTCGCTTTTGTACAAGAATGAGATTGAAACCAGCCGCTTTAATTCAAAATATGATATAATAGTTATTCTTGGAGCAGCTGTTTATTCAGATAATAGTCCGAGTCCGCTCTTTAAAGGAAGAATTGAAAAAGCCGCAGAACTTTATCAGGATGGAATAAGCGATAAGATTCTGGTAACCGGTGGCAACGCTCCCGGAGAAATTACTGAAGCACAGGCGGCTTATCTCGTGCTTTTAAAAAGGAATATCCCTGAAGAATGTATAATAAAAGAAACCAAAACCTCTACTACGGCCGAACAGATAAAGTATCTTCACGATCGTTTTTCAACTGACAAGCTTTTAATAATATCTAATGATTTCCACCTTGCCCGAGTGAAGGAAATGAGCAGGTTTTATGGGATTAAAGCTGATTTTACTGCATCAGGCAAAGATCTTAGTATAACAAAATTTCTCTACTACAGACTTAGGGAGTCAGCCGCGCTTTTACTTTTTTGGCTATATTCATTTTAACCTAAATTTGTCATTATTTTTTCTAATAAGAAATTTAGGTTAATCTGTTCTATCCGGATATTTATTTTGGCTTTTTGAATTGTTTTATTGTAGGGCATTATATTCTTGGTTATTTTTGCGATAACAAATTAAAGATTTTATGGCAGAGAAAAAGTTTCAGAGAAGAGAAGTAAGAGAAAAAGTATTACAGGTTCTTTATGCATTTGATATGTCGGGCGAAGGTCTTACATATTTAACTGATCAGGTATTTTCTGATGTTTCTCCGGGGCTTGATAAAGAATTCGGTGAACTGCTGATTACCAAAGTTGTTGCAAACATCAAAGAAATCGATGGTCATATTCAAAAACGTATAAATAATTGGGAATTGGACAGAATAGCCTTAATTGATAAGATATTATTAAGGATGGGTGTTGCCGAACTCTTGTTCTTCCCTGATATACCTCCGAAGGTTTCAATTAATGAAGTTATTGAGATAGCCAAAGATTACAGTACAAGCAACAGCGGAAAGTTCATTAACGGAATACTTGATGCTGTTCTTTCGGAATTGAAAGACCTTATGCATCTAAACAAAACCGGCAGAGGGCTCATTGACGAATCGAAACAAAAACGGAATCCGAAAGAATAGATTCAATATATTTATCTGGACTCTTTTTGATTTCGGGAATACTTCCTTTTCAATTGTAGTCGTTACTTTCCTTTATGCGGTTTATTTCAAACAGACAGTTGCGCAAAATTCTCATTCGGGCGATTTATACTGGAGCTGGGCAATTGCGGCATCCATGCTGATTACAGCTCTGATTGCTCCGGTATTAGGGGCAATTGCAGATTATTCCGCCGGTAAAAAACGTTTCCTGCTTTTCTTTACATTAGTTTCAGTTATTTCAACTTCTATGCTTTATTTCGCCGGTCCGGGAGATATATTTTATGGGATGCTATTTTTCATTACAGCTAATATTGGCTTTGAGGCCGGACTAGTTTTCTACGATGCGTTCCTTCCTGAACTCACTTCACCGAAAAACTTCGGGAGGGTAAGCGGTTACGGATTTGCAATGGGGTATTTAGGTTCGCTTGCAACACTTGCCATAGCATATCCGTTTATTCAGGCCGGAATGATTAAAGAAACTTTCCCGTTTAGTGCCTTGTTTTTTCTTGTTTTCGCACTTCCATTATTTATCTTCCTTAAGGATAACAGAAAAAACATAAAAACCGAACAGTCGTTTATTCGGATTGGTATTAACAGAGTTATTTTTACAGTTAAGCACCTTAAGAATTTTAAGAATCTCAGCATTTTCCTGTTTTCTTATTTCCTTTTTATTGAGGGGGTTAATACAGTAATATTTTTTTCGGGAAATTATGCAAGTACGACCCTCAATTTCTCTATGCAGGAACTTATTATATTTTTTATAATAGTCCAAACAACAGCAATACTCGGCTCAGTACTCTTCGGATTACTATCTGATAAAGTCGGACAAAAGAAAACAATTCAAATCTCACTTTATATATGGATATTCAATATACTTCTGGCATTTCTTTCGAGCAAAGGCGATTGGTTCCTGATACAGAGTCTTGTTTCTTACACTGATATGAGTGTAAGTGAATTGGAAAGATATCTGTTTTATGTTGTTGGTCTGCTTTCAGGAAGCGTAATGGGGGCAACTCAATCAACAAGCCGAAGTCTTATGTCCAAACTTACTCCGGAAGATAAAAAGACCGAGTTTTTCGGTTTCTTTTCTCTTTTCGGAAAGAGTTCGGCAATTATGGGTCCGGTAGTATTCGGATTAACCAGCTATATTTTCCGTGACCAGACTTATGCCATATTAAGTATTTTGATATTTTTTGTTGCCGGACTTCTTGTACTCGGGAAAGTTAAGGAAACTTAAGGTTTAGGATTTCCTGATGCTGAATCTGAACATCAGAAAAATCACGACAATAGATAAAACCAGCCAGATTAGTGCAATAATAAAAGCCGAAATACCTGTTTGTCCCGAAAGTAACACTGCATCAGTCATTTCACCCGATTTAGAAAGCAAATCTGTTTTTATATCATAAACCACATAAAATGCAGTAATCAATCCGGTTATTTTCATCAAATAAATATGAACAGTCGAATTAAAATACCTGGGTGAAATAAACAGAACTGCACATACCGAAAGAGTAAATATTATGGCAAAAGTATTCTGGATAAACGAAGCTGTGATAAGAAGAAGTATAACCGATACCGAAGTACAAAATATGCTTGACTTAGTCTTGTCGTAAGCAGTAAAAAAGAATGCGGATCCGCCTAACAGGCTTCCGAGATATCCGGCCGAAGCAATAACAGCCTTATTTCCGCCCGATGTTATACAAGAACCGCCCAAAGACTTGTAGAATTCAATTCCGCGTATTGCTCCTCCGGTTAAAGCAGCGGCGAATCCGTGACTTATTTCGTGAATAAGGACTGCAAGAACCTTGAACGGATATACAAACACCGTTTCCCATGCAAGATAAGCAGCAAGTGAAACAGCAGCTATAAAAAACACTTCAAACACTTTCCCGGATGATTTAGATGCCATAAAAACCAATAAAAATAAAAACCGAATTTAAGAAAAAGAACAAACAGTTTTAAACCATATTGAAGATTAACAACAGATATTTTTTGTTAAATCAAGATAAACTGACATAATTTTTAACACATCAGTCATTAAAGCTTCTCTGAATAATATAATATAATTACTTCCGGGAATGTTTACAGTTTTATATGTCGATAACAATCTTGAATATAATTTATTTGCCTGAATTTCTTCCTCGAATGTTTCAGTATAGAGTCTTAAGTATTTTTTTTGTGTTTTGTTGCTCTCTGATACTAATTTACTCAGAAGAATAATTTTTATAATTGACAGACTACTTTTAATTTCCGGATTAACGAATGTATATCCGCCCCATACTGCTTCATCCATATCTTCGGGATTAAAGAAAATACCGGTAAGCCCAAGAAAACTTTCTTCGCGAATTGCAGCCCAATACTGAGGTTTAATAATTCCATATTCAGCTAATTGTTCTAAATATCGGCCGGGGGAAACTGATTCACCAAGTTCAAGTTCAGGTCTGTCTTTTTCTCCCGGGAAGCTTCTGAAGTTTTTATTCAAGCTGACCAGTGCAGTATCAAGATACTTTTCATTAAGAGGAATAATCTGAATTTTCTCATCAATTGTCATTTTTTTCACCGGGGGAAATGATAATATTGACATTACTAGAAGGAATTTGGTTTTCAGTTTCTGTTTTTATGTTTCTTACTGCAGTTACTACTTCATCCATTCTTAAATGTCCGTGAAAACTGAGAATAATATCTATAAATATTTTATTTCCCGATTTCCGCGATTTAATTGCGTGAAGATTGGAGTAAGCATCATAGTGTTTAGCAAGAATCTTAAGAATAATCATCTGAAATTCTTCTTCTATTGTTTTATCGAGTAATTCAATAAAACCACTTTTAAGCGAAGGAATAAATGAAATAATTAAATAGAGAGTAAAAATCAGAGTAGCAATCGGATCGATATATACTGAGAATGAATACGCATTAAATAAATTACTTGCAAGAAGACAAAAGACCACGCCAAGAGCAGAAACCGCATCAGCTCTGTTAATTCTCCACTGCATTTCCATCAAGGGTGATTTAGATTCAATGGCTATCTTTTTATTATGAAGCCATAGCAATGTATTAACAACGAAACCGCCTGCCTGAAGAATTATTCCAATCCATACGAAATCGCGTTCAAGAACAGAAGGCGAGATAATTCTTTGAACAGAAAATCCGGCAAGGAAAAGCAATCCAAGAATAAAGATAATCGTACCGGAAAGTCCGCCCAAACTTTCCACCTTTCCGTGTCCGTAATCATATTCATAGAATTTACCTTTTTCAATCTTTTTGATTATGTTATAGGCAATCAGTGCCGAAGTAATACTTTTCAGGTAATCGATTATATCCGACATTAGAAGAAGCGAGCCTGAGAGCAAGGCAATTGCAACGAAAGGAATAAAAGATGCAAAATCAATAATCAGAACATTGCGTATAGCTTTTTTCTGGGATTGCAGGATGTTGTTTTCTGAATTCAATACGAACCGGTATAATTATTTCGCTGAAAAATAATATATTTTCGAGAAAATAGAAAAAATTAAATAATTACTTGCAAAAGAAGCAAATGCGAATTATATTTCTGACCTAAATTATGATTGACTTGGGAGCATAGCTCAGCTGGTTCAGAGCACCTGCCTTACAAGCAGGGGGTCCTTGGTTCGAATCCATGTGCTCCCACAAGAGAAAGCCGCAATTAAGCGGCTTTTTTCAATTTAGATCGTAAAGGGCTGCAGATCCTGAAGAAGGATAGAAGTAAATAAAATAAAAAACAAATTGCGGTGTTAAGAATTATTATTGTGGTTCAGAGCATCCCGACTAGAAGTCGGGAGGGTCCTTGGTTCGAATCCATGTGC
>CAZOZP010000027.1:0-45711 GCA_964584325.1 uncultured Melioribacteraceae bacterium
ATTCCGATTGGTGCCATTGGAAGATCATGTATATGCAGAAAATCCGGATGAATGCGCAAAACATTTTTTATTACAACAAACAAAAATCGCGGATTAAGAAAAAAAGGATAATTTAATATTTTGTTAAACTCTTTTTTTGTAAATAAAGCTTTTATTCTTACAATTTCACATAACGGAAAAGACGGGTTTTTATTCTTTTCATATTGATTACATATAACAGTTATTTCATATTTATTTTGATATAAGCTCGTTATCTCTTTTTCTAATCTTATATCAGGAGGGAATACTGTTTGAGAAAGCATTAGGATTTTTTTATGTGAAGATATTATTTTACTCATCGTAACTCACGAGATTATTTAATTGAAATAAAAAATACATTTTGGTTGACCCTTAAAAATCCTTTTCATTTATTTTTAGCGTCTCTCATTAACTTTGCTTCACGATTGTTATCGTAATATCTGAGTTAGAGCCCTTTTGGTTGATTGATTTAAGAAAAAAGATTAATTAGAGTTCAAACATAGATACCAATAATTCTACGAAAATTTTTTAACTCTATCCTGTCTTATTTTGTCAATCCTTTTTGCAATAAGTTCATTAAGTATAATTGAAAATACAATCGAAATAGTCGTTAAATTTAGCCCCAAATTACCATATGAAGTAAAGTTAAATTCCTTCATACAATTCAAAACCAATATGTGTGAAATATAAATAGGATAAGATAATTCCCCGATATAAATATCTTTCGTCCAATTTTTTGTTAGAATAAAAATAAAAGGCAAAGATATAAAAAATATTAATAAGTATAGATAAATTTTACCTGGGAAAGGTATATAATTATAAAAAAGCGTGAATAATAAAACATTAACCCATACTATTTTCAGATACAAAAGTTTAATTTCGATTTTTTTGATATACTTATAAACATGATAAGATATAATACCTAATAAAAAGAACACTAATTCGGTTGGGAAAAAACGATATGACCAAGGATCGTCACCCAATCCAAAATAAAAAGATAAAACCACCCGTAATAATAAAGTGAGTACAATTAATAAAAGAATAAACTTTAATTTCCGTTTAACCAGAAATGGAGCAATTAAATAAAAAGTTATTTCAACTCCAATAGTCCAGGCTTGTGGAATAAATAAGAACTCATACAACATCGGACTGGTTTCTCTAAAATTATGAGTAAAGAATAGATTTCCAGTTAATGTGTTTAATCCTAAAAACATTACGATATCCTGCAAAAAAAGGAATACATTTGTAAATATTAAAAATATTAAACTTACAAGACTCATATTGTCAAAATATGTTACATAATGGCTAAAACTGCCAAGATTTTTACCATCTGAGAACATTGCAATAATTAACGAACAAATAATCGTCAATAATAGAACAGTCCAATAAACCGGGAAAAGTCTTAAAAATCTATTTGAAATAAACAACTTATAGGATCCACTCCCTCCAATATACTTTTCATTTAGAATTAAAGTCATATAGAAACCTGAAATTATGTAAAATGTTTGCACGGCAATTTGACCACCAACAAACTTAAATCCATAAATCGAACTGGAGTGCGCCAGTACAACAGTTATTGCTAAAATAATTCTTAATAATCCCATATCTCAATTTTTTATTTTATTAACCTTGATCTTTCAAAAGAAATAATATGTTTTCAACTATATACTCAGAATGTATTTTTTGGATATACAACTAACAATCTCAAATAATAGAATGACCTTACGATGAGTTCCTTTTTAAGTAAAACAAACCCTAGAAATAGGAAAATAGGGATCCTGATTAATATCCCCAAATAATGTATAATTATGGCAATAAGAAATTGACAAAATGAAAAGTGTTTTTGATAATACTTTATATATGCAATAAATTCCAATCTGTATTTGTTCCAGAGATTTTTTTTTATAGTTGTGCCTTTTAAATGTATTAAAGAAGTTTCAGGGAAATAGATTACTTGACCACCTTGTTTTTTAAATCGATAGCATAGATCTGTTTCTTCATTATAAAAAAAGAATCTCTCATCAAATCCTCCCAACATTTGAAATTCCTTTTTTGGACCAAAAATAAAAGCACCTGTAACAACATCAACTTTTGTAGTAGTATTAATTCTCTTATTCATTAAATGATATTTATTAAACCATTTATTTTTAGGGAATAATAAATACATACCAAAATTTGATGTAACAAGATTCAAGAGAGAAGGATAATCATAAACAGAATATTGTAATGTAAGATCGGAGTTTAATAACTTACAGCCAATTAATGAAGGAATATCTAATGAAACTGCATAGTCATATATTTTTTTTAATGTATTTTCAATGAATATAGTATCATTATTTAAAAATAAAACAAATTCACCGTTCGCTATCTTCAATCCCTGATTATTGGCAGCAGCGAAACCTAAATTCTCAAGATTCCTTATTAAACGAATATTTTTATATTCATCTTTAATGAATGATATATCTGCTTCACTACTACTATTATCAACTATGATAATTTCATAACCGATATCTTGAGAATAATTTTCCAATGATTTTATGCACTGTTTAATTAACTCAATAGATTTGTAATTAATGATAATAATTGAAATTTGAATGGAATCAACTGGCATTAAGCACTCTTTATATTAATAAGCTTATTACAATTATCTATCACGATTTTACAATTAATTTTTGAATCAAAAAGATTGTTAGCTTTTTGAAATCCATTTTCACCTAATGCTGTTTTTAATTTGTTATCATCGATTAGTGTTTGAATAGCTAAGACTAGTTCAGTCACATTATTATGTTGATAAAACAACCCATTAATACCTTCATCAACATATTCTCGGATATGAGGGAAATCAGAGACTATTACTGGTTTTTTCTCATTCCAAGCTTCAATAATTGGTCTGGAAAAATGTGAAGTAGTATTACATGACAACATAATGTCGCAGATTTGAATCAACTCGGAAATATCTGAAAGTTCATCAATAATAAGCAGATTATTTGACAACTCTTTAACTTTAATATAATCAAAACAGTCATTAGCGTACTGAATATTGTCTTTACCAATAGTGTTTTGGTTCCCAACTAAAATAAATAAAATATCATTTCTTATTTTGCTAATATTTTCCACTGCTTTCAAAAATACTTTAGTACCTTTAATCCTGGAAAATCCCCCAACAAACAGTACTATGTTTTTATTTTTCGGAATATTATATTCAGTAAATATTGTATTATTATTTTTCTTAGAATTATTCATTAAGTCATTCAAAAATTCTCTAACTAATACTATTTTCTTCCCATAATATTTTGTCCTTGGATTAATTAGTTGTGATGCTTCATTTTTGCTAATTACAAATACAATATCATTGAACTTTAGCAGTAAAAATCTTATTAACTTTCCCAATAAACCTGACTTGCCTTTTCGATATTGTCCTCTAACATATGTAATTGAAGGAGTTTTTGTAAAATAACCCGCAATAGCAAATTGCAATAAAACATATTCATTTATAAATATTATATCAGGTTTATGCAATATAATTATTTTAATTGCGAAAAATATCCCAGTAAAAAATCTCTTAATAATAAGAAGACAAGCATAAATTCCTATTACACTAAAAAAGCTGTAATCGTTTGAATTACTAATATTAAGAGTAAATATTTTATTAAAAGATATTATTTGATCAGAAAACGCACTTAAATGAGAAAATATTTCTCTGTTCTTATTAGTATATATGATGATCTGAAATCCATTTTTCTTAAGTTCATCGAGAATAAATACTAAGCTCTTTGTAGAACCGGAAAAACGTTCATCGTGATCAAAGATTAATATTTTTTTATTCATATAAAAAAAGATTTAAGGTATCTAGTTACTAATAGTTTGTAAGTGAACGGATGGAAACACTTTTTGTGCCGCGAAATTACTTTGATAATCTCTTTTACTTGTTGACGACTAAGACTTAATGTTTTATTGCTTTTGTAATATCTAAAAAAACTCAGATTAAACGGCAAATAATATATTTTGGCTATTTTTGTCATTCTCAAAAATAAATCTAAATCCATAACGACATTTAATGAAATATCAATTGGGGCTACTTTATCCCATAATTCTTTCGTCCAAAAAGTACTTGGTTGCCTAATTATGTCTGGATCTTTTAATAACTTTTTATAAGATATTTTATCACCGCTTCTTTTACCAAGATTACTTTCGCTTTCGTCAACATATGTAATATCACCATAAAGGAAGTCACAATTCTCATTACAAAATGCATTTACGATTAATTGGAAAATATTGTCATCATAATAATCATCAGAATTTAACCAGGCATAAATATCACCACTAGCCAAACTAAAGCCCTTATTTATTGCATCCCCCTGACCATCGTCTTTCTCGGAAATCCATTTAAGGTGTTGATATTTTTTAAGAATATCCATAGTTCCATCAGTAGATCCAGCATCAACAATTATGTGTTCAAAATTACTAAAATTTTGTGTCATAACGGATTTTATAGTACGCTCAATATAATGGGCTTGATTATATGAGGGAGTTATTATTGATATTTTTGGGTTTTCAGTCAATAAATCCTCTTTTAATAAATTTAATGAAAAATAATTCTTTTTATAATCATTTTATACTCTTTAAATTGTTTCCAATAAAACAATGTACATAGAATCGTTATTATAATACTGCTATAATATATATTATGTGTAAACAATACCTGGATTAATGAGACAAAAATAACAATTTGAAATTTAATTAAACTAAAGTAACCTAAATCGATCAGATAATTAAAAAACTTCAACTCCCAATGATTTGCAATGAAACATACAATTGACAAAGTTATCAGACACTGAGAGACATAAAATCCAATAAAACTAAATTCAAATGATCCAACATAGATGGCAACAAAAACAAAAACGGAAGTAAAAATAAGATTTAAAGTTTGTAACAAAAATATTTGGAAAGATTTCCCTGCCCCAAACATAAAATAATACAAAGCAATTCCAAAATTATTAAAGGACTCGGTTGCACCCAAAATATAAAAAATCATAACTGATTTTTCAAATCCATAAAAGGATTGAATGAAAAAAGAAATTATTATACCACCAATACCAACTGTTGAAGCACTAAAAAATTGTCCAAACTTTGAAATCTTTACTGCCTCAGTTTTCAAAAATATTGTTTGTTCTTCAAAAGTGGAAAGTATACTTGTTTTGGGAATAAGTGTTCGAAACACATTACCGAAAAGCCCTGATATTGCCACAGCAGTTCGTCTTGCAACTTCATAATAAGTCACATAGCCACTAGGTAAATACACAGCTAAAATATACTTTACACTAGGGTCAATCATTGCTCCTGAAAAAGTGGCAAGTTGCACAAATAGAGAAAACTGAAATTGTAACCTTATTTCTTTAAAACTTAAATTATTCAAGGATATTTTTATTTCAGGACAAATTTTTCTATTGAAATAAATCAAGAGTAAAAACATAACACCAGTGGATAATGAATAACCCAAAGCTAAGTATTTAATATCAAGATGAATCAGCCAACATGTTAATACTGAGACAAGAATTAAAACATTCTGCACTATTGATACTTTTGCACTTATGTAATAATTATTAATCCCTTCTAAAACTGATCTATATGGTTTTGACAAAAAGTTAAATATAAACGAGAAACTTAGTATATAAAACACTTCTCTACTTTGATAGATCAATTTAGCTTTTATGATTTGTTCATTTGTAAGATACAAATATTCACATAAAGTAATTGCTAATGGAATCAAAATACATAATGATATAATATATACTACATAAACACTTGAAAATAAGATATTTAGTTTTTTAAATTGAAATTTATGATAGTATTCTGCAATACTACGAATTAATGACGTAGGAAGACCAAAATCAATAAATGCCAATAAATTCCAAAAGGATAAAGCAATTATCCAAATATCGAAAATTTCATTATTATAAGTAAGTAGATTAACTTTTAACCCAACAATGGAAACAATAATTGCTAATACATATTGAAATGAAAGCCAAAATGAATTTTTAATATTATTATTCATTTTATTGTATTTCTTTCAAAGAAGTTAGCTTAGTTAAAGCCATATTCATACCTAAAAGAATCCCCCATAGGACAGACCCTTGCCCCCAAAACCATGCATCAGTAACAAAGAGTGAAATTGTAATATAGACCAAAGCCCAATTCAGCATAAGTATGATTTTAACATCCGTGACTCTTGAGTTAATTATAGAAATCGAAAATATTTTCTTCAGATATGTGTAAATGAAAAATAAAAAGCCAAAAAAACCTATTATACCAGTCTCTGTTAAAGCTGTTAAATATCCAATGTGTGAAGAAAGTCCTTTAACGTATTTTTTGTATATTAATTCAGGCAAAGTACTATAAATTTCAGAAGAAAACGGAAAAGAAAATGCACCAATTCCAATTATTGGATGACTTAAAAATGCATTTGCTGCTGTATGCCAAATAAAAAATCGAGTTACTAAAGAATTACTTGTATGTCCATAGGAATCGATAATTTCTCCCTGTTTTGTAATATCTGTTGTTCTATCTGTTAAACTTGGATTTATATAGTTTAAACCAATAAAAATGAAGAAAAACGTCAAAATTCCAAAAGTTAAAATAAATAATAGAACTTTCCTATTAAGCAAATACTTTGAATGATTAGCCATTAAAAATAGAATTAACAACGTTAATGTTAGAATGATAACAATCCATACATTTCTGGTTTGAGTTAAAAGTGAACTTAACACCATAAAGATGAATAATGGTATTTGTATTATTCTCTTTTTGTTATCACTAAATAAAATTAGTATTGCCATCATGACAATAGCAATTCCTAAATAATCAACAAACATTATCCCGGTAAAACCAAATGATCTACGACCCGATATTAAAGCAATTATGACTTGATATATGGAATTAATAATTACCAAAGAAAAAAATATTCTTAGATTATTTTTAACAAACTTCATCGAATGAATTGAAGCATAGGATAAGTGCATTATTACAATTAACGCAATTAAATTAAATGACAAGTACAAACTCATAACAATATTTGTGCTATTCAAATAAGAAGGAATAATTGTTAATATATAAATTAGAAGACCAAAAGTTGCAGGAGTTTTAAATTCTTTAATCTCAATTTTCTTGTAATTCAATAAATAAGAGAATACAAGTATAAAACAAAACCAAATTGCTGAACTAAAATAATAATACCTAAAATCATTAAATAGTGTTACTATCAATAATAAATAAGTCACTTTATAATTGAGCATTACAAGTATTATTCCGGGGATAATAACAATGAGCAATTGCATAACAACACTATCGCCAGTTAGTTTAAAAAGATAAAATACTGGCATAAACAATAAAACTGCTGTCAATAGTATAGTATTGTTATTATTCAATACATTTAACTTATTGTATATCAAAACTATCCTATTCAATAACTTTTATCTGAAAAGATTTTCGCGTATAAAAACAATTTTGGAACTCGAACTTGATTTAATGATACTATATATAAACTGAAGTACAATACTCAAAGAAATTATTGAAAATGTAATTAGTAAAGCAAAGACCAATCGAGGTGGGTAACTCTTTTTTTCTGGTTCTTTCGCTATATCAATTATTTGTAAAACGGGAATGTTTTTCACCTCATCATATTTTGCTTGTTCATAAACTGGAATTATAAATTGAAGCATTGTATTATATATTTCAACATTTCTATATAACCGTAAATAATCAACTGCTTTTTCCGGAAGTTCTTCTAAAGGCAACAATAATCCATTCTTTGTCCCTTTTTTCTTTAGTAAATCAATTTTACTCCCTAACTCTGATACTTCTCGATTAATTAAATTAACCTTATGATTCCCTTTGGTTAATAAACTTTCTAATACAGACTTTTCTACTTCCTTATTAATTAATTGAGATTCAAGCATCGCATAGGCAGCTAAACTAGTTTTTATCTGTTCATTAGCATCAAGTACATTAGTATTTTTTTGAAATGTCTTTAATTCATTCTCAGCCTTAAATAATTCGTTTTTTATTTCTAAATATCGTTTTTCTAGAAACATTCGATTATCTTTCGATTTCTTAATATTTAGATCAATGACAGCATCATTGCATTTATTAACAATATAGTTTGTCATAGCAGCTGATTTAGTTGCTGAAGAAGCACGAACTCGAACCTGATAGGCACCTTCATTAGTTTCTTCAGCAGTGATATTAGATTTTAATATTTCTATTGCCTTTTGTTTTTCATCAGTACCAAAATCACTCATCAAATTATATTTTGAAATTAAATCTTCAAGATTTGTTCTACTAAAAATTAATGTTGTAAACAAATCATATTTTTCAGAGCTTTTTAAACCACCTAACCCAATTCCACCTAATGATAAATCTCCTATATTCTTAGTTAAACTTGCAATTGGGTTGAAATTATTCTCATCACTGGCAATTATAATTGAAGTTGCCTCGAATTGTGGGGGTATAAAATAATAAACTCCTAAATATGATAGAATCAAACACACTGATGTTGTCACTATAATAATTTTTTTTCGTTTTAATATAAAAATAATTATTTCAAACAAATCAAATCCTCTATATTCTGCCATATCCTTATTTCCCCATTTGTACAAATAATAAAACAACTGTTGCGACGCTTCCGATAATTGAAGCTATACTACCTACCTGAGAGAGGTAATAGTTAAAATTCCTTACCGGTTCTTTTGGCACCCAGATAAAATCGCCGGGTTCAATTTCTATACTGCTGTCATCATCCATCAAATACCAGGTTCGAGTGGTTCCCTTTATCAGATATACTTCGTCCTTGGCCGATTCCCCTATTCCTTTTGCAAGACTAATGTAATAGTTAAAGCCTTCGCCTTTTCTATAAGCTGCATAACCGGGTTCGGCTACTTGTCCGAATACATAAACCATATTTAGCTTTTCAGGTATATTGATGTTATCGCCGCTTCTTACAAGGAAATTTCCTGCCGCGGTTCCGTCTTTCATCACCTCATAAAAATCTATGTTTCCGTTTCCGCGGGAAAGTCTAAGCTGGTTATCAACTTCAAAAAACAACGAGTCTTCGGCTTCAAGTCTCGACATACGGTTCATAAGAAGTTTTTCCATTGCAGGACTAAAAAACGTGCTTTCAAATACATTACTGCCTCTTATTAATTCGGCTCGGTTAAGGTCTGCCGTTTCTTTAAATCCGCCGACTTTCTTAATTACTTCCCTTAAAGTGGTGCTGTCTTTTGTTATATACACTCTGCCCGGCATTGCAACTTCTCCGGAAACCGTTACTGAGTATGAACGGCGCATGTTCTCTTCGGCTAAAATTCTAATTCTGTCGCCGTTTTTAAGTAACGGATTATCGGATATTTTTATTGTAATAACATCCTCGGAATTTCCTGAATAACTTAATCTGGATATCTCAGCCTCTGTTACATTTTCATAAGCGGAATTAATTCCGCCTGCAAACAGTATGGCATCTGAAAGTTTATCGCCTTCAACGAACTGAAATTTCTTTGGTGAATTTACTGCACCGGAAATGTCAATGAATGTATTATGAAGGTTATCGTAAGGAAATACTATAATATCATCGTTCTTAAGATATGGGTTATTGCTGAAATCGCCTGTTAAACGAAACTTTGCCAAATCAATGAATTTCACTTCTCCGTTGGCTCTAATCAGTTTTACATTTCTATCGGCGTAAAACTCGGGGGCAACAGCATTCCTGTTGCTGGTATATAAACGTGATATAAACTGATCGACTCTTTCTGTAGATGAGGCCGGGTATGATCCTTTAAGTATAAATCCGCCACTGATGGTTACACTTATTGTTGTAAGCGGGTCCATACCTGATGAGAACATACTGCTTTGATTCTGCTGCTGATTGAATTGCGCAAAAACGGAAACATTCAACAGAATTAATGTAATTATCAGTATTTTTTTCATAATCCAATTGTTGTATTAATTATAAATTAGTAATTTTTTTCTATCCAGTTACCAAATCTTCATTAAAATATAATCTCTGTCATTCTGAGCGAAGCGAAGAATCTAATTCCAAATTTTCAATGAGATTCTTCACTAAACTTCGTTTCGTTCAGAATGACACATTTCATATACAACTTAAACTCATAACGAGCTGATCTTCAATTTCTTTTTTTGCTGATTCGGATAAATACATTTCTACCTGTTACCGTAAAGTGTATTGTAATATTTCTGGTACTCACCGGAAACAATTCTCCCCCACCATTCTTTGTTGGCAAGGTACCATTCAACTGTTTTTACAATTGCCTGCTCAAAATTATGCTCGGGTTTCCAGCCAAGTTCATTCTGAATTTTAGATGAATCTATTGCATAACGCCTATCATGCCCGGGTCTGTCTTTTACATATTCTATTAAATCTTCAGATTTGCCTAAAATATTAAGAATAAGCTTAACAATATCAATATTCTTCATTTCCCTGCTAGCACCAATGTTGTAAACTTCGCCGGGAGTTCCTTTTTCCAAAACAAGATTTGCAGCATTGTTGTGGTCTAAAACATAGATCCAGTCGCGAACATTCAGTCCATCGCCATATACAGGCAGTTTCTTTCCGTTTAGTGCATTAATTATCATAAGGGGAATTAACTTTTCGGGGAATTGAAGCGGCCCATAATTATTTGAGCATCTCGTAATTACTACCGGCATGCCGTAAGTGTGCCAAAATGCCGAAACCATCATATCTGCGGCACCTTTACTGGAAGAGTAAGGACTGTTGGGAGAAAGCGGAGTTTTTTCAGTGAAAAGTCCTTCTGCTCCTAAACTGCCGTAAACTTCATCTGTGGATATCTGAAGGAATCTCTCAACTTCGTGCCTTCTTGCGGCTTCCAGCAAAATGTTTGTACCTATAACATTTGTCTGATAAAATATTCCTGAACCAAGAATGCTGCGGTCAACGTGACTTTCAGCGGCAAAGTTGACTACATAATTAATTTTATATTTAGTGAAGATATATTCAACCAATTCTGCGTTGCATATATCACCTTTAATAAATTCGTAGTTCTTACTGCTTTCGGCTTCTCGAAGATTTTCCAGATTGCCGGCGTAAGTTAGTTTATCAAGGTTGATGATTCTTACATCATCTCTATCCTTAAGTGTTTTAAGGACATAATTACTGCCGATAAATCCGGCACCGCCTGTAACTAAAATTTTTCTCATATTAATAACTAAATATTCCTATGTAAATTCCTGTTTGAATGAACAATGCTTTAGAATTTATTCCTGACGGCATTTCTTTCAGCTCTATTCCGTTATCTGCTTCCCATCTCGAATATACAGGTATTTGATAACCCGCTCCTACTCTTGCCGCAAAGAAAGTTGAGAACTGATAATCGAAGTTTATAATTGGTGTAATGTGGTAGTATTCGTTTGTAAGAGTTATGCTTTTATTCGGAGAAGAAAAGATTTCATTAAGTTTAACAGCACCGGTATTCCGATAAAGATTTATATCTGTTTGTCCGGAACCTATAACCGCACCAGCAGAAAGTCCTAGTTTCCTCATCGGATGAAATGTATATTCAAAAGAAACACCCCAGGTAGAAAGATTATATTCTGATTCAGTATCGATATTTCCTGCTTTACCATCTGAAGACGATGATTCTGTTGTGGTTTGAACGCCTATTCTCAAATCCGGAAGGAAGTTCAGATACCCGTAGAAATTAAATCCATAGGTAAAAAATCCTTCTTTTGCTAATTGAGGCATACCGAAATCTGCTAAAGTTTTATTCAGCTCGGTATATTCGGGAACCGTCCACCCGGGATTAATGCCAATTCCCAGACTGAACTTAGACATTACAAAAGATTCTTCCTGCCCAATTATTAACCCGGCAGCAATAAAAAACAATAAGAATATTCTTTTCATCATCAGTTTTTTTTAGTCTGCCAAAGATAATTAAAACAAGACTAAAAAAAAATAAAAACACCTGCCCGGTTATTATTTTTTGGCCAGGCGGCTTTGTAATTCTTTTAGAGATATTCCGGCAATTTTTGCAGCAAGCTGCAGATTTCCGGTTTCCTTGAATACTTCTATTCCTGATTCGATTTTTCCTTCTATTTTTCCTTCTATTTTTCCTTCTATTTTTCCTTCTGCTTTTCCTTCTGCTTTTCCTTCTGCTTTTCCTTCGGTTTTAGCCCAATTAATCCAGGATATTCTGTCATGTTCAGCTTTTTGTCTTGCTTCTATTTCCCACATTAATTTATCATTTGCCGTAACTTCGAAAAATTTATTAATCGCTTCCATGATTTCCTCCGTTTCTTGTATTTCAATTGGCAAAAGATTTATATCTTCCAGTATCTCATCTCCAAATTTGAGAAAATATAACCACTTTTCAAAGTCAGTCATTTTTCCTCGGTTTTTATTTCTGTCAAACTTAATTAATTCTATAATTTGAATTTCTGTCAGATTACAAAACTCATTATTACTCCTTATGTTTTTGTATCGATAAACATTATGGAGATTTTTTTCATCTGGCAATAAAATACTATCCCCGATAATTGCTATTGTAATTATTCGTGGCAACTTAGAATAATCTTCCCCTTTTTTTAACTTGCTACAAAGCATTTTGCTATTATAAAATATCATCCTGTTTTTGAAAAACTCAGTTGTATTAAGCTGAACCTCAATATTAATAAGTCTGCCATCAGAATCTGTGGCTTTAATATCCATTATTATTGTCTTTTCATTAATAGTTTTCTCTTCGGAAAAAGGATTAAGTAGTTTTAAGTCTATGATTTCTTTTTCACCAAATTCTCTTAAAATTGAGTTCAAAAGATGTTTAAGGCGCTTCTTGCTCCCTTCACCTCCGAATATTGCTCTAAATATTATATCATTAATCATACGAAACCTCATTTTGCCCCCTATATTTTAGAAATAATTCAACCCTTTTTAAATATAAGAGACTGCATAATAAAAATCCAGTTCTATTAATTGAATCTATATTTGTTATGCATCGTGAATGCCTTTACTGTATTAAATTTCACAATATATAATAACAAAAAAGCCCCCATAATATTTGGGGGCTTTCGTTCTTTAAGAGATCCTGTATGAAGAGAAGTAATTATAAACTAACTCCAAAAACGAGTGCTGAAACTTCCTGATTCGGATTAACTATCCAGGAAGCAAAAACCGGTAGTGAAAAATTTTCTGTTATTTTGATTTCCTTTGTAGCTGTAACTCCAATATTGATAACATTAAACTTTTCCGTTCCATAATAAACTGCCTTTTCTCCGCCCGGAGTCATTCCAAGAAAGAAATTCAGACCAACATCTTCAACTGTCGCTGAATAACCAATTTCTGCATAGAATGTGTTGTCTTCATCATTAAACACATTAACGGCAAGCAGGAGAGACACAGGAAGTTTTTCCGGGCCGCTGTATCCTAATGAAGCTTCTACAACGTGAGGCGATCCTTTCTTGTCATCGAAATTTCCGAATTTTCCTTTAGATGCATAATAATAATCAGTAACACCTAAGGTGAATGCACCTGAAGCAGAAGTCTCAACTGTATATGAAGCATAAATATCCTGCTCAGATAATACTGAAGCAGCATTTCCTATTGAATAGGCGCCCCAGGTACCGAAGGTAAACCCGCCGTAACTGAATTCGAGTGTCGGCTGAAAGCTTGGAGCGTTTTCACCTGCTTCTGCACCTCTCCAAATATAGCGGCTGACTACATCTGCACCCAAACCTATTTCCTGAGCATTAATGCTTTCTGTAAGGATAACTGTTGCCAGGATTGCAAAAAGTAACATTGATTTTTTCATATTTTCTCCGTTTATTGTATGAATTTTTATCTGCCCGGTCAAAAGACCGGGCTAAATATAACTATTTTAAGATACTCTTTCAAAATCAGGATAACCTTCCATGCCGTGCTCTCCAATATCCAGTCCGCCTATCTCTTCTTCCGGACTAACTCTTATTCCCATTGTCTTTTTCAGGGCAAACCATATTATTCCTGATGAAGCTACTGTAAATAGTCCTACTCCGCCAACACCGGCAAGCTGATTTAAGAATTGTCCGAAACCTGCCTTTGCACCGAATATCCCAACAGCAAGAGTACCGAAAATGCCGCATACAAGATGTACAGACAATGCACCAACCGGGTCATCAACTTTTATTTTGTCAAAGAAGATAACCGAAAATACTACGATTACACCGGAAATTGCTCCTATGATTATTGAATCTGCCGGACTCATCTGATCTGCTCCGGCTGTTATTCCTACCAGTCCGGCAAGTATTCCGTTCAAAGCCATCGAAAGATCAGGCTTCTTTGAAAATACCCAGGATGTTATTGCTGCTGATACTGCACCTGCCGCTGCTGCCAATGATGTTGTTACAAGAACAAGTGAAACCAAAGCCGGATCAGCACTTAAAACAGAACCTCCGTTGAAACCAAACCAACCTAACCAGAGCATGAATACACCTAAGGTTGCCAGTGACATATTATGCCCCGGTATCGGTTGAATACGGTTGCTAACGTATTTTCCTATTCTTGGGCCCAAGAATAGAATTCCTGTTAATGCACCCCATCCGCCTACTGAATGAACGAATGTTGATCCTGCAAAATCATAGAACCCAAGAGACTTTAACCAGCCTCCGCCCCAGCCCCACATTCCTGTCATTGGATAGCTGAGCCCCACGAATAAGACGGTAAACACTAAGAACGAATTAAGTTTTATTCTTTCAGCAACTGCTCCTGAAACAATTGTTGCTGCTGTTGCCGCAAACATTCCCTGAAAGAGGAAATCAGTCCAATAAGTATAGCCTGGATTATAAGCAGAAGTCAATCCGTCAGCACCCGTGCCTATGCCAAATCCGGCAAATCCGAACAAGGCTCCTGCAAAGTCTGCTCCCGGATACATTAGGTTAAATCCGAAGAAAGCATACATAAGCAATCCGATTGCGGGAATAATTGTATTCTTAAATAAGATATTTACATTGTTTTTTGCTCTTGTAAGTCCTGTTTCCAATGAAGCAAATCCAAGATGCATTATAAACACCAATCCGGTTGCTATCATCATCCATAAATTATTTATCGTGAACAGGTTATTGGTAATTTGTACAGTAAGTTCATTTTCCATTTTGGGCTCCTCTTATTAAATTACATTTTCGCCGGATTCTTCGGTTCGGATTCTAATAACTTCATCTATTGTGGAGATGAAGATTTTTCCGTCGCCGATTTCACCGGTTTTAGAATATTTAATTATTATCTCTACTGCCAACTCAAGCATCTGATCTTTGCAGATTAAATCAATCTTCACTTTCGGTACGAAATTAAGACTGTACTCTGAACCACGATAAACTTCTTTGTGGCCTTTCTGCCTGCCGTATCCTCTTACTTCCGAAACCGTAATCCCGGTGAATCCGGCTTCCTGGAGAGCGGTATGAACATCATCCAGTTTAAAAGGACGAATGATTGCTTCAACTTTTTTCATTTACTTCCTCCGTTTTATTAGTTTCATTTTCGTTAATGCCTTATTTTTTTAGTTATTTTTTCGTGTTAGTATTATTTATTTTTGTTGTTGTTAAAATACAACAGCAAATATACTCTTGTCAAGATAAATATTTACTTTTTTCTTGCCTTTAACGTCTTTTAGCTAATTTTTTTAGGCTGCGATTGGGTTTTGTGATTGATTTAGAAGCTTATTCCGGTTTTCTATTAATTATTCTAAGCCAAACAATCTCTTGATTTCATCATTATTTATTTCTTTCTGGAGGTCTTCTTCTGCAGTTTTCTTCTTTTTTACGGCTAATTTTTCTGCAAATTCATCGCTTGAAATAGTTTCGCAGGAACATTTCTTTCCGAATTGAGCAAGATTAAAATCTGAAGTGATAAGTGAGATATTTCTTGGATTAGGTGAGCGTCCTATATGGACTTTTATACAGTTGTCTGCAGTATCATTATATGAATACAATATTTTAATTTTTCCTGCTCTGATACTTTCTTTAGGATAACCATCAAGGAAAAGAGATACTTCCGTTTTTGAATTCGCAAAATACCTTTCCAGCATTAAGGCTAGTTTCTCTCTTGCTATTTGTTTGTCATCTTTTGGCAGGTTCTGAAGATGCTTGATTTTTCCTAATAAATTATTACCGTCAATAACGCAATACTGTTTCATTTCAGTATCCGTAGCCTGTGTATCTTCCTGTAGATTTGGTTACTTTAATATCTCTGAGCTGACCAGGTGTCATTCGAATCTCGAAACGGAATCCTCTGTACTGGCCGATAGGCTGCCAGCTGAAGTTCATTTCCCAGCAATTAAGTTCTCTGTAAATATCTATCTGGGGATAACCGAATTCTTTGTTAAATATATCATAACCTCCGCGGAACTGAATTTTCCATTGGGGAGTCAGGTTAAATGAAAGGTCGAGATTTATATCTGAATTCTTATACTTGTATGTTGGATTGTGCTGATCATAGCTGTATGAATAATTTAGGTTAAGTCTCCAGGGTATTTTGAAATTTGCTTTTTTCTCAAGTTCACTTTGCGCAGCGAATAATTCGTCTGCATATATATTATCAGGAGTTTCTTCTTTTTCGGTTGCAGCTTCTTCCGGCTCATCAGAAGTCATCTCATCTCCGGCAATGTTTGTTGAAAGATTCAAACTGAAATTCATAAGTCTCATAAGATACTTTTTATCGTCTATGAGGAATTTGTCAATTTTGTTTCCTGTTGTTCCGTTAAATGAGTAGAAACTATAGACTGCATGTGCATTAACATTCAGCATATTTCCAAGTCGCGTATAAGCCTCCACCGACAAATCACCAAGTCTTAAACTATCAGCAGAAAAGTCATAACCACCTCTGAAATTAAGATTAAGCAATTCAATTTTTTGTGCCTGGGATGTAGTATCGTTGGGATCTTTCATGGTTTTTACTTCAAAGACATTGTTCAGCGACCAGTTCATTGTTTTACGGTCTTTTGTCGGACTGCCTAACTGTAGTACTTCATCAAAATCGTATGAATAATACTGTTTTTTATCCGGGGATATGTAATAACTCCCGTAATTATAATCTCTCATACTTGGAACATAAGAAAACGAAACCCATGGTGAGATTACATGCCTGAAAGCTTCAACACCTAAAATACCGGGCTGCATATTTCCGTATATCTTTGTGCTTAACGTTATGCCGGCGGTAATCATTCTTGAGGAAAACAATCCTTTTTCTCGAACGGTATCTTTAACAGCTTCATAAATATCTGTGTTCTTCTTTTCGTCGTATTCCTTCCAGCGTAATTCTGAATTAATAATGCTTCTGCGTGAATGCCAGTTTTCATTATAATTAATTGAGGGACTTACATTTATATAACCAATTTTTGAATTAAAGGAAATTACGGCATTGTGCTTTAATCCATTGCGTATTTTAAGATTGCCGTTACTTTTATCTCTTCTGTTCAACATATCTGCGCTATAGCTCATAGTAATATTTTCGTACCACTTCAGTCCGGAACTGCCAACAGATGACTCTTTTCGGAAGGGATAAAAAGTATTAAGAGAAAATCTTAATGAAGGGAGTTCTTCGCTTATATCTCCGCTGCTAAGAACCTGGTTTCTTCTGTAATTAAGACTGAAGTTGCCGAATTCGTAACTTTTGCTTAAAGACGCTGAGGAGGAAATGTTCTGATTAAGTCTTTCATTATAGTTAAAACTGTAATTATTTATATAATTGCTCGAAGCATAATTCAACTGGGCATTAAGATTCATAGTTGGGTCAATTACCTGATTATGATATAGCCTTAAACTCCAGTCAGTATCAGTTCGTCGGTTCGGATCATTTTTATCGCCGTAGTAACTTCTGGCATAACTTGCATCAATATTCCCCTGAAAATCGTATCTCTTAACATAGCGGAAATTATTTCTCAGGGCAAAACTGCCTCGGCTGAAGTAATCAGCGGTAAGCCTCATGTCGGTATAATCGCTCATAGCCCAGAAATAACCGAAATTGGTAAATGCTTGTCCCCTTGCATTATCAATCGAATACCCGGGCGGAAGTATTCCTGAGCGTCTTCCGGATTTATTTGGGATAACCGCGAACGGAAGCGGAACAGGCACAGGAACTCCGGCAATGTACATCCATATCCATCTTGCTATTATCTGCTCCTGGTTTATTACTTTCATTTTATCGGCATAAAAGTAAGTAGAAGGCGTATCGCATTCACAAGATGTAAAAGCACCCTGTTCAATGAAGAAGGTTTCTTTGTTGATTTTTTTTACTTTTTCGCCCTGATATTTAGACCCGTCGCTTTCTCCCTTTGCCAGAGATATATAGCCGCGTAAAGTTTTAAAATTATAAGTTAATTTATGTCCGCTGTAAACTTCATCACTTTCAGAAAGCACAGGTGTTTCGATAAAGCTTACTCCGGTAGAATCCGTTGAATCTTTTATTCCTTCGGCAGCAATTGCACTAGTACGGAAATCAATATTTATCTTTCCGCTTTTAAGTTCTGTTTTTTTGTATTTGATATCGCCTTCGCCAAAGATAAACATTTTACGGGATGCGATATCAAAAATAAGTGAATCTTTTCCCGATGCAAATACTACTGCATCTATATCATTTTTCTTTTTAAGGCTGTCTTGAACAGTTAAGGAATCACTAACATCTGAAGTTACGAGGGTATCGGGGATAAAGGGAGTTCCATCCGCATTTTGGGCTGATAAACCGCAAAACACGGCAAAATAAATAAATACGGATAGAACTCTCAGCATTTTAATTCTTTTATTTACTATGACTCATAAAAAACCAGAGCGGAAGCACCAAGTATTCCGGCTTCGGTTTTTAATTTGGCTTCACGCACTTTAAAGTTGGCCGATAAAGATTTCAAAACTCTGTCTTTAACAGTATTTTCAAATGATGTAAATAGAAGTTCACCAAATCCGGCAACTCCGCCGCCTATAACAACATTTGATATGTCGAATAAATTTACCACAGAAGTGATTGCATATCCAAGATTCTTTCCGCATTCAATGATTATGGCTTTGGCATAAGTATCACCTGCCAATGAAGCTTCATGGATAATTTTCGGAGTAAGTTTCGAATAATCGCCCTGAATTAATGCATTTATTTTTGAATCAGGATATTTAGGCAGTTCACGCACAACATGATCTACCAGATAACCGTTCCCCAAATATGCTTCAACACAGCCGGTTGAACCGCAATTACATTTTCTTCCGTTATGGTCAATGGCTACGTGCCCGATTTCTCCTGCAGCACCCGTATCTCCGCGGTAGATTCTTCTGTTAATTACTATTCCTCCGCCTACACCAGTTCCGAGAGTAATCATAATAAAACTGTCTAATTTCTTTCCTGCACCGAAAATAAGTTCTCCTATGGCAGCAGCATTAGCATCGTTCTCAACAAAAACACTCATTCTGAATGCTCTTTTGATTATCGACCCAAGCTGAACTGTTCCCCATCCCGGAAGATTCGGCGGATTTTCAACAACTCCGGTTTTAGCTTTAACTACACCGGGGGCGCCAATTCCAATGCCCTCGATAATTAAATTATCATTCATCTTCAAAAGAGTATTTATCCCTCTTTTCATTTGTTCAATAACCACATCAGGACCTTCGTTTGCTTTTGTATCAACCGATGTTTTTGATACGATTTCTCCGGATTCATCCACAAGGCCGACCTTGATTGAAGTGCCGCCGAGATCAACCCCGATTGCATATTTCTTGCTTTCTGTCATTGGAATTTCATCCTCGTTGTTTTCTGTTATCATTTTTATTTTATATTATTATTGATTCATTGATTTTTTTAAGAATTATATCTGCAACCTTCAATGCCCTTAATCCGTCTTCACCGGTAACCACTGGTATTGTGTTGTTAAGAACAGCTTCGGTGAAAAGTTTAAGCTCATACTGAAGTGCGTTAATTTCCTTCATTTCAGGCTGTTCATAGACGATGTTCTTTTTTCTATCCCCCACACCTATTTGTCCGAACGAAATACCGCCGGGTGCAATTTCAGTACTTCCGTCTGCAATTCTGAATACTTCAGAAACACCATCGGAAAAATCCAGGGATATATAAGCATCTTTCTGAAATATTCTCATTTTTCTCATTTTTTTCTGTGAAATCCTGCTGGCGGTTACAATGGCAACAGTTCCGTTCTCAAACTCCAATCTTGCATTTGCAATATCGATATTATCTGAAACAACAGCTACCCCGTTTGCCTTAACATCTTTGACTTCACTTTTAACAAGGCTCAGGATGATATCTATATCATGAATCATAAGATCATGGACTACAGCTACGTCAGTACCTCGCGGATTAAACTGGGCAAGTCTGTCAACCTGTATAAATTTAGGATCAAGTTTGTAATTGTCCAGACTGATAAGAGCAGAATTGAACCTTTCGATATGGCCTACTTGAATTTTAAGCTTTCTTTCTTCTGCTATTTTTATAATTTCTTCTGCCTGAGGTATTTCGGAAGTTATCGGTTTTTCAATAAACACATGCTTGCCTGCTTCAAGGGCTGTTTTTGCAATTGAATAATGTGAACTTGTGCTTGTAACAATTGATACTGAATCTACTGAAGCAAGGAGTAAGTCTAAATCACTGAAAGGCTTTACCCCAAATTCTTCTGCTGTTGAAGTGCATTTTTCTGCATCAATATCATAAATTCCTTCAAGACTGCAGCTGTCAATTGTCTTGAGTATTTTTGTATGAAGTCTGCCAAGATGCCCGGTACCGATTACCCCGGTCTTTAATTTTCTCATAGAAACCTGATTAAATGCCCCTAAATCTTAATAATTATAGGATATTTAAGTATCCGTAAAAATTTAACTTTGAAAAGTACCTAAAATAATATAATTTTTCAAAAGTTTCTTAGAATAAATATACTGAATTGCCTTTAGATTATAATAATTCATAACTTAAGACTTTATATGGACTATTTACTTGTTGCTTTAGGAGCTTCCGCCGGGGGTACTTTAAGATATGCAGTTTCGCTCTACTTTGCAAAAAATGTTACTCCTCTGTTCCCATTGGGAACATTGGCGGTAAATATTCTTGGCAGCCTGATACTTGGAATCGTTGTGTTTATGTTCGGACAAAAACTTACAGGCGTTTTTAATATAAGGCTTTTACTAGGTGTGGGTTTCTGCGGCGGACTAACAACTTTCTCTACTTTCTCTCTCGAAACATTCAATCTTATTAAAAATGCCGAATTCCTGCTGGCAGTTCTAAATATTGCCTCTAATCTTATTTTTACTTTAATTGGGATATACTTGGGATATTTATTAGCGAGGTAATTATGAAAATAGACGGCGAAGCAAAACTGCTTAGAATATTCTTGGGAGAATCAGACAAATCCGGACACGTAACTCTTGCAGAAAGAATCGTGATTCAGGCAAGAAAGAGCGGACTTGCGGGTGCTACCTGTTTTAAAGGGATAATGGGTTTCGGAAGATCGAGTATAATTCACACTTCGAAAATTCTTACTCTTTCAGATGACCTGCCTGTTATAATTGAAATTGCGGATACTGCAGAAAAACTCGATGCTTTCATTCCGGAAGTTGACAAACTTTTTGAAGAATGCGGCTGTGGCGGTTTAATAACAATTGAGAAAATTCAAATAATAAAGTATTGCTGATATGCGGATTTATATTCTTTGTCTTTTCTTTTTGTTATCAGCCGGAAACTCTTTTTCCCAGTACAGTTCTGAAGTCAGTTTTAAGCGCTTTATTAAAAACACAGGGAATGTACTGATTTCACCTTTGGATTATAACAATCAAGATTTATTAAAAGTCGGTGCATACATTACCGGTTCTTTTATCCTGATGCAGTTTGATGAATCTATAAATGATTTTCTTGTTAATTCAAATGAATATTCAGAATCCTTTCCCGTGGAAGCGGCAAGAGTTTACGGAGAACCGTTATTTTCTATTTTAACCGCCGGACTACTCGGTATTTCGGGTGCGACTTCAGGAAATGATTACAATATCCAAACTTCATTCATGATGGTTGAATCTTTTACTGCATCGGTTACGGCTGTTGGTGCAATTAAATATTCACTGGGAAGAATGAGACCGAGAGACAATACAGAAGCACACAGTTTTTCTCCTTTTTCATTTAAGGGCGATGATTATTTATCTTTTCCTTCCGGACATACTGCAATTGCCTTTTCACTTTCCACAGTACTATCCGCGAGATTAAACTCGGAGTTTCTCAAAGCTTTTGTATATCTGCCTGCTGTATTGACCGGATTTTCCCGTATGTATCAATCGCATCACTGGATGTCTGATGTATTTTTCGGAGCTGTTTTAGGTTATTCAATAGGAAGATATATTTCTTCACAAAAAGAAACTCCGGCAAATTCAATCGAACCGGCCGGAGTTCACAAAAATATATTTAATATTTCTTTATGTTTCTGATTATCTGCCTAATGAATCAAGCATTTCCTTTCTCTTAAGTAAAATATCTTCATCTTCTTCATGAGCAGGATCCGGAACGCAACAATCAACCGGACAAACTGCAGCACATTGTGGTTCATCATGAAAACCTTTGCATTCTGTACATTTATCAGGAACAATATAGAAATGATCGTTTGAATAAAATCCGGATGCCCCTGAAGGAGCGTCTTCACCTTCCCCGAATGTCTTTTTACCGAGACTCCAATTTGCTCCGCCTTCATAAATAGCGGTATTCGGACATTCAGGTTCGCATGCACCGCAGTTGATGCATTCGTCTGTGATCATAATTGCCATAAAAAACTCCAATAATTTTGATGGAAAAATGTTATAAACTATATGAAAAATAATAACAAATTAAATTGCTTATTTCAAGTTATATTTTTACCAATTACCGCTTGCTCCGCCGCCGCCGAAACTTCCGCCGCCACCTGAGAATCCACCGAATCCGCCTCCGGAGATTCTTCCGCCTCCAAATCCGCCACCGCCTAAAAGCATTCCCAACGGAATACCTCCTCTGAAAAAGAGAAGAAATATGATTATGAGTATTATCCCCAGAATATCTTTAATGCCGAGAGTTTCTTCATCTACGTTCTCATTTTCAGAGGGCTTATACTCACCGCTCAATGTTTTAACAATGGAATTGATTCCGGCTTTCACACCACCGGTATAATCATCCTGTTTGAAATAAGGCACTACCTCATTTCGCATTATTGAGCTCGAAGCCGCGTCTGTTAATAGATGTTCTAATCCGTAGCCGACTTCAATTCTCAGTTTTCTGTCTTCTTTTGCTACTATGAACAAAACACCGGTATCTTCACCTTTCTTACCTATTTTATTCTTTTCCGCAGTTTCAATTGCAAAATTCTCAATCGGGTAGCCATCCAGAGAATTAATCATTATAAAGACTACCTGATTGGAAGTATTTCTATAATAATTATTCAGAAATACTTCCATCTCGTTTAAAGCTGCGTGATCAATTGTATTTGTAAAATCCGTTGCATAATTCTTCAGCACCGGTATTTCGGGTAAAGCCGATACCGGCATTACATATAAAAATACAAGAAAGATAATGCGTAAATACATTAAAACTCAACCTTTGGAGCTTCTTCTGCCCCTTCTTTAGCTTTGAAAAATGCCTTTTCTCTGAATCCGCTGAAATTGGCAACAAAATTATTAGGAATAGTTTTGATTGTTTTGTTGTATTCGCCGACTGATTCATTAAATCTTTTTCTTTCAACGGAAATTCTGTTTTCTGTTCCTTCGAGCTGACTCTGAAGCTGCAGGAAATTCTCATTTGCTTTTAGTTCAGGATATTTTTCAACTGTTACTAAAAGTCTTGATAATGCACTCCCGAGCTGATCCTGAGCCGATTGAAATTTCTGAAACGCTGCAGGGTCGTTCAACATTTCGGGTGTAAGCTGAATTGATCCTGCTTTAGCTCTTGCTTCAGTAACTGCAGTAAAAGTTTCTTTCTCGAAATTGGCTACCCCTTTTACAGTACTAACCAAATTCGGTATAAGATCCATTCTGCGCTGATATTGATTTTCAACCTGGCTCCAGGATTGTGTAACTTGTGTATCAAGCGCCACAAGATTATTGTGAATACCGACATACCACATTACAATAATTACTGCTATTACAGCTAAAACCGCAAGTGCGGCTCCGCAGCCGATTAGCCATTTTTTGTTTTGCATAACTGTTCTCCTTTAATTTGTTAAACTTCTCATCGGGGCAGGAATTCTCCCGCCTCTCGAAAGGAACTCTGCAGGCGATAATTTCTTAACCGGCATAACCGGCGCTGTTCCTAATAATCCCCCGTATTCTACTAAATCGCCTTCCTTTTTTCCGTAAACAGGTATTACTCTTACCGCTGTAGTTTTATCGTTTATTATTCCTATCGCACACTCATCAGCAATAATTCCGGCAATTATTTCTTTGGGCGTATCCCCGGGAATTGCAATCATATCCAATCCGACCGAGCAGACCGAGGTCATCGCTTCCAGTTTCTCTATTGTCAGATTCCCTTTTATAACTGCTTCAATCATTCCTTTATCTTCACTAACCGGAATAAAAGCACCGCTCATTCCTCCTACAGAAGAACTTGCCATCAGACCGGCCTTCTTAACCGCATCGTTAAGCATTGCCAAAGCGGCAGTTGTACCAGGTGCTCCTACATCTTCCAATCCCATCGCCTTCAGTACTTCAGCAATACTGTCTCCCTCAAGAGGGGTTGGAGCCAATGAAATATCAATAATACCGAAAGGAATTCCGTGCTTTTCAGCTACTTTCCTGCCTATAAGTTCTCCGGCTCGTGTGGTTTTAAATACCGTACGTTTTATAACTTCCGCAAGAGTTTGAAGGTCAGATTTTCCCGCCTTCCTGATAGCATCCATAACTACACCCGGGCCGCTTATTCCAACATTAATAGTTGCCTCCCCTTCAGTTACACCGTGCATAGAACCGGCAACAAACGGATTATCTTCCGGAATGTTGCAATAAACTACAAGCTTTGCACAACCGATTGAATTATTTTCTTTTGTTACTTCAGCGGTTTTAAGGATTATTTCAGACATTAAATTTACTGCGTCAATATTTATTCCCGCCTTAGTAGATGCCACATTAATACTGGAGCAGACTCGCTTTGTACTTCGCATTACTTCAGGAATAATTTTAATTAATTCAAGTTCCCCTGCTGTAAATCCTTTCTGAACCAAAGCAGAAAATCCTGCAATAAAATCAATCCCGATTTCTTCTGCCGCTTTATCGAGAGTTTCTGCAATTTTTAACATTCCGTCTGCATTAAATGCATCGAAAGGAATTGATATCGGGGTTACTGAAACTCGTTTATTTGCAATTGATATTCCATAATTGGATTCTATTTCGCGTGCGTATGCCACATGATTTTTTCCGTATTTCATTATCTTTTCGTAAATCCGGTTTATGGTATCATTTATACTATCACGAACACAATCCCTGAGATTTATTCCGAGTGTTACTGTCCTGATATCAAAATGCTCAACTTCGGTCATTCTGATGGTTTCAAGTATTTCTTCAAATTCAAAAGGCATAAATCACCTAAATCCTATGCATATATCTAAATACATCTTCGTGCTGTGTGTATATCTTTATTTTTAGTTCCTCTGCAATTTCATTCATTTTTAACTGGAGGTCTTTCAGTTCACTTGCAGAATTTGTAATATCAATAATCATAATCATAGTATAATACTCGGCCAGAATTTTTTGGCTTATATCAAGAATATCTATTCCCATCTTACTGAGAGCAGATGTAATTGCAGAAACAATTCCGGGATGATTCATCCCGAATGATGTTAGTATAACTCTTCCGGACTGTACCCCGGGTTTATTAAAAAAAGCCATTTTGTTAATTTTTGCAGATACGCTTTCTACAATTTTACTAACTGCTTCCGGAGTTGCTTTTTCCCCAAGCTCGCTAATTGTAAGCTGTGTTATTTTCTTAATTTCTTCTTCTGTCAGCATTAGGGTTTTCTTCCTTTAAATTCTTTAATTAAAAATTCATATGCATCATATCTTATTAATTTATTTTCTTCCTTAGCCGCATTCTTACCGGCGGAAGAAGAACCGAAATAAAATCTCTGCCAGAAACCTGCGTTTAAAATACCGTCGAATACTCTTCCGGTATTAAAGGCATTTACTGAAATGTATCCGAAAAAGACATTCCAGCTTAACGATATTAAACCGGAGATCAGTTTTCCAGCATAAATCTCTCCTGACCCCGGCAAAATATAAGAAATATATTCGGCAAAAGACAAGGAATATTTTTTTTCTTCGGTGTTTATGCAAAACTTCTCTAGCTCAGGACAAGTATCATTGAAATAGTTCGCAGCTTCTAAAAATCTATCCTGAAGAATTAAATTCCATCCCTTCCAGTACCTTACATTTTCCCTCTGATCAGGAAATATCTCTTCCAACTTAATCAAAATCATTTCCGCTCTTAGAAATTCTCCGTTAAGCATAGAGCATCTTGCGAGATATTCAATTGCCGTTATCTTTTCGGACATTGTTTCGGCAACACCCAAAGCTTCCGAAAAACTTTCTGCCGCACTAACAAAATAACCTCCGTTTTTATAGGCTAACCCTATGTGAAAATCCGCTGAATAAGAATATTTTTTTTCTTCATCAAAAAATTTCAGCCTTTTGAACTCTGTAATACAATTATAATAATATCCCTTCTCAAACAAGAGCATTGCATTTTCAAAAAGAATATCGACACTCCGACAGTTTTTAGACTCGGGATTCTGATTTTCTGCAGTTAGGGTAATAACTGCAAGCAATAAAACTATAAAAGATTTTTGGAAACGATTAATCAAGATCATTATCGTCCATGAAATAATTTTTTTCTTCCAGACTTTGAATAAATTCCCGGTAGATTTTTTCTTTTTTCTCGTAATTTCCTGCAGAGGCTGCAGCAGCTGCACCATAAATGCCTGAAAAATACAACCCGCCTGATGCTGCTGCGAAAAACCAGCCCAATGTATTTCGTCCTCTTTCAAACTTGTCGTAAGCAAGCCACGCTGTTATTCCGGTTAATACGAAACCTGTTATACCGTCAGATGTTTTTCCGGCATAAATTTTCCCTAAACCGGGAATTAACGCAGAAAAGACTGCCGCCTTAACGGGATTATTCTTATTTGGGGATTCAGCTTCGAGACAAAATAACTCAATCCTCCCGGCATCTTCACCAAAGATTTTAATAGCTGCTTTTTCAGGATAACTCTGATGAAATATTATTGAATCCAGCAAAAGCAATCTTAATGCTGCTGTATCCGACTTTGCAAATTCCAGAAATTCCTTTTTCAGTTCCCCCGCCTTCCCGGTAATCAGAGAAATCTTCATGTACTGCCTGGTTGCTGCTTTTGACAGAGAAGTTTGAAAAAGTTTCTTGAATCCTTCTGAAGATTCCTCATATCTGCCTGTCTTCAGCATTGCCAATCCGTATTTATATAAGGCTGTATCGTTTGAAGTGAGTCTGAAAACACTTAAATATTCATCACCGGCTCTGTTATAATCTTCAGTCTTATAAAGATAATCGGCAAAGTTTTTTCGGTTTAAGGGGTTATAGAAATCCGCCTGAGCATAATAATTCATATATAACAATGCACATACAAATAGCAATCTGGGTCTAATCATTTGTTCGTTTCCCTGGATCAAATAATTTCAGAGAGTATTTTTGAGTAGGATCGTAGAGCCTGCCTTTGTAGATTTCAGGATAATCGGATTTTGTTTTAAACAGATTCATCTCCCGCTGAAACCTGTCTCCATACATCAGCAGTCCCTTTATTACTCCATATTCCGAGATTGCGCTGAGTGCGAATTGAGAGCAGGAAGGATGAAATGGGCAATTATCCCCGTCGTGGTCAGAAACTAAAAAAGAGTAAATCTGCCTGAAAGATATTTCATCTCCAGAAGAATCTCTTTCATCGCAACTCTGAAGCGGGAATCTGTATTCTGATACAACCCAAATATTTTTCTCTGCAAAATACTTCTTATTCCTCAGCCCATCTGAATTATGCTTTTGAATTATGCTTTCACTTCCGTCATTTATCTGTGCTGATAATATTGTATTAAATATCAATATCGCCGTCAATATCCAAATCAATTCCGATTCTCCTCATTGATTCAATCAGTTCAAGCTGTCTGTAAATTGCATTTGAGCATACGGATTCGCCTTCAGGCCAAACAATATCACCGCTTTTACTGCATACTGTGAGTTTTCCGAAATACTCTTCTGAATTAAGCCTTTCAAATCCTTCTTTCTTTAGCAGAAATCCAAGATTGTATTCCCCTTCAAATCCGTTATCATATTGAAGAGATAATCTGTTTTTACCAATAATTTTAACGTCTGTAAGTTTAGTCAATTTCAATTTCAATTTCCGTCACAAGTTGTATTTCTTTAATATGTTTCATAAGTCCTATTCTTTGTATGTACAATATTTAAATACCCTAATATTTCTTCATTCAATTCATCAATTTTATTTTTTCATATAACTGAATTACTTTATCAACATTTAAATTTTCATACTCTGATAAACCTGATTCCTCAAATGCATTAAGACATTTCATAAGATACTCTTCAGCAAGTGGAAATTCATTTTCCTGTATGGCAATCTGAGCTCTGTTTATATTCTTCATTATCTCGTTTTGATCATTCGGAAAATAAAGAATTCTATCCTTAGGCAATATGCCGTTAAGCCAGATATCCTCATTCGAGGCCCCCCACTTTCGTATAAATTTTTCATTGTTGATTCTTAATCTCTCGTAATATTTTGCTTCACCGTCTGCCTTAAAACTTTTCGAACCGTAATGATGAACAAAAGCATCGGTTGCAATCAGCGTCTTGTAACCGGCTAACTGAGCACGCAGACAATAATCATCATCCTCATAATTTCCCGGCGAAAACCTCTCATCCAATCCTCCAAGCTTTTCTATCAGTTCCCGCTTAATCAGAGTGCATAGGAATACCACTCTCGGAAATGCCATTACTTTTCCTTGATTCTTTTGCTGAAGCATTTTAGCATACTCTCGCATTTCATCAAGATTGGTATATTTTGCTTCCCGATCTCTTTGAATGCCGCTAACTTCATTGCTCATTGGGCCTACAATACCGACACTCACATCAGATTCTGCAATATTAAGCATTCTTTCAATAGAGCCGTCTGTCAGAATTATATCATTATTCGCAATTAGGATATAATCGCCTGTGCACTCGATAATTCCTCTGTTTATACCTGCCGGAAATCCCAAATTGGTTTTATTTAAAATAACCTTAACATTGCGGATATTCTCCAATTTCTTAAGATACTGTCTCGTTTCAGAAGAACTTCCATTATCCACAATAATTAACTCAATATTTAAGTCCCTGATTCTAAATACTGATTCAATAAATGTTTGGTTATAGAATCTTTCTCCGAATGTAAGAACAACTATGCTTATTTTCTTTGTTCCGGGTTTCCCCTGCTGCAAACACGCAGGGACATGTTCGCCAAGCGGACATTCACTTACCGCCTCTACTTCGACTCTTGAATTAATAATGTAATCAGGCCGGATTTTCCCCAGCCATTTTTCATGAAAAAGCTTAATATTATTATTCTTTTCTTTAAACCTTTCATCTCCGCTTTGTGACTCATAATGAATAATAACCGATTCAGGCTGATACACCAAGTTCCATCCGTTTCTAAAAAGTCTGAGACAAAAATCGACATCCTCATATCCGTTAAAATATTTTTCATCTAAGCCACCAATCGAGATATATGCTTCTTTCCTTACAAGAAGACAAGCTGCGGTTAGTGCTCTATACTTAAAAGGAATATTTGCATCCCGCAGATCTGATTGCATTTTCCTGTATATATGCCTTGCAACAAGCGGATCACCTGCATTATTATCTTCGAGCAAAACTACGCCAGCATGCTGAATCGAACCATCCGGATACAGCATTTTACTTCCGGCGGCTCCAATAGTCGGGTCAAATTCAACTGTATCTATTAATGGTTTAAGCCATCCCTGCTGAACTTCTGTATCATTATTCAGGAGCATCAGATATTTGCCTTTTGCCAAATCCGCTCCCTGATTGTTTGCCTTGGCAAATCCCAAATTCTCTTTTTTGGATATAATTCGGACATTATGATTTTCACCTGCCAAATTAAACAGATATTCCGGAGTTGAATCTGATGAGTTATTATCTATTATAATAATCTCGAATGATATATCACCCGGTATATGCTTAAACAAGCTTTCAATACATTTTTTTGTAAATTCTATTTTATCGAAAACAGGAATAATAATCGATACAAGAATCTTTTCAATATTTCTTTTACTCAGTTCTTTTAAACAGACATCCTCAATTTTCGCTGAAGTATTGTAGTTTGGATTAGTTGGTGTAAACCAATCCATCCCCCATAATTCCTTCGGAGTCGGAACATTCCACTTTCCATAATATCTGATTAACTTGGAATAAAGTCTTTCAGTACTTTCTCTAACAAGTTCTTCTGTTTTTGATTTCTTTTCCGTAATAAAACTCTGCTGACCTTCGTGATAAACATAACAATCCAAAGCTATTCTTAGATCATACCCCTTAAGTCTTAACCGCCAGGAAAGTTCAATATCTTCATTACCTAAGAATAGAGTTTCATCAAGATATCCTTCTCTATCCAAAACATCCCTTCTTATAGCCAGACAAAAGCCTATTAGGAACTTTGTAATAATCGTTTTTGCTTTGTTAACCGAGATCAGTTTTTCTGCTGCAAGGTTTGGTTTATCTTGAATTTCTTCAATCTCTGAGCAAAACAATCCGGCTTGCTGTAAGCCTGCAACATAGTTTGATAGTGGGCCCGCAGCGGCTGCATTCGGAATATTTAATACTTCTTCAAGTCTTTCAAGCCATCCGTGGGTTACAATAGTATCAGGATTCAGCAATACACAGTATTTGCTTCTGCTTAATCTTATTCCAATGTTAGTTGCTTTAGCAAATCCGAGATTTTCCTTGCTCATTATTAGATTTATTTTTTCGCAAGATGATTTTAGCTTGTTTAATATCGAACAGGTATCATCCTTGGAATTATTGTCTATTACAATTATTTCATCATCTTTTTCAGTGTGTTTTATAACGCTTTCAAGACAAGCCTCAATTGTTTTTGCGGAATTATATGTTACAATTATAACAGCTGATTTTTTATCGGATTCTACTTTTTCAACTTCCTTTCCTCCAAGAAGCAGTTTATATTCTTTAATAATCTCTTCAGCTTCTTCACTTATCAGTTTAATTTTTCTTTTTTCATCAATTATTTTTGAGGTTAATGAATATTCGCCCGAGTTGATTTTAAGAAATATTTCTGCAAGTGCATTACTGTCTTTTGAATCAAAAAGATAACCGTTTTCTGCATCTAATATTATTTCCGGCGATCCGGCTACTCTTGTTGTTATCACCGGTACACCGGCATATAGTGATTCACGGATAATAAAAGGGTAATTTTCTCCAAGAGACGGCACACAAGTATAATCTGTTTCAGAGAAAACCCTTCCTCTGTCTGATGATATAAATCCGCCCTTATAAGAAAGTCCGGCAATTCTTTCACAAGCATTTATCAAATAATCAAAGATCTCATCATTTTTTCCGTTTCCGTAAATCGAAAACTCAAGATTATCTTCTATATACTTTTCTTTGCAGATAGCTTGATAAATTTCAACAGCCCTGATAAAGTCAATTATCCCTTTTCTAACATCAATCGTACCTATATAGGATATTCTTATTTTTCTGTTTGCCGACTTTTTTGGAGTTTCATTTATAAACGGCTTAATCCCTGTCCGGATTACTTTAAAATTGTCATTTTCAAAACCATAATCTTTATGTTTTGAAAGGGCAAAGTATGAAGGTGTATGAATTAAATCGGGATACTTAAATGCTTCTTTAAGTATTTTTGTACGAATCGAAATTATATTACTTAGTTGCTGTTTATCTATTGCTTTACCTACAGCAAAACAATCAGCGCATTCATCAAATGATTTTATCCCAGTGCAATAATTTCCGTATCCTGTATATAAATGATTTTGCACACAAAAAAACCAGAAATCATCTATTTTTAATACAACTTTTACACCTGCTTCTTTTGCAATTTTCAACCAATTAGCAGATAACCCGTAGAGATGTTGGAAATGCACAACATCAAATTTATTTTCAGAGAGAAACTCACTGAAAGGCTCATCAAATTCAGCATTGAAGAAATCGTTCAGCGGAGTACCTGAAGGAGAAAGTGCATTGAATTCCACAACATTGAGAGTTTCAAACATTGATTTCTTAAAAGTGCAGGCGTTCCGCGTCTCATCTTTTATAGGATACAAAACAGTAACTTTCATCCCGGCTTTTATCAACTCTTCAGAAATATTCTTGGTATAGAGTTCAGTACCTGCATAAGAATATGGCGGGAAATTATGCACTACCTGAAGAATACTAAGTTTGTCTTCTTTGCATTGATCGGATTTTTCTTTATCCAGCAAACTCTTTATCCAATTTCCGATATTCTCGAAAACCTCTTCTGATGTAGTTTCAGATATCCCCCATTTCCTGTTGAACTCTTCACTTCGTTTCAGGAACAACTGCCGTTCATTTTCATCTGAATACCGATTTATAAAATCAATTATCTCAGACTTGGTTGATACGAACTTCAAAAGATCTGAGGCAGCCATCGGATTTTTTTCAGGCAGTTTATCAATATACATTATATCTTTAAGAACCGAAGGAATATTCTGTGCAACAGGAATTCCTTTCATATAACTTTGCCAAAGTATTGAACTTGTATAAGAACAAATGGTAAAATCGCTACAGGCCAAAACCTCTTCCAAATTTTCAAGAAGAATTAAAGGCTTTTTTTTAATGCCCTTTTCCAATGCCAGCATTTCAATATATCTTTTTGATTCTTCAAAATGGAAAGCTCTGAAGGCAATGTGAAACTTAATGACAATTCGGTATTTCCCGCTGTTGGCAAATTCCTTCAGACTTTCAAATGCCGTATTATAAAAATCGTCTTCATCAAATTGAAACTGAAAAAGCGAACTTAATGACCTGGGTTCCATCCAGGTACCGAATAATGCTATTACTTTTTTGTCTTCTTCTATCCCTAATATTTTCTTTGCTTCGGAATTTGTAAGACCTGAACGAGAATCAGGATTGAGGAATCTTCCGAAATCGACATACTTTTCTGAATTTTTTACTTGCATCCATTCTTCAAGAAGATACTTTTCCAGATTATTATTAATGATCATATAATCCGAAAGATATTCCCACTTAAAAGGATTCTCAGGCCTATATATTCCGGGAAGATTAGCGGGCCCGTGAAAGCCATGCTCAACATTCACCGTTTTAATACCCAATTCTTTAGCTGTTAAAAGCGTTGGTCTGGATATATGTGAATACTCTGCACTCAAAATCACTAAAGATATATGCCTTTTTTCAGATAGTCTTCTAAGTCTGCTACTTTCAAAATATGATGCCAGTAACCCTTGCCTGCTGTTTTTGATTAGATCCGAATAATCATCAGTTTTTATCTTGCGGTTTAAAATATTTTCAGCATTTTGATAGACATAGTCTGCAAATTTCTTTTCTTCAGCCAAATAATGCATTTGAAAATCATTTATTTCTATTTGTCCTACTATGTCTTCAAGGTACTCAACATTTTCCTCAGCAAAGTTAAACTGCTGAAGTCTATCTGATAAAATTAGATTAAACCTTTTGGATAGTTCATAAAGAAAATTACTGTGAACCGGGAAAAACTGACGTAAGGGAATGTAGATGTATTTTTTCATTTTCCGTATCCGCCTTTGAGAAGTTCTGTCATGATGATTTCATTCAGCTTAAAAATTGCTCCCTGGTTCATATATTTAACGAGAATAGGAATTTCAGAATTTTTTGAATTGTCTTCAATATCTATCTGAAGCTGTTTTACAGGGAAAATATATTTATCGTTATCATGATTCAAAAGGCAGGCGTAATTCTTTTCTATTGATCTGCGTACCGTTTTTGTAGTAATTAAATGACGCATAAAGCATTCCGGACAAATCGTAATTCTGAATAAAAGCAGCGAACCTACAATATCTATTATGTAATTACCGCCGCAATCCGGACATTTTGTTTCAATTCGGTATGATGAATAGAATCTGTTTAAAACCGATACTTTACCTAAATCAGGCTCTACAGGTGTATCATCTCCTGTTGAAAGATATTTTTCTAACCATTTTGAATTTGTTCTTATTGTTCGGAAACATTCTTCGGAGGGATTTAATTCCGGCCACATTATTCTCATTCTGTAAAATAAAGTATCGGGTATTTTGTAATTATCGGAAAGTACTTCCTCTATTTTCCTTACAGTCTGAACTGCAAACTCATAATTATCAATCAGAACATTCAGTTTCAATAAAGTAAATGAATATTTTGCAAAAGACGGAATATCTGTTATTTTCTTCAATATCTGTTGATAGGCTTCATTATATTCCAGATTATTAATAAGATTTACGATCCCTTCATCAATATTCTCTGTCATAAGCATCTCTCACTGGATAAAAATATTTCCATTATCGTTATATGTGGGAATGTCCAGCGTCAATAATATTATGTTTTTATACTTTCTGCCAAACGGAGTTTTCAACAAATCAATAATAAGATTTCTTCCTTTTTCATGCTCACCTATATATGATAATGCCGCTGCATACTGAAGCTGAAGAATAAGATATGAATGCATATCTTTAATATTAATTGCATTGGCCATAAGGTTTCGGAAAATCATTTCATAATCCGATGCCGAAAAATCTTCGACATTATCCGGGAAACGCTTGTCTATTTCTTCAAGTGTAATTTTCCTAAGCAGTTTAAAAGTATATGTGTCGTCAACAAATGCGGTAAACTCAAAGATATCCTTAAATCTTTCAATAAAAACAGGAATCCAGAAGCAAGTTCTTGCTCCGAAATCCTGAAAGATATAATATGAACCTTCCTCTGTGTGAGGAACGGTTTCCTGCATAAAATACTTTAATCCGTACCAGCTTTTAGCTCCGTCAATAAAAACAGCCGAGAATTTTTTCTCTTCCTCAATTTTGAAAATATTCTCGGTTTCAGCAATACTGTTTCTGCTAAAGGGTAAAACTCCTTCGCTGAAATCAATAAGACCGAAATAATTTTGATTTTTATGAAACAATTCAAATACTTCAAGAAAATTTCCTGAATTTCTTATGCCTTCTTTTACCGATTCACTAAAGAGTCCGCTCTGAAACGCCGGTTTAAGACTATTTATCAGCTGTTCCGGCTGATAGTAACCTTTAAACTTATCATAAGTGAATATTTTCCTGCCTTCTTTCCGGTCAATGTTATCCAGCATTCCTTTGGCGATAGCCCTGGTTGTGCCTCCAAGAAAAGGGCCTATTTCAAGAACATCACCATTACCGTCCCAAATATATTTAAAGAAGTTATAAAGAAATTTTCTTTCAGATATTGTGGTTTCCGTGTGAATATTATTCAGACAGGCCGTTATCTCTTCATCTTGTTTTAAAGAATCTCCAGCCATTACCGAGAAAGTGCGTCCGAGTAAAAAAGGGAAAATATCTTTACCGAATACATTTGACAACTCTGTGAGCTGAAATCCGCTTACCAGTTTGCGGAAAAGGGTTAACATAGATTCAAGATTCTGCTGATTCATTTTACCGCCTGTAAAATCTGTTAGTAAACTTTAGTCAATACTGCTACAAAAGGAAAAAACAATGACAAATGACTATCAACATAAGCATATAAAGACAGTTTTTCAAAAAAAAGGATACATTCCTTAAAGTTTTTCTGAACTTATTTTAATAACACTTTGAACCGAATACTTCTTTGGGCTCTGTCTAAATGTTTCATCCGTCTCTCCTGCAGATAAGTTCAGTCTAAGGAAGTACTTTCCGCAATCGGACTTCTGAAATATCATTGAAGGAATCAATGCAGATAAATCCTGTCTGAAAGAAAAAACAAGACTCTTATTTTTATCGCCGATTTTAATAATTCCTTCTGTAGCTCCCATCCCCTGTTTAGATGAAATCAAAAGAGATAAAGGAGATTGCGGAATGCTTATACTTCCTCCGAGAAGATATCTCTCGGGGCAGCTTCCGCCATTGTGTGTCTCATAATAAAGTGAAGCAATATCCCAGTTTTCGGGAATCATAGTAAAAGCATACTGTATTATTTTAGCCGGACTCCGATAAGGAAATATCAATTCTCTTGTAAGCTCAATATAATTACTATTAATTTTATAAGATGACAAAAACCTAATTCCTCCACTCTCTGATTCTGCTTTCAATTTCAATAATCCATTCCGGCATTTTATAATTACCGGATTGACCTTACTCAGTGAAGAAGCTTTATGCTCGGCGGGTTTCTCTACAATTGAATGTCCCGAGAAAAAATCAGCGGCAAGCGAAATATCGCTGTATTTTCCGAACGGAATTTCTCCTAATAGCGGCTCAGGACTGATTTCCTGAAATACAAGAGACGAAATTGACATACCCTTCCTTAAATTAAACGCGGCCTCTATCTCTTTCCCTTCAACCTTCAGATACCTGTCATTCTTTATGTATTTAAATTCAGGAGAAAAGGATGATGTCGGAACTGTATTTCCTCTTTTAGATATAATCTTTAATTCTGATGAAAGCACTTTTTTGTATGCTTTCCATCGTTTATCTGTAATATGAGTTCTGAAATCGCTCGACCACAAAAAACATAAATTCTTCCACTTGTTTTCATCCGTAGAGCCGGATTCTTTTAAGTATTTATATAAGGCATAGCAGTTAGAATTAATACTCAGATTATCTCTTCCTGTTAGTGCCCAGCGGTTTATATTATATTTATCTTGTTTTTTGACAAGAACAGGATGAGCTGATGTTCCCGGTGTAATTAAGTTCATAGCTCCGCTTTTTGATGCATCGTTTAATACCTCTGAGGGCAGTATAAATTTATAGTCGCCGTTTTCCGAAAGCGAGTTATAAAGACAAAAGATTCTTTCCCATTCATCTTCTTTTACTTCTGCTTCGGTTTTGAATCTGCCCGGTCTGTAATTAAACACTTCCGCATCATTACAGTAAACCGGGAATGATCCGTCTTCAGATACTTCTTTAATATATTCAAGATACTCTTCAAGGTTGTTTTCACCATGAACATATCTCTGAAATTTCTGGAATGCAATACTGTCTGCCCATATAACAGGAATTATCTTATCTCCTGCACCGGATGTTAGCTGGGGCAAATACTTCATTTCGTTTGGCCATTCCGGATGATTTTTCTTTGCATTGTTCCATTCTATTATAAGTGCCTTATATCCGGCATCCGAATAATGCTCAGGCATCCCGGCGGAAAAAACCATTTCGTTCAGTAATGCAGTTTCAGGTATAAAACCAAGCAGTTCTTTGTAAACATCATTGCCAAGCTTCAGATTCCATTTATTAACTTCTGAAGGTACCAGCGGTCCAATTATTTGCGAATACCCGCTTGCTATAAACTCTGCCCTTCCTTCTGCTATAAGTTCTCTGAGTTTTTTTATCCAGCATGGATAGATCGAATAAATTATTTCAAGTGTAATTCCACTTGCTTCTATTCCAGGTTTATATCCTTTTTCGGCAAGGTCAATCAACGGGAAATAACAATTCTCAATTACCGTTTTTCTCTGTTCTTCAGGTATTGAAGAAAACATCATATTAAGATGATAAACAGAATAAAGATTCATGATCACTCAGTTATAAATTTTATTCTTTTTGAAATACTCTCAGCAGCCTTAACGGCATCATCTCTATTTTCTGAAGTACAAACAACCCAGCCGCCCCTTTGAGCATGCGAAGTAATTTCAGGAATAACCTCCCCAGGTTTATAGATAATCTTAAGTTCTATAAATCTATTTTCTTCCTGAACTTCTTCCAGACCTTCAATGCGAATAAGTCTTCCTGACTTTGGGAAGAAATATCTTACGGCTACTCCCTTCCTGTATATGTTTTTAAGCAGATTCATATCTACAGGCGAATCCACCGCCTGTAATATTGCAGCTTTAAGAAGATTCACACCGGTTGAAAGAGGGACAAGCTTGGATGCAAATTTGCCGCCGCTGATTCTTCCTGCAATTTCTATAACAATAGCCTCATTGCCGTTAAATATCATATCTCCCTTTGCAACACCCGTGTTTATTCCGAGTGCAGAAACAGCCTTTTCAAATACAGAGATTACTTTATTCATTTCGGTAGCATTCAGGACACTTGGCATTGTAGCACCGTTCTCAATAACATAAGGAAATAGTTTTTCAAGCATATTGTAATTTCTGTCGGCAAATCCTGTTGTAAAAACCTCTCCGTCAATCACAAGACCTTCAATGCTTATCTGAAGTCCAGGTTCGTATTTCTCCAGAATTATCCCCTCTTTTTTAATAAATCCGGATGTATGTCTGAAAGAAGCCTCAAAATCTGAATCCGGACTTAATCTTATTACACCTCTCGCACCGCAATTATCGTTCGGCTTTAATATCATTGTACTGCCTGAACTTTTTACAAATTTTTCAATCTCAGCCGGAGATGTGATTTTATAAAAATCGGGCACTTTAATTCCGGCTTCTTTGAGAACTTGCTTCATTTTGAACTTATCCACAGTAAGCTTAGCGGCATCAGAAGATATTCCTTTTTTCCCAATTATGCTGCATATCATTGCCTGAGTTTCCGGAATGTCTGCACCCACCAGCAAAGCTCCGTCTATTTTCTTTTCCTCAAGGTATTTATTAAGCATTTCAGCAACACCGGATAAATCGGAAGGATCCTTAACGAAGTATTCATCTGCATACTTAAAACAATAAGCCGAAGGATCTCTATCCATAGTAATTATTTTGAGTCCAAGAGATTGTGCTTCCAGAAAAGCTTCTTCCTGTGCCGGACCGGCAGGGTAAATCAGAATTCTTTTCACTAATCAGGCCTTGTTATAGAGAGTTATCAATTCTATACCTCTTTGCTTCAGATGCCTGAGTGATTCGGCAATTTCTTCCTGAAAGGCATAGCTTGCAATTATTATATATTTGCCGTTAAAATAATCAATTCTGTCTTTATTTTCTATTTTCATACTGAGTAATTCTTTCCCTTCTTTTTCCGGATCAGCATCGAATATATTAGTGACATTAATCGATTTAAGATCAAATATCTCTGCAAGCTCAATTGTAGTGTGGCCGGCTCCGTAAATTGCCACTCCTTCATTTTTTCCCAGCAGTGAAAGTCTTTCTTTAATAAGTTTTGTACATTCTTTACGGCCTTTGATATATACTTCCAAATCCCTCAATATCTCATCTGCCCGGCAGTTTTTTCCATTCTGAACTTCAGAAGAAGGGGTAGCAATTACTCTAATATTGCTCGCGGAGAACGAAATCGAATTAATCCTGAACCCTGTTTTACCGAGAAGTTTTTCCAAAGTGCACTGTGTGAATACTGTAGGATGAATATTCTTAAATACCATACTTAACTGATGCTCGCGGAAAGTAGGTACTTCCAGGTACAAAAATCCATCAGGGGCAAGTTCTTCTTTGATTCTAATAAGAGTTTCAACCGGATTTACCATATGTTCAAGAACATGAAACAGACTAATCATTGAATAAAAGTTTTTTTTTGGAGTATATTCCTCGTACGTACCGTTAAAAACACTTAATCCGTAGATTCTATTTGCCTCTGAAACCAGTTTTTCCGAAGGTTCCACTCCGAAAACTTCAATGTTTTTTTCTGCAACTTTGTTAAGGAATGATCCAAAACTGCATCCGATTTCAAGCACCGGGCTTTTTAATTCAAACCCTTGTTTAATTAAAAATTCAAGTCGCTCCTCTGCTACAGAATCCTGAATTCCTACACTATCCTTATAACTTTTCGCAAATTCATTCTTATAATAAACCGCGAACTCATCTGCAGAAGCCACCGGGTTATGATATATAAGTCCGCAATCACAGCATATTACATATTTTCCGGTTTTGGAAGAATTTTCATCTAATTCAATGTTTCTTTTATATTCTGATCCGCAAAGGAAACAATTTCTTTCTATCATGCTGATCCCTTTCCAAGTTCAGGATACAACCCAACTCGCGGTTCGTGCAGCCTGTCAAAACTATCAATAATTTTTGGTCTAACTGTATTTGCAACATCTGCATAAATCTCCTGCAGATCTTCCCAGGTTAATGCTTCATTTCTCATAATAGGCAAATCCTTTGTATTCATTCTGTAATCATCCCAATCATAAGATCTTATCCATCCGTTTTGCTTTCCAATATCAAAAACCGGAGTGCCCGGTAATGGAACGAGAACAACAAAACTTGGAATATCTATTTCATTTGTATTCATTGCAAATTTCAGACTTTCTGCAATAGTTTCTCTGGTATCCCCGATATTACCAATCATAAAATTACCGATAGTCAAATAATCTAATTCTTTTGCCCATTTCAGTACCTGAGTCACTTCATCTATCGATATCTGTTTGTTTGTAGCCTTTAAAACCACTTCTGATACACTTTCAATACCAACGGAAAATCTTATACATCCCGCCTTTCTCATTTCAGCAAGCATTTCTCGCGTAACACCCGTAACTCTCAATCTGCAGCACCAAAAAACATTAAGGTTCCTTGATAAAAGCTCTTCGCAGAATGCTGATACACGTTTTCTGTTAACCGTAAAAGTATCATCCATAATATCAAAATTCCTGATTCCGTACTTCCTTGATGTATATTCAATCTCATCAACAACATCTTTGATATCCCTGAATCTAACATTATATCCAAAAACAGAATGATCACAGAAATTACATCGGAAAGGACAACCCCTCGAAGTAATTACATTGAAATTTCCACCGTGCATACCGTAAGATACAGTATTTCTTCTATGAACATACTTTTCCATCGGAAGCAAATGCCTTGCAGGCCAGCTCAATTCATTTATGTTCTTGCTTAAACAAGCAGATGTTTCAATCGAATGACCGCCTCTGTAATACATCCCGGAAATATCCGCCGGATTCGTAGTTTTTCCGGAATTTATATAATCAGCAAATTTAATAAATGATTCCTCTCCTTCCCCTGCCATCACATAATCAACCTGATCGAATTTGAGAAAATCCTCCGGCACAACGGAAGGATGCGGCCCGCCAAAAACAATAGGAATGTCCGGCATGCTATCTTTCAGAACAGATGCCAGATTAAGCGATTTTGTATAATAGCTTACCATTACTGAAATACCTATTATTTCCGATCCAAATTGTTTAACAGATTCTGCTATTTCAAGGTCTGATTGTGTAAATGCCCCTTCAATTAACATTACCTCGTGTCCCTTCTTTTCCAATTCGCTTGCAATGTAGGATATTCCCAGCGGTTGTTGTGAAGGTTCATATATTAATCTTGGATGAATTAATGATATTTTCATTTATTAACCTTTCTGAAGCATTGATAATTCCAGTAAAATATCGGCTTCTATATCAATTGTTGCCTTGAGGCCGATTATTGAATCTATTTCCTTAGCCGGAATGCCCGTCCCCGGATTTTTCACAGTCAACATTTCACGTGTAATAACTTCTCCGGCTTTTATTTTCGTTTTACTTACAACGCTTGAATGATATTTCCTTCGTGTTTCCATCTCTTTTTCACTTACAGTTTTTTCTCCGGTACCCATGGCTGTTTCAGCTTTCCGAATTTCTTCAGATAAATTCTTTAGCATCGGCATGGTAAGAGCCATTTTATGATCAAATCCTTCATCACTGTTATTTAAAGTAACATGCTTTTCGATTGAACAAGCACCGGCAGCAACCGAAAGGATTGCAGTATAGTTTTCTTGTTCGTGACTCGAATATCCTACCGGTAAACCATACCTTTGTTTAAGAAAAGGAATCTGCTTCAGATTAGATGTTTTATATGTATGAGGATACTCAGAAACACAATGATAAAGCCCAAGTTCAACTCCGGCTTTTAATAATGTATTAACCGTTTCATCAACTTCCTCCAGATATGCCATTCCGGTAGAAAGCAATACCGGAAGTTTGATTTCTGTCAGTTTCTCAATTAAAGGTTTATTTGAAAGACAGTGGCTGGCAATTTTCAACACCGGCATTCCTAATTCTGCCATCTGCTCGGCAGATTTAATATCAAAAACAGAAACAAAGAATGCTGTTCCTAAATCATCCGCATATTTCTTGAGTCTTTTATATGTATCAAGATCAAACTCGATATGTTTTCTGATCTCTCTGTAAGTTTTTCCGAAACCCGGGAAACGTAAATCTTCGGCATCAAGAACCGATGATATAGCAAGATTATCAACATCCCGCTTCTGAAATTTTACGGCATCTGCACCAGCCTCCACAGCCTGTTTAATCATATCCATTGCTCTTTCGGAATCACCGTTATGACATAGACCTATTTCCGCAACAATCAGAACAGGAGATTGACCGCCGAATTCTTTACCATTATTGAGTTTTATGGATTTCATAAATCACTTACCTTTCTTTTGAAACAGAGGAATAATCCGTTTACCCGGATAAATTTCTTCAATATCCTTAATAATGTTAAAAACCAGTATTTCACTTTTAATAGGAACTACCACACATTCAAAATCATTAACCGATACTTTGTAAGGAGCATGTATTTCTTTCCCGAACAGAACTCTCCCTTGCTTTTGTAAATTCATATCGGCAAATATTGTTTTTGAGATAAGATTTCCCCTCTGCATATCTGATAACGAATTCAATATTCTTATAAAATCATCACCAATTCCCCAAACAAGAATTTTTAATGTGGATTTCTCTGCGGCTTTCGTCAGCAATTCAATAGCAGTTTCATATTCTTCAGAAACATTTTTAATATGCCGGATAAACAGTTCTGTATTTGTTTTAATAATATTAGTCTTTCTGAATAATGCTCTTATTATCGGATAGTTATCTTTTATACTATAAGATGAAAACACAGGTATCAGAGACTGCGATACACAAAGACGATTTAATACCTCAAGACTAAAATGATGCAAGTGACCGAAAAACAGATTCTGAAATATCGGAGTGATGCATTCTGCAAAGCCCTCTATCGACGGAACTTCTATAAATAAATACCCCCCGTCTTTAACCAAATCTCTTAAATGTTTAACGAACGCTGCCGGATTAGCAGTATGTTCCAACACATGCGCGGCTACAACCAAATCCCCGCTCTGTTTTAGTTCCGGTTCCTTTTCATCAAGTTCTTCTAGCAAAACCGGAATGTATATTATATCAGATGAGACTTCATCATTTCTCTGATTATAACTTTCAGATGGTTCAATTGCTATCCTTTCTTCAAATTCGGTAAGGAGTGAAAGGAAATCACCGTAAGCCGCTCCTACTTCAATAACTCTTCCGTAAACCGGATTCTCAATATGCTCCGTCAGGAATCTTTTTCTTTCTTCAAACAAATGTGCTCTTGCCCGAAAGGATTCCTTAGAAGGAGTTGGTGATGATTTGTAATATTCTGATAGTATTTCAAAGTCTAAAGCTGGGTATTGTGTTATAAATCCGCAGTCTAAACAAATCACATAAGAAAGGGAAACGTTTTTATATTGCTTATCTTTCCACCAGAGAGGATGAACAATATTTTGTGAATAGATATCTTTATATTCTTCGCAGGCACATACAGGACAAATAAATTTCAAGATAAGTTACCCATTGAATTCTGTAATTAATTAATGCTTATTATCGAAATATATACTGTATTATTTAAAAACAGAAAAAAAACTATGTTATTGTTAAAGGTTTTTATTTACACAGATCACTTTAACAGTAAATTACTTGAAATGATTGATAAAAACACAATCTACTTTTTTGCAATAACGGTTATTTGCCGGCCAAGATTCAAACCGGCAAGTTTTTCATATAGTTTCCTTTTAAGTCCGGGTACTAATCTTAGATGTAATTCAAAATCTTTTCTTTTTTGATGAATCGTTTTCCCGAGAGAAGGATCTTTAATATAATCTTCATTCATTAACAAAAACATTTCCAATGGAAAACTTGATGAAGCATAAACAGGTTTTAATCCCTTTTTTCTAATTAGTGCTTTCAGGTCGTTTAGTTTAAAATAATTGATGTGTTCCTGTGTATTTATCCAATAATAATTTTTGTTAACCGCTTCTTTATATATCATTTGCAGAGGATTAAAATCATTCGGAGATGTAACTGAAAGCAAGCCACCTTCTTCAAGAAGATTGCGGGCATTCTCAATTAGTGAAGCAGGATTCGGGATATGCTCAAGAACATTATTCATATGGATTACCGAATATAAACCGCCACTTCCTTCGAACTTTTCATCAAAAAAACTGTTAATAACCGTTAAACCCAATTCATTTACCGAGAATTCCCAAGCACTTACAGATGGTTCTACTCCTTCTGCTTTCCATTTTCTTAATACAGCTTCTTTGAGAAAAAATCCCGGTCCGGATCCAACATCAAGAAGTGTTTTCGGGAGTTCAGGACTGATAATCTCTTCAATTATATCAAGCCGGTCGTTGTACTCGGTCTTTAACCACTCCAGATCGCTTTTATGTTTTTCTATATAATTGCCGCAATATTCATTATAAAAGTTCTCTCTGTAAAACTTTTCCAATTCTTCATTTCCCGGCAAGGGATATAAATGAATAAATCCGCAGTCTCTGCATTTAATAATTTTGCAGTTCTCATACTCTGCAAGAATTTTACCTGAGTGATCAATTTTTTTCATATAGTTTCTTTATTTCCGGGCTATTGCCATCATATTGGAAGACAATTTATTTTCAGATAAAAACTTTTGGAAAGGTTTTCCTAAAGTCTCCCAATTCGTTATAAGAATTTCTTTTAAGAATCTTTCATTACTTAGCAATTCCGGATTCTTCAAGGCTTTATTCCTTACAATATCTGCATCCAGTTTCCCGGGAGTTGTAATTTCCACTGATCTGAATCCGGCTCTTGTCAACAGCAACTCCAGCGAATGCGGATTAAACATATTTATATGCTCCAGTCCGAAATTAGACGAATTCTCCTTCCCGAGTATTTTGAAATCAAATCCGGCTATATTCGGACAAGTTAAAATCAAATAACCTTTATCAGAGAGAATTCTGTTACAGTTTCTAAGAAAATCGATAGGTGAAAACACATGCTCTATCACTTCGAATGAAGCAATGCATTGAAATGATGCTTCGGTAATACCCGCATTTTCAAATGGACTCTCAATTACATCAAGCCCTTTTTCTCTGCATCTGTTTGCCAGACCGGGGGTGGGTTCAACTGCAGTTACCGTGTTAAATATTTTCCTCTTTTTTATCTCCTCAGAAAATATTCCGAATCCGGCACCTATTTCCAGAAAATTATACTCTGCTGCATTCTTGTCCGCAAAATAATTTTCAATCAGTTCTACCTTGGGTTTAACTATATTTTCTCTTCTGTTCACTTCTGTAGCCGGAAACACATAATCTGCCCAATAATTATAACTTTCAGCGTGCTGATAATAATAAGCTAATATCTCTTCAGTTGGTCTGGGATTATAGTACACTGTGCCGCAATCGCTGCAAGTTGTAAAATCCATCCCCCTTAAATTTATCTTCTCAGAAACATGATAGGAACTGCAGGCAGGACACTCGGCGCAAATAAATTCCTGTTTTCGGCTTAGCCAAAGTGCCCTGTCGTTGGCT